>NZ_JAYRMI010000107.1:5329-9633 GCF_041904905.1 Zoogloea sp. | reverse complement strand
TGCGCGACAGAACGGTCGTGATTGCAGCGGTCAGCGTGGTCTTGCCGTGGTCAACGTGACCAATCGTGCCGACGTTTACGTGCGGCTTTTTCCGCTCGAATTTTTCCTTGGCCATATCATCAACTCCGCAAAAAAATCAGGAAATTGGAAAACTACTTTGAACGCCGCACCATTGAATCGATGGTGCCCATGGGCAGGATTGAACTGCCGACCTCTCCCTTACCAAGGGAGTGCTCTGCCACTGAGCTACATGGGCCTCACACACGCAACCTGGAGCGGGTGAAGGGAATCGAACCCTCGTCATAAGCTTGGAAGGCTTCTGCTCTACCATTGAGCTACACCCGCGCTTTACAACGCACGACTCACAACACCGCTCGCGTCACCGCAACTCACGGACGGAGCACACAGCTAAACTGTTGGTGGAGGGGGAAGGATTCGAACCTTCGAAGGCAGTGCCGTCAGATTTACAGTCTGATCCCTTTGACCGCTCGGGAACCCCTCCAAGCGAGAAGCTGCGCATTCTAGACACCACCCTCCCGCTTGTCAAACACAATCGTCGTTTTTCTGTGTTTCGCTGTGTTTTAATCGGTGTCGACTTCCAACCCGTCGGAAAACAGATGTCTCTGGACAAGGATTTGCTGGTGGATGCGGTGCTGGCCAGCGGCGTGGTGCTGCCCGCGCCGGGGCCGGGTTTCCTGCGCCTTCGCGCCGTGGCGGCCGACGAGGATGCGGGGCCGCGGGAGATGGCCCAGGCAGTCGCCCAGGACCCGGCCATCACCGGCGCCTTGCTGCGGGTTGCCAGTTCGCCGGTGTTCCGCCCGCGGAGCGCGCCCCGCTCGGCCCAGGAGGCGATCGCCATGCTCGGGCGCACCCGCAGCCTCGCCACTGCGGCCAGCGTGGCCTTGAAGGCCCAGAGCGAAGGGCTGGACCCACGGGTGGTGGATGCGGTGTGGGCCGGTTGTGCGCGGGCTGCCGAATACAGTTTTGCGGTGGCGCGGGCCGCCCGCCTGGGGCCGCTGGCCGACACCGCCTACCTCGCGGCGCTGATGCAGGACGCGGGAATCGCGGTGGTGCTGCGGCGGACGCCCCGGCACGGGGCGCTGCTGGATGGCGACGGGCCGACCCTGGAGGCGGGAGCGCGCGCCCTCGACGCCCTCAGCGGCACCCATCACGCGGCGGCGGGGTATCTGGTGGCGCGCAACTGGAAGCTGCCGGGGAACGTCTGCGAGGCGATCCGCGCCCACCACGACCCGCGGCTGGCACGACGGCTGGGCGACGACGCGCGCCGGCTGGTCTTGCTGCTGGCTGCCGGACGACGGGTACGGGACGGGGTCTCGCCGGACTGGGTGGATTGGGCCGACGACGTGGCCGCGACGCTCGGCCTGACGGAGACGGATCTGGACGCACTGGCGGGCGACGCGCGCTGACTCAGCCGGCGTCGTCGCCCCCGAGGCGGAAGCGGATCGGCACCACGACCGACGCCTCGACGGGCTCGCCGCTTCGCCGGGCGGGCACGAAGCGCCAGTGCCAGACGGCGGTGACGGCCGCTTCGTCGAGGGATTCGTGGCCGCCGCTCTCGCGCACCTTGACGGCAACCGGGATGCCTTCGGGCGACACCCGCACGTCGAGGCGGACGATGCCCTCCAGCCCGCGACGGCGGGCGATCATGGGGTAGGCGGGCTTGGGGTTGTCCAGGTAGCGGGCGCCGAAGCTGGGCGGGGTGTAGCTTGCCGCCGACGAAGCCTGGGCCGCGACCTGGGCCGCGGGCACCGCGGCGACGGGGGCATGGCTGGATGCCGGCGCCGGGGCCGGCGCGGTGGCAATTGCCGGCGCGGGATGGTCGCTGGCGGCTTCGGCCACCAGGCGCTGCTGGGGCACCGCCGGCTCGGGGCGGGCAACGGCGCGCGGCGCCGGGTGAGGTTCGGCCGGCGTCGCCTTGTGGGGTTTGGGCTGCTGCGGTGGCGGTTCGACGCGGGGCCGTTCGGGCACGCGCTCGGGGGGGGCTTCCTGCACCAGCCGGGCCTCCAGCAGGCGGGGGGCTTCGATGGCCGGGGTGCGCATCCCGCCGCCCAACCCGAGCGCCAGCGCGTGGACGCACAGGGAGGCGCCCACCGCCAAGGTCAGGCTGCGATCGGAGATCACAGGGCCACGCGCAGCCCCAGCCGCAGGGTGCGGGGCTCCGAGGGGTGGGTGTGGATGTCGGCGACGGGCAGGCTTTCGGACTTCAATCGGGACTCGTAGTAGTAATCGATGTCGCTCACCCGGCGGTCGAACAGGTTGAGCACATCCAGCGACAGGGTGATTTTCCTGTCCAGGCGGAAGCCTACCTTAAGATTGGTCAAGGTCGAGGCGGCGGATCGTACGGAATTGTCTTCGGCCAGGGGGCGTGCGCCAAAATGTCGCAGGCGCAGCCCGCCGAACCAGCGCCCGCCCGGATCGACCGCCACCCCCACCGACGCCACGCGGGCCGGTGCGCCCGGGATGCGGCTGCCCGCGACGTCCGCGTCCCGGAAGCGGGCGCTCGACAGCGCCAGGTCGGCGTCCACGCTGACGCCGGGCAGCGGCGTCCACAGGTGGGACCACTCCAGCCCCTGGCGACGGGACGGGCGGCTCGGCTCGGTGATGCCGGCGTCGCCCACGAACAGCAGCTCGGAGGCGATGTCGAGCCGCCACAGGGCGAGCGCGGTGAGCCAGCCCGGAGCGGGCGCGCTGCGCAGGCCCAGCTCGCCGCCCCGGGCGCGCACCAGCGGCGGCACCCGCACCACCGGCGTTCCGAAGCCGGCGCTGCGCGGGTCGGGGTTGAGGCGGATGGTGGTGCCGCGGGCGTCGTTGCTGTGGAAACCGTGGCCGTAGTTGGCGTAGAGCTCGGTCTGCGCCCACGGGCCGGCGATCACACCCAGTTTGGGCGCGAGCAGGAAGGCGTCGGCCTGCCCGCTGTTGGCGGCGCCGATGGCGCTGCGGTCGCCCGTCACCTGAAAGCGATGGTGGTCCGCCCGCAGCCCGACGACGGTGCGCAGCCCGTCGCGCACCTGAATCTGGGCGTCGCCATACACCCCGACGCTGGTCTGATCCACCTTGTCGCTGCGCACCTGACCATGGCGCTGGCGCGCCTCGGTGAGGAACAGCCCGACCTGGCCGATGTGGTCGTGGCGCAGCTGGCTGCCGAGGGTCAGCTCCACCGGCCGCCCGGCCCAGTCGGCAAACCAGGTGCGGCTGCCGCCGGCACCGACGATCTGGCGGCGATCCACCTGCTCGAACTGGTCGCCCCGCACCGGGTCGTCCAGCGCGTAGGTGAAGTTGGAGAACAGGTCGAGCCCGTAGTCGATGAGGTAGGCGTTCGCCTGGCTGTGGCCGTCGGCGTCGCGCGCGGCCCACTCGCCGGACAGGCTGACGCGGCGGGTACGCCCGCCGCTGGTGGGGTCGAGGCTGCCGAAGCGGCCGATCAGGCCCTGCTCCACCGCCCGCCGGGGCACCTGATCGGTGGCCGACCAGCGGGATTCGAAGGCCATCAGCGTGGCCGCCCAGCCGTTGTCGACACTGCCGGACGACAGCCGCAGCAGGCCGTTGAGCTTGCGCAGGTTCTCCCGCTCGGCCCACGGCCCGTCGTTGTAGGCGGCCTCGACCGCGCCCAGGAGGGTTGGCCCGCCGTTGGCGAGCGGCCTCGACCCGGCCGTCACCAGCCGGTTGTAGCGATAGGGGCCCGCTTCGAGCTGCACGAAATCCGCCGGCAGGCTGCGGTGGTAATCGATCCGCGCCGACCCGGCGGCGGAGAAGTCGCCGTCGGCCGCGTGGTACGGCCCCTTCCGGTAGCGCACCGACGAGACCAGCTCGGGGATCAGCCCGTTGAGATCGGTGTAGCCCTGCCCGTGGGCGTGGCTGGGCAGGTTGAGGGGCATGCCCAGCAGCCAGGTGGCGAAGTCGGTGCCGTGGTCGAGGTTGAAGCCACGCAGGTAGTACTGGTTGGCCTTGCCGTCGCCGCTGTGCTGGGAAACGATCAGGCCCGGCACCGTCTCCAGCACCTCGGCCGGGCGCAGCAGGGGCCGCGTGGCCAGTTGCCGGGCGCTCACCGTGCCCTCGGTGGCGCTGGCGGCGAGGCCGATCGGATCGGTGTTGCCGGCCTCCACCTCGACGGTCTCCAGGGTGGGCACGCCGCCGGCCATCGCAGCCCCGGCCAGCAGCCCCGGGGCTGACCGGGCAATTAAGCAGAAAACTCTTTTCATCTTAACGACTGCCGCAAAAAACGGCGGGCTCAGCCCACCGCCTCCGGCGCCGGCGCCGGCGCCGGCGCGCGGGACAGGTGGGTG
>NZ_JAYRMI010000107.1:0-5319 GCF_041904905.1 Zoogloea sp. | reverse complement strand
CAGGAAGCTCAGGAAGATCACCCCGATCACGCCAAGCCCCAGGGCCAGCTCCTTGCCCTCGCCCCACGCCTCGACGCCCGGCAAGGCCATCCGCGCCGCGCCCCAGGCGGCCACCAGCAGGCTCATGCCGCCCACGGTGAGCGCCATCACCCGGGAGGCGATCCGCGCCGTGCCGTCGGCCCGGGCGAGCAGTTTCGCGATCCAGCAGCCGTTGGCACCGTCGGCCAGCAGCATGCCCAGCATGAAGGCCACCCCGAGCCCCAGGGCGTGGAGCGCCCCGCCGGCCTGCACGCCGGCCACCGCGAACAGCGCGGCCTGACTCACCGTGTCGAAGGACAGCGCGAACAGCGCCCCCACCAGGGCCACGCCGGCCGGATGGGCGACGCGGCCGAGGCGCCCCAGCCAGCGGCCGCGGAGCCCCACCGGGCGCACCATTTCGTGCGCATCGGCGGCGAACACGGCACGCAGATTGAGCACGCCGAGCAGGGTGAGAAAACCGATGGAGATCCACGCGCCGGAGACTTCGAGCCACTCCGGCGTCGTCCAGTGGCGGGAGAGCAGGCTCACCGCCAGGGCGATGGCGATCACCACCGCGCCGTGGCCGAGGGAGAACAGGGTGCCGCAGAAGCGCGCCCAGCGCGGGTTGGCGCGGGCGTTGAAGCGCGTGAGGCCGTCGATGGTGGCGAGGTGGTCGGCATCGAAGCCGTGCTTCACACCGAAAACGAAGACCAGCAGGACGAGGGAGAGGCCGTCGGCAGGCAGGGCGGTCATGGCGGCGATCCGGGGGTGCGTATGAGGAAACGATTTTACTGCATACAACATCCGTGCCAATCCGCCGCGCCGGTGCAAACCCGCCCCGCGCCGGCCACCGGCCGGTCAGCCGCTTACCGGCGACCGCACCGATCAGGCAGCCGCGTTTCCAGCCAGCGGCAGCCTCAGCACGAACTCCCCACCGCCAGCGGGGTGATTGCCGGCCTGGAGCAGCCCCCCGTGACGCTCGACGATGCCGTAGCTGATGGACAGCCCCAGCCCGGTACCCCGCCCCACCGGCTTGGTGGTGAAGAAGGGGTCGAAGATGTGGGGCAGATGCCGCGGCTCGATCCCCGGCCCGTTGTCGTGGAAGCGCAGCACGGCCGAGTCGCCCTCGACGCGGCCGACGATCCGCAGCCGGGCCTCCGGCTGGCCGGCGGTGGCATCGGCGGCGTTCTGGACGAGGTTCATCACCACCTGCTGCATGGGGCCGGAGGCGCCCACCACCGGCAGGCTGTCGGGGATGTCCACCGTCACCTCGAAGCGCTCCGGCGCGGCCTTGCACACCCAGGTCACCGAGCGCTCCACCACGGCGCCCAGCTCGAACAGGCTGCTCTCGTCGCGATCGAGCGCCGAGAAGCGCTTGAGGCCGTCGACGATGTCGCGGGTGCGCTCGGCGCCTTCGATGGTGCCCTCGATCAGGGGGTCGAGGTCGCCCAGGATGCGGTCGATGCGCAGGCGCTCGCGCAGGGCCTGAAGCTCGTCGGGCACGCCACCGGCGTGGACCGCGCCCAGGTATTCCCCCAGCCGGGAGGCGTAGCGGCGCAGGGCGTGGGTGTTGCCGAGGATGAAGCTGATGGGGTTGTTCAGCTCGTGGGCGACGCCCGCCACCAGCCGCCCCAGGGAGGCCATCTTCTCGGAGTGGAGGAGCTGCTGCTGGGTGCGCTTGAGGTCGTCGTGAGCCTGGCGCAGGGCCGAATACGCCTTGCGCAGCTCGCCCACCGGCCGCCCGGTGACCACCACGCCCAGCGACTTGCCCACCGACGAATAGCGCGGCGTGCAGTTGAGGGACACCGGCACCGCGCTGCCATCGGCCGCCCGCAGGGCCAGCTCGCAGTCGTGCACCGGGGCGTCGCCGCGCAGGGCGAACAGGCCCCGGGCCACCGCCACCGCCGCCGGGTCGGCCAGCAGGTCGAAGAACAGGGTGCCGCGCAGGTCCTCCACCGAGCGCCCGGTGAAGACTTCCAGCGAGCGGTTCACATCCTCGATCCGCCCGCTGCGGTCGCACACCACCAGGATGTCCGAGATCGAGGTGAGCACCGACAGGATGAAACCCTGGCTCTCCTCCAGCTTGGCGTTCTTCTCTTCGAGGGCGACTTCGTACTGGAGGAGATCGGAATACACCTCGTCCATCTTCTGGATCACGTCGATCCAGGCGCCCTCGCCCACCCCCTCCGGCGCGGCGGCCAGCAGGGAGGTGGAATCGGGCAACGGGCGCTCGGGCTTGGCCATCGCTTACGAGCGCGGCCGGTAGTGGCCGTGGGGATGGGGGTGAGCGTGGCTATGCTCGCCGTCGCCGTGGCTGTGGGGCTGGTTACGGAAGTCGGCGGTGACAAGATTGAGCGCCCCGTGACGCACCCCCGGCCTGGCGATCAGCCCTTCGGCAAAGGCCCGCACCTGGGCGGTGGGCCCGCGCAGGATCACGCTTTCCATGCAGTTATCGTGATCCAGGTGGGCGTGCAGGGTGGCCACGCAGAGGTCGTGGTGCTCGTGCTGGTCGTGGGTGACGCGCTCGGCCAGCTCGCGCTCGTGGTGGTTGTACACGTACGACAGGTTGGCGATGCAGTGGGGCGCCTCTTCCCGGGCCAGGCGGTTCTGTTCGAGCTGGGCGCGCAGGATGTCGCGCACCGCCTCCGAGCGGTTGGAGTAGCCCCGCGCGGCGATCAGCGCGTCGAAGGCGCGGGCCAGGTCTTCGTCTAGCGAGATGGTGAAGCGTTCCACGATGGGCTCCGGGCAGGACAGGCGGGTCATTCTGCCCGCCCCCACCGCCGGCGGCAATCGCCGGCCGCGGTGCCATAATCGGCGCTTTCCGACTTCCGCCGAGATCGCTCCATGGCCCGCATCAAGATCGAACTGCCCGACCGCTTTGCGTTTTCCACCGAAGTGCCGATCCACATCGGCCTCATCAACTACGGCCACCACTTGGACAACGCCGCCCTGCTGTCGCTGGTGTCCGAGGCGCGGGTGCGTTTCTTCAAGTCGCTGGGCTACACCGAGCTGGACGTGGACGGCGTCGGCATCGTGGTGGCGGACGCCGCGGTGCAGTACAAGTCGGAGGCCTTCCACGGCGAGGTGCTGGTGTTCGAGATGACCCCGGACGACTTCAACAAATACGGCTGCGACCTGGTGTGGCGCGCCACCGACAAGGCCAGCGGCCGCGAAGTGGCGCGGGGCAAGTCGGGCATCATCTTCTTCGACTACCAGCAGCGCAAGGCGGCGGCGGTGCCCGCGGGCTTCATCGCCAAGACCACGCGCGGGGCCTGAGCCACCTGCGCTACACGTTCACATCCACCTGCTGGACGGTGCCCACGGTGCCGTCCTCGCCCACCCAGACGCCCGAGCTGCGCACCGCGCCCAGATCGGCGCTGCCGTCCTTGAGGGTGAAGGGGGTCGCGCTGCTGCCGAGGTAAACCGCCCCGACGCCGCGCTCCCCGAGGCTGGCCACATCGCCACCGCCTTTTGCATCAGGCGTCCACACCCCCAGCCGGCCGAACACCGGGTCGGCCTCGTCGATCCAGCCGTTGCCGTCGCTGTCGTACCTAGCCAGATCGGCAAAGCCGTCGCCGCTCGCCGGGCCGAACAGCTGGCGGCCGGATTCCACCTTGCCCGAGCCCACCGCGTCCAGCACCAGAAAGCCGCTGCCGCTGGCAAGGCGCGGCATGTCCACCGCCTGCCCGTCGCCCATCAGGTCGAAGCGGAAGCGCTGACTGGTGAGGCTGGCCGCGTTGCCGTCGAAATTGATCGTCAGCGGGTCCTTGCTCACCGCCGCGTTGCCGGCGCGCAGGCTCAGGCTGCTCGTCTCCGTCTCGCTGCGGCGCATCGCCAGCCCGACGCTAAAGTGGATGTCCTTACCGTCGGCGGTGCGGATCGTGCCGCTCGCCTCGAAATGGGTCGCCTCCACGGTCTCGCGGGTCTCGCTGCGGTCGTACTCGATGCCGAAGTCGGGCGGGGGAGGAGCATCCGGTGGGTCGGCGATATGGCCGGACGCCATGTCGGCGCTGGAGAGCACCTCGATGCGCCGCCCGGTCATCATCTCGACGATGGACTTGATGAGCGCCAGCCGCGGGTCGATGTCGGCGTCCTCGCCGTCGATCTTTGCTGCGACGTCCGTGGCCGCGCTCTTGTCCAGATCCAGCGCCTGGCGGGCCGCGCTGGAAACCACCACGCTCCGGGCCGTCGGGCGCGCGGCATCGTCCGTCGGCCGGGCGCCCACCCAGGCCCGCAGGCGCTCCGCCACCTCCACCCGGCGGGTGCTGAGGTGGGCGGCGGAAAGGCTCAGATCGGCGGCGGCGATTTTCATGGCGGGCTCCCCGGAAGGTGGTGACTTGCCCGCTTCAACGGCCCGGCCCCCGGCGACTTGACCGGCAGACAGGGGGACGACACGCCCTCGGCAGCCGTGAAACCTGCGCTTACAGAAGGGCTGCGACGGCGCCCCGCCGGCCCACTAAGATGCCACTGCCGGCCGCCCTCGCGGCGGCCCAATCGCCCACGGGAACCACCATGCCCACGCTCTCCGCCCTGCGCCGCCCCCTCGCCACCCTGGCGGGCAGCGCCGCCCTCCTCCTGCCCCTGGCCGCCGCCGCCCAGAACGCGGTCGTCACCCAGCCCGCCCAGCTCTTCGCCGGCCCGGCGCCGGATTACCCCGTGGTCGCCACCGTCTATCCCGGCGTCGAGGTGAGCGTCGTCGGCTGCCTGGCGGATTACCTGTGGTGCGACGTGACGCTGCAGGACGGCCTGCGCGGCTGGGCCTACGGGCCGAGCCTGGCGGCCTACGGGTGGATGGGCAACGCCCTGCCGGTGCCCGACTACGGGCCGTCCCTGGGCATCCCCCTCGTCAGCTTCTTCATCGGCGACTACTGGGGCCGCCACTACCGCCACCAGCCGTGGTTCGACGAATACCGCTGGCGCCAGCGCCCCCCGCCCCCGCCGCGCTTCGTGCCCCCGCCCCACCCCCGCGACGGCTGGCAGGCGCCCTACCCGCCCCGCTGGCAGCAGCCGGGGATGCCGCCCCGCGACGACCGGCGCGACGAGCACTGGCACGGCGACGGCCAGCCCCACCGGGATTTCAACCGGGGCGACCGGCCCCAGATCGCCCCGCCGCCCCTGCCCCAACAGCCCCCCCAGCAACCGCCCCAGTTCCACCAGGACCCCGGCCGCAACTTCAACCCCCGCCCGGACGAGCGGCGCAACGACGGCGCCCGGCAGCCGCCCGTGCCCCCCCCCCCCCCCCCCCCCCCCCCCCCCCGGCCCGCCCCCCCCCCCCCCCCCAACCCCCCCCCCCCAACCCCC
>NZ_JAYRMI010000015.1:35847-62066 GCF_041904905.1 Zoogloea sp. | reverse complement strand
TCGGGTCGTAGCTGCTGCAGTTGGGGATCATGTTGGCCAGCAGCTGGCTGTGGCCGTCCTCGTGCTGCAGGCCTTCGCCGTTCAGCGTGGTGCGGCCGGCGGTGCCGCCGATCAGGAAGCCGCGGGTGCGCTGGTCGGCAGCCGCCCAGCACAGGTCCATGGTGCGCTGCAGGCCGAACATCGAATAGAAGATGTAGAACGGGATCATCTGCACGCCGTGCACGCTGTAGGCGGTGCCGGCGGCGATCCAGTCGGCCATGGCGCCGGCCTCGTTGATGCCTTCCTGCAGCACCTGGCCGGTCTCGCTCTCCTTGTAGAACATGAGCTGGTCGTGGTCTTCCGGCACGTACTTCTGGCCTTGCTGGTTCCAGATGCCGTACTGGCGGAACATGCCTTCCATGCCGAAGGTGCGGGATTCGTCCGGCACGATGGGCACGATGTGCTTGCCGATCTGCTTGTCCTTGAGCAGGGTGTTCATGATCCGCACGATGGCCATCGTGGTGGACAGCTCGCGGCCTTCGCCGGAGGCCTTGAGCAGGGCGCCGAAGGTGTCGAGGGCCGGCACTTCCAGCGCGGCGGCGGTGCGGCGGCGCTGGGGCAGGAAGCCGCCCAGGTCCATCCGGCGCTGCTTCATGTACTGGTACTCGGGCGAATCTTCGGGGAAGCGCAGGTAGGGCAGCTCGGCCAGCTTGTCGTCGGGCACCGGGATGCCGAAGCGGTCGCGGAAGCGGCGGATGGCGTCCACGTCCAGCTTCTTCTGCTGGTGGGAGATGTTCATCGCCTCGCCGGCCTGGCCCATGCCGAAGCCCTTGATGGTCTTGGCGAGGATCAGGGTGGGGGCGCCCTTGTGGGTGACGGCGGCGTTGTAGGCGGCGAAGATCTTGAAGATGTCGTGGCCGCCGCGGTTGAGGTTCCACACCTCGTCGTCGGTCCAGTCGGCCACCAGGGCGCGCAGCTCAGGGGTGTTGAAGAAGTGCTCGCGCACGTAGGCGCCGTTCTTGGCCTTGAAGGTCTGATACTCGCCGTCGCACAGCTCCATCATCCGCTTCTTGAGGATGCCCTTCTTGTCGCGGGCGAACAGGGCGTCCCAGTGGGTGCCCCAGATCAGCTTGATGACGTTCCAGCCGGCGCCGCGGAACTCGGCTTCGAGTTCCTGGATGATCTTGCCGTTGCCACGTACCGGGCCGTCCAGGCGCTGCAGGTTGCAGTTGATGACGAAGATCAGGTTGTCCAGCTTTTCGCGGCCGGCCATGCCGATGGCGCCCAGGGATTCCACCTCGTCGGTCTCGCCGTCGCCCAGGAAGGCCCACACCTTGCGCTGCTCGGCCTTGGCGGCGTCGATCAGGCCGCGGCTGGCGAGGTACTTCATGAAGCGCGCGGAGTAGATCGCGCACAGGGGGCCCAGGCCCATCGACACGGTGGGGAACTGCCAGAAATCCGGCATCAGCCACGGGTGCGGGTAGGAGGAGATGCCCTGGCCTTCCGATTCCTGGCGGAAGCTGTCCATCTGCTCGTCGGTCAGGCGGCCCAGCATGTAGGCGCGGGAATACACGCCCGGCACCGAGTGGCCCTGGAAGTAGATCAGGTCGCCGCCGGTTTCGTGGTCGATGCTCTTCCAGAAGTGGGAGAAGCCCACGTCGTAGAGCGCAGCGGCAGAGGCGAAGGAGGCAATGTGGCCACCCACGTTGGTGTGCTTGTTGGCGCGCACCACCATGGCCATGGCGTTCCAGCGGATGTAGGAGTGGAGCTTGATCTCCATGTCCGGGTCGCCCGGGTACTTGGGCTGCTGGTCGGCCGGAATGGTGTTGATGTACTGGGTGTTGGCGGAGTAGGGGATGTCGATCCCTTCCTCACGACCGGCTTCGATCAGCTTTTCGATCAGGAAGTGGGCACGGTCGGTGCCTTCCTGCGCGACGACGCCTTCGAGGGCGTCCAGCCATTCCTTGGTTTCCTGGGCGTCGATGTCAGCCCGGATCTCTTGCGTGTTCGCGGCCATGGTTTTGTCTCCTCATGACTTGCGGGTTGTGGGTTGTTGCCGTGGGTAACGGCAACGTGCTTTCACTACAAACCGGAGCAGGACCGGATTGCGGTCCGAATTTTTCGCAATATAAAATCAAATCCCGACATGCGCAATAGGGTCGACCGCAATTCCCAGGGGGTACGGCGGGATTTTTTTCAGGTCAGGTGTGTGCGGTGCCGTCCCGTTCGGTTCTGCTGCAATGCGGAAAACCAAATGCAAACGCCGGCCGGGCCAGAAGGCTCCGGCCGGCGAGTTTTCGTTCGACGGGGACGGGTAAAAAAGACGGCCGGGGGCGAGGGAGGGAGGGAGAAAACCCCCGGCCGTTTGCGGAAATGATTGTTCCGCGGCGGGATCATCTGGACTGCGCGTCCCGCTTTCGGTCTTCGTCGTAAGCGAAGACCACTTGTCTGTTGCGAACTTCCCCCATGACCAACGGACGCGTCGTGTCGATCGCTTCGTGGTCGGTCTTGGAGAAAGGTCGATCATATACCATCACGATGCCTTCCACCCGTTCCTTGAGCGATTCGAGCGCATCTTTCAGTCGCGGGCCGTCGGTGCTGCGGGCCTGGCGGATCGCCGCGGCCAGCAGCAGCATCGAGTCGTAGCCCTGGGCCGCCGCCGGCGCCACCGGCAGGCGGTCGATGCCGTAGGCGATCCGATACTTTTCGACGAAGCGGCGCCGGTGGGGTGTATCGCTTTCCTGGATGAAGGTCTGGGGCATGCGGGCGCCTTCGGCGTTGGGCCCGGCGCTGTCGATGAAGTTGGACATGGCCAGCGCCCAGCTGCCCACCATCGGCACCTTCCAGCCCAGGCGCACCATGCCGTTGGCCACGTGGGCCAGCTCCGGCCCCAGCCCGTAGGTGAGGATGCCTTCGGCGCCGGCGGCCCTGGCGCGGGCAAGCTGCGGGGTCATGTCCGCGTCGCGGATGTTGAAACGCTCGATGGCCACCGGCTTCACGCCGTGGCGCTCCAGCGCGCGCTCCAGGTCTTCGCGGCCGAGCTGGCCGTAGTTGGTGCTGTCGTGGAAGATCGCCACCCGGCGCAGGCGCTGGCGCACCACGGCTTCCTCCACGATCATCGCCGCCTGGAGGGTATCGGGCGCCGAGACGCGGAAGATGTAGTTGTCCGGGTATTGCGGCGGCAGGAACTGCTTGGTGATGACCGACCCGGTGGCCACCGAGGTAATCATCGGCACATGGGCCTGCTGGTAGAAGCGCTGGCTGGCCAGCGCCACGCCGGTGTTCACGATGCCCAGCCCGGCCACGATCTTCTCGTGGTTGATGAGCTCCTGGGCGATCTGGGCGCCGCGCTCCGGGCGGGCCTCGTCGTCGCGCTCCACCAGCTGCACGGGCCGGCCGAGGATGCCGCCGGCGTCGTTGATCTCCCGCGCCGCCAGGCGGATGCCGTCGCGCATCGCCACCCCCATCGGGCTCGACCCGCCGGTGAAAGGCCCGGTCACGCCGATGCGGATCGGCTCCGCCGCCGCCGCGCCAGCCGCGAGCAAACCCAGCGCGGCACAGGCCGCGGCACGCACGAATCGAAGCAAGGGTGTCTCCGCCGTTGTGGTTATCGTTGTGGTTATGGTCACGTCGCCGCCGGGCAGCGCCTTTCCCGCCGGTGGCGTTCAACGCTACGCCCGCCCCCGCCCCCGGTCAAATCCGGGACAACCCCTAGCTGCGCCGCCGCATCGCTTGCATCGGCGGGCGGCCTTGGCGATGATCGGGGCATGAGGGGAAAGGACGCATCGTGGCGCTGAAGGTTTATGTCTCCTACGCCTGGAAGGCGGAGGAGGATTCGGGGGTGGTCGCCGCGCTGGAGACGGCGCTGGCGGGGCAGGGCGTGGAGCTGGTGCGGGATGTGCGGGCGCTGGGGTATGGCGGGTCGATCCGGGCGTTCATGGACGAGATCGCGGCCGCCGAGCAGGTGGTGGTCGTGCTCAGCCCGCAGTACGTGGAGTCGCCGTACTGCATGTACGAGCTGATCGAGATGGCGCAGCTTGGCGATTTCCGCGAACGGGTCTACCCGATCCTGCTGGATGGGCTGCCGATTTCACAGCCCTCCTGGCGCAACGAGATCCGCGCGTCGTGGGAGTCGCGGTACTGGGCGCTGAAGGCCGAGCTGGATGCGACGGATTCGGTGCCTGCCGAACAGTCGCTGGACGATCTGAAGGCGTACTCGAGGATTTTTCATCACGTGCTTGGGCCGTTGGTCACCTTGGCGGACATCAACGCCTTGAGCGAGGCGGTGCATCGTCAGACCAATTTTGCGGCCTTGATCGCGCGCTTGCGTGGGGTCGATGCAGGCAGGGCCCCTCCAACGAGCAAGCCCGCGATTGTGCGGCGCAGCGAGGCTGAGGTGGTGGCCCGAACGCCGGTGCCGCCACCTGCGCCGACGCTCATCGTTCCCAAAGCGCCCCAACCGCTTTTGCAGTTGCCGCCCAAGCCGTGGTGGGCCGATACCGTGTTGCAGGACGCCAAGGGGGCATTCGTACCGGTGGATTGGCTGGGGCTGGTGCGCCGGCTGGCGTGGGACGCGCCGAGCCGGATCTGGCAGGGCGACAGCGGCCTCGGGGTGGATGAGTACGGTTTGTATGGAGATGCCCGCTTCAGTGGCGTGAGCCAGCGTTTCCGCTGGATTCCGCCGGGGGAGTTCTGGATAGGTTCGCCGGAAGGCGAGGTGGGGCGTGACCGCGACGAAGGCCCGCGTCACCGTGTTCGTCTGACGGAAGGATTCTGGTTGGCGGAGACGGTGTGCAGCCAGTCGGTGTGGGTGTCGGTGATGGGGAGCAACCCCAGCCGCTTCAAGGACGACCCGCAGAACCCGGTGGAGCAGGTGAGCTGGGACGATGTGCAAGGCTTTTTGAGGGAAGTGGAAAAGCGCCTGCCGGGTTTGAAGGCGGATTTACCGACGGAAGCAGAATGGGAGTATGCGTGCCGTGCGGGCAGTGAGACGGCGTTCAGTTGGGGCGACGGGATTACGCCCGAGCAAGCCAACTACGGCGCGACGTACAGCGACGCCGACGGCTCGACGGGCGAGTACCGGGGAAGGACGGTGCCGGTGAGGAGTTTCGTCCCGAACGCCTGGGGCCTGTACCAGATGCACGGCAACGTGTGGGAATGGTGTGCGGACAGCCTGCGGGCCTATAGTGGCGCTCCGCGGATCGACTCGCGCGGCCCGGAGGGCGTCGACCGAGTGCTGCGCGGCGGGTCGTGGAACAACCGCCTCCGCCGCTACGCTGCCGACCGCATCTGGATCAATCGGGGTGCTCGCAGCTACGGCATTGGCTTCCGCCTTGCCCTCAGGTCAAAGGGCCCGGAGGGCAGCGTGGAGCGCCCGCCGGAGGCGTTGGTCACGCGGGACGCGTGACCGGGGGTTTGGCCCCGGAGGGGCCCGCCGCCTGCGCCGGGACGGCGCGGGCGGCGCCACCCGATTAGGGAAACCCCCGATGCGCCATTCCCGCTTCCGCGGCGACGATGCGCGGGACATGTCGAACACGAATCCTTCCCCCAAGATGCCGCCGACCCGGGTGCCTGCCAGCTGGTACTGGTCGGCGCCCAATTTTGCCGTCCTGATCTTTGCGCTGGCGATGCTGGTGCTGGTGTGGGTGCTCCAGCGCCAGGAGAGCGAGACCGCCCGGGCGGCGATGGCGCGGGATGTGCAGTGGGCCGAGCAGACCATGCGCCTGCACATGCAGGGCACCGAGGAGTTCCTGGGCCAGCTGGCGCGGGAGCTGGCCGCCGGCACGCTGGACGGCGACGGCTTTCAGGTGCGGGCCAACCAGCACATCGCCAACAACCCCGAGCTGGTGAACGTGGTGTGGGTCACCGGCGACCAGCGGGTGAAATGGACCGCGCCCTTCGACACCACCGACTGGCTGGTGGGCGACGGGCTGTCGCAGGTGCAGGTGGCGGTGCTGGGGCGATCCCGCGAGCTGGGCCGGCCGGTGTACGGCGAGGCCTACGTGAATGGCCGCAACATGGCGGTGCTGGAGGTGTACCTGCCGGTGCAGCAGGGGCGCCAGCCGCTGGGGGCGATCGTGGCGGTGTATTCCATCGAGCGGATGGTGGCGCATCTGGTGCCGAGCTGGTTCGGCGAGAAATACCGGCTGTCCTTCACCAACGCCAGGGGCGAGCTGCTGGCGGCCAATTCCACCCTGCGGGCGCTGGACGAGAGCCTCGAGTTCTCGGTGCCGCTCGACCCGCCGGGCAACGGGCTGGCGCTGCAGGCCACCGCCTACCGGGTGGAGGGCGATCTGCCCAAGGGTTTTCCGATTGCGGTGATCGTCGGGCTGTCGTTCTTCGTGCTGTGGAGCCTGTGGGCGTTGCGGGCCCACATGCTGCGCCGGGTGCGGGTGGAGAAGGAGCGCGACCGGTTGTTCAACCTGTCCCTCGACATGCTGGCGGTGCTGGGCCACGACGGGGTGTTCCGCCGCTGCAACCCGGCCTTCGAGCGCATTCTGGGCCATTCGCCCGAGGCGCTGCCGGGGCAGTCGCTGCTCGATTACATCCACCCGGACGACGTGGCCGATTCGGTGGTGCACCTGCGCAGCCTGGCGGCGGGCACGCCAGAGGCCTTCGAGAACCGCTGCCGCTGCGCCGATGGCAGTTACCGCTGGCTGGCCTGGAGCATCAACTCGGTGCCCGAGGAGAAGCTGATGTACGCCGTGGCCCACGACATCACCGGGCGCAAGGCGGCGGAGGAGGCGCTGCACCACGAATACGCCTTCCGCCAGTCGATGGAGGAATCCCTCATCACCGGCCTGCGGGCCATCGACCTCACCGGCCGCATCACCTACGTGAACCCGGCCTTCTGCCGCATGACCGGCTGGTCGCGGGACGAGCTGGTGGGCACCAGCCCGCCGTTTGCCTACTGGCCGCCGGATGACACCGAGAGCCTGCAGCGCAACCTGGAACTCACCCTCAGCGGCAACGCGCCGACCACCGGCTTCGAGATGCGCATCCAGCGCAAGAACGGCGAGCACATCGACGCCCGCTTCTACCTGTCGCCGCTGATCGACGGGGACGGGCGCCAGACCGGCTGGATGGCCTCGATCACCGACATCACCGAGCCCAAGCGGGTGCGCGCCCAGCTGGAGGCCGCCCACGAGCGCTTCGTGGCGATCCTCGACGGCCTCGACGCGGCGGTGTACGTGGCCGACGCGGCCAACGACGAGATCCTCTTCGCCAACCGCGCCTTCAAGAGCATCTACGGCTTCGACGCGGTGGGCCAGCGGGTGGGCATCTACGGCCTGCCCACGCCGCCCGACACCAACTGGTACGACGTGGACCCGCGCCGCCTGTCGCCCCAGCAGGTGCCCCGCGAGCTGTACGACGGCGAGCTGCAGAACGGGCTCTCGGGCCGCTGGTATCACATCCGCGAGCGTGCCACCCGCTGGGTGGACGGCCGCGTGGTGCGGATGGCGATCGCCACCGACATCACCGACAAGAAGCGCGTCGAGGAGGAAAACCGCGCCCAGCAGGAACGCCTGCAGCGCACCTCGCGCCTCATCACCATGGGCGAGATGGCCTCCACCCTGGCCCACGAACTCAACCAGCCGCTGGCGGCCATCGCCAATTACTCGATGGGCTGCGTCAATCGCCTGCAGTCGGGCGATTACCGTCAGGAGGACATCCTCACCGCCATGCAGAAGGCCAGCGCCCAGGCCGAGCGGGCCGGGCGGATCATCCGCCGGGTGCGCGAGTTCGTGAAGAAGAGCGAGCCGCGGCGGCAGCTGGTGGCCCTGTCGGGCATCGTCGAGGACGCCATCGGCTTTGTGGAGATCGACGCCCGCCGCCACGGCGCCCAGGTGTTGAGCCAGCTCCCCGCCGACCTGCCGCCGGTGTTCGCCGATACCGTGATGATCGAGCAGGTGGTGCTCAACCTGGTCAAGAACGGCATCGAGGCCATGCGCGAGACGCCCGCCGAGGAGCGCATCCTCAC
The DNA here is from genome assembly GCF_041904905.1 of Zoogloea sp. Classification (GTDB taxonomy): domain Bacteria; phylum Pseudomonadota; class Gammaproteobacteria; order Burkholderiales; family Rhodocyclaceae; genus Zoogloea. The sequence goes on along the minus strand of NZ_JAYRMI010000015.1, from coordinate 54,106 downwards.
CGTGTCGGCGCGGATCGCCGAGCACAAGCTGGTGGAGGTGTCGGTGGCCGACCGGGGCCACGGCCTGTCGGACGAAGCCCGCGAGAAGCTGTTCTCGCCCTTCTACACCACCAAGGCCGAGGGCATGGGCATGGGCCTCAACATCTGCCGCTCCATCGTCGAATTCCACGACGGCCGCCTGTGGGTGGACGCGAACCCCGCCGGAGGATGTATCTTCCGCTTCACCCTGCCTTTGGAGACGCCCCGTGAAAGCGCCCGACTCGATGCCTGAACAAATCATTTATCTGGTGGACGACGACGAGGCCCTGCGGGATTCCCTCGTCTGGCTGCTGGAATCCCAAGGTTTCAAGGTGGCCGCGTTCGCGTCGGCCGAGGATTTCCTGCGCCGCTGGCGGCCCGAGTTCAACGGCTGCCTGCTGCTCGACGTGCGCATGCCCGGGATGAGCGGGCTGGAGCTGCACGAGCGCCTGCGCGCCCAGTACTGCACCCTGCCGGTCATCTTCATCACCGGCCACGGCGACGTGCCGATGGCGGTGGCGGCGCTCAAGAAGGGCGCCGTCGATTTCATCGAGAAGCCCTTCAACGACAACGACCTGCTGCATCTGGTCAGCCAGTGCCTCGCCACCGAGCGCGAGAGCCGCGACCGCCGCCGCCAGGACGCCGAAGTCTCCCGCCGGCTCGACCAGCTCACCCAGCGCGAGCGCGAGGTGCTGGACCTCATCATCGTCGGAAAGTTAAACAAACAGATCGCCGATGTGCTCGGAATCAGTATCAAGACGGTGGAAGTCCACCGCGCCCGCGTGATGGAGAAGATGGGCGCGCAGTCGCTGGCAGAGCTGGTTCAGCACGTGATGGCGATCGAAGGGCTTGCGGGGCGAACGTGATACATATTTTCGTGTAGTTAGTCGAAAAATGTATCTTTATTGACTTGTCTCAAGCCTGCCCGCGGCGCGCTTTCCTAAACTCTCCGGCTTCAACCTGTCGGAGTCCGCTTCATGGGAAACGCCCTCACCGCCGCCGCGGCGAACCGCCTGTTCCTGTCCGGTAACGACGCCGTCGCCCACGCCGCGCGGGATGCCGGCGTGCGTGTGGCGGCGGCCTACCCCGGCACGCCGAGCACCGAGATCCTCGAAGTGCTGGCCCGCTTCCCCGGCCTCTACGCCGAGTGGTCGCCCAACGAAAAGGTGGCCCTCGAAGTGGCACTGGGCGCCTCGACGATGGGCGCCCGGGCCTTCAGCGCGATGAAGCACGTGGGCCTCAACGTGGCCTCCGACGCGCTGATGACGATGACCGTGACCGGCGTCGAAGGCGGGCTGGTGATCGCCGTGGCCGACGACGTGGGCATGTCCTCGTCCCAGAACGAGCAGGACTCGCGCTTCTGGGGCCGCTTCGCCCACCTGCCGGTGCTGGAGCCGGCCGATTCCCAGGAAGCCTACGACATGACCCGCGCCGCCTTCGGGCTGTCGGAGCAGTTCTGCGTGCCGGTGATCCTGCGCCTCACCACCCGCATCTGCCACGTGAAGGGCCGCGTCGAACTCGCCCCGCCCGAAACCCACGAGCCCACCGGCTTCGTCAAGGACCCCCGGCGCTGGGTGATGGTGCCCGGCAACGCCAAGCCGCGCCTGCCGCCGATGTTCGAGCGCGAGGCGGCGCTGCGGGTGGAGGCGGGCGCCTCGCCCCTCAACCGCATCGAGCCCGGCCGCGACCGGCGGATCGGCTTCGTCGCGTCCGGCCCGGCCTACATGCACGTGCGCGAAGCCTTCCCCGATGCGCCGGTGCTCAAGTTGGGCATGAGCTATCCGCTGCCCCTCGAGCTGGTGCGCGAGCTGGCCGCCGGGGTTGAAACCCTGCTGGTGGTGGAGGAGACCGAACCGCTCGTCGAAGCGGAGATCAAGGCCGCCGGCATCGCCTGCACCGGCAAGGACGTGCTGCCGCGCCTGGGCGAGCTGTCGCCCGAGGTGCTGCGCCGGGGCGTGGCCCGCCTGCGCGGCGAGGCGCTGCCCGAGGCGGACGCGCTGCCGGCCCAGCCGGTCTTCCCGCGCCCGCCCACCATGTGCGTGGCCTGCCCGCACCTGGGCATCTACTACACCCTCTCGCAGCTCAAGAACCTCATCGTCTCCGGCGACATAGGCTGCTACACCCTGGGCGCCGGCCACCCCTGGAACGCGCTGGACACCTGCATCTCGATGGGCGCCTCGATGGGCATGGCGCTGGGCATGGACAAGGGGCGCGGCGAGGCCGACGGCAACAAGAAGATCGTCGCGGTGATCGGCGACTCCACCTTCATGCACATGGGCCTGCAGGGCCTGCTCGACATCACCTACAACGGCGGCAACGTCACGGTGCTGCTGCTGGACAACCGCGCCGTGGGCATGACCGGCGGCCAGGACAACCCCGCCACCGGCCGCGACATCCGCGGGGCCGCGGCGCCGCGGGTGGATTTCCCGCGGATGTGCGAGGCGCTCGGGGTGAAGAAGGCGCGCATCCGGGTGGTGGACCCCTACCAGCTGCCGGTGCTCTTCAAGGCCCTGCGGGAGGAGACGAAGATCGACGAGCCCTCGGTCATCATCACCGACCGGCCCTGCGTGCTCATCGACGACTACAAGCAGACGCCGCCCTACGCGGTGATCGACGACACCTGCACCGGCTGCGGCAACTGCCTGGAGGTGGGCTGCCCGGCCATCCACGTCACCCGCCGCGACACGGCCATCAAGCCGTCGGGCAAGGCGGTCGACCTCGCCTTCGTGCGCATCGAGACCAGCGCGTGCACCGGCTGCGGGTTGTGCGTCCAGCCCTGCGCGCCGAAGGCCATCGTGCATGCCGCGCCGGTGGTGCCGGTGCGCTTCATGAGCAGAAGCTGAGGAGGGCAGGCAATGCAGCGGAACACCAACATCCTCGTCTGCGGCATCGGCGGTCAGGGCGTGATGACGGCCACCGAGATCCTCGCCGAAGCGGCGCTGGCCCTTGGCTTCGACGCCAAGAAGACCGAAGTGGCGGGCATGAGCCAGCGGGGCGGGGTGGTGGTGTCGCACCTGCGCTTTGGCGAGCGGGTGCTGTCGCCCCAGATCGCCCCGGGCGACGCCGACTTGCTGGTGGGCTTCGAGGCCGCCGAAACCCTGCGCTGGGCCCACATGCTGCGCCCGGGCGCGCCGGTGCTCACCAACACCTCGCGCCTGTCGCCGCCGGTGGTGGAGTGCGGCGTGTTCGAGTACCCGGCCGATCCGGTCGGCCAGCTGCGCGCTCTGGGCGTGCCCCTGCAGGCCTTCGACGCCGCCGAGATCGCGCTGGCGTTCGGCGACATCCGCCTGGGCAACACGGTGATGCTGGGCGCCATGTCGGCTCATCTGCCGTTTCCGGCCCGGGTGCTGCGGAACGCGGTCGAGGCCCGCTTCGCCCAGAGGAAGCCCGAACGGCGCGAGCTGAACCTGCGCGCCTTCGACGCCGGTCAGGCGCGGGCCGCGGCGCTGTCGGTCTAGCCGGCGGCTTGCCGCGCGGGCGCCGCCGCCCGCACCGCGGTTGCGCGTGAAACGCGGCTAAGTCGTGGTACACTCTCAGGTTTTTCCTGAGGGGCGCAGGCATGACGGCTCGCATCATCGATGGCAACGCGCTTTCCGCGAAGCTCCGCGGAGAACTCGCCGAGAAGGCGGCTGCACTGACCGCCGGGGGCACCCAGCCCTGTCTGGCGGTGATCCTGGTCGGCGGCGATCCGGCTTCGGCGGTTTACGTGCGCAACAAGGTGGCTGGCTGCGAGAAGGCCGGCATCAAGTCCCTCAAGTTCGAATACCCGCAGGATGCCGCCCCGGCCGACGTGCTGGGCAAGATCGCCGAACTCAACGCCGACCCGTCGGTGCACGGCATCCTGGTGCAGCTGCCGCTGCCGAAGCAGTTCGACGAGAAGGAAGTGCTCGAAGCCATCTCCGTCGAGAAGGACGTGGACGGCTTCCACGCCGAGAACGTCGGCCGCCTGTCCCAGGGCCAGGAAGCCTTCCTGCCGTGCACCCCCAACGGCGTGATGGAGATGCTCAAGAGCATCGACATGCCCCTGCGCGGCGCCGAGGCCGTGGTGATCGGCCGCTCCAACATCGTCGGCAAGCCGATGGCGATGCTCCTCACCGCCGCCGGCGCCACCGTCACCGTGTGCCACTCGGGCACCCGCGACCTGAACTTCCACACCCGCCGCGCCGACATCCTGGTGGCCGCCATCGGCAAGCCCCGTTTCGTCACCGGCGACATGGTCAAGCCCGGCGCCGTGGTCATCGACGTGGGCATCAACCGCCTGCAGGACGGGCCGGACGCGGGCAAACTGTGCGGCGACGTGGATTTCGAATCCGCGAAGGAAGTCGCCGGTGCCATCACCCCGGTGCCCGGCGGCGTCGGCCCCATGACCATCACCATGCTGCTCGCCAACACCGTCGAGTCGGCAACCCGCGCTGCCCGGAAAGGCTGATCCATGAACGCACAGAACCCCGTCGTCGGCATCGTGATGGGCTCCAACTCCGACTGGCCCACCATGCAGGCCGCCGCCAAGGTGCTGAAGGATTTCGGCGTGGCCTTCGAGGCCCGCGTCGTCTCCGCCCACCGTACGCCCGACCTGATGTTCGAATACGCCGAGGCGGCCCGCGGCCGGGGCATCAAGGCCATCATCGCCGGGGCCGGCGGCGCCGCCCACCTGCCGGGCATGATCGCCGCCAAGACCACCCTGCCGGTGCTGGGCGTGCCGGTGCAGTCCAAGGCCCTGTCGGGCAAGGATTCCCTGCTGTCCATCGTCCAGATGCCCAAGGGCATCCCGGTGGCCACCTTCGCCATCGGCGAGGCCGGGGCCGCCAACGCCGGCCTCTTCGCCGTGTCGCTGCTGGCCGCCACCGACGCCGCGCTGGCCGACAAGCTCGACGCCTTCCGCGCCGCGCAGACCGCCAGCGTGCTGGCCATGACCCTCGACCCGATCTGAACCCAGGATTGACGCGATGATCCTCCCGCCCGCCACCCTCGGCATGCTCGGCGGCGGCCAGCTCGGCCGCTTCTTCGTCGCCGCGGCCCACGAAATGGGCTACAAGGTCTGGGTGCTCGACCCCGACCCCCACAGCCCGGCCGGGCTCATCGCCGACCGCCACCTGCAGGCCGGCTACGACGACTTCGCCGCCCTCGACACCCTCGCCGACGCCTGCGCCGCGGTGACCACCGAGTTCGAGAACGTGCCGGCCGAGACGCTCGACTACCTCGCCAAGTTCGTCCCGGTGCGCCCGGGCGCGGCGGCGGTGGCGGTGTGCCAGAACCGCATCGCCGAAAAATCCTTCCTGCGCGACAACGGCCTGCCCCACGGCCCCTTCGCGGTGATCCAGTCGGATGCCGACATCGCCGTGGCCGACGCCAGCCTGTTCCCGGCGATCCTCAAGGTCGCCCGCTTCGGCTACGACGGCAAGGGCCAGGCCCGCGTCGCCACCGCCGCCGAGGCCCTGCACGCCTTCCACCGCTTCAAGGGCGAAGCCTGCGTGCTCGAAGCCATGCTGCCCCTCGACTGCGAGGTCTCGGTGGTGCTGGCCCGCGACGAGAACGGCGCCGTGAGCACCTTCCCCACCGTCGAGAACCAGCACAGCCGCGGCATCCTCGACGTCTCCATCGCCCCCGCCCGGGTTGCCCCCGCCATCGAGGCCGAAGCCCGTCGCTGTGCCGCGCTCATCGCCGCGCGGCTCGGTTTCATCGGCACCCTGGCGGTCGAGTTCTTCGTCACCGGTGGCCGGCTGGTGGTCAACGAGATGGCCCCGCGCCCCCACAACAGCGGCCACCACACCATCGACGCCTGCGTCGCCAGCCAGTACGAGCAGCAGGTGCGCGCCCTGTGCGGCCTGCCCCTGGGCGACACCACCCAGCACAGCGCCTCGGCGATGGTCAATCTGCTGGGCGAGCTATGGTTCGAGGGCGGCGAGCCCCACGGCCGCTACCGCGAGCCCGACTGGTCCATCCTCCACGCCGTGCCCGGCCTCAAGCTGCACCTCTACGCCAAGCACCACGCCCGCCACGGCCGTAAGATGGGCCACTTCACGGTGGTCGGCAGCGACGCCGCCGACGTGCTCGCCAAGGCGCTGGCCGCCCGCGCCGCCATCGGCGTGCAGGACGCCTGAGCCCGCCGGCGGCATGAACCCCATCCAGCAGGCCGTCGCGCTGCTCCGCCGGGGCGACCTCGTCGCCCTGCCCACCGAGACGGTCTATGGTCTCGGCGCCGATGCGATGAACCCCGACGCCTGCGCCCGGATCTTCGCCGCCAAGGGTCGCCCGTCCGACCACCCGCTGATCGTCCACCTGCCCGACGCCGAGCAGCTGCCGGTGTGGGCGCGGGCGATCCCCAAAGAGGCCATCGCGCTGGCCCGCGCCTTCTGGCCCGGCCCGCTGACGCTGATCCTGAAAAAGCACGAAGACGTGCCCGACCTCGTCACCGGCGGTCAGGATACCGTCGGCCTGCGGGTGCCCGATCACCCGGTCGCGCTCGAGCTGCTGCGCGCCTTCGGTGGCGGCATCGCCGCGCCGTCGGCCAACCGCTTCGGCCGCATCAGCCCCACCACCGCCGACCACGTGCGCGAAGAGCTGGGCGACCGCGTGCCGCTGATCCTCGACGGCGGCCCGTGCCAGGTCGGCCTCGAATCCACCATCCTCGATCTCTCCCGCGATGTGCCGGTGATCCTGCGCCCCGGTGCCATCGGCGTGGACGACATCGCCCGCGTCATCGGCCGTCGCCCCCGCCTGCGCGGCGAGGACGAAGCCGGGCAGGGCGGCGCTGCCGCGCCCCGGGTTTCCGGCGCGCTGGCCGCCCACTACGCGCCGCGCACGCCGCTGGAACTCATCGCCGGCGCCGATCTGCTGGCGGCCCTCCAGCCGGGCGATGCGGTGCTCGCCCGCATGGCGCGCCCGGACCGCCTTCCCGACGGCGTGCGCTGGGTTGCCGCCGCGCCGGACGCCGCTGCCTACGGCCACGATCTCTACGCCGCCCTGCGCGATCTCGACGCCGTCGGCTGCCGCCGCATCCTGGTCGAAACCCCGCCGGCCGGGCCGGAGTGGTCGGCTGTCGTCGACCGCCTCGGTCGCGCCGCGGTGGGCTCGGGCGAGGACGACGAAACCTAGCCGCCGGGGGCAAAAGGGGCTTTTCAGCGCAAAAAACCGCCGCTATAATGTGCGGCTTACGTGGGCCGATAGCTCAGCTGGGAGAGCGCCGCGTTCGCAATGCGGAGGTCGTGAGTTCGATCCTCATTCGGTCCACCACTAACACCTTACAAAACAGCCTGTTACGTGAAAACGTCGCAGGCTGTTTTGCTTTTGTGCGTCCTCTGGACAGTTCCGTGGTTATCTTCGGTTGTCCGGCGGTTGTCCCGAAACGCTGTGGTGACAACCGCCTTTTTCATTGAACAACGAAAATGCGGCTTTCAGGCAATCGAATGTTTTTATGTCTGGATTGAGTAATTCTATAAGCCCCCCAGACATTTTCTGTGGGGGCAGAGGGAGTGCGCCCCCTGGGCGCTTGTGCAACGGGGCGGGGTTTTGAAACTTTTGGGCTTTACAGGCCCTTTGTCGCTCTATCCATAAGACTCTCGATGTCGAGCTTGGCCGCAACGATAAACTCAGACTTGAGCTTATAGAAATTCCCGGCCTCGGGTTTCGAGTTCGCCGAGTGTTCCTCTAGGGTGTTATTGAGAAGCGACCTTGCTGCATCAATGACATTCTCTGGAGCAAGAAGCGAGATTTCCGCAAATTTTGAACTCATAGGGTCCAGGGCTGCGGCAGTGCTAACCTTACTATCCATGGCTTGCATCGTTAGCCTCTGGGCTTCGACGATGAATTCTGCGTAAAGCTTCTGTCTTGTAGCCGCTTGCTCTTTTGCGATGGTGAACCGCCATTCAAGGTTCTTAACTCTCTTGGTCGCAAGGTAGTTTAGGGCTCCTCCTACGGCAACGCCGGAGAGCGTGCCTAGAACTGCAATCAACTCAGTGGGCATTGGTGCTCCTTGTGCATGTTGAGGTGATGTTAACGCAACCCTCGAACAAGTCGATTCACCGAAGCAATCCACCGCATGAGCGCCTGACCATCGCCAGACCGCAAACCATGCTTGCGGCTACGCTGGCCCGCCTTGAACTTGCCTTCATCGGTTTTTGGTCCGGTATGGCGACCCGCCGCCGCTTCCCAAAGCCGCACCGCGTTGGCGTGGTCGCGCCGTTGTTCAAGGTCAATCCGCCGGGATGGCTTCGGCATTGCGCTTGTCCTCGTTCATCTGGCGGATTGCACCGAGCACGTTCATGTGTGCCTTCTGGCACTTCAACGCTGTCGCCTGCAACAGGCTCGCGTGTTCAGGCTTCTTTGCTGCAAGGGCTTCGCGGGTGTAGTGCAGCGACAAGGCTTCGAGCAGCGCAGCTTGCCGCGTGAGTGCTTCCATGACTTCGGTTTCGGGGGCGTTTAACAGACGGGTGTTCAATGCGCACAAGCCGGCGTAAGCATCCCGTGCAGGGTTGAGGCCGTCGCCGGGCACCAGCACGCCCAGAAGTCGGGCGGTCTGGGTGGTCGGGCATTGGTCGAAGGACCAGCCGGCGGGCGTGTCCCCGGCCGCCGGCGGGGCAAGTTCGTTCAATTTTGGACTGTTCATTTATTCAGTTTTTCTGTGGGCTGGCCTGATCTGACAAGCGGTGCGGGACAGATGCGGACAGATCGGGACAGATGTTTTAGGCACCTGTCCGGCTGGAAACCCTCGCCAGACAAGGCTTTCCGGGTTTTCGGGACAGATGGACAGATTTTTTCTAAATCGGACATATAGAAAAAACATTTTTTTGAGAGCCAAGGAAAAAACTTTTTCCTATATAGAAGGAAGTGGGCTAAAACCTGTCCATCTGTCCCGAAACCCTCGAAACCCGCGCCGTTACTGGCTTGCGGGCCGGACAGGTGGTTTGCCAATCTGTCCCCTATCCGGCCACATCTGTCCCGCGCGCTACCGCTGCACGTCGATCCCCATAAAACCACGGTCACGCTTACCCGCCATCGTGAAACGGCCGGCGGTGATGCCCAGGCCCTCAAGTCGCTGGGAGAACGCCTTGCCAGTGACCGTGTGAGAGTGGTTTTCGGCTGCAGCCCACTCCCGGAACGCCTGAAACAGCGTCGCGTGAGGTGTCGGGCCAAACTCAGGCCCGACCTTGCAACGATCCTCAACGAAGTTGGCGACCTGATCCGAGTCCATGCGCCAGCGCTTGAGCGCCTCCATCGACGAAGCCGGCGAGGTGATGTAACCCCGCTCGAAGACGCCGGCCAGGGCGCGGCACGCTGCAGCCAAGATGCCGGGCAGTTCCGCCAGCAGCTTGTCGGCCAGTCCGATTTCGCGTTCGCCCTCGCGGAACTGGCGGTTGAACTTGAGGATCAAGGCACGGCGGAACATGCCATCCGACAGGTCGCGGGTGTGGGGCATGTTGTTGGTGCCAAGCCAGATCGTGGCGAAGGGGCGATAGTCGAAGGGCTGGCCGCCCTTGAACTCGCCATTCACCGTGTCGCCGGACGTGAAGGCTTTCATGGCTGCATCGGCGAGCATGGACCCGACAGGCAACTCAGGCACCAGATTGACCAACTTGCCGCGCAGGTGCCCACGTTGGAAGCGGTCACCCATGCGGGCAGGCTCTACCGCCGAGACTTGCCCGTCACCGACGAGATTCCGCAGCACTTCGAGCAGTACAGACTTGCCGTTCGATCCTGAGCCGACCAGGATCACGAACCGCTCATAGCGGCAGGATTGGAGCAGGCTATACCCGGCCATCTCCAAGACCGCCTGCCGCTTGTCGGCTGCGTCCTCGTCCCCCTCGAAAATCTCGTCAAGGAAACGCTCGAAGCGCGGGCACATGGCGTCCGGGTCATAAGCGACCGGCAGCATCGTCGTGAGGTAGTCCGCCCGGCGATGTTCCTGCAAAGCCCATGCCCCATCCGCATAAACAAGGGTGCCGTTGGCGCAGTTGATACGACGGTCCGCCGGTTTGTCGAACTGGGTGCCCTCGCCGTGGGCTTCGTCGCGCATGAGGCAAACCACGCTGCGGACTGTCGCATCGGTCACCGTCTCCGCGCCTTCGAGGCACTGAATCGCTGCCCGGCGGATAACTTGTTCCTCGATGCTTTCCCACACGCCCCGGTCACGCCATGCCCAAAACTGCCCCTTTGCATGGATCAACGCGCCAGGGCCGAAGCCCTCCACCGCCTCACGGGCAAAACTGAGGTGATCGCGGCGCGGCTCGCTCTCAACTTCGTGCAACTTAAGGTCACGGTTCAGGGCGCTGTACGTGGTGCCAATGAGCTTTGCGGCAACCTTGACCAGTTCCCGCTTATCGACATGGGACAGGACGGGAGACAGGTGCATGTCCTCAGAGAGCCGCCTAACTTCGTCGGCGTCCTCCTTTGCAGCGTCCAGCGCAGCAAGCCATTCCGCCTTACTGCGAGAGAATGAGGCGACAACCTCAGGGCTGATGTTCAGTTCCATCACAGGCCCTCCAGGTCATTGCACGGAAGGCCCTTCGGCAGGATCGACTTGATGCCCGCCGCCGAGAAGTCGTAAAGCCCCTCGCCGTCGAAGTACGCCAGCTTGTTGCGCAGTTCGCGTTCTCGCTGGCTCCTCGTCGCGTAGCGGCCACTATCCCCACGGTGACCATCGAGCAGCGGGCCGGCCAGCTTGATAAGCGTGTCCTCGTCCATGCCCATCGCACGGGCGCTGATAGCAAGCTGCACACAGATCGTGTTCCAGCCGACACCATCTCGCGCAGACAACTTGCTGCCCAAGAGCAGTAGCAGGGACGGGGGCAGGGGCAAGCCCTTCTTCTTGAACCGGCGGTCGAGTTCCGCCGCGAGCTTCTCGGGCTGCTTGCGGGGCTTCTTCGGGCGGGACACCTTGTCACGTGCACTGCGGTAGAGGTCCGCCAGACCCCTGCAGAAGGTCGGTGCCGCCAGAGGACTGAACGCACGCGGGGCGCTGCACAGGTCGGCGTACCGTTCAGGCGTGATGTTCAACGCCTCGTCGGCGGTGATCGCCACTTTGTACGCACCGTTGGCCCGCTGGCGGTTCGGCGTCCGCCACATGCGGCCACGCTTGCCCGAGTAGACGCGCAGGTCCATGCAGCCCATATACAAGGCGTGGGCCATCTCCAGGTAGATGCGCGGCAGGCCGGCGACGCCTTCACCGGGCAGGCCGGAGACCGTGAAGCACTCCGGCGGCACCTCAATATGAAACCCGCGACCGCCGGTAGCGAAGAGGCGGACGGCGTTCAGGTCCAGGCCGAGCCGTTGCAACTTGCCAAGCACGGCCTTGAAGTCGGTGATGGCCTCGTCCAAGGTTTCGCCGTCGAAATCTGCGTACCAGGGGCCAAGGTGGCGGACGGTGCGCTGTTCGGCGACCGTCAGGGCGTCGAAGTCGGCAGGGCCGACGACGGCAAGCGCCGTGCGGAACTCCGGCGGTTCGTCGCCTTCGAGCAGGGCTTTTACCTGCCCCGTGTTGTGGGCGGTCCAGGTGGTTTTGCCCGTGCAGGTAAAATAGGTGCCCTCGTACAGCGGCATGTGCGGGTCGAAGGCGTTCATGCTGCACCCCCGTCGCGGAGCACGTAGGCTGCGGACTGGTGCGATCTGCCGTCCGCATCGACTACTTTGCGGCGCAGAGTTACAATCGTGTAGCCCGAGCGGCGCAGCTCAAACACGCGCCCGGCGGGGTGCATGACGCCGAGCACTTCGCGGGCTTCCAGGGTGGTCACAGCACCAAGCCGCAGCGCGGCGAGAAGGGAAGCCCGTTGGCGAGCCTTGACGCTCTCGCTCGGGTCAAACTGATTTTGCGTCGTCATTAAACAAAGTCCTTGTATCTGACGCGCAGGCTCGATATAGTCGATTCCTGCACTACCTATGTGTTTCACGGGGTCCAGCCGTGGGCACAGTTAAGGGGCCGTTTCCTCGCCCTACTACGAAAGCCGCTCAGGATTAGGCCCCTGACCGGCTTTTGTTGTTTCTAGCGCTGCTAGTGCAGCCGGCGGGGCATACCCGCTGCGATCCAGCGTTTAACCTCGTCGCCGTCAAAGGCGCGCTGTCCTTCGTGCCATGTCGCCGACAGCGGCAGGGTGCCGCGAGCCATGCGCATCAGCAACGCCTTGCGGGTCAGGCCGGTTTCGGTTGCCAGTGCCTTCCATCCCAAAAGCATATAAATTGATCCTCCCTCGTCGGACCGGGACATCGGTCTCGGTTCCCTGAGTGTCATTGACGCCGCCGCCGCTGTCCAGCTTTCGCCGCACCGGCTTAGCGGCGGAGGGCGCGGAACGCCTGTTCAAGCTCATGAGCGGCGTTCGAAAGCTCAGAGAGCACCTTGTCACGGGCGCCGCCGTGGTCGTGGTGCAGTACGTCGGCGATGTTCTCGCGTTCGGCTTCCAGGCCGGCGACAAGCTTGCTCAGGCGGTCAGCGGTGCGGGCATGTGTGATGTGGGTCATGGTCGGTTTCCTGTCGATGCCTCCGGCCGATCCGGGGGCGCAACTGGAGTGTCAGCCAGCCGACCGCCGCGGAAAACTTGATGCCGATTCCGGATCAATCCGCGTCCGGGTTTTCAGTTTCGCCCGCTCGTAGATCGCCACAAGGCGGGCCACTGCGCGGAGGTGGCGCAGTTCCGGATCGCTGTCGCCCTTTGGCCTTCCAGACGGAAGCACAAAATATTTGCCTGCCGTGTCTCGTGTGTAGCGTTCAAGCGATTCCTCGCTGGGGCGGTGTCCGTCACGTCCGCGATGCCACAACTTAAGGTGCACCATGGCTTCAACGATGGCCTTGGCCGTCACCTCGGGGCGGTCCGGGTCAATCTCACCCGACGCAAGCACCGTTTCGCAGAAGTCACGCACCACGGGCACATGCCAAGGTTCATCCGCGCCCTTGGCCTTCGGTGCTTTCTCACCGATCCAGTCGAGCAGCAACGGCCCGACCGCCCCCAGGTCCGCGAGGTGTTCCCTCAGGTCGCCCGCCTGCACGTAGTGCCGGGTTGTCAGGCTGGCTTGTGTGCCGATGCGGTGCCCGCCGACGCTGCCAAGCACCACGCCGGGCCGTTCGACTTGTTCAGACCGAGACGGCACCAGCAAGCCCGCCGAGACAAGGCGATAAAGGCGCAGCAACAGCGGATCGCCGTTGGAGCACAGCCCGTGCGGCGCGTCCAGGCTGGCCGACGAGAGGCGGGTGATGTCTTCGAGGCTGAGTTCTTGCGGCAGGTTGCCACGCGTTGCGCGGGCGTGGATTGAATCTTGCATGAGGGAGTTCCCGTCCTTGCCCGTCGCTGGTGAGGAACGGGGCAGGGAGCGCTCCTCTTTGCGCTGACCGGGGCTGAGTGTGATCGAATGGAACTGTTCAGGCAATGCTGAAAGTGTTGGATGACGCACCTATAAATCAAGGCCATCTGCTAGAATTAGACTCATGAATTATGAACTTCGAGCGTTTGACGCAGTCACACTTAACGCAACAGAAGCTGCATGGGTTGAAGAGGCCTCTGCGAGCCCCAGCCTCTTTCCTGGCGATGTAAGTAGGATAGTGACGTTCGCACGGCAGTATCATGATATTGGCGACGCCAAGACCAACGACTATGCTTACGGTGTTTTTCTAGGGGCTGAACCTGTCGCTGATTCGATCGTGCAGATTGCCGCCACTACCGAAGGGGTGAAGCTTGTCAAGATGCTTGACTGTTTTGTTCGCCCCAGCATCGCCGAAGAATCGTTAAAATTTGATCAAGCTGCACTTGAAAAAGTCGTTAATATCTACGTCGCTACGATTGTAGGTACGTTCGCCGTTGGAGACCGTCACAAAGCGAATGTGATCAAAGTTTACGGCCGCAATGATCCGTTGCTCACTACTCTTGCGGGTATCGCAGGAAGTTTGAAAGAGCAGCCGGAAATAGCTGAGGTCATTGAAGCGAAAATCGAAGGAAGATGGTTAGTCGTTCGGCCTAAAAATGGAAGGAAAGTATCATGATCCGATCAGTCGTTAAGAACATCTCTGAGTATAGGGCGCCTGCCTTTGTGATGACTGAAGGTTTTGAAGCATCTTTGCGTAAGGCTGTGGAGCTTGCGGTTCGAGCGGTCGGTGAAGAGAAGTTTGCCGTGGCTGTTTGTGACCGGGACTTAGATCAGCGAAAAGCTGCATAAACAAGTTTTTCGACAGAAAAGGCTGCTTTGCAGCCTTTTCTGTTTTTGGGTTTATGCGGCCCTACTGTGCAGGCGTCGTCGCTCTCGTTCGTGCGCCTTAAGAAACGCGGCCAGTTCCCGCCCCAGCCCCGCCAGGGCTTCAACCTGATCCACGCCCCGCACGGCCCGCCACCACGGCGACCACAGCCAGCGCGCCGCCTCCCGATCCAGGCCGAGCCGCCGCGCCAGAGCATGGCAGGATAGCCCCATGAACTCAGCGAGGAAAGCGAACGGACTTTGCTCCCAACCTCGAACGAGGGCCTGCAGCGGTTCAATGCGGCACCCGTCCACGTCGGCGAGCAAGCGCCCCCCGTGCATCGCTGCCGCTGTGATTTCGGTCAGGTTCGCCAGGACTCGGGCATCATCGACAGGCGGACCCATGAGCAGGTCGGCAAGGCGGTAGGTCGAAGGCATCGGCCCAAGCCTGCCGCCGCTGGCGTCCCAACTCGCCACGGCGACAACCTCATTCGGCGTGAGGTGCGCGGCCTTGCCTAGCAGGTTCGCAAGCGTGTGAATGGCGTTGTTCATGCCGCCTCCCGCAGGTCACCAGTGCGGACCGGGGCGGACCGCCTCAAGGCTGCCGCCAGTGCCGCCGGCACGATGCCCGGCAACGGTTCGCGCCCCGTGAGGCCAGCGACTTCGGCCAACTCGTTGCGTGCAACGGCGAACCAGACGCGGAACAACCTACCAAGGGCAAGGTTGCTGCCATCGTCGCCCAGGTCTTCGGGCAGCGCGTCCAGGTCAAGGCCGGTGAGGGCTTCGAGTTCCTCAGTCGTGGCGCCACCCTCGCCGCAGCACCACACAAGCAAGGTGCTCAACGGGTTCGGGTCGGCGAACATCGTGCCGTCGAGGGTGATAACGGCATCGGGCAGGGTGCCAGCTTGAAGGATGGCATCCAGGGTTTCAGCGTGGGTCATGATGATCGATTCCTTGTCAGGTGGGTTCAGGCGAGCTTGGCGGCGAGAGCTTCGGGGCGGTGATGAACGTAGCGCTGCACCAATGCCAAGGTTCTATGCCCTGAAACGGCAGCTATCTCGGTGGCGGACCATCCTTGTTCAGCGAGGCGCGATAGGGCTTCGTGGCGTAGGTCGTGGAAGTGCAGGCCGACAAGGAAGCCGGCGCCCTTGTCCTTGGCCTTCTCGTGCGCACGCTCGACAGCGCGGGAGAACGCCTGTGTGACGCTATCCGCTCGCATGCCGAAGACCTTGCCGTCAGGACGGCGGGGGATGGACTCCAAGACTGCGATAGCACGGGACGACAGCGGCAGGGTGCGACCAAACCCGTTCTTTGTTGATCCGTGGACGAGGCGAGCGAGACGCTTGCCCAGGTCGATATCGGCCCAGCGGAGCGAGAGCAGTTCGCTACGTCGTGCGCCTGTCTCGACGGCGAGGCGAACCAGGGAGACCAGGGGCGCGGACTCGCTGGCGTCGCAGATCGCGTCAAGCTCTTCGTTGGTGACGCGACGCTCCCGGCTGTTGATGATCTGGGGCTTACGGGCTTGGCGGAAGGGATTGCCCGACACCAGCGGAATCGACCATTCCCGTTCTGCATGGGCCAGGACGTGGCCCAGGGTGGCCCACTCGCGGCCCAGCGTAGCGGGTTTGACCTGCCTGCCTCGTGCGTCGCGCCAGCGGGCCACATCGGCGGGTGAAATCTCAGCCACATTCCGCGCCAACAAGGGTGCAGCTACGCTTTCCGGCCGGAGAATCGCGCCAAGCAGATAGCCTTCCTGCGACGAACCCCGCTTGGTCGGCGTGACTTCCGCCCGGTAACGCTCGACAAGCTCTCGGAAGGCTACCGGCTTGGCTTCTGGTGCCCTGTACGTCCCTTGCGCAATGCTTGCTTCCGTGACGGCGGCGAACGCCTCAGCGTCGCGCCGAAGGTCGAAGGTTCGGGCAATGGTCGGGTGTCCCTTGCGAGTGATCCGCACCCGCCAACGTCCATCCCGCTGTGTGATCGATGCCATGTTTCAAGCTCCATTTGTCCGGGGCTTGTCCAAGGGACGGCGGTGACAACCGCACTTTTGCGTTAAGTGGTTGACTGTGTTACATTTACGTCCGTGGTCACGTTGATTGAGCGCCGCGTTCGCTATGCGGAGGTCGTGAGTTCGATCCTCATTCGGTCCACCACAATTTCTGAAGAAAGCCCTGAAACGTCGGGGCTTTTTTCTTCTGCAGCACCCCGTGGAGGGGTTCCCGAGCGGTCAAAGGGATCAGACTGTAAATCTGACGGCACTGCCTTCGAAGGTTCGAATCCTTCCCCCTCCACCACCCGATCTTCAAAAGGCCCTGGCGCAAGCCGGGGCCTTTTTGTTTTTGGCGCCCCGAGCGCAGGCTTGTCCAAAAATTGTGAACGACGTATAGTTTTATGCATCGTATTGCAATGGAGGCAGGCATGTCGCGACAACTTCGTCTGGCCGTGGTGCAGACCCCGGGGGCGCCAGCGCCGGGCCACCTGGATCGCGTGGGCGCGTCCGTCGTCGATGCGGCCCGGCAGGGGGCCGAGCTGGTGCTGCTGCCCGAGCTGTTCTCCTCGCCCTTCCACTTCGATGCGGATGTCTGGCGGTGGGCCACGCCCCGGGGCGGGCAGGTCGAGCGTTTCCTCCAGGCCCTTGCCCGTGAGAACCGGATCTATCTGGGCGGCAGCTACCTGGAGGTGCGGGGCGACGATTTCTTCAACACCTTTGCGCTGGCGTCGCCGGCCGGCGAGATCGTCGGGCGGGTTGGCAAGGCGCACCCGTGTTCGCTGGAGCGCTGTGTCTTCGCGCCGGCGCCGGGGCCGCGGGTGATCGTCACCGAGCTTGGCCGCATCGGCGTGGCGATCTGCTACGACAACAGCCTGCGCAGCGAGGTGGATGGCCTGCTCGCCGAGCATCCCGATCTCTGGCTGATGCCCATGAGCGCGCCGCTTCCGCCGTCGTCGCTGGCGGGGCGCGCGGGGGTGGAGGCCTACCGGGTGCTGGTGCGCGACAGCCCGGCGGCGATGGCGGGCCATTTCGGGATTCCCTTTGCGATGGCCAACAAGGCCGGCCCGTGGGTGGCGCCCATGCCCGGCTGGCTGCCCACGGCCCGGTCGAGCTTTCCCGGCTACAGCCAGATCGTCGATGGCGACGGGGGGTTGCTGGCCTTGCTGGGCGACGAGCCGGGCCTTGCCGTGGCCGACGTGCGCTGCGACCCGACGCGCAAGCGCCTGCAGGTGCCGGCGGATTTCGACCGGCATCGCCCGTGGCTGGGGCCGGTGACCGCCGACTTCCGGCTTTTTCCGATCTTCGAGTGGTGGGGGCGTCGCCGCTACCGCCGTCACCCCGAGCGCGTCACGATCGCCCGGGACAGGAGTGTGTGCCATGACTGAGACCCACCCGGCCGAACCCGGCCGCCGCGAGCGCAAGCGTCTGCAGCAGCTCGACCACCTGGCCGATACGGCCTGGGCGCTGTTCGAGGCGGAGGGCTTCGACGCGGTGACGATGGAGCGCATCGCCGACGCCGCCGACGTGGCCAAGGGCACTTTGTACAAGCATTTTCCGGTGAAGGAGGCGCTGCTGCGCCACCGCTTTCACCGCGAGCTGCACGCCGCGGGGCCGTCGATCCAGGCCGCGCTGGGGGCGGAGGCGCCCGGGCCGGCGCGGCTGGCGTGCTTCTTCCGGCTGCAGGCGCAGTGGTGCGAGCGCCATCGAAGCTACCTGCTGCCCTACGTGCGCTTCCGGCTGGCGGACCCTCAGCTGGCCACCGAGGGGCGCGAGCGCAGCGGGATGGATCGCATCTTCGCCGAGCTGATCGCCCAGGGGCAGGCGGCGGGCGCCTTCCGGGCGGACATCCCGGCGCCGCTGCTGGCGGGCTACCTGCAGTTCGCCCATCTGGCAACCCTGGTGCGCTGGCTCACCGTGGAGGGGCTGTCGCTGGAGGAGCAGCTGGGGGGGATGCTCGAACTGGTCTGCAATGGAATGGGAGCGCGGTCATGAAGCTGGCAGCAGTATTGCGCCCGATCGATGCGTCGGGCGCGGCCGAGGCGGCGCTGGCGCGCGGCGGCGGGCCGGGCGGGGCCGGGGGGCGGCGGGGGGGGGACCGCGAGG
>NZ_JAYRMI010000015.1:0-35837 GCF_041904905.1 Zoogloea sp. | reverse complement strand
GTCGGGCGCGGCCGAGGCGGCGCCGACGTGCGTCGGCGGCAAGGGCGGGCAGCTTGGCCTGCTGGTGCGCTACGGCTTGCCGGTGCCGGATTTCTTCGTGCTGCCGGCGGCGTGGAGCCGCCGTCGCGGGGCGGGGGCGGAGGCCGACCTCGCCGCGTGCCTCCACGACGAACTTGCGGCCCGGGGCTGGCTGGAGACGCCGCTGGCGGTGCGCTCGTCGGCGGTGGGCGAGGACGCGGCAGCAGCCTCCTTCGCCGGCATCTACCGGTCGTGCCTCAACGTGCGGGGCGTGGCCGGGCTGGTGGCCGCGGTGGGCGAGGTGTGGGCTTCGCTGGACACGCCCACGGCCGCCGCCTACCGCACCCGCCTGGGGCTGGACGGCGAGCCGGAGATGGCGGTGGTGGTGATGCCGCTGCTGGCCGCGCGGGCGTCGGGGATCGCCTTCACCTGCGACCCGCTGAGCGGCCGCGAGGACCGGATGGTGGTGCACGCCCAGTGGGGCCTGGGCGAGACCCTGGTGGGCGGCGAGACCGACGGCGACGAGTACGTGTTTGGCGAGGACGCCACCGATACCTGGCGGGTGATCGGGCAGCGCCGCGGCAGCAAGGCCACGATGAGCGTGCCGGCGCCGGCGGGCGGCACGGCGCGGGTGGCGGTCGCAGCCGCCGAGGCCGGCGCCGAGGTGCTGACCGTCGCGCAGGCCGAGGCGCTGGCGGGGCTGCTGCGGGATGCGGCGGTGGCGCTGGATTTCGTTGCGCCCTTCTACGATCTGGAATGGGTGTGGGACGGCACCCAATTCTGGCTCACCCAGGCCCGACGGGTGACGCGCCGACCGCGGCACACCTACCCCGCGCTGCGCGAGCTGCCGGCCATCTGGACCCGTGGCAACACCTGCGAGGTGATGCCGGCGCCGCTGTCGCCGATGGATTGGTCGTTCTCGCGGCGAGGGGTGAATGACCTGCTCGAGCCGGGCTGGCGCCTCGCCGGCCAGCGGCTCTTGCCCGGCGCCCAGCGCGCCGGCCTGTTCGACGGGCGGCTGTATCTGGAGGCGTCCATCCTCCAGTGGGAGGCGCGGGACACCATCGGGCTGATGCCGGACCGCTTCAACGCCATGATGGGCGGCCACCAGCCCGGCATTCCGGTGCCGTCGCCCGGCTGGCGGGAGCGCCTGCGCCATCTGGGCAACACCCTGCGCTACCTGCGTCGGGCGCCGGCCCTGCGCCGCCGCGGCCTGGACGAGATCGCGGCGATGCACGCCCTGTCGCGGGAGATCCGCAGCGCGCCCCTGCCGGGCGACTGCGACGGCCTGTTCCGCCAGATGGAGCCCGTGCTGCGGATGACCCGCGAGGCGGAGGGCATGCACTTCCTGCAGGGGGCGGGCGGGGCCAGCCTGACCATGCTGGTGGATGAGCTGGAGAAGCGCTTTCCCGGCGAGGGGGCGGCCATCGGCGCGGGCCTGCTGGCCGGCGGTGAGCCGAGCGTGACGGCGCTGCAGGGGTTCGCGCTGCTGGCGCTCGCGCAGCAGGCCCGCGGCCGCGCACAGCCCCTGGACGACCCGGCGTTCGCGGCGGCCTTCAAGGCGTTTCTGGACGCCTATGGCCATCGCGGCCACTACGAGACCTACCTGCGCAACCCGCGCTGGGACGAGGCGCCCGGGCAGGTGCTGGACCAGCTGCCGACCCTCGCCGGGGTCGACCCGGAGGCGCTGCGCGCGCGCCAGCGGGCGGCGGCCGAGGCGGCCTGGCAGCGCGTGCGGCGGACGCTGCCGGGGTGGCGCACGCGCTTGCTGGCGGCGGTGGTCCGCGCCGCCAACCGGGAATGCAACCAGCGCGAGGCGGCCCGGAGCGGCTTGATCGCGCTGCTGGCGGCGGGGCGCCGGCTGTGGCTGGGGGTGGCCGCCCATCTGGTGCGCGACGGCATGCTGGCCCGGCCGGACGACATCTTCCTGCTGCTGCCCGCCGAGGTGAGGCGGGCAGCAGGCGGAGCGATCCCGGCATCGGGCGTGCGGGCGCGGGTCGCTGCGCGGGCAGCCCTCTTCGAGCACTGGCTGGCGGCCACGCCGGCCGAGTGGTTCAGCCTTGCTCCGGCGGGCCAGCGTCGGACCGGCGCGTTGCCCGAGGCTGCGCCGCTCACTGCGGGCGACACCTGGCGCGGCGTGGCCACCGGCACCGGGCTGGCGCGGGGGTGCGCCCGGCTGCTGCGTCACCCGGACGAGGGTGGGCGCCTGCAGCCGGGCGAGATCCTGGTGGCGCCATCCACCGACCCCGGCTGGACGCCGCTGTTCCTGAAGGCGGGCGGGCTGGTGGTGGAGACGGGGGGCTACCTGTCCCACGGGGCCATCGTGGCCCGGGAGTTCGCGCTGCCGGCGGTGCTCAATCTGCCGGGCATCTTCGACGCGCTGCGCGACGGGGACGAGGTGGAGGTCGATGGCCTGCAGGGCACGGTGAGGCGGGTGGCGCGCTGATCCGGCGCCGGGCATCCGGCACGGGCCGGGGCCGCCCGTGGGTGTCGGCGCCTGCGGTTTTCGTCATGGTCGCGACGCGGGGCGATGTGTATGATCGAGCCTCGCCCGTTGTACCCGTTTTGTGCAGCGAGGCCACCATGAACCCCGTACGGCTGCCGGACGACCGGCTGGCCGCGTGAGACGACTGAATCATGCAAGGCTCCAAGAAGGCTCCCCTCCTGCTCGCCCTTTGGGCGGGCGCCCTGTTCGGCCTGACCGCAACGTCGGCCCGGGCGGTCGATGTGACGATGACGCCGGTCGAGTGGTACGCGCTGCCGGATTTCTGCCGCCCGGCCATCGTCGGCTCGATCTACGTCAACCGGCTGCCCTTCGAGCTGCGCGGCGGCGTGACGGAGGGCCCCAAGACCTCCGGCGGCGGGCGCACGCCCGAGGGCATTCCGGGCCCCCATCACTTCTGCTACGGGCTGGTTCACCTGAACCGGGCCAGACGGGGGGCGGAGAACTACGACAGCGCGGTGAGCGAGTTCAACTATTCCTACGGGCAGATGAACCGCAACGCGCCGATGTTCTCGTACGTGAGCGCCAACCTGGGCCGCGCGCTGTACGGCCAGCGCAAGAAGGGCGACGCGAGCAAGGTGTGGACCGAGGCGATCGCACGGCACCCGCAGCGGCGGGAATCCTATCTGGCCCTGGCCGAGGCGCTGCTCAGCGAGCGCCGCCCCGAAGAGGCGCTGAAGGTGCTGCTGAAGTACGAGGACAACAAGGAGAGCGATTACCCCGACGCCGAGCACTTCCTGGCCCAGACCTATTTCGACCTCAAGCAGTACGGTGAGGCCAAGACCCACGCCGAGCGGGCCTACGCGCTGGGCTACCCGGTGTTCGGGCTGCGGGACAAGCTGAAGCATCTGGGCAAGTGGTAGCCCGACGGTATTTGTAGCAAAAACGGCAACAATGATCGGTTCATTGTTGCCGTTTTTGTTTTGAAGCGGCCGCGCGGGCCGGTGCGCTCAGCGGGGGCGCAGGCTCTCGGGGATGGGCCGGGGGGCGAGCTTTTCGGCGGCGATCTCGAGGGCGTAGAGCGTGCCGCCGGTGACCAGCCAGGCGTGCACCCAGTCCGGCGTGGGGCCGACGCCCGACCAGGTGAGGGCGCGGTTGGAGGGGTGCATGTAGCGGATCCTGCTTTCGGCTTCGCGGGCGCGGGCGGCCTGTTCTGCCTCTTCCTGTGCCTTGCGTTCGGCTTCGGCGGCTTCCTGGGCGGCTTCCTGGGCGGCTTTTTCGGCGGCGGCGCGGGCTGCGGCCTGGGCTTCTTCGAGGGCGCGGCGTGCCTGTTGCTGCTCTTCTTCTTCCCGTTTGGCGATTTCAGCCTTGATCCGCTCGGCGAGCGCTTCCAGCTCAGGTAGCTCGTAGGACTTCAGTTCGGTCATGGGGCGGCGATGCAGGGGGACGGTCGATGTACCAACGGCGGGAACATATCAGGGCTGAAGGGCCCTGGGGTGGCGATTGTGTGACATTCGTTCCCTGCGTCACACCCGCCCTGAAGGAAAAAACCCGCCGGGCCGGAGCCGGGCGGGCGGGTTGGGGGGCGGCGCTCAGTCGGCTTCGGGGCGCATCTGCGGGAACAGGATGACGTCGCGGATCGCCGGGCTGTCGGTGAGCAGCATGACCAGCCGGTCGATGCCGATGCCGCAGCCGCCGGTGGGGGGCAGGCCGTACTCGAGGGCGCGGATGTAGTCGGCGTCGTAGTACATGGCTTCCTCGTCGCCGGCGTCCTTGGCCTGGGCCTGGGCCTGGAAGCGGGCGGCCTGGTCTTCGGGGTCGTTGAGTTCGGAGAAGCCGTTGGCGATCTCGCGGCCGACGATGAAGAGCTCGAAGCGCTCGGTGATCTCGGGGTTGCTGTCGGAGGCGCGGGCCAGGGGGCTGACCTCGACCGGGTAGTCGATGATGAAGGTGGGCTCCCAGGTCTCGGCTTCGGCGCAGGCTTCGAAGAGTTGCAGCTGCAGGCTGCCCAGGCCGCCCGGCTTCACCTTCTCGCCGAAATCCTTGATCTTCTGCTTAAGCCAGTCGGCGTCGGCCAGCTGGGCATCGGAGAAGCCGGGGTGGTGCTTGCGGATGGCTTCGACGATGGTGAGGCGGTGGAAGGGCTTGGACAGATCGAGCTGGCGGCCCTGGTAGGTGAAGACTTCGGTGCCCAGGGCCTCGCGGGCGGCGTGGCGGAGCAGGCCTTCGGTGAAGTCCATGAGGGTGCGGTAGTTCGCGTAGGCCTCGTAGAACTCCATCATCGTGAATTCGGGGTTGTGGCGCGGGGAGAGGCCTTCGTTGCGGAAGTTGCGATTGACCTCGAAGACCTTCTCGAAGCCGCCGACCACCAGACGCTTGAGGTAGAGCTCGGGCGCGATGCGCAGGAACTGCTGCATGTCGAGGGCGTTGTGGTGGGTGACGAAGGGCTTGGCCGAGGCGCCGCCGGGGATGGGGTGCATCATCGGCGTCTCGACTTCGAGGAAGCCGTGGGTGGTCATGTAGTTACGGATCGACTGGACCAGGCGGCTGCGGGCCACGAAGGTGTGGCGGGATTCGTCGCTCATGATGAGGTCGACGTAGCGCTGGCGGTACTTGGTCTCGGTGTCGGTGAGGCCGTGGAACTTGTCGGGCAGCGGGCGCAGGCTCTTGGTGAGCAGGCGCAGCTCGGACGACTTGATCGACAGTTCGCCGGTCTTGGTGCGGAACAGGGTGCCGACGGTGCCGACGATGTCGCCGATGTCCCAGTGCTTGAAGCTGGCGTACACGTCTTCGCCGACGCCGTCGCGGGTGACGTAGAGCTGGATGCGGCCGGACAGATCCTGGATGGTGATGAAGCTGGCCTTGCCCATCACGCGCTTGAGCATGATGCGACCGGCGACCTTGACTTCGACGGGCAGCGCGTCGAGTTCTTCGGCGGTCTTCTCGCCGTAGATCTCGTCGAGTTTGCCGGCGGTGTTCTCCCGGGAGAAGTCGTTCGGATACGCCTTGCCGGTGGCACGCCATTCGGCGAGCTTCTGACGGCGTTCGGCGATCAGGTGGTTTTCGTCCTGGGCGGGCGTGTTGGTCTGGTCGGACATTTTGGGCTCTTCAATCAACGGAATCGGGTGTTGCGGCATGGCAAAACGCCGCAAAGCCCTGAATTCTGACACATTCGAGCCCGCCCGTCGTGGGCAGGAGGGGGCGAAACGTCGCCCGGCGCACGCTACAGGAAGATTTCGTCGATGTCGGACTGGATCTGGGCCTGGCCGGCGGGGGTGGTGATGCGCAGTTTGCCGCTCATGATGAGTTCGTCGAAGCCATTGACCTGGTTGCGGCCGTGCGCCTTGGAGTAGTAGAGGGCTTCGTCGGCGCGGCCCAGCAGCTCGGCCGGCGACAGGCGCGGGTCGATCCGCGAGAAGCCGACCGAGCAGGCGACCTGCCCGACCCGGGGGAAGTCGTAGCGCTCCACGGCGCGGCGGAAGCGGTCGAAGATGTTCTGGACGTGGTCTTCGGCCACGTTGCGCAGCATGATGACGAACTCTTCGCCGCCGAAGCGGAACAGCTTGTCGTTGCTGCGGAAACTCTGGCGCATCAGGTCGGCGACGCGCAGCAGCACTTCGTCGCCGAAGAGGTGGCCGTAGTTGTCGTTGATCTTCTTGAAGTGGTCGATGTCGACGACCCCCAGCCAGCAGGGCTGGGTGATGGCCTGGGCCTGGTCGCGGCGTTCCAGCGGCGCCCGCAGGGCTTGCTCGGCCAGCTCGGCGGCGGCGATCAGGCGCTCGAAGTCGTCGTCGAAGGTCTTGCGGTTGAGGAGCCGGGTGAGGGTGTCGAGGTTGGCGTATTCCCACTGGAGCTGCTGGTTCTCGAAGCAGCGCAGGAACATCGCCAGGGCCTCGCAGTCGGCGTCCCGGGGCGGGGTGCGGGTGTGGATCTCGAGCACCCAGCGGGCGTGGCCGAGGGCGCCGATGGCGAAGGCGAGGCGCCACATGTCGCCTTCCTGGTGCATGGCGTGGCCGAAGTCGGTGTCGAGGCAGCTGCCCAGCAGCGGGTCGACGGGGAGCCAGGATTTGCCGTCGCAGACGTCGTCCCAGTAGGTGTCGGTGCCGTCCGAGACGCAGCAGCCCAGCAGGCCCACGGTGTGGTCGGGCGGGGTGAAGCGCACCGCGAAGAGCAGGCCGTAGCTGCCGTCGAGGAAGCGGGTGGCGCATTCGGTGGCGGTGCGGAAGATGGCGCGCAGATCCCGGGTGCGCGACAGCGCCTCGGCGCCGGCCAGCAGGTCGAGCAGGCGGGGCGAGGACGGCGACGGCGACGCGGGGAGCGAAGGCATGGGCGCGACGGGGCGGTGTTCGTGTGGAGACGAATAACGTCCGGCGCCGGGAAATCTGAAGCGGCCCCGGGTGGGGCTCAGAGGCAGGCCTCCTGTTCGCCCTTGCGCTGCAGCCGGCGCAGCGCCGCGGCCAGGGCGGCGAGCGTCGGCGGCAGGGGCGGCCCGGCGTCCAGCCTGTCGAGGAGGGCGCGGTCCCGGTCGGTGAGGGGGCGCCCGGCGGGCAGGGCTTCGAGGGTGTCGGCGGACATCTGCCAGGGCTGCCAGTCGAGCCCCGCATCGGCCCACAGCTGGCCGGCCTGGAGGGCGATGGCGATGCCGTCGGGGTCGGGGTCGCAGGCGATCTGCGCGGGGGCGGGCAGGTGGCCCAGCAGGCTGGCAACGGCCCGCCGCCACCAGGAGGGCGGGTAGCCGGGCAGCCACAGTACGGCTTCGTCGGGCGGGCAGGCGCGGGCCACCCGCTCGAAGCTGGTGCGGTTCTCGACGAGCCGCCACACGCGGGGTGCCGGGGCGGCGCCGGCGATGGCGTCGACGGTGGCAGGGGTGAGGGCGGCGAAGTCGGGGGTGCCGGCCAGGGGCCAGCTGCCGCCGGCCAGGTGCAGGGTGGCGCCGCTGCGCAGCAGGAGCAGCGGGGTGTGGCCGCCGATGCGGAAGTCTTCGAGGGGGACGTGGTGCTCCAGCCAGGCTTTTTCGGCTTCGCCGATGAGCTTGGTGTCGCCCCGGGCGAATTGGGCGAAGTCGCGCCAGGTGCCGGCGCGTTGGTCGGCCTGCCAGCGGTCGAGGGCGTCGAGCAGGGCGTGGCGGGCCAGCGCGCGGGCCGGCGGGAGGGCGTCCAGGGCGTTGGCGGCGTGGTCGAGTTCGGGGAGGGTGAAGCGGTGCTGGCGGGCTTCGGCCCAGGCTTTGTGGGCGGCGTCGGGTTCGGGCAGGCCGAGCTGGCGGCGCAGGCCGGCGGGGTCGAGGAAGCGGATCTGCCACGGCCTCCAATGTCCTCGCTCATGGCGCTCTTCGATCTCGACCGAGCCGGCTC
Source organism: Zoogloea sp. (assembly GCF_041904905.1). GTDB lineage: Bacteria > Pseudomonadota > Gammaproteobacteria > Burkholderiales > Rhodocyclaceae > Zoogloea. The sequence continues at coordinate 28,025 of NZ_JAYRMI010000015.1, read as the reverse complement.
GGAGCAAAGTCTGAAGGAGCCGGTCGGCGCTCATGGCACGGGTGGGGCCGGCGGCGCGGAGCAGGGTGTCGTGGCGGAGGGGTTTGTCGGCGGCCTTGCGCACCCAGTCGGCGAGGAGCGTGCGGTCGTCGGCGGGCCAGGTGTCGAGGTCGAGGGGCCGGGGGCTGCCGCGGCGCAGCCGGCGTTGGCCCTTGAGGCTGGCCCGCAGCGGGTCGTCGAGGCGGCAGCTGCGCACGCCGTTGGCGTCGGGAGGGCTCCAGTCCATGCGCGCCCCGACCGTCAGAGCGCCCGCTGGATGAGGCCGATGGGCGGGGCCCAGTCGTCGCCGGGTTTCTTCTTGCGGGTGACGAGGGTGAGCTGGGCGGGGGCGAAGACGTTGGCGTTGTGGGTGACGGGCGTGGTGATGAGGTACTGGGCGCGGGTGGCGCGCAGGAAGCTGCCGACCCGGTCGATGTTGGCGATGTCGAGGTGGGCGAAGGGTTCGTCGATGAACACGAAGCCGCCGGGGCGGGCTTCGTCCATGAGCAGCGCGATGAGCAGGATGAGGGATTTCATGACCTGCTGGCCGCCGGAGGCTTCGCCGTCGTTGAGGCCGACGGCGCCCTTGCGGTCGAAGTCGAAGCGCACTTCGAGCCCGGCAGCGGACAGCGCCCGGTCGTCGTTTTCGAGGTGGGGCACCGGGCAGTCCACGTCCACGTTGGCCAGCTCGCCCAGGGCGCGCAGGTTCTTGCCGTACTGGCGCACGGTGGCGCGCAGCTTGGCGATGTAGGCGGCGCGGGCTTCGGTGGTGATGTGGCGGGCGGCGGTGCAGTGGCGCTCGCGTTCCTGGTACTGGGTTTCGCGCTCGGTGACGTCGGCCTTGAGGCGGCCGGCGAGGGTGAGCACGGTGTCGTCGGTGACCCAGTCGCCGTCGGTGAGGCGCTGGCGCAGGCGTTCGAGTTCGGCCCGGGCGCCGCGGGCGTCGCCGTAGCGGTCGGCGAGCAGGGCGTTCTGCTGCGGGTCGCGCCAGTCGGCGGGCATGCCGCGGCGCAGCCGGCGCAGGCGCAGGATGCGGCGGGCCTGCTCGGTGCGGCGGGGGGCGGCGGCGTCGGTGAGTTCTTTCAGGCGGCGGCCGAGGCCGGCGGCTTCGCGCTTGCGGCGGTCGAGTTCGATGTCGATGCCGCGCAGGCGCTGGTCGACGGCGTCGACCCGGCCCTTGGCGTCGGCGCGGGCGGCGATGGCGGCGGTGAGGCGGGCTTTTGCTGCCGGCAGCGCGGCTTCGGCGGCGTCGAAGGCGTCGGCGCGGGCGGCCAGGAGCTGGGCGGCTTCGATGCCGTGGAGGCGGGCGCGCAGGGCGTCGGCGTCTTCCTTGGCGGCGTCGAGTTGCGGGCGCAGCTGCTGCAGGCGGGCGTCGATGCGCTGCATGTCGGCTTCGCACTGCTTGAGGCGGGCCTTGCGGGCGAGTTCGCCGAAGTGGAATTCGGCCGGCTTGCCCAGGTGGCGGGCGCCGCGGCGTTCGCGGTGGTAGCCGTCGCGGGTGATCCACTCGGTTTCGCGGGGCAGGCTGCGGGCGGCGTCGGCGTCTTCGACGCGCTGGATGCGGTTGAGGAGGTCGGCGAGCCAGCGGGGCACGGCGTCGGCGAAGCGGATGACTTCGGCCAGGGCGCCGCGGTTGGCGGGCGGGGCGGGTTCGAGTTCGGGGACGATGAAGTGGCGGAAGCGTTCCCGCTCGCCCAGGGCCCAGGCGGCGTGGCGGTCTTGCTCGCGGGCGAGCAGCAGCACGTGGCGGTAGGGGCGCAGCACGGCTTCGACGGCGCCTTGCCAGCCGGCGTCGGTGACTTCGACGATCTCGGAGAGGGCCCGGTGGGCGATGCCGGCTTCCTTGAGGCGGGCGCGGAAGCGGCTGACTTCGGGGTCGCCCGGCGAGCCGTGGGTGTCGCGGGTGGCGCGGAACTGGGCGGCTTTTTCTTCGAAGGCGGCGACGGCTTCGCGCTCCTGGCGTTGGAGGTGGAGCAGGCGGGCGTCGGCCTTGGCGTAGGCGGCTTCGAGGTCGACGGCGGCGTCGCCGGCTTCGCGGGCGAGGCGGGTGCGCAGGGCGCTTCGTTCGGCGAGGAGCTTTTCGGCGTCGCGCACGGCGTCGTGGGCGACGAGGTGGTCTTTCTCGGCTTCGAGGTCGGCGCTGCGGGCGGCCTTGCGTTCGGCTTCGGCGGCGGCTTTTTCGGCTTCGACGTCGGCCATGCGTTTTTGCAGGTCGATCAGCTCGAGGCTGCATTTTTGCAGGTCGTCCCGATCCCGGGCGATGTCGCTGCGGGCGTGGCCGATGTCGCGGGCGAGTTCTGTGGCTTCGAGGCGGGGCACGATCTCGGCGGCGAGGGCGCGGGCTTCGTCGTCGAGCTGCTTCCATTCGAGGAAGCGGTCGGCCTCGAGGCGCTTGGCTTCGGCCTGGGCGCGCAGGCGGTCGAGGTCGAGCCCGAGGGCGTCCAGCTCCCGTTCGGCGTTGATCTGCTCTTCCCGGGCGAGGGCGTAGTTGTCGAGGACTTCCTTGTCGCCGAAGACGTCGAAGACGAGTTCGAGCAGGGCCTTGGGGGAGTATTCGCAGAGCTTGTCGGTGTCGCCTTGCTCGAGCGCGAGCACCTTGGCGATGGCGGGGGTGAGCCCGCCCCAGGCGAGGCGGCTCTGGTAGTCGCGGTAGCCGACCCACTCGACGGCCTTGTCGGTGTTGGCTTCGAGCGCTTCGATGGGGAGGTCGCCGTCGGCGATGGCGTAGTCGCGGGTCCAGTCGCCGCCGGCGCGGCGGATGCGGCAGGCGAGGGTGACTTCGTCCTTCAGGCAGGGGAAGAACGGCCGCTTGCCGGTGCTGCCCGGGCGGTTGGCGACCACGGCGCGGATCCAGGCAAAGCTGCGGTTGGCCCGGCGCACGTAGCGGCGGAAGTCGCGCTTGCCGGAGCAGCGCAGGCCGAACAGGGTGCGCAGGGCGTCGAGCAGGGTGGTCTTGCCGGAGCCGTTGGGGCCGACGATGGTGATGATCTGGGCGTCGAGGGGCAGGTTGAAGCGGCGCCAGTAATCCCAGTGGACCAGTTCGAGTTGCTTGATGTGGAACATGGGCGGTCAGTCGTCGGTCGGTTCGTCGGTGTCGGGCGCGGGGGCGTCGAAGGCGGCCTGGGCGGGCGGCGGGTGGCCGGCTTCGGAGAGCACTTCGCCGAGGGTGCCGTAGATGATGCGGTCGGCCATCAGGCGGTAGTCGAGGAGCACGTCGAGGAGCGGGCCTTCGTGGATCATGCCGCCGCGGCGTTCGATGAACCCGAGCTGGGCGAGGCGCGACAGGAGCTTGCCCTGGACGTAGGTCTTGTGGCCGAGCACGGGGGCGAAGTCGGCCAGCAGCGAGGCTTCTGCGATGGCGCCGGCGACTTCCTCGCCGCGTTCGAGGGGGGCGTCCTGGCCGAACATGTCGCCCTGGCCGTCGTCGGCGAGCTTCTGGCGGCTGACCTGGCGCTCGCGCTTGGGCAGCACGATGAGGGCCCAGATGACCACCAGCAGGGCGAGCTGGTCGCGGGTGAGGCCGACGTTGCTGGCGGCGTATTCGCGGGTGGCGCCGAAGACGGGTTCGTGCACGTCGTCGGCCAGGGCCACGGCGACGTGGGCGGCGTAGGGGTTGTCGATGAGCTGCAGGCCGACGGCCGAGAGGCGGGCGTCGAGATCCGCTCGGAAGGCTTCGTCCACCAGCGCGCGGCGCACCTGCGGATCGGTGCGCGGCAGGCTGCGGCTGGCCAGCAGGCGGGCGGTGAGGGTCCGGATCTGTTGTTCCATCAGGCGTGGGGGGCGTGGGGTTCGTCGGGGTCGGCGAGGACCGGGATGGCTTCGGGGGCGGGCAGGCTGCCGCGGGCGCCCACCAGACCGGCGGACATGCGGGCGATCTCGTCTTCGCCCACCGGCACGGTGGCCGATTCGAAGAGCACGTCCAGGGGCAGGCGCATGAAGTCGCCGATGGGGCCGTCGGTGGGGCCGGCGCTGCCGGAGTCGCCGTCGCCGCCATCGGCCAGCAGGGCGAGCAGCGACAGGCGGTAGCTGCTGGCGGGGAAGCCGCCGCCGGCGACCAGGCGGGCGAGGCTGGCGGGCTCCGCGCCGGGCTCGGCGAGCCTGGCGAGGCGCTGGCTGAAGTGCTGCAGGAGGCGCAGGTCTTCCTGTTCGGGGGCGCGGTTGGCGGGGGCGTCTTCGGGGGGCGGCAGGGCGGTGTCGGCTTCGATCCGGCGGGCTTCTTCGGAGAGGGCGAGTTCGGCCCGGTCGAGGATTTCGTGGCCGCCGGCGAGGAGGGTGAGTTCGGGCGCCGGGGCGAGGGCGCTGTCGGCCATGGCGGCCAGGCGCCGGGCGTCGAGGCCGCGCAGCCAGCGGGCCACGTCGCTGGAGGAGATGCCGGAGCCGCCCAGGGTGACGCGCTGGGCTTCGATCTTGTTGAGGGCGCGCTGGAAGGCGGCGTCCACCCGGGCCAGCCGCGACTGGGCGAGGCCGATGCGCTGGGCGACCCGGGCGAGGTCGAAGGGGACTTCGGGGTCGGCCAGGAGCTGGCGCAGGACGTCGGTGCCCTTCTCGATCCAGCGCATGTTGGCGGAGAGCTTGCGGCGGGCGTCGGCGATGCGGAACTCGGAGCCGGAGGCGATGGCGTCCTCGAAGTGCCAGGCGAGGTCGTTGAGCTTGCCGAGGAGGTGGCCGAGGGCTTCCGGGGTGATGCTGCCGACGGCCTGCAGGCCGGCCAGCTGGGCGGTGAGGAAGCCGAGTTCGAGGTCGTCCTCTGCGCTGAAGCTGAGGAGCATGCCGAGCGCAGCCACGGCGTTGCGGCCGATGTCGGAGAGGGCGTAGAGGTTGTCCTCGCCGATCTCCAGCAGGCCGTTGCCGCGCAGGCGGCGCAGGGCGGTCTCAAGCTTGACCGGGTCGAGGAAGGCGAAGCGCTGGCGGAGTTGATCCGGGCCCCAGCGGGGGGATTCGTTCTCGCGGCCGATCTCGCGCAGCACCATCAGGCGCATCAGCACTTCGGCCTCGCTGCCGTGGAAGAGGGTGCTGAAGGCGGCCAGCAGCGGCCGGGCGGCGAGCAGCGGGGCAAGCTCGGGCACGTCGTCGGCGGCCACGCCGGGGGCGAGGAAGTCGTGGAAGGGGGCGTCGGTGCGCGGGTCGGACATGGGGGCGGCGGGTTCAGCGGAACAGGGCCAGGGCGGCGATGCGCCGGTCGATCTCGTCGCTCATCTGGCGGTAGGCGGGGGCCTCGGGGCTGCCGAAGCGGCGGCGGAACTCGTCGGCCATCATGTGCTCGGGCAGGCCGTCGATGGACGGCAGCAGGGCAGCGTCGGTGAGGCCGGCGGCGACCGCGGCGGCGAGGCGCTCGGGGCTCCGGGCGGCGAGCTGGCCGAGCCGGGTGCCGGCCCGGTCGGCGGCCAGGTCGACGAAGGAGAAGCCGCTGCCGCGCTGGGCGTCGTCGATCTCCTTCTCGAGGCCGATGGCTTTGGCGAGGGGCTCGCCGGCGTGGGCGGCGATGGCGGCGGAGATCACGAAGTGCTGGGCGAGGTCGCCCCGCTCGCGCAGGGTGAGGGTGACCGGGCGGGGGCGGGGCCAGCGGGCGGCGTCGGGGATCAGCGCGGCGATGTTGCGGCCGGACAGGTGCAGCGCAGTCACCAGCAGCACGTCGCGGTAGGCCTGGCCGCGGTCGGCGCCGGCCTGGGCGCCGGCTTGCTGGAGGAGCGGGCCGAGCACGTCGGCGAGGGCGAGCTTGCGGCTGCCCGGGGCGGTGCGGCCGATGGCGGCGACGAACTGCTGCTGGGCGGCGGCGAGGCGTTGCTGCTCCGCCGGGCCGATGGCCAGCTTGCGGGCGGAGTCGAGCAGCTCGGGCTGCCAGACGTAGGTGAGGGTGAGTTCGGCCGGGGCGATGGCGACCCGGGCGACGGTCTTCCTGAGCAGGGCGATCTCGGGGGCCAGATCGGTGTGGCGGATGTACTGGGCGAGGAGGGCTTCGAACAGCGGGCCGGGCACCGGGATGCGGCCGATGCGGACCTGCTCGACCTGGAGCTGCCCGTCGCTGGTGCCGAGGCGGGCGTCCACGTTGAGGAAGCGGCCGACGCCGAGGTCGGCGAGCAGGCGCGGCAGGGTGGCGGTGTAGCGCACGTCGGCGCCCGCCTGGCGCAGATCGAGGCTGGCGCTGCCGCGGATGCCGCGTCGGGCGGCGAAGTTGAGCAGGGTTTCGAGATCGGCGCCGGCCACACGCACCTCGCGGGTGGTGTTGGGGGCGAGGCGGCGGGGGTCGTTGCGGCGCAGGATGTCCCGGGCGCGGGCGATGGCGGCGGCGGAGATCTCGTCGCCACCGGCCACCAGGGGCCGGTCTTCCAGGGCCAGGGCGACGACGAGCAGGCCGGCGCACAGCGGCAGCAGGAGGAGGGCACCGAGCCAGGCGAGGAGACGGGACATGGTGGCGGAGGGCTGGTGAGGTGTGGGGCTGCGGGCACATCGGCCCGCAGCCCGCGATGGGCTTAGACGCCCTGCTTGAGGCTGGCCTGGATGAAGCCGTCCAGGTCGCCGTCGAGCACGCCCTGGGTGTTGCCCACTTCGTAGTTGGTGCGCAGATCCTTGATGCGGGACTGGTCCAGCACGTAGGAGCGGATCTGGTGGCCCCAGCCGATGTCGCTCTTGGCGTCTTCGAGCTTCTGCTGCTCGCTCTGGCGCTTGCGCAGTTCGAGTTCGTAGAGGCGCGCGCGCAGCATGGACCAGGCTTCGTCCTTGTTGCGGTGCTGGGAGCGGTCGTTCTGGCACTGCACGACGATGCCCGACGGGATGTGGGTGAGACGCACCGCCGAGTCGGTCTTGTTGATGTGCTGACCGCCGGCGCCGGAGGCGCGGTAGGTGTCGGTGCGCACGTCGGCGGGGTTGATCTCGATCTCGATGGAGTCGTCGACCTCGGGGTAGACGAAGACCGAGGTGAAGCTGGTGTGGCGGCGGGCGTTGGAGTCGAAGGGGCTCTTGCGGACGAGGCGGTGGATGCCGGTCTCGGTGCGCAGGAAGCCGTAGGCGTATTCGCCGCCGACCTTGATGGTGGCGCTCTTGATGCCGGCCACTTCGCCTTCGGATTCTTCGAGCAGCTCGACCTGGAAGCCCTTGCGCTCGCAGTAGCGCAGGTACATGCGTTCGAGCATGCCGGCCCAGTCCTGGGCTTCGGTGCCGCCGGCGCCGGCCTGGATTTCGATGAAGCAGGCGTTGCCGTCCATCGGGTTGTTGAACATGCGGCGGAACTCGAGCTCGCCCACGCTGGCCTCGACGGTGGCCACGTCGGCCTCGACGGCCTGCATGGTGTCTTCGTCGTCTTCCATGGACGCGAGTTCGAACAGATCCTTGCCGTCGGCGAGGCCCTGCTCGATGCCGTCGAGGGTGAGCACCACGCCTTCGAGGACTTTCTTCTCCTTGCCTAGCTCCTGGGCCCGGGCGGCGTCGTTCCAGATGTCGGGGTCTTCGAGTTGCTTGCTGACTTCGATCAGCTTTTCAGCCTTGTTGTCGTAGTCAAAGATACCTCCGAAGTTCGAGCTCCCGGGCCTTCAGGTCGGCGAGCTTGTTGGAGATGGCGTTGAGGCGTTCTGCTTCCATGATCGTGGCCCTGGCGGATTCGGGAAAACCTCGAACTATATCATGAGCTTCCGGCCTTTCGCCGGTGCGCTGCGGGGCGTCCGCGGCGCGGCCGGCGTGCTAGGCTCGCGGCTTCGGAGCGAGAGCATGAATCATGAGTAAATCTCCATCGGAGCCGCGGCGCTCCCTGCGCCGTCAGGGGCGCCTGCTGCTCACCCGGGTGCGCTGGATCGCGCTGCTGGCGGTGCTGTTCGGGCTGATGGCGGCCGGGGCCACCACCTTCGCGATCGAGCGCTTTCTGGGCGAGGAGCGGGCCCGGGCCGATCTGGCCCGCGACCTGGCCCGCACCACCCAGGTGCTGGCCCTGACGATGCAGGGGCCGCTGTGGGATTACGCCCGGGACAGCGCCGAGGGCATCGTGCAGGCGCTGGTGGCGGACGACCGGCGGATCGTGTCGGTGGTGGTGTTCGACCGGGCCGGCACCCAGCCGTTTGTCGAGCACGCCGGGGCGGCGCCGGCCGATGCGTCGGCGGTGATGCGCAGCGAGACGGAGATCGTGGCCAGCGGGGAGACCATCGGCAAGGTGGCGGTGGCGATGAGCGTCGCGCCCTACCTGGAGGTGGCCGGCGACGCGGTGCGCCGGACGATGTCGATCACCATCGCGATGCTGGTGCTGGGCGGCATCCTCATCATGGCTTTCCTGCAGCGCCGGCTGCTCCTGCCGATGGAGGCGCTGGCGGCGTCGGCGGGGCGTTTGTCCACCGGCGATCTGAGCGGCGAGATCCGCCCGCTGCGGGACGACGAGCTGGGCGGCGTGGCGCGGGCGCTGGAGGGCATGCGGGTGGCGCTGCTGGCGGCCTTCGAGGATCTGCAGGGCAAGAACCGGGAGCTGACGGCCCAGTCGGCGCTGCTGGAGCAGCGGGTGGCGGAGCGGACGGAGGCGCTGTCGCGGGCCAACGACGAGCTGCGGGCGGCGATGGAGGCGCTGCGCGATACCCAGAGCGGGCTGATCGAGGCCGAGAAGCTGGCGTCCCTGGGCGGGCTGGTGGCGGGGGTCGCCCATGAGCTGAACACGCCGCTGGGCAACGCGATGACGGTGGTGACGACCCTGGAGGATCAGCTGGCCGAGATGGAGCGGCGGGTGGCCGCCAACACCCTGCGCCGGTCCGATCTGGACCGCCACCTGATCGACGCCCGGGAGGGGCAGGACATCCTGCGCCGCAACGTGACCAAGGCGGCCGACCTGGTGCGCGGCATCAAGCAGCTGGCGGTGGACCAGACGACCGACATGCGCCGGCAGTTCGAGCTGGGCGAGGTGGTGGGCGAGGTGCTGATGATGGTGCGGCCGCGCTTCAACCACACGCCCTACCGTATCGAGACCGAGCTGCCCGAGCTGAGCCTGGACAGCTACCCCGGCCCCCTCGGCCAGGTGCTGACCAACCTGGTGCTCAACGCCCTGATCCACGGTTTTGCCGGGCGCGACGCCGGCTGCGTGACGATCTCCGCGCGGGCGCTGGAGGGCGACCGGGTGCTGCTGGTGCTGTGGGACGACGGGGTGGGCATCGCCCCGGAGGTGCGTCGGCGGCTCTTCGAGCCCTTCTTCACTACCCGGTTGGGGCAGGGCGGGTCGGGGCTGGGGCTGCACATCGCCCGCAACATCGTGATGGGGCTGCTGGGCGGCAGCATCGAGGCGGTGAGCGAGCCGGGGCAGGGGGCGGAGTTCCGGGTGACGATTCCGCGATGCGCGCCGGAGCGGCCGTCGGCGTGAGGGGGCGGCGGCCGGCGCTCAGGGCTGGTAGCCGGCGTCGCGCATCTGCTTGACGGTGCGGCTCTGGGCCCGGCGTAGGGCTTGTTCGGCGCTCTGGCCGCTGGTGAGGGCCTGGGCGATCTCCTGGCCGACGAGGTTGCCGATGGCGGGGAACTCGGGAATCGAGAGCACCTGGATGCCGGTGTAGGGCACGGCGCGGAGGGTGGGGTTGCGCGGGTCGGCGCTGGTGAGGGCCTCCAGCACGAAGCCCGAGAACGGGGCGGCGGCCTTGTAGGCGGGGTTGTCGTAGGTGGAGCGGCGGGTGCCCGGCGGTGCCGACACCCAGCCCTGCTCGGCAGCCGCGAGGCGGATGTAATCCTTCGAGGTGGCCCAGGCGATGAACTCCAGCGCGGCCTGTCGTCTGGCGGTGGAGGCGGGGATCGCGAGCGCCCAGGTCCACAGCCAGTGGGCGCCCTTGACGGTGACGGCGACCGGGGCGGCGGCGTAGCCCAGGGCGTCGGCGACCCGGGATTCCTTGGGGTTGTAGAGGCTGCCGGCGGCGACGGTGGCGTCGATCCAGATGGCGCAGTGGCCGTCGGCAAAGAGCCGGAGGTTCTCGTTGAAGCCGTTGCGCTCGGGGTTGGGCGGGCCGTAGTGGCGGAGCATGTCGAGATACCAGCCGACCGCCCGGACCCATTCCGGGGAGTCCAGCTCGGGCGTCCAGTCGGGGCGGAACCAGCGCCCGCCGAAGGTGTTGGCGAGGGTGCCGACGATGGCGACGTTCTCGCCCCAGCCGGGGCGGCCGCGCAGGCAGATGCCGTACTGCTGCCGCTCGGGGCGGTGGAGCTGGCGGGCGAAGTGCTGGATGTCCTTGACCGTGGGCCGCGCCGGCATCACCAGCCCGGCCTGACGGAAGAGATCGGCCCGGTAGTAGGTCATCGAGCTTTCGGCGTAGAAGGGCAGGGCGTAGAGCGTGTTGTTGACGGTGAGCTGCTGGCGGACGCTGGGGAGGATGTCGTCCAGGTCGTAGCTTGCGGGCAGCCCGGCGATGGGGGTGAGCCAGCCGGTGCGCCAGGTCTGGGCCTCGTTGGGACCGATGGTGATGACGTCGAACTGGCCGTCGCCGATGGCCAGGTCGCTGAGGGTGCGCCGGCGCAGGATGTTCTCTTCAAGCACCCGCCATTCGAGTTCGATGCCCGGGTGGGTTTTCTCGAACTGGCGGGACAGGCGCTGCATGACCTGCATGTCGGGGTTGTTGACGGTGCCGATGGTGAGCCGGACGCCCTTGCCCCGGGCTTCGGCCGGCGCCGCCAGCCCGTGCCGGGCGAGGATGCGGCCCAGGCTGCCGTCTTTCTCGAGGGCTTTCAGCCCGGCATCGAAGGCGCGCTGAAGTTCGGCGTGGCGGGCGTTGCCCACCGGGAAGGCGAGGTGGAAGCTGCTCTGGAACAGCACCGGGGCGAGGAACTCCAGCTTGCCGATGTACTGGGGGCGCTGGAGGGCCATCAGGTCGGCGGCGAGGTATTTGTCGATGAGCGCGAGATCGATCCGGCCGTTGGCGAGCTTGTCGAGGTTCTGCACGTCGAGGGCGACCCGCTCGGTGCGCAGGGGGGCGACGGCGGCGGCGGCGGGGCCGGAGATGCTGCCGCGGGCGATGCCGACGCGCAGGCCGGCGAGGGCGTCGAGGGCGACGGCGGGGCGTCGGGCGGCGTCGGCGGGCAGGCGGATGGGCGACTCCTTGCGCTTGAGCAGCCCCAGCTGATCCCCCGGCAGGGGGGCGGAGAGCACGAAGCCGGCTTGTAGCGCCGGGTCGGCGTGCACCGGCATCCAGCCGTCCACCTCGCCGGCTTCGGCCAGATGGCGGGCACGGTCGGGGGGGTAGAAGGCGGTCTGGACCCGATAGCCGCTGCGGGCGAAGGCGGCCCGGGCCACTTCGGGCACGTAGCCCTGATCGGGCAATGCGGCGCCGGCGTAGGGTTCGCGCTCGACCGCCGCGAGCCGGACGATGTCGAGGGCGAGGGCGGCCGTGGGGGCCGCGCCGGCCAGCGCCAGGGCGGCGCCGAAGCGGAGCAGCAGGCGGATGACGGCGCGCATCTCAGTGGGCGAGCGGGCGCGGGCCCTGGCGAGCGGCGAGCCAGGTGGCCAGCGCGGCGCTTTCCATCGGCCGGGCAAACAGGAAGCCCTGGGCTTCGTGGCAGCCCAGGGCGCGCAGCGCGTCGGCCTGGGCCTGGGTTTCGACGCCTTCGGCGATCACCTTGAGGCCGAGGTTGTGGCCGAGCTGGATGACGGTCTGGGCGATGCTGCCGCCTACCCGGTCGGCGGTGCGCATGCCGTGGATGAAGCCCCGGTCGATCTTGAGGCGGTCCACGTCGAGCTGCTGGAGGTAGGACAGGGACGAGAAGCCGGTGCCGAAGTCATCCACCGCCACGCCCACCCCCAGCGACTTCACGTCGCGGATGACGCCGGTGACGTGGTCGGGTTCGAGCATCGCCATGGATTCGGTGATCTCGAGTTCGAGCAGGGCCGGGTCGATGCCGGTGTCGGCGATGGCGGTGCGCAGGGTTTCGAGAAAGCGCGGGTGGCGGAACTGGGCCAGGGAGACGTTGACCGCCATCCGGAAGCCGCCGAAGCCGGCCTGGGTGAGGGCGATCTGCCGGTGGCAGGCATTGCGCAGCACCCACTGGCCGATGTCGACGATGAGGCCGGAGTATTCGGCGATGGCGATGAAGCGGTCGGGGGGGATCGGCTCGCCGCTTTCGGCCTTCCAGCGCAGCAGGGCTTCGGCGCCCACGATGCGCCCGTCGGCCAGATCGATCTGGGGCTGGTAGCACAGGAACAGGCGGTCGTGCTGGACGGCGCTGCGCAGGTTGCGCAGCAGGCGCACGCGTTCCTGGACCTCGGTGCCCATCTCCCGGTCGTAGAAGCAGTAGCTGCCGCTGCCGCTGGCCTTGGCCCGCTTGAGGGCGATGGCGGCGTTCTTGACGGTGTCCGCGCCGTCGCCGGGCACCTCGCCGAGCGGCACGCAGCCCTGGCTGGCGGAGAGCATCTGCTCGGTGAGGTCGATCTCGAAGGGTTCGTCGAAGAGCCTGGCGATTTCGTCGGGGTTGAGCAGCGCCCGGGGCCCCAGCAGGCCGAAGGTGTCGCCGTGCACCCGGGCCACCATCACCTGGCGGGCGCAGCGCTCGCGCAGGCGGTCGGCCACCGCCCGCAGGATGCGGTCGCCGTAGGGGTGGCCGAGGGCCTCGTTGGTCTCGGAGAAGTGGTCGAGGTTGAGCAGGATCAGCAGCTCGTCGTCGCCGCCCTGGCGTCGGCGGTGGTCGATCTCCTGAACCAGCCGGGTGCGGTTGGGCAGGCGCAGCTGCGGGTCGACGAAGGCCGAGGCGTTGAGCTGGGCGAGCAGGTCGAGGTTGTCCAGGCACACCGCCATGTTGGTGCAGAAGACGTCGATCAGTTGCCGGTCGGTGGGGCTGGGGGGCGCGTCGGTGTCGAGGTAGGCGGCCATCATCATGCCGGAGCGCCCGCCCAGCAGCAGCACGGTGCGGGTGCCGTTGAACAGGCTGGTCTCGTCGGAGAGGCTCTTGAGGAGCATCGACCGCACCTCGCCATCGGCCAGCCGGTCGAGGGGCTGGTTGAGGAGCCCGCGGTAGCGCCCGGCGGCGGCCACCACCCGCAGGCTGGCGGCGTCGATCGGGCCGCTGTCCTGGCGGCTGGTGATGATGAGCCCCTCGGGCGGCAGGCCCAGCAGGCCGGTGATCTGGGTGATGACGCCGGCGGCGAAGTCGCTCAGCCCGCGCTCCGCCATCAGCCGGGCGCTGCCCTGGACGATGAGATCCAGCCCCCGGCGGCTGGCCGCGATGATGTGGAGCTGGTTGTAGGAGCGGATCGCCGCGGTGAGGGTGGTGTAGAGCTTGATGCGGGTGAGTTCGGACTTGGTCTTGTAGTCGTTGATGTCGTAGTCGCGGACCACCTCCATCTCGGGCGCGTAGCCCGGCTGACCGGTGCGCAGGACGATGCGGATCTCCTGCTGGCCGAGTTCGTCGCGGATGTGGCGGACCAGCTCGAGCCCGGCGTTGACCTGCTCCATCACCACGTCGAGGAGGATCACCGCGATGTCGGTGTGGGCGGCGAGGAGGCGCCGGGCTTCGGCGGCGCTGTGGGCGTGGAGGAAATCGAGGGGCCGGCCGGCGATGGAGAGGCCGCGCAGGGCGAAGACGGTGGACTGATGCACGTCTTCTTCGTCGTCGACGATCAGCACCTTCCAGCCGGGTTGGGCGTCGAGGCGATCTTCCTCGTCGCTGCAGAACAGGATTTCATCGCGTTCCTCGACCATGGGCTCTCCCGGCGGCCGCCGTGGCCAGCGCGGCGGTGCGCAAGCCGATGCGGAGGCGATTTTGGTGTTTAGGTAATTTTACTGAATTTTACCATTATGGGCTGAGCGCCTTCTTGCAGGCCTTGTATTTGCTGCGGCAGCGGTTCGAGCACAGGAACTCGGTGTTGTAGTCGCCCTTGGGGCAGGCGCCGAGGCAGCGGGTGTTGGCGTTGATGCACTCGGTGAGGGTGCCGACGGCCAGGGTGGGGCGCGGGGTTTCGCGGTTCTCCTCGTCCTTCTCGGGTTCCTTGCGCATCAGCCGGAAGGTGCCCCGCGAGCTGGCGTCGCGCCGGCCGGCCTGGGTGTAGCGGCCCTCGAACATGTTGGTCGAGCAGTTGCCGACGAAGCGCAGCACGGTTGAGGAGGTGAAGGGCACGGTGAAGTCGCACTTGTCGCCGTTCATCTCGCCGGAGCTGATCTGGCCCACCGCGGAGATCGGCGGGCTTGCCTTGACCCGGCCGACCAGCACGCCGTGGAGATCGCGCAGCTCGATGGTGACGGTGATCGGCCCGGCGAAGTCTTCGGGCAGCAGCATGCCTTCGTAGCGCTTTTCTTCGGCGCCGGCGCCCGCGGCGGCAAGGCCGAGGGCGAGCATGCACACCGCCCGCCTGAAGAGGATGCGAGGAGTCATGGGGGTTGGCGGGAGATCGGGGCGTCCAGCTTAAAACACTTCGTCGGCGCCGAGATAGCGCCATTGGCCCGGGGGCAGGTGGCCCAGCATCACCCGGCCGATGCGCACCCGCTTGAGCCCCACCACCTTCAGGCCGACGAGCTCGCACATGCGGCGGATCTGGCGCTTCTTGCCTTCGCGCAGCACGAAGCGCAGCTGGTCTTCGTTGAGCCAGCTGACTTTGGCCGGGCGCAGGGCTTCGCCGTCGAGGGACAGGCCGTGGTTGAGCAGCTTGAGGCCCTCGTCCGACAGCGTGCCTTCGACCCGCACGTGGTACTCCTTCTCGATGCTGGAGTCGTCGCCGATGAGCGCCCGGGCCACGCGCCCGTCCTGGGTGAAGACCAGGAGGCCGATGGAGTCGATGTCGAGCCGGCCGGCCGGGGCGAGCCCCCGGTGGTGGCTGTTGAGGTAGCGGGTTTCGGAGGGGTCTTCGGCCCAGCGGTTCTCGGCGGCGATGAGCACGCTGGCCGGTTGGTAGCCGTCTTCGGCCTGGCCGGAGACGTAGCCCACCGGTTTGTTGAGGAGGATGGTGACCCGGCGCTCCTGGGCGGTCTGGCCGCGGCGGTCGAGTTCGACAAGCTGGCCCGGATGCACCCGCGAGCCCAGCTCGCTCACCACCCGGCCATCCACGCGCACCCAGCCCTTCTCGATGTACTCGTCGGCCTCACGGCGGGAGCACAGGCCCAGCTCGGTCATGCGCTTGGAGAGGCGGATCGAGCCGTCGTCGCGCAGCGGCGAAGGCTGGGGCGCGGTTCGCGGTTCGCCGGTCCAGGGTTTGCGTTCGTGGCGGGGCGGGCGCTCGGTGGCCGGGCGCTCGGCGTCGCGGTGCGGGCCGCGGTCGTCAACGCTGCGCTCGCCGTAGGGGCGGGCGGGGCGGTCGTCGTCGCGCCGGGGCGGGCGCTCGCCGAAGCCGCGGGGCTTGTCGCCGTAGGGGCGCTGGGGCCGGTCGTCGCCGGCGCGGGGCGGGCGGGCGTCGTCGGCGCGGGTACGGCGGGGCGCCTCGGCGTTGGCTTGATCGGGGTAGGAGGCCTTGCTGCGCTTGCGCCAGTCGTTGCCGCCGCCGCGTTTGGCGGGGGCGGGATCGGCGTCGGCGCTGTGGGTGGCGGGTGCGGCGGTGCGCGGCTTGAGCTTGAGCGTGCCTGCGGTGGTGGGCAGGGGCGGGCGGCGGCGGGGCGTGTCGGTCATGGCGGGCCCTTTCAGGCAGCGGGGTGCAGTTGTTGGAGGTCGGCCGCTTCGAGGTAGACCCATTCGCCTTCGGCCAGGCCGGCGAGGACGCCTTCGCCCAGGGCGAGGCCGCCGAAGCCGTGGCGGTGGAGCGTGTCCACATGGTTGCCGGCGGCGGCGATCATGCGCTTGACGACGTGGTACTTGCCCAGGTCGATGGACATTTCGAGGGTGCGTGGCGCGAGCAGGCGGGCGCTGAGGGCCCTCACCGGCTGGGGTTCGTCGATCAGGCTGACGCCGGCCAGCAGGCGCTCGACGAGGGCGTCGGTGCCGTCTTCGGCCAGTTCGGCGCGGTAGATCTTGGGTACGTGCTTCTTGGGGGACGACAGGTTGTGGATGAAGGCGCCGTCGTCGGAGAACAGCAGCAGGCCGGTGGTATCCACGTCGAGCCGGCCGACGCTTTGCACGTTGCGCACCACGAGCGGGTGGGGCAGCAGCGAATACACGCCCCGGTGGTGCTTGGGCTCGTGGGAGCACTCGAAACCGGCGGGCTTGTAGAGGGCGAGGTAGGTCTTCTCGCGGTAGGTCCAGGCTTCGCCCTCGACCTCGAAGACGAGGCCGGCGGTGGGGATTTCGGCGCCCGGATCGTCGACGATTTCGCCGTTGATGCGGACTTCGCCGATTTCGACGAGTTGCCGGCACTGGCGGCGGCTGCCGAAGCCCTGGTTCTGGAGGATGCGTTCGAGTTTCACGGGAAGAGCGGAATTCAGGATCAACCCGATATTGTCGCCGCCCCGGCGGGTGAGGGCAACCGCGGATGCCTCAACGGGTGTTTCAGCGACCCCGCAGGAACAGTTTGTCCAGGTCGGCCATGGAGAGCTGGGTCCAGGTGGGGCGGCCGTGGTTGCATTGGTCGGCGCGGTCGGTGGCTTCCATTTCGCGCAGCAGGGCGTTCATTTCGGGCACGGTGAGGTTGCGGTTGGCGCGCACCGCGCCGTGGCAGGCCATGGTGGCGAGCAGCTCGTTGCGGCGGGCGGTGACGACTTCGGTGGCGGGGTAGTCGCGCAGCTCGGCGAGCAGCGCCCGCAGCAGTTCGGCCACCGGGGCGCGGGCGAGGAGGGCGGGCACGCTGCGCACGGCGAGTTCGGTGGGGCCGGCGGGGCCGATCTCGAAGCCCATGCGCTCCAGCAGTTCGGCGTGCTCTTCGGCGGTGGCGATGTCCTTGGCGCTCACCCCGAAGACGGCAGGGATCAGCAGGCGCTGGACGCCGGGGGTGCCGTCGAGGACGGTCTTGAGGCGTTCGTAGAGGATGCGCTCGTGGGCGGCGTGCATGTCCACAACGATGAGGCCGGTTTCGTTCTGGGCCAGGATGTACACGCCGTGGAGCTGGGCGACCGCGTAGCCGAGGGGCGGGGCGAGGTCGCCGGCGGGCATCGGGGCCGGGGCAGGCGATGTGGCCGGGCCGGAGCGCGGGGCGAAGGCGGTGGCGGCAAAGCCGGGGGCCGGGGCGTCGGCGGGGCGGGCCGAGGCGGCGAAGTCGAAATACGCGCGGGACGCCGGCTCCATCGCCAGCCGACCCTGCTGGGGCGGCGGGAAGTGCTGGGCGGTTTGCCCGGCTGCCGGGGGCTGGGCCTGCGGGATGTCGCCGAGGGCGGTGGATTCGCCGGCCTGGGCGGCGCCGGAGGCGGCCAGCGCGCGATTGAGGGCGTGGTAGACGAACTGGTGCACCGCGCGGGAATCCCGGAAGCGCACCTCGATCTTGGCGGGGTGGACGTTGACGTCCACGCCAAAGGGGTCGAGATCCAGGAACAGCACGTAGGCCGGGTGGCGGCTGCCGTGGAGGATGTCGGCGTAGGCCTCGCGGATGGCGTGGGTGACGAGCTTGTCCCGCACGAAGCGGCCGTTCACGTAGAAGAACTGGGCGTCGCGGCTGCTGCGGGAATACGCCGGCAGGCTGGCGAAGCCGGTGAGGCGCAGCAGGCCCGATTCGGCCTCGATGCTGCGGGCGGCGCCGACGAAATCGTCGCCCAAGAGCGCGCGGACGCGGGCCTCGCGGCGGCCGGCGGCGAGGCGCAGGCTCACCCGGCCGTTGTGAGTGAGCTGCATCGCCACGTCGGGGCGGGCCAGGGCGACGCGGCGGAACACGTCGTCGCAGTGGGCGAACTCGGTGCCTTCGCTCTTCAAGAACTTGCGCCGGGCCGGGGTGTTGAAATACAGGTCGGCCACGTCCACCACGGTGCCGTGGTTGAGGGCGGCGGGGGAAAGCTCGCGCGGGTCGGCGTCGATGCGCCAGGCGTGGCCGGCGCCCTCGAAGCGGCTGGTGATGCTCATCCGCGACACCGCCGCGATGGCGGCCAGGGCCTCGCCGCGGAAGCCCATGGTGCCCACGTGCTCCAGGTCGTCGAGGCTGGCGATCTTGCTGGTGGCGTGGCGTTCGAGCGCCAGGGGCAGCTCGTCCTTCGGAATGCCGCAGCCGTCGTCGGCCACCCGGATGCGCCGCACGCCGCCCTGTTCGAGCTGCACGTCCACCACGGTGGAGCCGGCGTCCATGGCGTTCTCGAGCACTTCCTTGAGCACCGAGGCGGGGCGTTCGACCACCTCGCCGGCGGCGATCTGGTTGATGAGGTGGTCGGAGAGGCGGTGGATGGGCATCGGGGGCTTCCTGTTCGGCAGGGGCGGATTGTAGCCGCTGGACGAAAAAACGCCCCGCCCACCTTGCGGTGGCGGGGCGCTGGCGACGCGGGGCGGAATCGGCGGCCGGTCAGAACGGCAGCACGTCGAGCCGGGTGATGGGCTGGCCGCCCTTGCTCACGGTGCCCGGCACCACGGCGCTGCCCTTGATGGCGGTCTCCACCGCGGCGGGGGCGATCTTGCCGTAGCGGCTCAGGTAGAGCGCGGCGGCGCCGGCGGCGTGGGGGCTGGCCATCGAGGTGCCCGAGGCGGTGGCGACGCCGCCGCTCAGGTAGGTGGACAGCACACCGACGCCGGGCGCCCAGGTATCCACGCAGCTGCCGTAGTTGCTGAACGAGGCTTCGCCGTCGGCGCTGTCGGTGGCGGCGACGGTGATCGCCCCGGCGAGGGTCTTGCCGACGCGGGCGGGCGAGGTGTTGCAGGCGTCGGTGGCGCTGTTGCCGGCGGCGATGGCGTACACCACGCCGGCGTTCACCGATTTGACGATGGCGTTGTCGAGCATGGTGCTGGTTGCGCCGCCCAGGCTCAGGTTGGCCACGGCGGGCTTCACCGCGTTGGCGGTGACCCAGTCCACCCCCTTGATGACGCTCGAGGTGCTGCCGGCGCCGGTGCAGTCGAGCACCTTGACGCCGGTGAGGGCCACGCCCGGGGCCATGCCCACCACCGAGCCGCTGTCGTCCCGGGCGCCGATGGTGCCGGCGACGTGGGTGCCGTGGCCGTTGCAGTCGGTGTTCTTGCGGTCGCCCGCGAAGTTGATGTGGCGCACCAGGTTGAGGTCGGCGTGGGTGGCGATGCCGGTGTCGATCACGTAGACGTTCACGCCGCTCACCGTGCCGCTGCCGTCGCCAGCGAGGGTGGAGGAGAGCGTCGCGCGGGTGGTGGCGACGCCCCACGGCGTGCTCTGGCCGTTGATGCTCATCGGCTTGTCTTCCTCGATGGCCATCACGCTGGGGTCGGCTTTCAGCAGCGCCACCTGGGCGTCGGTGAGCCGGGCGGAGAAGCCCTTGAGCACCTGGCTGAAGGCGTGCTGGGCCTTGATGCCGTACTTGCTCTCGGTGGTCTGGGTGCGCTCCATCACCCGGTCGTCCACGTAGCCCCAGCCGTGGGGGTCGGCGGTGCGGCGGGTGTCCTGGACGGCCTTGCGCACCGGCGCCTGAACGGCCGAATCGTTGAACTGGACGATGTAGGGCTTGGCGGTCTGCGCCTGGGCGACGGGGGCGGCGCAGGCAAGAATGAGCAGGCAGGGCATGGGACGCAGTTTCATTGCGGGTTCTCCTGGTGATTGAAAGGTTTTTTCGACGATCGCCCGGGGTGTGAACAACCGTCAGATAACTTTACTTTAAATGGGAAAATTTCCCATGTATACTGAAATTCATGGATGAGCCAGTCCCTCTCCCCTCTCCGCCTTCTTCAGCGCCCGGCGCCGGCACCGTCGCGCCGGTGTTGCCCCACGCCCTGGTGGTGATGCAGTCGCTGGCCACCTGGCTGGTGCGTTCCGGCGTGGGCCATGGGGAGTTCGCCGCGGCGCTCAAGCCGGTGTTCCTGAAGGCGGCGGTGGCCGAGGCGGCGCGGACCGGCGTGCGCCCCACCGATTCGGCCCTCAGCCTGCTGTCGGGGCTGCACCGCAAGGATGTGCGGGCCCTGGCGCCGACCCTTGCCGAGCCCGATCCGACCGCTCGCCTGGGCAAGCCCACCCCGGCCAGTCAGGTGGCGACCCGCTGGCTCGCCGGCGAGCTGCCCGAGACCCTGCCGGTGACCGGGCCGGCGCCGTCCTTCGAGGCCCTGGCTCGCTCGGTGAGCACCGATCTGCATCCTCGCTCGGTGCTGCAGGAGTTGATCCGGCTGGGCATGGCGGAGGAGGCGGATGGCGTGGCGACCCTGCGCCGTCAGGCTTTCGTGCCGGATGCCCACCACGAGGAGACCCGCGGCCTGCTGGCGGGCAGCGTGGCCGATCACCTGGCGGCCGGCGTGCACAACCTCACCGGCGGCGAGGCCCGGCAGTTTCTCGAGCAGAGCGTGTTTGCCGACGGCCTATCGGCCGAGTCGGCCCGGGCGCTGGAGCTGCTGGCCACCCGCCTGTGGCACGAGGTGCTGGAGACGATGGTGAAGGCCGCCGTGCCCCTGTGCGAGCAGGATGAGCCCGCCGGCGGCGACCGGCGCATCCGCCTGGGCATGTTCTGCTATTCGGCGCCGATGGAAGGCGCAACGCCCCCCGCGGGCGCCCCCGACCCCGAGGATTCCCCCCGATGACAAGCCTGCTCTCCTCCGTCGCCCGCCGCCTGCTGGCAACCCTCACCGCCCTCGCGCTGGCCGCCTGCGGAGGGGGCGATTCCGTTGACGTGGCCGGCGTGGGCAGCGGTGGCAGCGGGGTTGCGTCCGGCTCGGTCACCGGCTTCGGGTCGGTGATCGTGGACGGCGTGGAATACGACGACACCGCCGCCACCCGCGAGGCCGAAGGCGCCGACGGCGCCCGCGCCAATACCGCGGTGAAGCTTGGCCAGCGGGTGCGGGTGCAGTACGCCGGCGGCCGGGTGGCCACCCGGATCGAGGTGCAGGCCCAGCTCGTCGGCCCGGTGACGGCCGCGCCGGGCGCCGGTGGCGTGCTCGCGGTGCTGGGGCAGCGGGTGCGCGTGGTGACCGGCTCCGGCGACCTCACCCAGAGCAGCCCCACGGTGCTCGACGGCTACAGCGGCGTGGCCGCCATCGCCGCCGGCGACGAGGTGGAGGTGCACGGCGCCTGGGCTTACGACAGCGCCACCGCCACCAACGTGCTGGTGGCCACGCGCATCGAGAAACGCGCCGACCGGCCCGACCCGGTTCAGCTCGGCGGCGTGGTGACCGCCATCGACGGCACGACGATCCGCCTCAATTCGGCCAGCGGCACCCCGGTGCGCGCCGCCAGTCTGCCCACTCTGGCGGTGGGCGACGTGGTGCGGGTGTGGGCCAATCGCTCGGCGCTGGCGGTGTCGCCGGTGCTGGCCCTGCGGGTGGCCGCCGACAGTGTGGCCGCCGATCTGGCCGGCAACGCCAGCGTGAGCGTGAGCGGCCTGGCCTCCCACTACGACCCGGTGGGCCGCACGGTGGAGGTGCAGGGCGTGAAGGTGAAGCTCGCCGACGGGGTGACGGTGGATGAAGACGCCTTGGCGCGGGGCGGCTTCGTCACCGTGAGCCTGTCCCGGGGCGGCGCGACGCCGCTGGCCAGCGCGGTGAGCCAGCGCAGCAGCGGCAGCGACCTGGGCCGCACCGTCGAGGTGAAGGGCGTGACCCGCGGGGTGGACTGGACCGCCCCGACGGTGAGCTTCGTGCTCCGCGGCACCCCCATCCAGGCCAGCGCCGGGGCGATTGCCCCCGTCTGCCGCAGCGTGGCGGTCAGCGCCGACGTGCTGGTTGAGGTGCGCGGCAGTACCACCGGCAGCGGCGCGGCGGTAACCGCCGCCTCGGTGAGCTGCAGTACCGCCTTCACCGGCGCGCCCACCGCCGACTACACCGGCACCCTGGCCGCCATCGACACCGCCGGGCGCAGCCTGCGCCTGCTGGTCAGCGCCACCGGCCAGCACCTCGTCGCGGTGTGGGACGACAAGACCTATTTCGAACAGCACCCCGCCAGTCTGCCGATCGGCCTGCGGGTCGAGGTTGAGGGTGTGATGGACAAAGGCAGCAACACGTTGCGATTGAGCAAGGTCCGGGCGGCCGATTGAGCCCCGCCCTGGCCTGCACCCTCAATTGACCGCTCAGGAGCATTCCATGAAATTCCAGACGATCCGCCCCCACGCCGCCACGGCCCTCCTTGTCAGCCTGCTGCTGGCCGCCTGCGGTGGCGGCGGCACTTCCTCCGGCACCGCCGACGCTGGCACCGTCCAATCCGCCAGCGGCACGGTGACTGGCTTCGGCAGCGTCTTCGTCGACGGCGTGGAGCTGGAGGACGCCAAGGCCGCCACCCGCGTCGAGAACCCCGACGGCAGCTACTCCGCCGTGGCCCTCGAGCTGGGCCAGCGGGTGCGCGTGGCCCACGACGGCAGCGGCACTGCGTCGGTGGTCACCGTCGATGCGGCGGTGATCGGCACGGTGGCCGCCGGCAGCATCGACACCGCGGCCCTCACCCTCACCGTGGCCGGTCAGGCCGTGAAGGCCAACACCGACGCCACCGCCGGCGCGGTCACCCGCTTCGGCGGCGGCTACGCCGGTTTTGCCGACATCGCCGCCGGCGACATCGTGGAGGTGCACGGCAGCGCCGTGTACGACAGCGCGGCAGGCGGCTACTTCGAGAATTCCACCCTCATCGCCAATCAGATCGCGAAAACCGCAGTGCGGGTGATGGGCAAGCTGGCGGGCCTCGACAGCGCCGCCAGGACCTTCACCATCAACGGGCTCACCGTCTCCTACGCCGCGGCCACCCTGTCGCCCTCCACCGCCACCCTCGCCAACGACCAGACGGTGGTGGTGTGGGGCCCCGCCAACGCCCTCACCGTCAGCGGCGGCACCCTCAGCCTGGCCGCCTCGCGGGTCAAGGCGGTCAATGCCGGCCTGGCCGACACCGTGGTCAGCGGCACCGCCCAGCTGGGTGGGCTGGTGAGCAACTACAGTGCGTCGGCCGGCAGCTTCGAACTGGAAGGGGTGAAGATCCTCGTCGGCAGCGCCACCGTCACCCCCACCGGGGCGAGCGTGGCCAACGGCGCCTGGGTGCAGGTGACGGGCACCGTGGGCGGCGACGGCACCATCGCCGCCACCGCCATCCGCGTCCGTCAGGCCAGCACCGCCGACGATCTGGCCACGGTGCGGCTGGTGGGCGCCATCGAGAGCCTGACCGACCCCCAATCCTTCGTGGTGCGGGGCGTGCCGGTGGATGCGGCGTCGGCCACGGTGGACGCCACCTGCAGCGGCGTGACCCTGGCGGTGGGCACCGTCGTCAACGTGACCGCCACCGCCCAGAGCGGCACCGACGTGGTGCTGGCCTCGCGCCTTGCCTGCCCTGCCGCCGCGGCTTACACCATGCGCAGCCTGAGCGGCACCGCCGGCACCGTGGACGTCACCGCCCGGACCTTCGTGCTCACCACCGGCACTGGCACCCAGAAGGTGCAGTGGAGCGATCAGACCGTCTTTGCCGGCATCGCCGCCACCGCCCTGGACGGCGTGGCGCTGGTGGTGGAGGGCTACCTGGATGCCACCGGCACCCTGATCGCCCGCAAGGTGCGCAACCCCGCCGCGGCAAACGGCAAGCAGGACGCCGACGACTACGCCAAGGCCGGCAACACCGGCACCCGCTCCTGGAGCAGCTATCGCAGCAGCAGGCACTGACACCCGATGACGAAACCGCCGGACGGAGCGCCGGCGGTTCGATGAGGCGAGCATTCGCAACTTGGCCGGGCGGGCAACTGCCCGGTTTTTTTTGCGCAGTGCGTCCGCCCGCGCCGCGGCCCCTTCCGCGGTGGCCGCATGCCTTTTGCCGCAGCCAAACCGGCCTGCCTGGCCGCGAACCGGCTTCATCGCCCGCGCAAGACACTGCCGCAGCGTGAATCGTCGTCTCTCCGCCCGGAAACCGACTTTCTGCCCGTGAAACTGAGTTTCAGCGCCTGAAACTGCGTTGCGCGAACCGGAAACTGAGTTTCAGCCCGTGAAACTGTCTTTCCGGTCCGAGAAACCTCGATTCACGGCGTGAATCGAGGTTTCAGGCGCTGAAACAGCGTTTCCTGCGGCGATCAGTGCTTGTCTGGCGTTAGACATCGGTTTATTCACCGGAAACCGTGCTTCCCTGCGATTTGGCCTGTCATCGAGGCGGTGCTGGAGCAAGGCTCTGGCGAGACGTCTTCAAATGCGCCTTTGCTAGAGCCGGTTTAAATATTCATGAATGTTATTTGTGTCGACTTTTCTTACATTTACAAAAAATGACAAAAGTATTGTTCATATTATTCAATCAGAAAAGATTCTGGGCATGGTTAGTGCTAACGGGGGACGTGTAACGATAT
Source organism: Zoogloea sp. (assembly GCF_041904905.1). Taxonomy (GTDB): domain Bacteria; phylum Pseudomonadota; class Gammaproteobacteria; order Burkholderiales; family Rhodocyclaceae; genus Zoogloea. Next base: position 3,852 of record NZ_JAYRMI010000015.1, on the reverse strand, counting down.
TTCAACAAAAAAGAGGTGATGCTCATGAACCGTTCCATGAAGACCTTGATCGCAGCCCTGACCGTGAGTGCCGCTTTGACTGGCCAAGTCGAGGCTACTTCCGTCGCCATCGTCAAGGGCGACTACTACACCCCCAACCTCAAGACTCAGCTGGAGAACAACGGGGTCATCGTGATGGAGGTGGCGGACTACACGGCGGCCAGCCTCTCCGGCTTCGACGCGGTGGTGCATTACGGCAACAGCTTCACCGACCTGACCGCCCTGGAGGCTTACGTTACCGGCGGCGGCCGTCTGGTCCTGACGCCTTGGTCCGGTTGGAATTTCGGGCTGACGCCGACGCTGCAGATCTTCGATAACGGCGGTAGCGTCCCGCAGTTCTTCACCGGGTATCCCGGTGTGACCGTGCTCGATGCCGGCAATCCGCTACTCAAGAATGTCGTGCTTCCCGCTGGCTCCGGCGGGTTCGACGTCGGCCGCATCACCAACATCCATACCGTTTTCGGTGTGAACGACGTGGCCAACTGGGCCGACGGTACGGATTTCATCGGTGAGAAAGCGGTTGGCGCCGGTAAGGTGATCGGCATCAACATGCATGTGATTACCAGCGATACCGCCTACGCCGTGATCGACCAGCCCTGGGCAAGTCAACTCATGCTGAACGCGGTGGGTGCGACGAATGCCGTGCCTGAGCCGACCAGCGCTGTCCTCGCCAGCCTCGGCCTGCTGGGTTTCGCCGCCCTGCGCCGCAGACAAAAGGCGGTTGCAGTCGTCGCCTGAGCGCAGCGTCGGTTGCGTCGATGCCAGGTAGCGGGATCGCACCGATGCGACCGGGCACTGTCCGGAACTGCGTCTGCGGTCTCGCGCTGCCGAAGCGGCGGGCTGGGTTCTTCGCCAGCCGGCGTTACCCGGGGCGCTTGCCGTCGGGTCGGGGGACGGACCCTCGTCCCGGCCGGTTAGATGCCCCGGCGCCGGGGCTGCTCTGGCGATAGTCGGGCGGTGACGGCGCGATCCAGATGATTTGAGCGACCGCCATCGGGGGGATGCCCCGATGGCGGTCGTGACATGGGGCGGCGCCATCCGCGCAGGGTGCGTCCCGTCACGCCACGCGCCGCGCACTCGCCGCACAGCCGCTGGCGCTTCGGGCGGGCCGAGCCGCGGCCGTTTCAACGGCCTTATACCGCGATCCGCCGCGATCCGCCGCGAGCCGAAGTCGACCGCCGGCGTCTGCGCTTGCCAAGTGGCGCGCATCGGTGAGGACGTGGCCGGGACGCCCGACGCCATCCTTGACCGCTTCCTTGTGGCGCGCCATATCGGCGCCAAGTCGGCGTGCGCCCGCTGCGATGCCCTGAACCGGGCCCGGCACCGGGTTGTTCGCGCAAGCGCCGGTGACCACGAGCCCGGCGCCGCCGCCATGCCGTGAGGCAGGCATCTGCGGTCGGGCGGGGCTGGCGATTCCCCAGTCGATCCTGGCCCAACGGGCGGGCCTGACGGGCGTGCGGCCGCAAGCGCCGGGCGGCGCTGCGCCATTACCGGATCTGCGGGCACGAGCCCTTTGCGCCTTTGAGGGGGATGTCCTCCCCGTCAGTCGACTTGGCCCCAGGGTCGGGTCGGAGCCTTGCTGCTTCGGTGGCGGCGGGATTCGGTCTGAGCGCGGTCAAGAGGGGGCGCCGGGGGCGTGCGGAGCATCGGCGGTTCGATGAGGCGCACGTTTGCAAGCTGGCCGGGCGGGTAACTGCCCGGCCAGCTTGCGTTTACCCCTTCAGCCGCCGACGAGCTGGATGTCGCTGGCGCCGAGAGTGGGCCGGTTGGCAAGGGTGGCGAGGAGGGTGGCGGTGCCTGCGCCGCTGCCGTCCCGGTCGAACCAGAGCTGGCCGTTGGCGGTGTTGTAGAGGAACTGACCGCCGCTGCCGCTGGCGGCGGGCAGGCTGCCGGCGCTGCGTAGCACGGCGGCGGTGCCGGCCACGAGGCCGAAGTTGGGGGCGCGGATCGCCAGCTTGTCGCCGTCGCCGCTGCGGAAGTCGGTGATCGTGTCGCCCCCGTCGGCGGCGGTGGCGAAGACGAAGCTGTCGGCCCCGGCGCCCCCGGTGAGGGTATCGGCCCCGGCGTTACCCGTGAGCGTGTTGGCGGCGCCGTTGCCGACGAGGGTGTCGTTGAAGCCGGAGCCGATGGCGTTTTCGATGGTGGCGCCGTAGGCGATGGTGAAGTTGTCGCGCACCATCGTCTGGCCGTTGGAGAAGCGCACGCCGATGGACGACCAGCTGCCGGCGTTGAGGTTGAAGGTGACGCCTTCGGGCTGGTTGCCGGCGTCGAGGGTGTCGTTGCCGCCGGCGTCCCACAGGGTGTCGTAGATGTAGTTGTCGCTGCCCCAGCGATACACGTCGTCGCCGGCGTGGTTGCCGGTGTTGGCGCCGTAGAGGTATTGCAGGGCGGCGATGTCGTTGAGCATCGGGCTCACCGGGTAGACGCCGTTGCTGTAGCCGGTGACCGGGGCACCGTCGTAGCTGCGGGCGCTCATCACCGAGTATTTGAGCTGGTCTTCGCCGGCTTCGGGGGCGGGCGAGCCGAGGTGGGGCTGGACGAGGCCGACCGCGTAGCCGATGGAGAACAGGAGGTTGAGGTAGTCGTAGCTGCCGACCGTGGGGTCGGCGTAGTGGTCGGTGGTGTTGAGCCAGATGTCGCCGGCGTTGGCGCTGTTGCCCGGCGACCAGGCGACGATGTTCGAGGTGCTCGGGGCGCCGCTCTCGATCCAGCGGATGTCGCCGGCGCTGGTGAGGGTGTCGTCCACCTCGACGAACGTGAGGTTGCACACGGCGGAGAAGGCCGCCATGGCGTCGCGGGCGGCCTGCTGCTGGCTGCTGTCGAGGCCGTAGTAGGGCGAGTGGATCACCGTGCCGCCCAGCTGGTTGGCGTAGTTGAAGACGGCGATGTCGTCGGCGAAGCTGTAGGTGAGGGTGGTGCCGGTGCCGATGGCGCCGCCCCACTTGGTGCTGCTGACGAGGTTGTCGATGCTGTCGTCCACCGCGGCGGGGACGCTGATGGCGGTGAGGGCGGCGCGGTTGACGTCGATGCCGGGGCGCGGGGCGCTGGTGTCGTCGTTGCGGATGGTGCCGCTGGCAAGCGCGGTGCCGATGACCGCACCGCGGGCGCCGGAGAGCCTGACGTTGAAGGTTTCGTCGATCTCGGCGAGGGCGTCGCCAAGCACGTCGACGGTGATGGTGGCGGTGGTTTCGCCGGGTGCGAGGGTGATGCGGTCGCCGGGGAGGAAGATTTCGATGAAGTCGGTCTCATTGACGGTGCCGCCTTCGACCTCCCAGTCGGCGCGGACTTCGCCGTCGGTGTTGCCGCTGCGGGTGACGGTGAAGGTGAAGGGGGTGGTGCCGCCGTTGCCTTCGCTGCGGTTGGCGTTGGCTGCGCTGATGTGCAGCACGGGGGCCGCCCCGGCGGCGATGACGTAGGCGCCGATGGCGCCGTCCAGCGCTTCGGCAGCGAGGTAGTAGGTGCCGCTGGTGTCGGGGGTGTAGATGAGCGAGGCGTTGAGCCCGGCGCCGCTGTCGTCGTCGCTGTCGAGTTCGTCGCCGCTGGCGTTGAAGAGGGTGATGAGCGGGTCGGGGATGCCGCCGCTGGCGGCGCCGTCGAGGCGGAAGGCGTAGGACGTGCCGGCGGTGAGGTTGACGCGCCACCAGTCCACGTCGTCGGGGCTGTCGATCAGGCCGGTGGCGGTGCCGCCGATGGCGAGGCTGGCTGCGGTGCCGGTGTTGGCGGGGATGTCCTGGTCGTCGTTGGCGATGGTGGCGGTGGCGCTGGCGGTGCCGAGGGTGGCGCCGCTGGGGTTGCTGAGGCCGAGGGTGAAGG
>NZ_JAYRMI010000141.1:0-1770 GCF_041904905.1 Zoogloea sp. | reverse complement strand
AAGGTCGAAAAACGCAAGGGCTCCGGCGTGGCCGTGCTGCCCGGCAAGCTGACCGACTGCGAAAGCCGCGACATCGCCTACAACGAGGTGTTCCTGGTCGAGGGCGACTCGGCCGGCGGCAGCGCCAAGATGGGCCGCGACAAGGAAAGCCAGGCCATCCTCCCGCTGCGCGGCAAGGTGCTCAACACCTGGGAGGTGGATCGCGACCTGCTGTTCAAGAACAACGAGATTCACGACATCGCGGTGGCCATCGGCGTCGACCCGCATGGGCCCGGTGACACCCCGGACTTGTCGGGGCTGCGCTACGGCAAGATCTGCATCCTGAGTGACGCGGATGTCGATGGCTCGCACATCCAGGTGCTGCTGCTCACACTGTTCTTCCGCCATTTCCCCAAACTGATCGAGGCCGGTCACGTGTTCGTGGCCCGCCCGCCACTCTTCCGGGTGGACGCGCCGGCCCGGGGCAAGAAGCCCGCCTCCAAGGCCTATGCACTGGACGAAGGCGAGCTGACGGCCATCCTGGACAAGCTGCGCAAGGAAGGCGTGCGCGAAGGCGCCTGGAGCATCAGCCGCTTCAAGGGCCTGGGCGAGATGAATGCCGAGCAGCTCTGGGACACCACGCTGAACCCCGACACCCGACGCCTTCTGCCGGTGCGCCTGGGCGCGCTGGACTTCCTGCAGACCGAGCAGCTCATCACCAAGCTGATGGGCAAGGGCGAGGCCGCTGCACGGCGCGAGTTGATGGAACTGCATGGCGACGCCGTGGAAGTCGATATTTGAGCCTGATCAGCATGGCGCACCGGTTTTCCTCGCTTTTTCAGGCCTTTTGGGGCCCCTTCCCGGCGCGGATTGGTCTTGGGCTGCTATTGATTTTGAGTTTTCCGGCGCGCGCCGACGTCTGGGCCTTTATCGACGACAAAGGCACGGCGCACTTCGCCGCTGAGCCGCTGGACGCACGCTACCAGCTCTTTTTCCGAGGCGTCAGCCCGCAAGCCGCCGATCCGGCCGCCGGCACGGCGCGGCCCGTAGCGGTGCCCACGGCGCAGCCCAAACTCGTGGCCTATTTCGAAGTGGCGCCCGGCTTTCGCAGCGTCAAGCACCTGTTGCGCGAAGCCTCGGTCAGCCACGATCTGGACTATGAACTGCTGAAGGCGCTGATCGCCACCGAGTCCGGCTTCGACGCTGCAGCCGTGTCGCCCAAGGGCGCGATCGGGCTGATGCAGGTGACGCCGGCCACCGCCGCGCGATTCGGTGTCAGCGCCGACCGTCGCACCAGCATCGAGCAGAAGCTGGCCGATCCCGCCACCAACATCGGCGCGGGGGCGCGCTACCTGAGCCACCTGATGCGGCAGTTTCCTGGCCAACTGGAGCTCGCACTCGCGGCCTACAACGCCGGCGAGGGTGCCGTGCAACGCGCCGGCAACAGGGTGCCCGATTACCGTGAGACCCGCAATTACGTCAGCACCGTGATGCAGATCTACAGCCTGCTCAGGCCGCCGGTGGGGCTGCCTGTGCCGCGTCATCCCGTGACGCCGCCGATCCCGGGCGGCGCGGTGGGTCGCGGCAACATGATCCCGAATTCCCTTTCCCCGTTACCGGCCATCGCGGCGCCCGCCGCCATGCCGGTGCGTGACCAGTTTTATTGATGAACGACCAACCGACACTCGATCTCTCACCGCCCGGGTCCGACGACTCGCTCAACCTCGCCACCTACGCGCAACGCGCCTACCTCGAATACGCCCTGAGCGTGGTCAAGGGCCGCGCCCTGCC
>NZ_JAYRMI010000106.1:0-9860 GCF_041904905.1 Zoogloea sp. | reverse complement strand
TCACCTCTCCCGCTGGCACGGCGGACACCATGGAAACGCTGGCTCCTGTAGACCTGGACCTGGATACGCTCAGAAAGGTCGTGGAGAAAGAGGGTGGATGCGTGGCGTGGGGCGGCGCGATGCACCTCAGCCCCGCGGACGACATCTTCGTGCGTATTGAGCGTGAACTGGATATCGACACGCAAGGACAACTGATTGCCTCGGTGTTATCCAAGAAGATTGCAGCAGGGGCGACCCACATCGTGATCGATATTCCGGTTGGGCCAACCGCAAAAGTCCGCAGCCGGGAAACTGCCGAGCATCTTGCGCATCACCTTTCGGAAGTCGCCGCGTCATTTGGCCTTGTATTGCGTTGCCTGTTTACAGACGGGAATCAGCCTGTCGGCAGAGGTATCGGCCCGGCGTTGGAGGCGCGCGACGTGTTGGCCGTATTGCGCAACGAGGCGGATGCGCCGCAAGACCTATGTGACCGCGTGGCGTTGGTGGCGGGCGCGGTGCTTGAGCTTGGCGGCGTCGCCAAAGAAGGGGAGGGACTTCGGTTGGCTCATGAGACGATCAGCAGTGGCCGCGCGTGGGAAAAATTTCAGAGAATCTGCGCGGCTCAGGGGGGATTTCGTGAGCCGCCCCAAGCTCTCTATGTCGAACCGCTTTTGGCAACCACTTCAGGCCGAGCAGTACACATCGACAACCGTAAGCTTTCTCGTTTAGCCAAATTGGCCGGTGCGCCTGAGAGTCCAGCCGCAGGGATTCAATTGCAGGTGCGCTTAGGTGACGAGATAACACGCGGACAACCATTGATGTTTTTGCATGCGCAAACCTCTGGAGAGATGGCCTATGCACTCGCATACGTACAAGGCATTGGGGACATTGTAAAGATTGAACCTTAGCGCCGTGGATAAACAGGGCTCTTGAATGCTCGGTCAAACACAGCCCGGCCTCTCGTTTGGAAAAGTTGAACGCCTACATCTCATGCTCAAGAACATATGAAAAAACATCGCTTAAAAGAAGTTTTCAACCTGCATCGCGTGGAGCAAACAGAAGGAGGTCGTCAGCGCCTGAATAGGAACATTGCTCATGGAACTGCGGCACCTGCGTTGCTTTATCGTTTTGGCCGAAGAACTTCATTTCACACGGGCGGCTGAGCGTCTTCACATTGAGCAACCTCCTCTGTCCCGCGCCATCAAGGAGCTTGAGGACGAGTTAGGCGCTGTGCTCTTCGACCGGGACCGCCGGGGCACCCGACTGACCGCTGCGGGTGCCGTGTTCCTGCAGGACACTCGCCGGCTATTCACCGTCCTGGAGCAGGCCCGCGAGAACGTCAAGGCTGTCGCGGCGGGCTTGCGAGGCAGCCTGCGCATCGCCGTATCCGACGGCGCGCTCGATCCCCGGCTGTCGGCGTTTCTAGCCCGTTGCCGTGCCGAAGAACCCGAGATCGAGATACGGATGTCCGAAGTGCCTTTGGCCGAGCAGTTGCGCGGCCTGCGCTCGGGCGACTTCTGCATCGGATTCGCTCATACCGCCGACGTCGGTGATGGCATCGTCGCCGAACCTATCTGGCAGGACCCGCTGGTGGTCGCCTTGCCAGCCCGGCACGCACTGCTCGTCCACAAGGAGGTTCCACTCCATGAACTCCGGGGGCATCCTCTTGTCCTGTGCGATCCCCAGGTGTGCGAAGGCTACTGCCGCGAGTTGGCGCGCCTCCTGCAGACCCAGGAACACAAACTGAATGTCGTTGAGGAGGTTTCCTCGCTGGACATGATGCTCACCTTGGTCGGTGCCGGCTACGGCGTGGGCTTCATGACGGCGACCAAGATTCCGGTCAGCCAGCGACCGGACGTGGTGATCCGTCCATTGGCGCTGGATACAGCCGTGATCACCACCTACCTGCTTCGACTCGAAAGCAGCAACTCATCGGCTTCGCTGGTGCGATTTATCGACCGCCTCCGGGACCCTTCGAGCGACTGACGCAACGGACCGCACCACTTAAGATTGGGCATCGGCACGAAGATTGCGTTCCGTTGCACTCATCAGCTCTGCCGCACTTATTGATCCGGCACGGTTTATTGCAGAATCCCGATGCCGTTCAACTTGAGCCCGTCGAGGGGCTTCGACACCTCAGCCCGAGCAAGGTTTACGAATAAAGCCTGCCGGATCAATATGCTGAGGGCAGCGGAGATTTTCAGTATCAATGCGAGCGTGGGCATGTGCTCCCCACGCTCGATCTTGCCCATATGCGAGCGAGCTATACCAGCCATGGACGCGAATTCATCCTGAGCGACTCCCTGCGCCAAGCGGGCAGCACGCACCGCTTGGCCGAAGGCCAGTGCCGGCTCGGCTTCATAGGTGGTTGTGCCAGGGGGGCGGCCCGGTTGAACGCTGCGCTTCTGCATCACCAGAAGCGTCGATCAATCGACCGAATTTAACCACGTTAAAGATATCTCTTTTGGCTATCATGGTGGCTCACCTTTTTGATCCGATCGCTTTGTGGGGGCTCTCATGCACGACGCCACCAGCCAGTTTTCCTTTTCCAATTTCAGGCTTGCCATAGCGCCTGGCGTACCGTCATCGCATCTTTCGGCATTGCTTGCGTTGCAGCGTGCGGAAGAGCCGGAAGTCACCATTTCGTTTCATGAGGTCACAGCCGATGATTTGATTGCGGGACTTCGGGAAGGCCGCTACGACGCGGGCATGACGCTTGAAGGATCGAGCGATCCGTCGCTGAAAAGCCAACCTCTATGGACCGAGAACATGGCCGTCGCCATGCCGTTGCGCTTTCCCTTACTTGACCAGGCGAAGCTCACGATCGCCGAACTGTTGGACTACTCCGTCTTTCGCTGGCCTGCAGAGAATTGCCCTTTGCTGGATCAGCGGCTGCCTTCTCTTCCCGCGGTGAGTCAACAGAACATTCAGCGTGTCTCTTCCTTCGAGATGATCGCGCTATGGGTCGCTGCCGGCTACGGCGTCGGGGTATCCGCGCAACCGCGCATTGAGCATGCGCAGGGATGGGGCATTCACACACGGCCGCTGTCTGACGGACCCTACGAGATCGTGACCCACCTGCAGCGGCCCTGCGGACAAGCCGACGTTGTTTCAGAGCGGTTCGAGCGCAGAGCACTGCAGGTCGCCAAGAATGCTCCAACCTAGTCGAGTGCCAATGTCCTCGTTCTGCGTCTTCAGTTCAAGGTGCTACACGTGCATTAGGCATTCCACTCGCCAAGCAGCAGACATCACTCGCGCTCTATGACACGGAGCAGCGCCGTTCTACGCTTCGACATGGGGCCAAACGCCTTCGTGACCCCTTCAACGGGTTTCCCTGCCTGCAATGAGTCAAGGATGTCAGCCCAGTCCTGCATGATTACCTTGCGGGACTCCACAAACTTCGTGTGATCGTAGGGCGCGCGCGATGAGTCCTTGCTCTTTTTGGAATGAGCGAGTTGAAGATCGACCCGCTTCTCCGGATATCCCAACAGTCCAAGGATCGTCGTTGCGGTCGAGCGGAAGCCATGGGACGAAAACCGTCCGCCATAACCCATGCGCTTGAGTGCTTGATTGAGCGTCGTTGCCGACATCACTTGTCCCGGCTTTCTGTAGCTCGGGAACAATACTTTGCCGCCGCCAGTTAGAGCATGTAGTTCCCTAAGAGCGGCCACCGCCTGCCGTGACAGGGGAACCAGATGGGGGCGTCGCATCTTCATGCGCTCGGACGGAATCGACCACATGGCGTTGTCCAGGTCGAACTCTTCCCAGGAGGCCTTGCGCAGTTCTACGGTGCGCACGTAGGTCAAAGCCATCAGCTTGAGGGCGAGGACTGTCGTCTGGTAACCCCCTTCGTTGTCCACACGATTGAGAAAGTCCGGGATCTCTGCCCATGTCAACGGAGGGTTGTGGCGGACCTGAGGGCGCTTGACCAGTCCCTTGAGCAAGGCGGCAGGATCGTATTCGCAGAGACCTTGGGCAGCCGCATAACTGAAGATTTGCCCACACCACTGGCGGATGAGGATCGCCACAGTCTTCGCGCCACGAGCCGCCACATCCTTGATGATGGGGCGCAGATGTGGAGCCCTGATGCTGCTGATCGGCAACTTGCCAATCCGGGGGAAAACATCCTTCTCAAGGTAGCTGGTGACCTGGTTGGTGTAGTACTCGCTCCAGTGAGCATTGCTGACGATCCACTCCCGAGCAACGGTCTCGAACGTGCGTTCGTATGTGTCGGCCTGGAGGGCGATCGCCGCCTTTTTCTCCACGATGGGGTCGAGGCCCTTCTTGACCAACGCCTTTGCCCGGTCCCGTTCCGCACGGGCTGCCTCCAGCGTGACCTTTGGGTACACCCCGATTGAGTACACCTGTTCAGCGCCGCCCAGCCGGTAGCGGTACCACCAGAGCTTGGAGCCGTTGGGCTGAACGCGCAAAAAGAGGCTGCCTCCGTCCCGGAGTTGGTACACCTTGGGCCTGGGCTGCGCCGTTTCCACTTTGCGCGCCGAGAGAAGATTGAGTGCTGTGAGTGCCATGTGTATAACGCCTCCAGTTTGGCCCGTTACACACTCCATTACACACATGAGCACTGGATTTGTCCAGCTTTCAGAATCGCTCGATGGACGATCAACCCTTTAAAAACATAGACTTAGAGTTGTTCCATGGAGGTTGATAGACGCCAGTAGACCTCAATCGTAGTTATCGATCATCAGCAGCATGACGAGGCATCCTTTCGCTGGGCGCCGAAGCCCGCACGGGCCGACGCGTTGACGTGTTCTGGCTGGCTGCCGGCCCGGCGCAGGAGGGCGCGGGCCCGGCAAATGTTTGTAACCTTGGTTACCGACAGGCGGTCGGCGGGTGTGGAAAGATCGGGCCGCATTCCAACAACACCCGAGGAAGAACGATGAAAACCACTCGCACCCTGCTGATCGCCGCCGCCGTGGCCGCCGCCTCCACCCCCGCTCTGGCCGGCGACTGGAAGTTCATGCCGATTCTGGACAAGGGCTACGCCCCGAACTTCGTGGCGTCGGTGACCGGCGGCATCATGGACCCGCAGCACGCCAAGAGCGGCGACGCCTGGGGCCTGGAGCTGGCCATGAACTGCGGCCTGCTGCAGACGCCCACTGGCGTGGTGCGCACCAAGCTGTCGGTGAACAAGTTCGACAAGAACGGGCTGGACCTGACCACCGTCGAACTCAACCCGCGCTGGACGATCCCCCTCACCCGCGACATGAGCTTCGGCGTGGGCCCCGGCATCGGCTGGGTGAAGGCCGACGCGGGCAACCGCACCGTGGACATGTTCGCCTGGCAGGTGGGCGCCGATCTGGACTACCGCATCGGCCAGCTCAACCTGGGCCTTGGCGCGCGCTGGCAGGACACCGTGGGCAAGACCGTCGCCGCCGGCCAGCAGGGCGCCGACAACTGGCTGGTTCAGGCCAAGGTGGGCATCGCGTTCTGACCCCCTCGCCCGCCGCGCGACACCAGGCCGCCTGCGGGCGGCCTTTTGCAGGGTGCTCACAGCGCGGTGTCGAGGCCGGCTTCGGCGATCTCGGCCGCGCGCAGCATGGCGCGGGCCTTGTTCTGGGTTTCCTGCCACTCGGACTGGGGATCGGAATCGGCGACGATGCCGGCGCCCGCCTGGACGTGGATCATGCCGTCCTTGACCACCGCGGTGCGGATGGCGATGGCCAGATCCATGTCGCCGTGGAAGCCCACGTAGCCCACGGAGCCGGCGTAGATGCCGCGCTTGGTGGGTTCGAGTTCGTCGATGATCTCCATCGCCCGCAGCTTGGGCGCACCGGAGACCGTGCCCGCCGGGAAGGTGGCGCGCAGCACGGCCAGGGCGTCGAGGCCCTCCTTGAGCTTGCCCTCGACGTTGGAGACGATGTGCATCACGTGGGAGTAGCGCTCGACGGTGAAGCGCTCGGTGACCTTGACGCTGCCGGTGGTGGCCACGCGGCCGCAGTCGTTGCGGCCCAGGTCGAGGAGCTGGAGGTGCTCGGCGCGCTCCTTCTCGTCGGCCAGCAGCTCGGCCTCGAGGGCGAGATCCTCGTCGTGGGTGGCGCCGCGCTTGCGGGTGCCGGCGATGGGACGCACGGTGACGTTGCTGTCTTCGAGGCGGACCAGGATCTCGGGCGAGGCGCCGACCACCTGGAACTCCTCGAAGTTGAAGTAGAACATGTAGGGCGACGGGTTGAGGCTGCGGATCGCCCGGTACAGGGCCAGCGGCGTGGCGCCGAAGGGCTTGCTCATGCGCTGGCTGAGCACCACCTGCATGATGTCGCCCTCGACGATGTAGTCCTTGGCCCGCTGCACGGCGGCCTTGAAGGCCTCTTCGCCGAAGCTGGACACCGCCTCGGTGGGCGCGGCGCGCTGGTCGGCCGGCACATTGACCGGCTCGCGCAGGCGGGCGAGGAGTTCCTTCAGGCGCTTCTGGGCGCGCTTGTAGGCGTTGGGCACCTCGGGCTCGGCGTACACCACCAGGGTGAGCTTGCCGGAGAGGTTGTCGACGATGGCGATCTCTTCGGAGAGCAGCAGCAGGATGTCCGGCGTACCGAGTTCATCCGTCTTTTCGGTCTTGGCAAGGCGCGGCTCGATGTAGCGCACGGTGTCGTAGCCGAAGCAGCCCACCAGGCCACCGGCGAAGCGCGGCAGGCGATCGCGGGGCGGCACCTTGATGCGCTGCATGAACTCGCCCACGTAGGCGAGCGGGTCGCCGTAGTCGCGGCGTTCGACGAGCCGATCGTTGGTAAGCAGCAGCACGGTGCGGCCGTGCACTTCGATGCGCGTGGGCGCGGCGAGGCCGATGATGGAGTAGCGGCCGAAACGCTCACCGCCCTGCACGGATTCGAGCAGGTAGGTGTTGGGCGCGTTGGCCAGCTTCAGGTAAACAGAGAGGGGGGTGTCGAGATCCGCAAAGGTTTCGAGCGTAACCGGAATGCGGTTATAGCCCTGATCGGCCAGGGCCTGGAATTCGGCTTCGGTCATGGAGACTCCGGAAGGACATGATGCTTTTTCGCGAGGGTATCACGAGGGCTGCTCGTGACTGGTTCGGACGGGGCTCAGCAGCCCAGCCATGACCGGCCGCCGCATCCACCGGGGGTGGGGATACGAACGGCAGGGAACTCCTGTACGAAAGTCATGCGCTTCGGGGTCACGATGGGATCGGGGTGGTCCGATGGGTCAGCGGATGCGCGGGAGCGCATCGACGAGGCTGGATAGTAGCCCGTCGCAATCGATGCTGTCCACCGGCATGCCTTCGCTGTAGCCGTAGGTCACGAGCAGCACCGGCATGCCGGCGGCGCGGGCGGCTTCGGCATCGTTGGCGGAGTCGCCGATCATCAGCGATTCCGCCACCGTCACACCCAGCAGCTCGCAGGCGTGGATGAGGGGCGCGGGGTGGGGTTTCTTGTCGGGCAGGGTGTCGCCGCTCACCGTGGCGCCGAAGTAGCCCGCGATGCCCATGCGCGCCAGCAGCGGGCCGGTGAAGGCCGCCGGCTTGTTAGTGACGCAGGCCATCGCCACGCCCTGGGCCTGCAGCGCCGCCAGCGCCGGCACCACGCCGTCGTAAATCGTGGTGGCGAGGCCATTGACCTCGGCGTAGTGGCGGCGGAAGGCGTCCACCGCCACGGCGATCTCGGCGTCGCTGGCGGTGCCGTGCTCGGCCAGACAGCGCCGCACCAGGTTGAGCATGCCCTTGCCGACAAAGGTGCGGATGGTGTCGATGGAATGGGGCGCGCGGCCCAGCTCGACCATCATCCGGCGGCAGGCTTCGGACAGGTCGGGGATGGAGTCGAGCAGGGTGCCGTCCAGATCGAACAGCACGGCGCGCACCGGGCGGCCAGGGGCGTGGGCAGTCATGGCAGGGCGAAGCGTGTGAAACGGAAGCCGCGCAGGATACGGGAGATCACCGGGCGGACGCCAGCGCGCCGCGCCGCCAGCCGCCCACGGCGATGGCCACCATCAGCAGCGCCACCGGCACCGCGGCCAGCAGATTGACCCGCTCCCAGCCCAGCCCATCCACCAGCCGCCCGGCGAACAGCGTGGCCAGCGTCACGGTGAGGAACACCGCGCTGTCGTTGAAGGCCTGCACCGTGGGGCGCTCCTCGTCGCGGCAGGTGTCGGTGAGCAGCGTGGTGGCCCCCACGTAGAGGAAGTTCCAGCCCACGCCCACCAGGGCCAGCGCGATGCCGAAGTCGCGGATCGCGTCGCCGCCCAGCGCCCAGGCGATGCCGGCCAGGTTGAGCGCCCCGCCGCCGAACATCGCCGCGGGCGCCCCGAAACGCCGGATCAGCGCACCGCTGACGAAGCCCGGGGCGAACATCGCCACCAGATGCCACTGGATGACGGCGGCGGTGGCGTCGAAATCGTGCCGGGCGCACAGCATGGCCAGCGGCGTGGCGGTCATCAGCAGGCCCATTGCCCCGTAGGCGATGGCGCCGCCGGCCACCGCCAGCCGGAAGCGCCCGTGGCGGGCGATCTCCACCAGCCGACGCGGCGCGCGGCCGGCCGGCGCGGGCCGGGGCGTCGGCAGGGTGAGGCGCGACCCGAGCAGCGCCGCCAGCAGGGCCACCCCCACCAGCGCCGCGAAGCTCGCCACGAAGGGCGTGGCGGCCAGTTCGCGGGTGTGGCGGGCCAGCATCGGCCCGAGAAAGGCGGCCAGCACCCCGCCGGCGAGGGTGAGCGAGATCGCCTGCCCGCGCTGGGACGGCGGCACCGCCTCGGCCGCGGCGAAGCGGTAGAACTGGCTGGCCGCGCCCAGCACGCCCACCCCCAGGCCGGCCAGGGCGAAGAGGGCGAAGCTGCGGGTGGCGACGCCGGCCATCGCCAGCGCCAGCCCCACGGCACCGATCAGCGCGCTGGCGACGAACACCGGCCGCCGCCCCCGCCGCGCCGACAAGCGCGCGAGGGGGTGCAGCGCCAGCACGGTGACGAGGTACTGGACGGCCAGCGGCAGGGTGGCCCAGCCGGGCGAGGCGGCGAGATCGACGCCGATCAGCGCCGAGGAGGACAGCATCAGGCTGACGACGGTCATGGCCAGCGCCTGGGAGAGCGCCAGCAGGAGGACGTTGCGGTTCATGTTCGGCTCCGGGGTTTTGACGCACCCATCGTCGCCGGCTAGAGTGAAGGCGTAAACGACGCAGATCCCTCGATTCATGCCATGACCCGCACCATCCGCATCCTCGTCTTCCCGGGCTTCCAGATCCTCGACGCTGCCGGCCCCCTGTCGGCCTTCGAGGCCGCCAACGAGCTGCAGCCCGGCGCCTACGCGCTGGAGGTGGTGTCGTGCGCCGGCGGGGCGGTGGCCAGTTCCTGCGGCGTGGCCTTCGCCACCCAGCCCTTCCAGGCGGACCAGCACCGCCTCGAACGCGCCGACACCCTGGTGGCGGTAGGGGGCGACGGGGTGTACCCGGCCAGCCACGACCCCGTGGCGGTGGATTACGTGCGCCGCTGCGGCGCCCGGCTGCCGCGGGTGGCCAGCGTGTGCACCGGCGCCTTCCTGCTGGCCGCCGCCGGGCTGCTGGACGGCCGCCGGGCGACGACCCACTGGGTGCGCTCGCGGGCCTTCGCCGAGCGCTTTCCTCAGGTGCGCCTGGAGCCCGACCGGATCTACGTGCGCGACGGCGCGGTGTGGACGTCGGCGGGGATCACCGCCGGCATCGATCTGGCCCTGGCGCTCATCGCCGACGACCTGGGCGAGGCGGTGGCGCGCCACGCGGCGCGCAAGCTGGTGGTGTACTTCCGGCGGCCGGGCGGGCAGTCGCAGTTCTCGCAGCTGGCCGAGCTGCAGCCGGCGGACGGGCGTTTTGCGACGCTGCTCGACCACATCCGCAGCCATCTGGACGAGCGGCTGGACGTGGAGGCGCTGGCCGGGCTGGCCCACATGA
>NZ_JAYRMI010000140.1:0-1777 GCF_041904905.1 Zoogloea sp. | reverse complement strand
CTCCACGGACTTCTCCTCGCGCAAGGCCATCGAGGCGGTGCTGCGCCGCCTCCGTGACCACCTCTCCGAGATGGTCGCCGCCCAGACCGCCGACCTGGTGCGCGCCAAGGAAACCGCCGAACGGGCCAACCAGCTCAAAAGCGAGTTCCTGGCCAACATGTCCCACGAGTTCCGCACCCCGCTGCACGGCATCATGTCCTACGCCCGGCTGGGCCAGACGCGCGCCGGTCAGGTGCCCAACGACAAGATCCTCAACTACTTCGAGCGCATCCACCAGAGCGGCGCCCGGCTGGCCGATCTGGTGAACGACCTGCTCGATCTGGCCAAGCTGGAGGCCCGGCGGATCAACTTCGCGCTCCACCCCGGCGACGTGGCGGTAGTGGTCGACCGGGTGCATGCCGACCTGGCCGCGCTGTTCAAACAGCACGCCCTCAGCCTCGCCGTCGAACGCCACACCGGCAGCACCGTGGCCCGCATCGACCCCCAGCAGTTCCACCACGCGGTGCAGAACCTGCTGTCCAACGCCATCAAGTTCTCCCCGCCCGGTGGCACCGTCACCGTCACCTACCGGGACAGCATGATCGGCAAGCGGGAAGCCGTCTCCCTCAGCGTGCGCGACCGCGGGCTCGGCATTCCGCCCGGCGAGGAGCAGCAAATCTTCGAGAAGTTCTTCCAGAGCAGCGCCACCAAGACCGGCGCCGGCGGCACCGGGCTGGGGCTGGCGATCACCAGCGAGATCGTGCGCGGCCACGAGGGCACCATCAGCGCCCGCAACCACCCGGAAGGCGGCGCAGTGTTCGAAATCCGCATCCCGCGCAGCGCAGACTAGCCCCCGCCGCTACTCCGGCACGTACACCAGCCCGCCGTCGGGCATGCGGTAGGCGCTGCCCGCCCGCACCCCGCCCGCCGCCGACTGGCTGACGCCCTCGCCGCGGAAGTGCTCGATCTTCCGCCCCTCCTTCACCACCACCTCCATCGCCGGAGTGCCCGGGTTGCGCACCACCGTCACCCGCTCGTCGGCGAAGGGGTTGAGCGGGTTCTTCGCCACCGCCAGCAGCAGCGCCGCGATGAGCACCAGGAACACGTCGATCAGGTTCACCACCGACAGCAGCGGGTCGTCCCCGTCGCCGTCTTCGGCCAGCCGCCGGCGCAGGCCGCTCATCGCACCACCCCGCCGGCCGGCAGCGTGCCGGCGTGGGCCGCCGGGCAGCCCTTCTCGATGGCCAGCAGGTCGTCCGCGTACCAGCGCCGCCGCACGTGGCCGATCCAGTAGGTGAGGGCCGCCGCGATCAAGGCCAGGATCACCGCCGAGAAGGCCACCGTCAGGCTGCGCGACACGTCGCCCAGGTCGCCCTCCCCCAGCGCCTTGAGGGCCGGCCCCAAGGGGATCATGGTGGCCACCAGCCCCAGCATGGGAGCCACCCGGGTGGCGATGCGCACCGCCTCCAGGCGGGCCACGGCGATGGACTCCAGCTCCGCCGGCAGCAGGCGCGGATCGGCCCGGTGGGCCAGCGCCAGCTCGAAGCCGGCCGCCACCCCGGCGCGACGCTGGACGGTCTGCCACAGGAAAGCCCCGAGGGCGTAGAAGGCGTACAGGAAGAGCAGCCCGATGGCCATCAGCACCGGGATCAGGAAGAGCTGGCTGGCCTCGTAGAGCAGGCCGTCGAGGGTTGAGGTCATGGTTCAGGCTCCGGAGAGAACGGGGGAAGGGGCGATGCGCCGGCCCCGCAGGGCCTGGCTCAGGGCGCCGGCGCCTGCCGCGGCGAGGAGCACCGCG
>NZ_JAYRMI010000139.1:0-1785 GCF_041904905.1 Zoogloea sp. | reverse complement strand
ATCCTGCTGGTCGAAGACAACCCGGTCAATCTGCGGGTGTCCTCGCTGATCCTGAGCGGACTGGGCTACGACATCGACGTCGCCACCGATGGCCAACAGGCCCTGGACGCCGTCTGCCAGCCGTCCGGCGCTGGATTCGATGTGGTGCTGATGGACGTGCAGATGCCGGTCATGGACGGGATGGCGGCGAGCCGCACCATCGGCGCCCGGCTGCCCCAAGCCCGGCGACCCTGGATCATCGCCATGACCGCCAATGCGATGGAAGGCGACCGCAGCGCCTGCCTGGCCGCCGGCATGGACGACTATCTCAGCAAGCCGGTTCGCGCGGCGGCGCTGGCGGACGCCCTGGAGCGGGCCGGTGCCGCGCTGGCCGACCGGCGGGCCCGGGCGTCCTGAGCCCGAGCCTGGCTGGCAGCCCCCGGACAATGCCCGGCACTGGCGCCCAAGGCCCCGACCGCGTACAGTCGCTGCCTGAAACGCACTCTGGCCGCCAGCCGGCCCTTGACTCCATGAACGCACCTTTGCACCGCGAGATACCGCCCTCCGCCCTGCTCGACACCGGCCGCGCCCTGGCCGACATCGGCGCCCAGTGGGACGGAGACATCGTTCACCGGCTGACGCGCTACATCACCATCCCCGCCAAGTCGCCGTCCTTCGACCCCGACTGGGTGGCCCACGGCCACATCGAGACGGTGGTGCGCGACGCCGCCGACTGGGTGCTGGCCCAGAATGTGCCGGGCCTGACGCTGGAGATCGTGCGGCTGAACAAGGCCGACGGCTCACCCCGCACGCCGGTGCTGTTCTTCGAGATCGAAGGCACCCGCGGGGCGGGTGGGCAGACCGTGCTGATGTACGGCCACCTCGACAAGCAGCCCGAGTTCAACGGCTGGCGCAACGACCTGGGCCCCTGGACGCCGAAGTACGAGGACGGCAAGCTTTATGGGCGGGGCGGCGCCGACGACGGCTATGCGGTGTACGCCGCGATCGCCGCGGTGCAGGCCCTCAAGGCGCAGAACGTGGCGCACCCGCGCATCGTCGGCCTGATCGAGACCTGCGAGGAATCCGGCTCCGCCGACCTGCTGCCCTACATCGACGCGCTGCGCGCGCCGGGCAACAACCGCCTGGGTGACGTGGGCCTGGTGGTCTGCCTCGATTCGGGCGCCGGCAACTACGACCAGCTCTGGCTCACCACCAGCCTGCGCGGCATGGCCAGCGGCACGCTGAAGGTGGAAATCCTCACCGAGGGCATCCATTCGGGCGACGCCTCGGGACTGGTGCCGTCGAGCTTTCGCATCATGCGCATGGTGCTGGACCGGCTGGAGGACAGCGCCACCGGCCGCCTGCTGCCCGCCAGCTTCCATTGCGAGGTCCCCAGCGAGCGCCTGGCGCAGGCACGCGCCACCGCTGCCATCCTCGGCGAGGAGGTCTACAAGCGCTTCCCCTGGGCGCACTACGACTGCGGCGGCTCCACCACCTTCGCGCTGCCCACCACCACCGACCCGCTGCAGGCGCTGCTCAACCGCACCTGGCTGCCCACGCTGTCGGTGACCGGCGCCGACGGCTTTCCCGCCCTGCAGGATGCCGGCAACGTGCTGAGGCCGTACACCGCCTTCAAGCTCAGCCTGCGCCTGCCGCCGCTGGTGGACGCGGCGGCGGCGGTGCAGGAGCTCAAGACCCTGCTGGAGGACAACGCGCCCTACCAGGCCCGCGTCACCTTCGACAGCCACGGCGGCGCCACCGGCTGGAACGCGCCCTCGGCCACGCCTTGGTTCGAATCCGCACTGA
>NZ_JAYRMI010000014.1:60963-63177 GCF_041904905.1 Zoogloea sp. | reverse complement strand
CCGACTTTGCCCGCCATGTGGATTACATCCATTACAACCCGGTCAAGCATGGATTGGCCCGTTCACCCGCAGCGTGGCCGTACTCCAGCTTCGGCCGCTATGTGAAGGACGGGGTTTATGCGCCGGATTGGGGGCGTGATTCGATGTGTTTTGAAGGCGTCGGGCGTGAGTAGGGCCGATCAGGGGTTGTCGGGTTACGCTGCGCTAACCCGACCTACGTCTGCGGCAAGCTGACTCGGGCAGGAAAGGCACGAACCAAGGCCGGCCGCGCACGGCCGCCCCGAAGCGGCCGGCCTGCCCCCCAGTGGGGGGAGGCGCCGCAGGCGCTTCGGGGGGCGTCCAACTATGCCGCCTTCTTCATCTGCTTCTGATACAAGAACTCCAGAATCGCCGCCCGGCATTCGACGAAGTGGGCGTCGTGGGCCAGGGCGAGGCGGTCGCGGGGTTTGGGGAGCTTCACTTCGAGGATCTCGCCGATGGTGGCTGCGGGGCCGTTGGTCATCATCACCACGCGGTCGGAGAGCAGCACGGCCTCATCCACGTCGTGGGTGACCATCACCACGGTGGCGCCGGTCTTTTCCATCACGCCGATGAGTTCGTCCTGCAGCGAGGCGCGGGTGAGTGCGTCGAGGGCGCCGAAGGGTTCGTCCATCAGCAGGATCTGGGGCTCCATCGCAAAGGCGCGGGCGATGCCGATGCGCTGCTTCATGCCGCCGGAGATTTCGTGGGGCAGCTTCTGGGCGGCGTGGGCCATGTGCACCATCTCAAGGGCTTCGTTGGTGCGGGCCTTGAGCTTGTCCTTGCCTTCCTTGGTGCCAAACACGCGCTCGACGGCGAGGTACACATTCTCGAAGCAGTTGAGCCAGGGCAGCAGGGAGTGGTTCTGGAAGACCACCGCGCGCTCGGGGCCGGGGCCGGCGATCTCGCGGCCGTTGCACAGCATCACGCCGGAGGTGGGCAGGGTGAGGCCGGCGATGAGGTTGAGCAGCGTGGATTTGCCGCAGCCCGAGTGGCCGATGAGCGAGACGACTTCGCCCTTCTTGATCTGCAGATTGACGTTCTGCAGGGCGATGAAGCGGCCTTTCTTGGTGTCGAAGCTCATGCCGACGTTTTCGACTTTGACGATGGCGTTCATTTGATTTCTCCTGGAGGCGGTATCAGTTGGCGCCGTAGCTGAAGCGGCGGGCGATGAGCAGCAGGAGCTGTTCGAGCAGGAGGCCGACGGTGCCGATCACGAAGATGGCGATGATGATGTGCTCGACCTTGAGGTTGTTCCATTCGTCCCACACCCAGAAGCCGATGCCGACGCCGCCGGTGAGCATTTCGGCGGCCACGATGACCAGCCAGGCGGTGCCGATGGACAGGCGGATGCCGGTGAGCATGTAGGGCAGCACGGAGGGGAAGAGGATCTTGGTGATGATCTTGAACTCGGAGAGGTTGAGCACCCGGGCGACGTTGAGGTAATCCTGGGGCACGCGCTGCACGCCCTGGGCGGTGTTGAGGATCATCGGCCAGATGGAGCAGATGAAGATCGTCCAGGTGGATGCCGGGTCGGCGGCCTTGAACACCATGAGCCCGATGGGCAGCCAGGCCAGCGGCGAGACCGGGCGCAGGATGCTGATGATCGGTTCGAGCATGCTGTTCATGAAGGCGAAGCGGCCGATGATGAAGCCCAGCGGGATGCCCACCAGCGCGGCGACGCCAAAGCCGATGGCGACGCGCTTGAGGGAGGACAGGATGTTCCAGCCTATCCCCTGGTCGTTGGGCCCGTTCTGATAGAAGGGATCGGCAAAGAGCGTGATGGCGGCATCGAGGGTCTTTGCCGGGCTGGGAAAGTCGGCGGATTTCATGGCCACCAGCGCCCACAGGCCGATCACCAGCGCGAAGCCGACGAGGGGCGGAATGACCTTGCGGGCAAGGTTGCCCAGGTGCGTGCCGAAGGAGACGGCGTCGTCCTTGGGGGGCTTGGCGGCTTTTTCGGTGGGGGTCGTGGTGGCGCCCATCTTGGAATCCTCTGTCTTGATGGCTTCAGCCCGGACAACCGGGGCAGGCTCGGCCTCTGGCCGGACGGTGACGAGGCCGGACGTTAGCGATGCAGTGCTCATGGTGATCTCCGTGATCTTCGTGACGGCGGGTTAGCCTGTCGGGTTGCGTGCGGGGTTGAATCGGGGGTTGGGGTGGCGGGCCGATGGGGTCGGCCCGCCCGCCGGTCAG
>NZ_JAYRMI010000014.1:0-60953 GCF_041904905.1 Zoogloea sp. | reverse complement strand
GGGGGGTGCGGGGGGGGGGTGGGGGGGGGGTTTCCGGGGGGGGGGGGGGGGGGGGGCCGGGGGGGGGGCCCCCCCCGCCGGTCAGGCCTTGATCTTGAAGCTGGCGGCGTACTTCTTCGGGTCCTTGCCGTCCCACACCACGCCGTCGATGAGCTTGGAGGTGCGGAAATCCGACTTGGGCACCGGCGCGCCGACGATGCTGGCGGCCTGCTTGTACAGATCGGTCTTGTTGATGGCCTTGGCCACGGCGAGGTAATCCACGTCCTGCTTGAGCAGGCCCCAGCGCTTGTGCTGGGTGAGGAACCACATGCCGTCGGAGAGGTAGGGGTAGTTCACTAGGCCGTCGTTGTAGAACTTCATGTAGTTCTTTTCGGACCAGCTCTTGCCCAGGCCGTTTTCGTACTGGCCGATCATCCGGCTGCGGATCACGTCCACGTCGGTGTTCACGTAGCTCTTGGCGGCCACGGTCTCGGCGGTCTTGGAGCGGTTGGCGGCGCTGGCGTCGATCCACTTGGAGGCTTCGAGGATGGCGCAGATCACCGCGCGGGCGGTGTTGGGGTATTTGGCCGCGAACTCGGCGGTGGAGCCCAGCACCTTCTCGGGGTGGTCGGTCCAGATGTCCTGGGTGGTGACGGCGGTGAAGCCGATCTTGTCGACGATGGCGCGCTGGTTCCAGGGTTCGCCCACGCAGTAGCCGTCCATGTTGCCCACCCGCATGTTGGCCACCATCTGCGGGGGCGGCACGACGATGCTCTTGACGTCCTTGAGCGGGTCGATGTCGTGGGCGGCCAGCCAGTAGTAGAGCCACATGGCGTGGGTGCCGGTGGGGAAGGTCTGGGCGAAGGTGTATTCCTTCTCCTTCTTCGCCACCAGCTTGGCCAGCGACGCGCCATCCACCGCGCCCTTGTCCTTGAGGCCGTTGGAGAGGGTGATGGCCTGACCGTTGTTGTTGAGGGTCATCAGCACGGCCATGTCCTTCTTGGGGCCGCCGACGCCCAGGTGCAGGCCGTAGATGAGGCCGTACAGCACGTGGGCGGCGTGGAGTTCGCCGTTGGCGAGCTTGTCGCGCACGCCGGCCCAGGAGGCTTCCTTGCTGGGGATGATCTTGATGCCGTACTTCTTGTCGAAGCCCATCACCGAGGCCATCACCACGGACGAACAGTCGGTCAGCGGGATGAAGCCGATCTTCACCTCTTCCAGTTCCGGTTTGTCGGAGCCGGCCGCCCATGCGCCGCCCGCGGGGATCATCGTACCCATCGCCATCATCCCTCCGAGGCCAGCCCCAGCCTTGAGAAAGCCGCGGCGGGAAAGAAACTTGTCGTCGAATTGCTTGCTCATCGCTCGCCCCTGATCGTGAAATCGAAAGTTCAAAAAAAAAACGGGCGCCACATCTCCCCGCAATGCACCGCGAGGGGATGGACGCCCTTGTCCAAGTGAGATCGCCTGATCAAGTCGGGCCGCCGTTGGTCCGACTGAACGACTTATAGCGAGGAGCGTGCCAGCGCCGGCAAACCCTTGATTTACATCAACTACTCCATTTTTCCGTGAAACCTACCCCCTTTTGGGTATCACCTGTCGGACGCAGCCATGCACTGTTGCAGTGCAGCAGCCGGTGGCGTCGCACCACGGCGGATCATCGCCCGCGCCACCGCGGCGCCATGCCGGGCCGCCCAATGGAATCGGGGCGGAGACGCCCTCGCGCCTCCGCCCCGATTCGATGCCCCGCCCAAGGGGCCACTACCACCTTCGGGTTATCTCATAGCAGCAGGTTGGACATGTCGATCACGTCCTGGGCCACGTCGGCCAGCTTGCGCCCGCGCTCCATCGCCAGTTTGCGCAGCGCGTGGTAGGCGGCGTTCTCGTCCAGATCGCGGGCCTTCATCAGCACACCCTTGGCCCGGTCGATGGTGATCCGCTCGGACAGCCTGCGGGTGGCGTCGTCGCGCTCGGCGCGCATGTGCTGGAAGGCTTCGAACTGGGCGATGGCCACCTCGACCAGCGCGTCGAGCCGCTCGGAGGACACGGAATCAACCACATACGACGACACGCCGGCCTTCACGGCGCGGCGGATCATCTGGGAATCGGCGTCCTGGGAGAACAGCAGCACCGGCCGCGGGCAGTCCCGGTTCATGATCGCGAGGTGTTCCAGGGTGTCCCGGCTGGGGGAATCGGCCTGGATGAAGATCACGTCGGGCTTGGTGTTCAGCACCTGATCGGACAGCTCCAGGGCGCTCGACAGCACCGCCGCCACCTGATGACCGGCCAGCGCGATCGCCGAACAGACATCGGCAGCGCGCTCCCGTGAGGAATCGACAACCAGCACTCGTAACATGGGGAATCCGGATGAAAGACAGTACCCTCCAACCCCAGCAAGAAGCACGCCACCCCGGCCGTTCGGCGGGGCCCGGCGCTCACATCGTGCAGTCGAGGATCAACACCGAGACGTCGTCCCCAGCCGCCTGACGCCCCAGGTGACGGGTGAGCGCCTGACGCAGCCCGCCAACCCGCACGTTGCGCGGCGCGCCCTGCAGGGCAGCCTCCAGGCCGCGCAGGCCGAAGGCTTCGCCGCTGGCGTTCTCCGCCTCGGTAAGCCCGTCGGAGCACAGCACGATCTGCGAGGCCTCGTTCCACACGAAGGTCTCGTGGGCGATGCCGGCCTCGTCGGAGAGCAGGATGCCCAGCGGCAGCTGGCGCGACACGAAGCGCTGGACGACCTTGCCGTTGTCGTCGATGCGCAGCACGTCGGGCACGCCGCCCACCCAGATCTGCCCGGTGTGGCTGGCCGTCTCCAGGCGCACCAGCGAGGCGGCCACGAAACGCCCCTTGGGCAGCAGCCCGCACAGCAGGCCGTTGAGTTCGGTGACCAGCTCGGTGAGGGACTGGTTGCCCGCCGCCGCCCGGTAGAACGCGCCCAGGGCCGGCAGCACGCTGACCGCCGCCGCCAGCCCGTGGCCGGTGGCGTCCGCCAGCATGGCGTAGAGCGCGCCCTGGGGCGAGCGGGCCACTGCCACCACGTCGCCCGAGAAGTTG
Organism: Zoogloea sp.; assembly: GCF_041904905.1. Classification (GTDB taxonomy): domain Bacteria; phylum Pseudomonadota; class Gammaproteobacteria; order Burkholderiales; family Rhodocyclaceae; genus Zoogloea. Next base: position 57,923 of record NZ_JAYRMI010000014.1, on the reverse strand, counting down.
CGCGCCGGCATCACCGCGTACTGCACCGCGCTGTCGCGCAGCCAGTCGCTGCGCACCTGGCGCTCCATGATGGCCATCGCGAGTTCCTGCTCGCGCTCGGATTCGTCGTGGTAGCGCTGCAGCCGCGCCGCGTCCTCGGCCAGCTGGCGCTGGATGCGGCGCATCTCGGAGACGTCCCGCACCACGCCGATGAACATCCGGCGGTTGGGCAGGGCGATGTCGGAGACGCCCAGCTCGAGGGGAAACTGGGTGCCGTCCTTGCGCACGCCGGAGAGTTCGCGGATCTGCCCGATCACATGCTTCTCGCCGGTGCTCAGGTAGCGGGCGAGGTAGTCGTCGTGGCGGTCCCGGTGGGGCTGGGGCATCAGCATCCGCAGGTTCTGGCCGACCATCTCGTTGGCGGTGTAGCCGAAGATGTGGGTGGCCGACCGGTTGACCGACAGGATGGTGCCCTTCTCGTCGGCCGAAATGATGCCGTCGATGACCCCGTTGGCCACCGCCCGCACCTGCTCGAGCGAGCCCGCCAGACGCCGCTGCATGTCGAGCAGGCGGCGCAGGGCCTTGAAGCGCGCGGCAAACACCGGGAAGGACAGGGGTTTGGCGAGGTAGTCGTCGGCGCCCACCTCGAGGCCGTGGACGATGTCGCCCTCGCCCGACAGCGCCGACAGGATGACGATGGGCACCCAGTGGTCGTCCGCCATCGCGCGGATCTGCTTGATGGCCTCGAAGCCGTCCATGCGCGGCATCATCAGGTCCATCAGCACCACATCGGGGGATTCCATGCGGAACAGCTCCACCGCCTCCACGCCGTCGGTGGCGTAGATCGGCGTGCAGTTCAGGTGGGAAAGAAAGGCCCCCACGATGGTTCGGTTGGATGCAATGTCGTCGGCGACCAGCACCCGAAGCGGATTCTCAGCCATCAGAAGCTCTCTACCATTGGCAGGCGGCGGCGCGGGGCCGGCGCCGGGGGAATCGGTGGGCGACCGCAAGCGGCACGCCGGATGAGCGGGCAGGTCATCGCGCGGCGCCCCCGCCGGCGCGCACCCGCGGCACGGTCACGATGACCACGTTGCCGGGGGGGATGTAGGTCAGGCTCGAGAACGAGAGCTGGCGCGACAGGGCGATGCCCCGGCCGTTGGGCGCGAAGGCGCGCTCGGGGTCGAAGTCGAGGAAGCGTCGCCAGTCGAAGCCCGGCCCGTCGTCGGCGATCTCGAACACCCAGCGCTCCTCGTCCCGCAGCACGCGCAGGCGGACCGCCTTGCACACGTTCTCGGGCAGCGCCAGCCGGCGCTCGACCTCGCTCTCCCAGCGATCCGCCTCGCGCAGGCGGCTCTTCTCGGCGAAGTCGATGCCCAGGTTGCCGTGCTCGACCCCATTGACCAGCAGCTCCGACAGCCCCATCGCCAGCGTCTCCGGCTGGGGCCCCAGGAGCGCCACGAAGGACGCCAGCTTGTGGGCCTCCTGCAGCGTGCGGATGACGAACTCGCCTTCGCCCAGAAAACCCAGCGCCAGCGCGTGATCGGCCAGGTTGGCGCTGAGTTCCCGGCGCGTCCGCATGTCGTCGAGGGCCGAGCGGATGATGGTCTGCAGGGCCTCGCCCTCGAAGGGCTTGGTGAGGTAGTAGAACGCCCCGGCGGCCAGCCCCTCGCGGATCTGCTCGGGCGAGGTCGCCGCCGTCTGCATGATGACCGGGATCGACTGCAGGCGCGGGTCGGCCTTCATGCGGGTGAGCACCTGGATGCCGTCCATGCCCGGCATCATCCGGTCCAGCAGCACCAGGTCGAAGCTGGAGTCGGGCCGCTCCAGCTCGGCCCAGGCGGCCTCGCCGGATTCCACCATCACCAGCTCGAAATCCATCTCATCCAGGTATTCGGCCACGATGTCGAGGTTGAACGGCTCGTCATCCACGACCAGTATCTTTGCCATGCTCATCAGACTTCTCCCTGCGCCGCCAGTGCGGGCGGCATCTCTTCGGCCCGAACGAAGGCCGGCAATTCGACGATGAACTCCGCGCCGCAAGCGGGATTGTTCCGGGCGGAGATCCGCCCCCGGTGCGCCTCGACGATCTCGCGGCAGATCGCCAGCCCCAGACCCGTTCCGCCCGCCCCGGTGCGGGTGCGCGAGCTTTGCACGAACTTGTCGAAGACAGCCTCCAGTTCGCCGGCCGGGATCCCGATGCCTTCGTCGGACACCCGGACGACGACCGCCTCGCGCCCGTCGGGCAAGGCGCCCGCCCGGACGGACACGCGGATCGTCCGCCCCTCGGGGGTGAACTTGACCGCGTTGGAAAGCAGGTTACGGGCCACCTGGCCGATCCGCGCCCGATCGGCGCGGCACAGGGGCAGCCCGTCGTCCACCGTCAGCTCGATGTGCTGGCGCCGGGCCTGGACCTGCAGCTCGAACTCGGCCACCACCTCCGTCACCACCGCGGGCAGGCTCACCGGCTCCAGATTGAGGACCATCTGCCCGGCCTCCAGCTTGGAGAGGTCGAGCAGATCGTTCACCAGCAGCAGCATCCGCTCGCCGCTCACCCGGATGCGGTTGAAGTAGCCGCGTAGCTTCTCGTGGCCGGCGCTGGCGATCCGTGTCTCGCCCAGCTTGGCGTAGCCCAGGATGCCGTGCATCGGGGTGCGCAGCTCGTGGGACATGTTGGCGAGGAAGACCGACTTGGCCTCGTTGGCCGCCTCGGCGGCGTCCTTGGCGGCCTGCAGATCCTTGGTGCGCTCATCCACCAGGGTGGCCAGGTTGAGGTTGTGGTCGAGGATCTGGGCCTCCCAGGCCTTGGCGTCGTCGATGTCCGAGTGGGTGCCGATCATCCGCAGCGCGCGTCCGTCGGCGCCCCGCTCCACCACCAGCCCGCGCACCCGCACCCACATGTAGCGCCCCGACTGTGCCCGCACCCGCACCTCGCGGGTCAGCATCGGCGTCTCGCCGCGCAGGTGGGCACGCCGCGCCTCCAGCAGGCCCGGCAGATCCTCCGGGTGGACCAGCGCCGCCCAGCTGGCGTGATCGTCCGGCATCTCGTCGACGGCGTAGCCAAGCATGGTCTTGCAGCGATCGGAGCGGAACACCCGCCCCTCGGCGATGTTCCAGTCCCACACCCCGTCGCCGGCGCCGTCGAGGGCGAACTGCCAGCGCGCCTCGCTCTCCCGCAGGGCCAGTTCGGTTTCCTTCAGGTCGGTCATGTCGCGGATCACCAGCAGGGTGCCCCCGGTACGCACCGACCGAAGCCGAGCCTCGAAGTGGCGCAACCGGTCGGCGCCCCGCCGCGAGGAATACTCCAGCCGCTGAACCTGCCCGCTGCAGGCCGCCGCCTTGGCCGCCGCGCAGAAAGCGCGCGCCGTGCCGGACGACATCACCTCGTCGAGCCGCTTGCCCAGGAAATCCTCCGGCAGCATCGCCAGCTCGGGGTTGTCGCCGTGGTAGCGCACGATGCGCAGGTTGCCGTCGAGCTGGAAAAGCATGTCGGGCATCGCGGCGATCAGGGATTCGTTGGTGGCGTTAGCCTCCTGCACGGCCCGCTGCTCCTGCTTGCGCTCGGTCACGTCCTCGACGACCACCCAGCGCAGGCCGCCCTCGCTGCCACCCACGACCGAAGTCATCACCATCACCGGCACCCGCGCGCCGCTACGGTGGAGAAGCTCCTTCTCGTAGGCCTCGGCCCGGGCGCCCAGGCAGGCCTCGACCACCGCCCGCGCATCCCGCGCCGCGTACTCGGGGGGCGTGAGCACCGGCGGCGACGCACGGCACAGCTCATCCTCACTGTAGCCGACGATCCGGCAGAATTCAGAGTTGGCCTGCAGATACCGCCCCTTGCCGTCCACCATCGCCATCCCGAGGGACGCGTGGCGGTAGAGCGCATCGAGGCGGGCGTGAGAATCGATGACCTCCTGCTGGGCCCGGCGCAGCCCGGTCACGTCGGCCATCGCGCCTGCGGTGCGCTCCGGCTTGCCGCCCACCCGGAACTCGGTCTTGCCGGCCACGTGGAACCACCCCACGCTGCCGTCGATGCGCACCACCGGCAGCACGCAGTCGAGGGGGCCGCGGCCCCGCAGGTGGGCACGCAGGGCCGCCAGGAACTCGTTCCGGGCGGGCCGCGCCAGATGCCGCAGCAGCTGGCGGGCGCCGCGCGGCAGGCCGCCTTTCGGGTAGCCCAGCAGCGTGTCGCAGCGGGGCGAGAGGAACAGCCGGGGCTGTCCGGCCTCCCACTCCCAGATCCCTTCCTCGGTGGCCGACACCGCCAGTTCGAAGCGCTTCTCGCTCGCCCGGTACTCGGCAGTCATCAGGTCGGCCAGATCCCTCGCCCGCTGCTGCTGCCCCGACAGGCTGGCCAGCAGGAAGGCCAGCAGGCTGCTGCCCACCGCGCCCCCGATCGCCACCAGGGTCGAGGCTGCCACCACGCCGGCCGGCGGCGGAGGCGCCAGGGACAGCCGCCAGCTGCGCCCGCCGAAGCCGGCGGTGCGGACTTCCGAGAGCGGCGCCGACTCGTCGGCGAGATTGCTGAAAAGGAGTTGGGCTTCGCTACCGGCCACATCCTCGACGCGCAGGCCGTAGCCATCGATGGCCGCCTCGGCGAGCCCGGAGAACATCCGGCGCACGTCGATGCCCATCGCGATCAGGCCGTCCTGGCTGTCGGTGGGGCTGATGTCGTCCGCGGCGCGGGCCACCCGATAGACCAGCACCGCCGCGCCCTTCTGGGCCTCGCCCAGGGCGCGCATCGCCACCCGCGCGCTCATCGCCATGCCCCCATGCCGCAGGGCCTCGTCGATGGCGAGGCGGCGGACCGGGTCTGCGTAGCCGTTGTAGCCGATGGCCTGGCCAGTCTGGGCGTCGAGGGGCCACAGGTAGACCACCGGGTAGGCCACCGTGGACGGCCCCCCGTCGGCGGGCGGCAGCACCCGCACCTCCCGCTCGTAGGCAGCGCTGAGCAAGGCCTCGATTGCCGACACCCGGGCGGCGTCGACCCGCCTCACCAGGCTGATCGCCACCACTTCGGGCAGCGCGTCGGTGGGCTTGATGCCGGCCACGTAAGTTTCGAACTCGCGCTTCTCGACCAGATTCTGGGCCGAGAACAAGCCGGCCACCCCGCGCAGGATGAAATCCACCTTGCCGAGGCGCTCGTTGAGCTGGTGCAGCAGCCGGTCGGCCGCCGCGGCGTGGCGGACTTTCTCGAGATCCCGCTCGTGATCGCGCAGATGCGCCCACACCAGCGCGGTGACGATCAGCCCGAGGGCGAAGGTCACGAGAAACCAGCGGCCCTCCACAAAAGGCGAAACGCCGCTTGATCGGAGGGCCCGCTCAAAGCTGGATGAAGGGACGTGTCTCGGGCTCATTACCCGAAGTGAACGGCCCCACGCCACAAAGCTTGAGGACTCGCCCCAAGCTTTGCAGGGCTGTCGGGATCAGGCGCAGCCGATGCTGTCCTTCACCCCGAATTTGCGCAGGATGTTCTCGAGCGGGCAGAAACGGGTGAAGCCGCTCTGGAACAGATTGACCCCCACGAAGGCGGTGAACCACAGGAACTTGCTGCTCACGAACAGGGGGCTGCCTTCGACGCCGAGGGCCAGGGAGATCAGCACGAAGGCGCCGGCGAAGATGCGGACGAACTGGTTGACGGTGAGGTTCATGAGGCTTCTCCTTCGGTTGCGGCGCGCCGCTTGTGGGTGGCCGCGTAATACAGGACAGGAATGACGACCAGCGTCAGCAGGGTGGACACCAGCACGCCAAACACCAGGCTGATGGCCAGCCCGTTGAAGATCGGGTCGTCGAGGATGAACAGCGCGCCGATCATCGCCGCGAGGCCCGTGAGCCCGATGGGCTTGGCGCGCACCGCGGCGGCGTGGATGGTGGCTTCGGCAAGGCTGGTGCCGGCCGCCACCTGCTGGTCGATGAAATCCACCAGCAGGATCGAGTTGCGCACGATGATCCCCGCCAGCGCGATCATCCCGATCATGCTGGTGGCGGTGAACTGGCTGCCCAGCAGCGCGTGGCCGGGCATCACGCCAATGATGGTGAGCGGGATCGGCGCCATGATGATGAGCGGCACCAGGTAGCTGCGGAATTGCGCTACCACCAGCACGTAAATCAGCACCAGCCCCACCGCGTAGGCGGCGCCCATGTCGCGGAAGGTCTCGTAGGTGATCTGCCATTCGCCGTCCCACTTGATGGCGTAGGCGGCGTAGGGGTCGTCGGGCTGGTGGATGAACCACTCGTCCAGCACCCCGGCCAGCCCCGCGCCCACCAGCGGCAGGTTCTTCACCTGGCTGCGGATGTCGAACATGCCGTAAAGCGGCGAATCCAGCTTGCCGCCCATGTCGCCGGTGACATAGACCACCGGCAGCAGATCCTTGTGGTAGATCACCTGCTCGCGGCGGGTGGGCTGCACCTGCACCAGCTCGGACACCGGCACCAGCGCGCCGCCGGCCTCGGGCAGGCGCGCCCGCACCTTCATCTGGAGGATCTGATCCACCGTGGACAGGCGCTCCGGCGGCAGGGTGAGGCGCACCGGCAGCTCGTACTTGTTGTCGCCGCCGTGCACGGGCGTGACGTTCTCGCCGCCCAGGCCCAGGCGCACCACCTCGACGATGTCGGCCTGGGCCACCCCGAGACGCGCCGCCTTGGCCTGGTTGACCCGCAGCACCAGCTTGGGCGCAGCCTCGTCCACGGTGTCGTCCACGCCCACGATGTCCGGCGTCGCCTCAAAGACCTTGCGCAGGGTGCCCGCCACGGCCACCTGGCCGCCGTAATCCGGGCCATACACCTCGGCCACGATGGGCGACAGCACCGGCGGGCCGGGCGGCACCTCGACGACCTTGGCGTTGCCGCCGTGCTTGCGGGCGATGGCGGCCACCGCGTCGCGCACCGACACCGCGATCTCGTGGCTCTTGCGGCTGCGCTGGTGCTTGTCCGCCAGATTGACCTGGATGTCGCCCATTTCGGGCAGGGCGCGCAGGTAGTACTGGCGCACCAGCCCGTTGAAGTTGATCGGCGCGGCGGTGCCGGCGTAGCTCTGGAAGTCGGTCACCTCCGGCACCTTGGCCAGCTCGTCGCCGATCTCGCGCAGCACCTCGGCGGTGGTCTCCACCGGCGTACCCACCGGCATGTCGAGCACCACCTGGAACTCGCTCTTGTTGTCGAAGGGCAGCATCTTGAGCACCACCAACTGCACCGCCGCCAGCGACACCGACAGGGCAATCGCCAGCACCACGCCGAACCACAGCTTCATCCGCGCCCGGCCGCCGGTGCGGGGGTCGAGCAGCGGCGTCATGATGCGGCGGAACAGCGCTTCGAGGCGCCGGGTGAGCTTGTCCGGCCCGTGCCCGGCGGTTGCCTCTCCGTGCCCGCCGCCGGCCATCAGCTTGCCCGCCAGCCACGGCGTGACGACGAAGGCCACCGCCAGCGAGATGAACATGCCCATCGACGAGTTGATCGGGATGGGGCTCATGTACGGCCCCATCAGCCCGGAGACGAAGGCCATCGGCAGCAGCGCCGCGATCACCGTGAAGGTGGCCAGGATGGTTGGCCCGCCCACCTCGTCCACGGCCCGGGGGATGAGCTGCCACAGGGGCGTGGCCGGCTCCAGGGTGTGCCAGCGGTGGATGTTCTCCACCACCACGATGGCGTCGTCCACCAGGATGCCGATGGAGAAGATCAGCGCGAACAGCGATACCCGGTTGAGGGTGAAACCCCACGCCCACGAGGCAAACAACGTGGCCGCCAGGGTGAGGGTGACCGCCACGCCGACGATCGCCGCCTCGCGCCGGCCCAGCGCGAAGAACACCAGCAGCACCACCGCCGCGGTGGCGAACACCAGCTTGCCGATCAGCTTGTCCGCCTTCTCGGTGGCCGTCTGGCCGTAGTTGCGGGTCACCGTCACCTCGACCCCGTCGGGCACGATGCTGCCCTTGAGCTGCTCGATCCGGCGGATCAGGCCGTCGGCCACGTCGGCGGCGTTCTCGCCGGGTTTCTTGGAGATCGACAGGGTGACCGCCGGGAAACGCCCTTCGGCCTCGTAGCTGGCCGGGTCGCCGCTGTCGGAGCGCCCGCTCCAGCCCTTGCCCAGGCTGTTCCACACGTAACGCGAGGGCTGATCGGGGCCGTCCACCACGGTGGCCACGTCGGCCATCGTCACCGGCCGGCCGCCGGAGACGCCCACCACCAGCCGACGCACGTCGTCGGCGCTCTCGATGTAGGTGCCGGTCTGCACCAGCACCTCCTGGTTGCGGTCCACCAGCGCCCCGCTGGGCTGGGAGGCGTTGGCCAGCAGCAGCGCGCCTTTCAGATCCTGGGGCGTCAGGCCGTAGGCGTTCATCCGGCCGGCGTCCATCAGCACCCGCAGCACATGGCCGGGGCCGCCGACGGTGCTCACGTCCCGCGTGCCCTTGACGCGCTTGAGTTCCACCTCGGCGGCACGCCCCACCTGCTGCAGGTCGAAGGCCGACCGGGCCGGGTCGCGCGTCCACAGGGTGAGTGCCACGATGGGCACGTCGTCGATGCCCTTGGGCTTGATGACCGGCTCCGCCACCCCCAGCTCGGGCGAGATCCAGTCCCGGTGGCTGTGGATGGTGTCGTACAGGCGCACGATGGCGTCCTGGTTCTTCACCCCCACCTTGAACTGCACGGTGACGATCGCCATGCCCGGGCGCGACACCGAGTACACGTGATCCATGCCGGCGATGCGCGACAGCACCTGCTCGGCCGGCCGCGCCACCAGCGCCTCCACGTCCTTGGCGGAGGCGCCGGGGAAGGCCACCATCACGTCGGCCATGGTCACATCGATCTGCGGCTCTTCTTCCTTGGGGGTGACGAGGGTGGCAAAGACACCCAGCAGCATCAGCACCAGGGCGAGGAGCGGGGTGAGCGCGTTGCGCTGGAACAGCGCCGCCGTGCGGCCGGCGATGCCCATCGGTCCGGAGGTCGTCATGATTCAGCGCGCCGCCCGAAGAAGGCCGGCGCGTATCGGATCGAGAGCCACCGCCTCACCGCCGGAGAGCCCGGCCAGCACCTCGACGCTGCCATCCGCGAGGGGGCTGCCCACCCGCACCTGGCGCAGGCGGAACCCGCCCTTGTCGTCGGCCACATAAACGCCGGTGATCTCGCCCCGGCGCAGGATCGCCCCCGCCGGCACCGCCAGCCGCGGCGCCTCGCCCACCGCAAAATGCACCCGTGCCGCCATGCCCGGCACCACGCCGGAGGCATCGGCCGGCAGGCTCACCCGCACCCGCGCAGTGTGGGTGCGCGGATCGGCCGACGGCAGCACGGCGATGGCCGCCGCGTCCAGCCAGCGGCCGCTCTCGGGGAACTCGACCTTCGCCTTCAGGCCGGCCTTGCCCAGCTCGGCCAGCCGCGACTGGGGCACATCGACCACCGCCCGCAGGCCGCCCGGCTCGTAGACCGACACCAGCGGCCGGCCCGGCTGCGCCATCTCGCCGGCTTCGGTGAGGCGCTGGGCGACGACGCCGTCGATGGGCGAGACGACCGTCGCGAACCCGCGGGAGGCATCCACCTGGGCCCGGGCCGCTTCGGCCGCCTTGTGCTGGGCCGTGGCCGAATCGAAAGCCGCCTGGGCCTGATCCACCGCCGCGGCGCTGATGAAGTTGCGCGCCTTCAGGCTGCGGGTGCGCTCAAGGCTGGCTCGGGCCTCGACCACCCGGGCCTGGGCCGCCGCCACGTTGGCCGCCGCCGCCGCCACGGCCTGATCGGCCTCGCGGGTGTCGATGCGCATCAGCACGTCGCCGCGGCGCACCCGGGCGCCGGCATCCACCCGCGCCTCCAGCACCCGCCCCTGCACCTGGGCGGCCACGGTGGCCTGACGGACAGCCTCGATCGTCGCCTCGCTGGCGTAGGTCTGGGCACGCGCCTGCATCCCGACGCGCAGGGTGGGCACATCGCCCGCCGCCGCATCGGCCAGCGCAGGAAGAGGAGAAAGCGCCAACCCGGCCACGAGCAGGCCGGAAGCGAAAAGGGGGCAGGATGAACGGTATCGGAACATAATATAAGAATACACTTATATTATGTTCCGTCAAGCGGGCGGCGCGGCCCGCCGGGGGCGGCCTGGGCTCAGGCGGCCAGATCGAGCGCGGCCAGCCGGCGCACCACGCCCTCCACGCAGCGACCACCCTCCAGGAACACCAGATCGGGGAAGGCCAGCATCCGGGCGATGGCGATGCCACGGCCGTGGGGCTCCACCGAGCGGGCCGGGTTGAGGTTGAGGAAGGGCGTGGGATCGAAGCCGTTGCCCTGATCGCGGATCAGGAAACGCACCTCCCGCGGCCGCAACTCCACCCGCAGGTAGGCAAAGCGCTCCAGGTAGGCCGGCGCGTCGAGCAGGCGCTCGACCTCGTTGCGCCAGGCGCCGCAGCTCATCAGCTCGCCCTTGCGCACGAAGCCCAGGCCCAGGTTGCCGTGCTCGACCGCGTTGAGCATCAGCTCGGACAGGGCGATCTGCACCATCTCGGCCTCGGGGCACAGGCCCGCCACCAGCTGCGACAGCCCGGTGACATCCTCCAAAGTGCGGAACGGGAAGTAACCGCCCGCCGGGGCGCTCACCCCGCCCCAGGGCAGGGCCAGCGCCGCGGTGAGGGCCTGGCGCTCGAAGGGCTTGACGAGGAAGCCCGACACCGTGGCGTAGAGCCCGCTCTCGACCGACAGCAGGTCCTCGGCCTCCACCAGCAGGGTGACCTGCACGCCGGCGTGCTTGAGCACCGCCAGCAGCTCGAGCGAGCAATCGTCCGGCGACGCATCGACGATCACCCGGTCGGTGAGCGCCAGCTCGTCGGGAAAGCGCAGGTGCGCCTGCGCGCAGGCAAGCTGGATGCACTCATACCCGGCCGGCGTCAGCCAAGCCTCGATCTGTCCTGCCAACCGGGGGTCGCCCCCCACCAGCCAGATGCGACTAGCCATCGAACCCGAGACCTCCCCTGTTTTCAGACGGCCGGCGACGAAACGCCAGCCCCCGCTGCATGCACTGCCATCGCCTGCACCACCCCGGCGTCCTCGCCGACCGCGGTGACCAGCGTTATCCGGCACTCCGGATGCCTCGCCTGCACCGTCTCCATCAGCGCCGGCACATCGCGCTTGAGGTGCCCGCCCTGGGCCAGGAACAGCGGCACCACGCGCACCTGCCGGGCGCCGGAGGCCGCCGCGGCCTCGACCGCCTCGACCAGCGTCGGCGTCATCAGCTCGAGAAAGGCCACGCTCACCAGCGCGTCCGGGCGCAGCCGGCGGGTTTCCTCCGCCACCCGCTGAGCGGGCAGCGCCCAGTTCGGGTCGCGCGCCCCGTGGGCAAACAGTACGATTGCTTCCTGCGACATCCATTGCTCCTGTGTCCGGCCGGATTGCCGGCCCACACTATCGATCAACCCGGCCGATCCGCCAAGCGCCCGCACCGGAGGGCGACGGCGCCCTCGTGGGTCATCGCCTGGTCGTTACAGGATGTTAAACCGTGAAAAGCCTCGTCCATCCTCAATTCCGCGTTCCCACCCAACTTCCTGCAGCCATGTGTGAAATAGTCCCGCCCGTCACCCAAGTCATTACTAAAGTTATAGTCACCGGCACCGCCGCGATGCTGCTCTCGGCCAGTGTCCACGCAGGGTTCCGGCCCGAAGCCGTGCCCGGCGGCGTGGCCGGGATCATCGTTGCTCCGGCTGGCGCCCCGCGGCCCGAAGTCCGCTACGAGGGTCGCCCGGTGCTGTTGGTTCCGCAGCGGGACGGCTGGCGCGCCCTGGTCGGCCTCTCGCTCGACACCCCGGTCGGCGAGCGGACCCTCGACATCGGCCCGGAAGGGCAGTCGCGCCCGCTGCGCTTCGACGTGACGCCCAAGGACTACCCGGTCCAGAAGCTGACCATCAAGAACCCCAAAATGGTCACCCCCGACCCCACCGACGTGGCCCGCATCGACGCCGAACGCAAACGTCAGCTGGAGATCCGCAGCCAGTTCCGCGACGTGCCGGTGCCCCGGACCGACCTCGCCCTACCCGCCGAGGGGCGCCTGTCGAGCCGCTTCGGGCTGCGTCGGGTGTTCAACGGCGAGCCCCGCGCGCCCCACACCGGGCTGGATGTGGCGGTGCCCGCCGGCACCCCCATCCGCGCGCCCGCCGACGGCGTCGTCACCCTGGTGGACGACCTCTATTTCAACGGAAAGACCGTGTTCGTGGACCACGGCCAGGGCTTCGTCAGCATGGTTTGCCACCTGGACCGGGCCAGCGTCGAAGCCGGCCAGCCGGTGCGCCGGGGCGAGATGCTGGGCTTGTCGGGCAGCAGCGGGCGGGCCACCGGCCCCCACCTGCACTGGAGCGTCTACCTCAACGGCGCGGCGGTGGACCCGGCGCTCTTCATCGCCCCGCCGCCAGCGCGTTGATCGCCCGCGCCGCGGCAAACAGCCCCACGCTGGCGGTCACCGTGACGATGGAGCCGAAGCCGGCGCAGTTGAGGCCGGCCGGCCCCGCCACGACGCCCCCCGCCGACGCCTCGCAGGCCGCGTCCGGCGCCGGGTAGCGCAAGGGCTCGGTGGAGAACACCGCCTCCACGCCGAACTTCTTCTTCGGATCGCGGCTGAACCCGTGAGCCTTGCGCAGCTGGCCGCGCACCTTGGCCAGCAGCGGGTCCTGGATCGTCCGCGACAGGTCATCGACGCGGATCTGGGTCGGATCGATCTGCCCGCCCGCCGCGCCGCAGGTCACCACCGGCACCCCCGCGCCGCGGCAGAAGGCGATCATCGCCACCTTCACCCGCACCGCGTCGATGGCGTCGATCGCATAGTCGAAACCCGCGCCCAGCAGCCCGGCGCAGTTCTCGGGCGTCACGAAGTCGTCCACCACCGTCACCCGGCAGGCCGGGTTGTAGCCGGCGATCCGCTCGCGCATCGCCTCCACCTTGGCCTGACCGAGGGTCGCGTCGCTGGCGTGGATCTGGCGGTTGATGTTCGACTCCGCCACGTGATCCAGGTCGATCAGCGTCAGCCGGCCCACGCCGCTGCGGGCCAGCGCCTCCGCCGCCCACGAGCCCACCCCGCCGATCCCCACCACGCACACCTGCGCCGCCGCCAGCCGGGCGCGTCCGGCCTCGCCATAGAGGCGTGCCAGGCCGCCAAAGCGGCGGGAGTCGTCGGGGGCGGAGAGATCGCGGTCATCCATGGCGGCAAGGTTCCGGAGAAGGCGCGCAAATATAACCGAGCGAGGGATAATCGCGGCCATCCATCCGCCCAGGCCCCCACCATGCCCCGCTACAGCCACATCCTGTTCGACCTCGACGGCACCCTCATCGACTCTGCCCCGGCCATCCTCGCCAGCTTCCGCGACGCCTTCGCGCGGGCCGGCATCGCGCCCGTCGTCGCGATCGACGACAGCATCGTCGGCCCGCCGCTCGTCGAGACCCTGCAGCTGCTCGCCGGCTCCACCGACGCCGCGCTCATCGACCGCCTCGCCGACGGCTTCAAGGCCAGCTACGACACCGAAGGCTACAAGGCCACCGCGCCCTACGCCGGCGTCGGCGAGATGCTCGCCGGCCTCAAGGCCGCCGGGCTCCGCCTCGCCATCGCCACCAACAAGCGCATCCACCCCACCCGGCTGATCCTCGAGCACCTGGGCTGGCTGGGCCACTTCGAGCACATCTACGCCCTCGACCTGTTCTCCCCGCGCCTGCCCCACAAGGCCGCGATGATCCAGCGGCTCCTCGCCGATCACGCCATCCCCACCGCCACCTCGATCTACATCGGCGACCGCAGCGAGGACGGCGAATCCGCCGACGCCAACCGGCTGCCCTTCCTCGCCGCCACCTGGGGCTACGGCAGCATCGCCCCGGCGGAAATGCCGGCTCACTGGCGGGCCGTCGCCACCCCGGCGGCGATGCAGGCCGCGCTGCTCGCCGACTGAATCCGCATGGCATTTCGGGCGAACTTTCGCTAGACTCCGGGGCTTACAGATTTTTGCACTCGTCGATCCCGGCCCCCGCCGCCCCCAGGAATGATCCGCATGCGCGTTGCCCACCTCCCCGTCCGCCGCAGCCTTGGCCCCGTGCTGCTGGCCACCCTGCTCACCGGCCTGCTGGTCAGCGAGCCCGCCGACGCCCGCCGCGTCGGGGGCGGGCGCAGCAGCGGCATGACCCGCTCCATCAGCCTCGACGAAACCCCCTCTCGCCCGGTCACGGTGCGCAGCACCGCCATCCACGGCAACAACAACTACGTCGCGCCGGCAGCGCCCAGCCACGCCGTCGCCGACATCGGCCGGGAGAGCGCCTTCCTGCTCCGCCGCGTGCAGCTCGAATCCCAGCTCGAAGCCCGTCACCAGCGCATGATGGCCGCCAAGCTGCGCGGCAGTGAGGAAGCCACCGCAGCCGCCACCGCAGCCGCCGCCGCGGCCACCCCGACAGCGCCCGCCGCCCTTCAGGTGCCCGCCGCCGCCCTGCCGACCGTCCGCACCGTGCGCCACGCCGACCCCGAGTTCAACCGCTTCACCGCCCTGCCCGTGGTGGCCAGCGCCTGCGAGATCAAACCCGTGATGCGCGACGACGACTACATCGCCTGCGGCGCCACGCCGCCCGAATCCCCCATGGGCAACCGGCGCTGACCCCGCGCCGGCAGAATAGCCCCCTCTTTTCCCCCCTGTTCCGCCCTAAGCCCGCCCCCCGCCACGCATAACATCGTCCCCATCCCCCATGGAGCGACGATGAAAGCCGTGATTCTCGCGGGTGGCCTCGGCACCCGCATCAGCGAAGAGACCGTCAACCGCCCGAAGCCGATGATCGGCATCGGCGGTCGGCCCATTCTCTGGCACATCATGAAGATCTACTCCGCCCACGGCATTCACGACTTCGTGATCTGCTGCGGCTACATGGGCTACGTCATCAAGGAGTACTTCGCCAACTACTTCCTGCACATGTCGGACGTCACCTTCGACATGACCCACAACCGCATGGAGATCCACGAGCGCCACGCCGAACCCTGGCGCGTCACCCTGGTGGACACCGGCGACACCACCCAGACCGGCGGCCGCCTCGCCCGGGTACGCCAGTACGTGCAGGACGAAGACGCCTTCTGCTTCACCTACGGCGACGGCGTGGCCGACATCGACATCGGCGCCGAGATCGCCTTCCACAAGGCCCACGGCAAGCTCGCCACGGTGGCCGCGGTGCAGCCGCCGGGCCGCTTCGGCGCCCTCAAGATCAAGAGCGGCGGCTGCGTCAGCGCCTTCGTCGAGAAGCCCCTGGGCGACGGCGGCTTCATCAACGGCGGCTTCTTCGTGCTCTCGCCCAAGGTGCTCGACTACATCGACGAAGGCGACCGGACCATCTTCGAAGGCCCGGTGATCGCCCAGCTCATCGCCCGGAAGCAGCTCGCCGCCTTCCAGCACACCGGCTTCTGGCGCCCGATGGACACCCTGCGCGACAAGACCCTGCTCGAAGAACTCTGGCAACGCGGCGAGGCCCCATGGAAAACCTGGTGACCCCCGCCTTCTGGCGCGGCCGGCGAGTCTTCGTCACCGGCCACACCGGCTTCAAGGGCGGCTGGCTCAGCCTGTGGCTGCAGGAGATGGGCGCCGACGTGCACGGCTTCGCCCTCGCCCCCGCCACCGACCCGGCCCTCTTCGACGTAGCCGCCGTCGACCGCGGCATGCACTCCACCCTTGGCGACGTGCGCGACTACCCGGCGCTCCTCGCCGCGATGCAGGCGGCGCAACCCGAGGTCGTCCTCCACCTTGCCGCCCAGCCCCTGGTGCCCCTGTCCTACCGGGCGCCGGTGGACACCTTCGCCACCAACGCCATGGGCACCGTCCACCTGCTCGAAGCCTGCCGCCACGTGGCCGGCATCCGGGCGATCGTGGTGGTCAGCAGCGACAAGTGCTACGAGAACCGCGAGCAGATCTGGGGCTACCGCGAGACCGACCCCATGGGCGGCCACGACCCCTACTCCGCCAGCAAGGGCTGCACCGAGCTGATCGTCGCCAGCTACCGGCGCGCCTTCCTCGCCGCGGCGGGCGTCGCCCTGGCCAGCGCCCGCGCCGGCAACGTGATCGGCGGCGGCGACTGGACGCCCAGCCGGCTGGTGCCCGACGTGCTCGCCGCCTTCGGCGCCGGCCAGCCCGTCACCCTGCGCAACCCCGGCGCGATCCGCCCCTGGCAGCACGTGCTCGAACCCCTCTCCGGCTACCTCCAGCTGGCCGAGCGCCTGGTGGACGACGGCCCCGCCTTCGCCGACGGCTGGAACTTCGGCCCCGACGAGGCCGACGCCCGCAGCGTCGCCTGGGTGGTGCAGCAGCTCGCCGAAGGCTGGGGCCCCGCCGCCCACTGGGCCGTCGCCGCCACCCCCCAGGTGCACGAGGCCCACACCCTCAAGCTCGACTGCAGCAAGGCCCGCGTCCGCCTGGGCTGGCGCCCCCGCTGGCGGGCCGACGAAGCCGTGGCCCGCAGCCTCGCCTGGCATCGGGCCTGGCAGAACGGCGCCGACATGCACCGCTACACCCTCGACGAAATCGCCGCCTTCGAGACCCTCCGATGAGCCCCCTCCTCCGCCAGACCCTCACCCCCGACGCCGACGGCCGCCTTCGGCTCGACCTCGCCGCCCACCCCGAACTCGCCGGGCAGGCGCTCGAAGTCATCGTCCGCCCCGCCCGCGCCGCCGCCACGCCCCGCGACTGGCGCCCCGGCATCGACCCGGTGCCCCCCTCCGGCAAGGTGGTCGGCGACCCCGAGAAGGACGCCATGATCGACGCGGCCCTCGACGCCTGGCTCACCACCGGCCGCTTCAACGACGCCTTCGAGGCGCGGCTGGCCGAGTTCGTCGGCACCGCCTACGCCCTCACCGTCAACTCCGGCTCGTCGGCCAACCTGGTGGCCTTCTCCACCCTCACCTCGCCCAAGCTGGGCGAGCGCGCCATCCGCCCGGGCGACGAGGTCATCACCGTCGCCGCCGGCTTTCCCACCACCGTCAACCCGATCATCCAGAACGGCGCCGTGCCGGTGTTCGTCGACGCCACCCTGCCCGGCTACAACATCGACGTGGGCATGCTCGAAGCCGCCCTGTCGCCCCGCACCCGCGCGGTGATGATCGCCCACACCCTGGGCAACCCCTTCGACCTCACCGCCGTCTGCGCCTTCTGCGAGGCCCACGGCCTGTGGCTGGTGGAAGACTGCTGCGACGCCCTCGGCTCCACCTGGCAGGGCCGCAAGGTCGGCACCTTCGGCCACCTGGCCACCCTGTCCTTCTACCCCGCCCACCACATCACCATGGGCGAAGGCGGCGCGGTGCTCACCAGCGACCCGCAACTGCGCCAGATCGCCGAATCCTTCCGCGACTGGGGCCGCGACTGCTGGTGCAAACCCGGCTGCGACAACACCTGCGGCAAGCGCTTCGGCTGGCAGCTGGGCAGCCTGCCGCCGGGCTACGACCACAAGTACACCTACAGCCACATCGGCTACAACCTCAAGATCACCGACATGCAGGCCGCCTGCGGGCTGGCCCAGCTGGATCGGCTCGACGGCTTCATCGCCGCCCGCAAGCGCAACTTCGCCCACCTCACCGCCGCGCTGGCCGACGCACAGGATTTCCTCATCCTGCCCGAAGCCACCCCCGGCAGCGATCCGGCGTGGTTCGGCTACCCCATCACCCTGCGCCCCGAGGCCGGCGTCAATCGCGTGGACATGCTCCAATACCTCGACCAGCACAAGATCGGCACCCGCTTGCTGTTCGCCGGCAACCTCGTCCGCCAGCCCTCGATGGCCGGGCGCAACTTCCGCGTCGTCGGCGCCCTGCCGGTGGCCGACCGCATCATGCGCGACACCTTCTGGATCGGCGTGTGGCCGGGGCTCAGCGCGGCCCAGCTCGACTACAGCGCCGCCCTGATCCGCCAGTTCGTCGGCGCCGGGTTCTAGGCGGCCCGCCATGCCCGGCACGCTCCATCGCCCCTGCCCCCTCTGCGGCAACCCCGCACCGGACGTGCTGGCGCAACTATCGCTCCCCCAACCCAGCCACTCGCCGCTGCCATCCGGCTACCGGCTGGTGGCCTGCGCAGCCTGCGACTTCGTCTATGCCGACACCCCGGCCGTCCAGGCCGACTACGATCGCTACTACCGGCAGCTCGCCAAATATGGCGGCCCCACCGGCACCGGCGCGGGCCAGAACCCCGCGGACCAGCGTCGCCTGGAAGCGCTCGCCGACCGCCTCGAAGCGCTGCTCCCGGGCAAGGACGCCGCCATCCTGGACATCGGCTGCGGCGCCGGCGGGCTGCTCCAGGCGCTTCACCGCCGCGGATACACGCGGGCCGAGGGGCTGGACCCCGACCCGGCCGCCGTGGCCGCGGCCCGCGCCCAGGGTCTCCCGGTGCACGCGGGCCTCGCCACCGAATCCCCCGGGCTTTACGCAGGCCGCGATTTCGACCTGATCGTGCTGTCCCACGTGGCGGAGCACCTGCGCGATCTCGACTGGCTCGACGGGTTGCCCCGGCTGCTCGCCCCCGCCGGCGCCCTCTACGTCGAGGTGCCCGACCCCCGCGGCTACGACTGCACCCACCGCCCGCCGCTCTACTACTTCGACAGCGAGCACATCAACCACTTCAGCCCCCGCGCCCTGCACCGGCTGTTCACCCGGATGGGGCTGCACCCGGTCGCCTTTCCGGCCACCCCGCTCATCCTCGCCGACGGCACCCCGTACCCGGCCTTCGCCGGCATTGCCACCCAGGCCCGGACGGGCATCGATGCGCGCGGCGACGGCGACACCCCCTGCGTGGACGCCCTGCGCCGCTATCTGGCCGACAGCCTCCAGCGGGGCGCGGCCCGCCTGAGCATCCAGCCACCCATCGGCCCGGGGCCGGTGCTGGTCTGGGGCGCCGGCTCCTGGGCCCAGCGCCTGCTCGGAATGGGCACCATTCCCCTTGCGCAGGTGCAGGCCTTCCTCGACAGCGCCCCCAACAAACAGGGGCAGCTTCTTGCCGGCAAGCCGATTGCTGCCCCTGCCGATGGACTAAGTCGTCACCCGGACGCGCAAGTTCTGGTCTGCGTCGCCGTAAACCCCCATCAGATCGGGGCCGAGATCACCCGTCTGGAACCTGGCCACACCCGCAGCCTGCACTTCATCACCGAGCCAACATGAAAGTTTCCGAACGTATCGCCGACTGGCTGGCCGATCACGGCATCGAGCAGGTGTTCGCCGTCACCGGCGGCGGCGCCATGTACCTCAACCAGGCCCTGGCCAGCCACCCGCGCCTCAAGTGCACCTTCATGCACCACGAGCAGGCCTGCGCCATGGCCGCCGAAGGCTACGCCCGGATCGCCGGCAAGCCCGCGGTGGTGATGGTGACCACCGGCCCCGGCGGCATCAACGCCCTCAACGGGGTCTTCGGCGCCTTCACCGACTCCATCCCCATGCTGGTCATCGGCGGGCAGGTCAAGCGCGCCACCTGTCTCGAATACACCCCCGTACCCGGCCTGCGCCAGCTTGGCGACCAGGAAGGCCCGGTGGTCGCCATGGCCCGCCCGGTCACCAAGCTCGCCCAGAGCGTGGGCAGCCCCGAAGCCCTGGCCGAACTGCTCCCCCGCGCCCTGGCCACCGCCATCGGCGGACGCCCCGGCCCGGTGTGGCTCGACATCCCCCTCGACGTTCAATCGGCCGAGTGCCCGCCCCTGCCGGCCTTCACCGCCCCCGCCCCCCAGGCCCCGGCCGGGCTGGACGACGCCTGCCGGCAGATCGCCGCAAAACTGCGCCAGGCCCACCGCCCGCTGATCCTCGCCGGCACGGGCGTGCGCCTGGCCGGCGCCGGCAGCGCCCTGCTGGCCTTCGCCGAAGCCCACGGCATCCCGGTGGCCACGGCCTGGACCCACGACCTCATCGCCAGCGACCACCCCCTGTTCGCCGGCCGCCCGGGCACCATCGGCACCCGCGCAGGCAACTTCTGCGCCCAGAACGCCGACTGCGTCATCGTCATCGGCTCCCGGCTCAACATCCGCCAGGTGAGCTACAACTGGGACAGCTTTGCCAAAGACGCCTTCATCGCCCAGATCGACGTGGACCCGGCCGAGCTGGCCAAGCCCTTCGTCCAGCCCCATCTGCGCCTGGCCTGCGACGCCCGGCTGTTCATCGCCGCCCTCGCCGCCGCCTGCGCCGACGGCCTGCCGGACGTCCGCCCCTGGTCGGCCTGGTGCCGGGACATCCGCGCCCGCTACCCCGTCGGCGGCGCCCCCGCCGCCAGCCCGCAGCTTCACCCCTACGCCATGGTCGAGCGCATCTTCGAGCAGCTGCGCGACGACGACATCGTGGTCTGCGGCAACGCCTCGGCCTGCATCCTGCCCTTCCAGGTGGGCCGCCTGAAGGCTGGCCAGCGCATGTTCAGCAACTCCGGCTCCGCCTCGATGGGCTACGACCTGCCCGCCGCCATCGGCGCCGCCCAGGCTGGCGGTGGCCGTCGGGTGGTGTGCTTCGCCGGCGACGGCAGCCTGCAGATGAACATCCAGGAACTGCAGACCCTCAAGACCCTCGGGTTGGACGTGCTGATCGTGCTGATCGACA
Organism: Zoogloea sp.; assembly: GCF_041904905.1. Classification (GTDB taxonomy): domain Bacteria; phylum Pseudomonadota; class Gammaproteobacteria; order Burkholderiales; family Rhodocyclaceae; genus Zoogloea. Next base: position 37,429 of record NZ_JAYRMI010000014.1, on the reverse strand, counting down.
ACGGCGGCTACCTGTCCATCCGCCAGACCCACGAGAACTTCTTCGGCCGCATCGTCGGCGCCACCCCCGCCTCGGGGGTCGAGTTTCCCGACTTTGCCCGGGTCGCCGCCGCCTACGGGCTGGAGGCCGTCAGCATCGCCACGCCGGCCGACCTGCCCGCCCTCGACGCCGCCCTGGCCCGCCGCGGCCCAAGCCTGATTGCCGCGCGGGTAGACCCGGCCCCCGGCTTCGAGCCCCGGATCAAATCCCGCGCCCTGCCCGAAGGCGGCTTTGCCACCCCCGAGCTGGACGACATGTTCCCCTTCCTGCCCCCGGCCGAGCTGGCCGCGGTGCGTGCAGAGGCGCGCAGCCTCCGCGCCTGGACGGGTGGAGCCGGCGCGTGAGCACCACCGGATTTCCGTCCCTGCGCTTCGAGGACGCCGGCGCCGCCCTGGCGGACGCACGCCGCGAGGGCGTGCTGATCTTCGGCTGCGGCAGCTTCGGCCGGGATCTCCACGCCGCCCTCGTCGGCCTGGGCATCCCGGTGCGCGGCTTCGTCGTGTCCCGCGGCGAGGCATCCCGGTTTGCCGGCTGCCCGGTGGCCCCCCTCGCGGCCCTCCCCGGCGGCTGGACCGCCCTGCCCCTGTGGATCGGCGTCTTCAATCGCGAACCCGGCGCCGATCACGCGGCCCTGGCCTCCGCCTGCGAAGCCGCGGGCTTCTCCCGCGTCCTGCTGCCCCAGCAGTACTTCGAAGCCCTCGGCGGCGGCATGGGCTGGCGTTACTGGCTCGACGAGCGGCAGGCGTACGCCGCCCACGCGGCCGAACTACACCACAGCTTCACCCTGCTGGAGGACGAACCCAGCCGCGCCCTCCTCGCCGGCATCCTGCGCTATCGGCTGGGGCAGACCCGCGGCATCCCTGGTGCGCCGGTCGCCGGCCCCCAGTACTTCCCCGACTTCCTCACCGGTCTCGCCCACCCCCCGCTGGGTTTCGTGGACGCCGGCGCCTACGACGGCGACACCCTGGCCGACGCGCAGCGCCACCTGCCCCTGCGCGAAGCCTGGGCCTTCGAGCCCGACCCGGCCAACTTCCCCCTCCTCGCCGAGCGGGCCCGGGGCCTGGACGCGCCGGTCACCTGCCTGCCCTGCGGCGTGTCCTCGGTGAATGCCAGCCTGGCCTTCTCCGGCGGACACGGCGAAGCCAGCACCCTGGGCGGCGAAGGCAACAGCCACGTCCAGGTGCTGCGCCTTGACGACTGCCTGCCCAACGCCCGGGTGGGCTACCTGAAGCTCGACGTGGAAGGGCACGAGCTGGAGGCCCTGGCCGGTGCCGAAGCCCTCATCCGCCGCAACCGCCCCATCCTCGCCATCGCCGGCTATCACCGCCGCGACGACCTGTGGCGCATCCCCGCCTGGATCGGCAGCCTCGGTCTCGACTACCGGCTGCGCTTCCGCATCCACGCCCACAACAGCTTCGACGCGGTCTTTTACGCTTACTGAGGTCCCACATCATGAGCCACGCCATCTTCGAAAACCTGTTCATCCTCGAACTCGCCAACAACCACTGGGGGCGCCTCGAGCGCGGGCTGCGCATCGTCAACGACTTTGCCCAGGTGGTGCGCTTCAACAACGTGCGCGCGGCCATCAAGCTGCAGTTCCGCGAGGTGGACCACTTCATCCACAAGGATTTCCGGGGCCGCGAGGACATCCGCTACGTCAAGAAGACGGAGGCCACCCGACTCAGCAAGGCCGAATACCGGGCCCTGGTGAAGGCCATCAAGGAGCGCAACTGCATCCCCATGGCCACCGCCTTCGACGAGGCCTCGGTGGACCTGTGCGACGAACTCGACCTGCCCATCATCAAGATCGCCAGCTCCGACATCAACGACTGGTTCCTGATCGAGCGTATCGCCGAGACCCGCAAGCCGGTGATCGTGTCCACCGGCGGCTCCACCCAGAAGGACATCGACGACATGGTGACCTTCTTCGCCAACCGCAACATCCCGCTGGCGGTGAACCACTGCGTCTCCATCTACCCCAGCGAGGATGACGAACTGGAGCTGAACCAGATCGACTTCCTGCGCCACCGCTACCCCAAGAACGTCATCGGCCTGTCCACCCACGAGTACCACGACTGGACCTCGTCGATGCTGCTCTCCTACGCCAAGGGCGCCCGCACCTGGGAGCGCCACATCGACATCGAGGAGGACGGCATCCCCGTCTCCCCCTACTGCTCCCTGCCCCACCAGATCGACCAATGGTTCAAGGCCTTCCACAAGGCGGTGGAGATGTGCGGCGGCACCGGCACCGCCAAGCGCGTGCCCAAGAAGAAGGAAACCGAATACCTGGACGGGCTGGTCCGCGGCGTCTACGCCAAGCGCGACCTGCCGGCGGGCTACGAGCTGCACCACCAGAACCTCGAGGACGACTTCTACCTGGCCATTCCCCTGCAGAAAGGCCAGCTGTCCTGCCGCGAAACCATGAACGGCCTCAAGCTGACCCGCCCCGTCGCCAAGGATTCTCCCCTCGAGATCGACGACGTGGACAGCCCCTACTCCCAGAACGAATCCCTGCGCAAGCTCATCTACAGCCGCGGGCTGTAGCCTTCGCGAGCCTGACGCCATGTCGTGCCGCCTGCTCCCGTCCCCCGCCTGCCCGGCCGTCCACGGCCGGCTCGGGGCCCTGCTGGGTCACCTGGACACCCGCCGCCTCCACCGGCAGCGGATCTTCCTCACCGGCGGCACGGGCTTCTTCGGCTACTGGTTGCTCAGCCTGTTCGACCTGCTGCACCGCCAGGGGGTGGCGCTGGAGGTCTGCGTGCTGTCCCGCTCGCCCGCCGCCTTCCTGGCTCGCGCCCCTTTCTTCGCCGACGCCCCGTGGCTGAACTGGCAGGCGGGAGACATCAAGGATTTTGGCCCGCCCCCGGCTGCCGACCTGCTCATCCACGCCGCCACCGACACCGACGCCGACGCCCATCGCCACCCGCTGGCGATCATGGACGACATCCTGCTCGGCACCCGCCACACCCTCGAACGGGCCCGGGAAGCCGGCGTGCGCCGCGCCCTCTACGTCAGCTCCGGCGCCGTGTACGGCAGGCAGCCCGCCGACGTGGCGCAGATTCCCGAAGACGCGCCCTTCGCCTGCGACGCCCTGCACCCGGGCAGCGCCTACGGCGAGGCCAAGCGCGCCGCCGAGCAGTGGAGCCTGCAGTTCGGCCAGCGGCACGGCATCGCCATCCCGGTCGCCCGCTGCTTCGCCTTCGTGGGCGCCACCCTGCCCCTCGCCGGCCACTTCGCCATCGGCAACTTCATCCGCGACGCCCTGGCCGGCCAGCACATCCAGGTCAGCGGCGACGGCAGCCCGCTGCGCAGCTACCTCTACGGCGCCGACCTGGCCATCTGGCTGCTGACGCTCCTGCTGCAGGGCGCCCACGGCCGGGCCTACAACGTCGGCGCCGACCGGGCCCTGTCCATCGCCGAACTGGCCCACCGAGTGCGCGACACCCTGGCCCCCGCAGCCGCCGTCCACATCGCCCACGGCCATGACGACAAGGCCGCGCGCAACCGCTACATCCCGTCCATCGAGCGGGCGCGCCACGAGCTGGCGCTGGACGCCTGGACGCCCCTGGAGGACGCGATACGCCTGACGGCGGAATGCGCCTTTTTTGTATCGCAACCCTGAGCCGTCGATCGCCGCCATGCGCCAACTCTTCTCTGCCCCCCGCCGCCCCTACTACATCGAGGCACCGGCCTATCGGCGCACCTCGGCGGGCATCCGGGTCCTCCACCTGCTGTGCCACGCCCTCAACGGCATCGGCGAAGAGGCCTACCTCTACCCCACCGACACCAACCCGCTCCTCAACACCCCGCTGGTCACGCCCGAACTCATCGAACGCCACAAGGCCGCCGGGCGCGAGCCCATCGTCGTCTATCCCGAAGTCGTCCCCGGCAACCCGCGCAACGCGGCCTCGGTGGTGCGCTACGTGCTCAACCGGGCCGGGCTGCTGGGGGGCGACAGCGTCTATGCGGACACCGAGCTGATCTTCGGCTTCGGCCTCAACGCGCTGCCGGAAGGCGCCGACCCGCAGAACATCCTGTTCCTGCCGCCCATCGACACCGCCCTCTTCAACAACCTGAACAACCCGCACGACACGCAGCGCAGCGGCAGCCTGCTCTACCCCGGCCGGCACCAGGCGGCCCTCTCCCAATACCCCCGGCTGGCCGCCGAAGCCACCCTCATCACCTACAGCTGGCCCGAGAGCCACGAGGCCCTGGCCGCGCTGCTGCGCCGCAGCGAGGTGGTGTACTGCTTCGAATCCACCGCCATCGCCGCCGAGGCGGCCCTGTGCGGCTGCCCGGCCGTGATCCTCCCGTCGCCCTTCTTCAACGGCGTCGCCCTGAGCGAGGCCGAGATCGGTCGCAACGGCATCGCCCTGAACGACTCGCCGGAAGAAGTCGCCTTTGCCCGGCGCACGGTGGGCTTGATGTGGGACGCCTACCAGGCCGCCGAAGCACGCTTCTGGACCCAGCTCGACCACTTTGTCGCCACCACCCAGGCCATGCCGGTCTGCGACGTGTCGGCCCGGCCCGTCGAAGACCCCGCCGCCGTCGAGGCCCGCCAGCGCTACGCGGTATGGCGCAAGCGCCAGAGCCTGCAGGAGATCGACGCCCAGCTGCTCGCCGAGCGCATGGTGCTCACCTGGAAGCAGCGCCCCGGCATCCACCTGCTGATGGCCGTCCACCCGGGCGAGGAAGCCCTCCTCGCCGACACCCTCGACAGCCTCGCCGCGCAGCTCTACCCCGAGTGGCTGCTCACCGTCGCCACCGTGCTGCCCACGCCCGAGGGCCTCGCCGACATCCCCAACCTGCAGTGGCTCGCCCTGCGCGACGCCGCCCACATCGACTACGTGCTGGGTGAGATGGCTGCCGCCTCGCCCGGCACCTGGCTGGCCCGCATCGACCCCGGCCTCACCCTCGAACCCCACACCCTGCAGGTCGTCGCCGACTACATCAACCTCCGCCCCGACTGGCGCCTCATCTACACCGACGAGGACACCCGCGAGCCCGACGGCAGCTACACCCAGCCCTGCTTCAAGCCCGACTTCAACCTCGACCTGCTGCGCGCCCAGGCCTACTTCGGCAGCTTCGTGGTCGTCGCCAAGGACGCCTTCCTCGCCGCCGGCCGCTACGGCAGCCACGCCGGCGCCGAAAACTACGACCTCGCCCTGCGGGTGCTCGACCGTGCCGGCGAAGCCGCCATCGGCCACATCGACCAGATGCTCGCCCACCTCCCGCGGGCCTCCAGGCGCACCATGAACCCCGCCGCCGAGAAAGCCGCCCTCGCCGACCACTTCGCCCGCAACGGCATCGACGCGACGATCCACGACGGCGCCTCCTTCGGCACCCGCCGCGTGCAATACCGCTGGACCGACGCCCCCCTGGTCAGCATCGTCATCCAGACCCGCGACCGCGAGGAATACCTGCGCCCGCTGATCGACAGCATCGCCACCCGCACCGACTACCCGAACTACGAAATCGTCGTCGTCGACAACGACAGCACCGACCCCGACGCCCTGGCCTACCTCCACAGCCTCGCAACCGAAGCCCGCTGGGCCGGGCGCTGCCGCGTCGTGGCCTGCCCCGGCGAGTTCAGCCACGCCCGCGGCGCCAACACCGGCGCCGCCGCCGCCCAGGGCGACTACCTGCTGTTCCTCGACAACGACACCCACGTCGTGCAGGACGAATGGCTCGACCGCCTGATGGACATCGCCATGCGGCCGGACGTGGGCATCGTCGGCCCCCGCCTCACCTACCCCGAGACCGCCAAGGTCCAGCACACCGGCTGGGTGCTCGGCCTGCGCGGCAGCGCCGGCAGCCCCTGGAACAACGACCTCGAGATCACCGACCCCGGCTACATGGCCCGCGCCCTGTGCGACCAGAACGTCGGCGCCGTGTGCGGCTCGGCCCTGCTCGTGCGGCGCAGCCTGTTCGACCGGCTCGGCGGCATCGACGCCGACGGCTTCCCGCTCTCCCACGGCACCCTCGACCTGTGCCTGCGCGCCCGCGAGGCCGGCGCCAGGATCGTGTGGACCCCCTACTCCATGCTGGTCCACTTCGACGCCATCTCCCTCAAGGCCCGCCAGCGCAAGCCCGACGGCATGCTCGCCGACCTCCTCGGCGCCATGGCCGCCAACGACCGCCTGCTCGAACGCTGGCTCCCCAGGCTCGCCCACGACCCGGCCTACAACCGCAACCTGAGCCTCGCCGACCCCTTCAAGCCCGAGCACGTCGCCCCCATCGACTGGGACATCCACTTCCACGACCGCCCGCGCATCCTCGGCGTGCCCCTCACCGGCGGCGCCGGCGAATACCGCCTGCGCGCCCCGCTGCGCGCCATCGGCCAGGCCGGCCTCGCCCAGACCATGATCTGCGAACCGCCCAAAGCCTTCTCGGTGCGCATCCTGTCGCCCGTCGAACTGGCCCGCGCCGCCCCCGACGCGATCATCCTCCACCAGCCCCTCGACGACCCCCAGACCGACGCCCTCGAAGCCTACAAGCGCTTCCTGCCCCAGGTGCGGCGCATCATCACCATCGACGACCTCATCACCGCACTGCCCAAGAAGAACTCCTTCTACAAGGCCGGCTTCAAGGACGCCCGCCCACGCCTGCGCCGCACCCTCGGCCTCGCCGACCGGCTGGTGGTCAGCACCCGGCCGCTCGCCGACCTCTGCGCCGACATGATCGACGAAGTGCGGATCATGCCCAACTGCCTCGAAGGCGCCCTCTGGAACGACATCGCCCCCCCGCGCCTGCCGCGCAGCCGGCCGCGGGTGGGCTGGGCCGGCGCCCAGCAACACCTGGGCGACCTCGAACTCATCTACCCGGTGGTCGAAGCCCTGGCCGACGAGGTGGACTGGATCTTCATGGGCATGTGCCCCGAACCCCTCAAGCCCTTCGTGCACGAGTCCCACGGCTTCGTGCAGGATTTCCGCGCCTACCCGGCCGCCCTCGCCCGGCTCGACCTGGACCTGGCCATCGCCCCGCTCGAGATCCACCCCTTCAACGAATGCAAGAGCAACCTGCGCCTGCTCGAATACGGCGCGATGGGCTGGCCGGTGATCTGCACCGACATCTACCCTTACCAGAACGCCCCGGTCACCCGCCTGCCCAACGACCCCGAAAAGTGGATCGGCACGATCCGCGAACAGCTCGCCGACCCTGCCGCACTGCAGCAGGCCGGGCGCACGCTGCAGGCCTGGGTGCGCGACGGCTTCATCCTCGAGAACCACGCCACCAGCTGGTTCTCGGCCTACGGCCCCTGAAGGGCGTCGCCACCACCCTGAAAGCATAACGACGACCGGCCGAAAAACCGCGCCGGTTCGTGACCTCTGGCGCTAAAGCTTTGATTTTTCGCGCCGCTATCAAAAGCCAAGCGGTAATCCGCGGAAAAAACAAAAAGCACGAAAAACTTAAAATGTCAAGCTTTTTTCTAAAGTAGCGCCAGCCTGCTCCGTTAATGAAAACAACGGCGGTTGCCTTACACACACCGGGCAAGGCGAACCAAAGTTAAGCCTAGTCGCTTATCTTGAACGGAATTAAGGAGAACCAAAATGGCTGCCACGATCAACACCAATGCGATGTCGCTCAACGCGCAACGCAACCTTTCCACGTCCCAGGCCAGCCTGGCGACCTCGGTTCAGCGCCTGTCGTCCGGCCTCCGCGTCAATAGCGCGAAGGACGACGCCGCCGGTCTGGCGATTGCCGACCGCATGAACTCCCAGGCCAAGGGCTTCGACGTCGCGATCCGCAACGCCAACGACGGCATCTCGATGGCGCAGACCGCCGAATCCGCGATGCAGGCCGTCACCGACAACCTCCAGCGGATGCGCGAACTGGCCGTCCAGGCCGCCAACGGCACCTACACCTCCGGCGACCAGGCCAACCTCGACACCGAATTCCAGCAACTGCAGTCTGAAATCCAGCGCGTCGTCGGCGGCACCACCTTCAACGGCCAGAACGTGCTCAACCTCACCTCGGCCGTGAGCTTCCAGGTTGGCGCCGGCACCGCCGCCACCGACACCATCACCGTCCAGGGCAGCGCCGTCACCCTGTCGGGCGTATCCGCCGCCGTGTCCGGCAGCGTCTCGAGCGTGGGCGCCGCCACCGCCGCGATCGCCAACATCGACACCCAGATCAACAACCTGAACACCGCCCGCGCCACCTGGGGTGCCGTTCAGAACCGCTTCAGCTCCGTCGTGCAGACCCTGTCGGTCGCCTCGGAAAACGCCCAGGCGTCCCGCGGCCGGATCATGGACGCCGACTTCGCGAAGGAAACCGCCAACATGACCCGCGCCCAGATCCTCCAGCAGGCTGGCACCGCGATGGTCTCGCAGGCCAACAGCATGCCCAACAACGTGCTGTCCCTGCTCCAGTAACACGATTCAGACGCAACCCTGACGAGCGCCGCCGCCCAAGGGGCGGTGGCGCCGCCAGCACAAGGGGGAGATGAGCATGAGCATTCAGCCAGTCGGCACAAGCAGCGCGCAATATGTGCCACCCGTCCAGTCCTCGACGGGCGCCGGCGCCTCCCGTGCTACCGACAACGCCGCAAGCGCCGGCGCGGTCCAGGCGCCGCAGAGCACCGCCCAGACCGGCAAGGTCGCGCCCCCGAGCAACGAACAACTCAACCAGGCGGTCAAGCAGATCCAGGACGTCATCAAGCAGACCGCCAACAGCCTGCAGTTCTCCATCGACGAAGACCTCGGCGTCTCCATCGTCAAGGTGGTGGATACCGAGTCGAAGAAACTCATCCGCCAGATCCCGTCGGAGGAAGTCCTGGCCATCGCCAAGGCGCTCGACAAACTGCAGGGGCTGCTCGTCAAACAGCAGGCCTGAGCCCGGAATACCCCAAGCCGCCAGACCCTCCCCTGGCGCACATTTGATCCCACCCTCGCGGTGGGATTTTTTTGGCGCGCCCCGCGCGAACGCCATGGCACGTTTAGTGCTTAAAAGGTAACAACCGACGGCCGCACTCAAGTTTTTCCCGGGGCGGTCGTAATTTCCGCCAATCGCTTCACCGCACCACAAGGGGTCCATCATGGCCACAATCTCATCAGCAGGCGTCGGCTCGGGAATCAACGTCGAATCCCTCGTCAGTTCGCTGATGTCCGTTGAAAAACAGCCCCTTACCAAGCTCCAGAGCCGCCAGACCAGCTACGAATCCAAGATCTCCGCCCTGGGCAACCTCAAGAGCGCCCTGGCCACCCTGCAGACCGCCGCCAAGGCCCTCACACCGGCAACCGGCAGCACGGCAGCGGCATCTTTATCCGCCTACAAGGCAACGCTTGCCGATTCCACCATCGCAACGGCAAGCACCACCAGCGCCGCCGTTGCCGGCACCTACACCCTCGACGTCACCGCCCTTGCCACCAACCAGCGGCACGCGCTGGGCAAGACCTACGCCGCCGGCGATGCCGTGCTCGACTTCGGCGCCGACAGCAGCCGCACGCTCACCTTCACCAAGGGCGGCACGACCACCACCGTCACCCTCGAAAGCGGCCAGAACTCCCTGGCCGGCGTGCGCGACGCCATCAACAAGGCCGAAGCCGGCGTCAGCGCCTCCATCGTCACCGACACCGGCGGCAAGCAGAACCTGCTCCTCACCGCCACCAACGGCGGCACCGCCAACGCGGTGACCATCGGCGGCACCGCCACCTTCGTCGATCCGGCCGCCCCCGGCAGCCCCATCGCCGCCGCCAGCGCCTTCTCCCAGACCCAGGCCGCCAGCGACGCCGCGGTCAAGATCCAGGGCGTCTCGATTGCCACCAGCGGCAACACCATCGCCAACGCGGTGGACGGCATCAACCTCACCCTCACCAAGACCGGCTCGACCACCCTGACGGTGGCCCGCGACAACACCGATCTGAAGAGCAAGCTCGACACCTTCGTCACCGCGTACAACAGCCTCAACACCTCGATCAAGAGCCTGGGCGCCTACAACGCCAGCACCAAGACGGCCGCCGTGCTCAACGGCGACTCGACCCTGCGCAGCGTCCAGTCCCAGATCCGCAACGCCTTGGGCAACGTGCCGTCGTCCCTCAACGACGCCGCCTACAAAACCCTCAGCGACATCGGCATCGCCTTCCAGAGCGACGGCAGCCTGAAGCTCGACAGCGCCAAGTTCGACAAGGCGGCCACCGCCAACTTCTCGGCCACCGCCGCGGTGATCGGCGCCTTCGGCAGCACCCTGAAGACCGCCACCACCAACCTGCTGGCCAGCAACGGCGTGATCGCCAGCCGCACCGACGGCCTGAACAGCAGCATCAAATCCATCGGCAACCAGATCGACGCCTACGAGACGCGCCTGACCGCCATCGAAAAGACGTATCGCGCCAAGTTCACGGCCCTCGACACCGCCATGACCAGCATGACCACCACCAGCAGCTACCTGTCGCAACAGTTGAGCATCCTCAGCAACATGGCCAGCAACTAACCCCGACCGGAGAAGACCTACATGTCCTTTGGACTCGCGGCCCGTCGCGGCGCCGCTGCCTACAGTGCAGTCGGCGTCGAAACCGGCGTTTCCACCGCCGACCCCCACAAGTTGATCCTCATGCTGTTCGACGGCGCCATCCTGCAGGTCGGGACGGCCGCCATCGCCCTGGAGAACAAGGATGTGCCCGCCAAGGGGACCGCCATCTCGAAGGCCATCGAGATCATCCTGAACGGCCTCAAGGTCAGCCTCGACTACGAAGCCGGCGGCGAGCTTGCCCAGCGCCTGGGCGCGCTCTACGACTACATGACACAGCGCCTCCTCTACGCTAACCTGCACAACAGCCGGCCCGCGATGGACGAGGTGATCCAGCTGCTCACCGAACTGAAAGAAGCCTGGGCCGCCATCGGCAGTGCCGACCAGGCAGACCGCTAGATTGCCGGAGAAAACTTCATGAGTTCCCTCGCCCTTCTGGAACAGATGAGCAACTACTCCACCGAGATGGTGGATGCCGCCCGCGCCAACGACTGGGACCGCCTCACCCGCCTCGAAAAGCAGGTCGCCTCCCTGCGCGACCGCATCGGGGTGGAGGAAGCCCTGGCCTTTCCCAGCCGCCCCCGCCGCATGTCCGAAGACGAGCGCGCCCGCAAGATCGCCCTGATCCGGCGCATCCTCGACGACGACAAGGAAGTCCGCGTCCATACCGAACCCTGGATGGACAGCGTCCGCCAGCTGCTCTCCGGCGGCACCCGGGAACGTCAGGTGCGCGACGCCTACGGCACCGACACCGACAACTGATCCGGCCAGGGCGGGCTGACGGGGCCACGTCATGATCCCCAGCGATCTCGCAGCCCGCCTCCGGATGCTCACCGAGGCCAGCTTCTTCCAGGGCGAGCCCAGCGTCGCCCCGCTCGCCCGCGTCAAGGGCATCTCCGACCGCTTCCCCGACTTCACCCCCGGCCAGCGCATCGTCGCCAGCCTCCACGCCACCGCGGCCGACAACACCTACCTCGCCCGCGTCGATGGCCGCGAGGTCACCCTGGCGCTGCCCCAGTCCGTCAAGGCCGGCGACACCCTCGAACTGGTCGTCAGCCACGTCACCCCCCGGGCGGTCTTCGCCACCCTCGCCCAGCCCACCGCGGGCACCGCCCCCGACGCCCGCCCGGCCCTCAGCCAGGCCGGCAAGCTCATCAGCTTTCTGCTCACCGGCCAGCCTGCCGCCGCCACCGCCAGCCTGGCCGGCGGCGAGCCGCTGCTCCCCGCGCCCCCCGCGTCCGGCGCCGGCGCCGCCCAGCTCGCCGCCCGGCTCGGCAGCGCGGTCGGCCAGAGCGGCCTGTTCTACGAATCCCACCAGGCGCGCTGGATCGCCGGGCAGCTCGACACCGCCAGCCTGCGGCAGGAACCCCAGGGGCGCCTCAAGCCCGCCGGGCCGGCCGACGCCCCCGCGACCGCCCCGCCGCCCGAGACGGCCGAACCCGCCGCCAGCGCACCCGCCGCCCGCCCCACTGCGGCCGACACCCCCTCCCCCATCCCCGAACGCCTCGTGCCGCTGGTCCACCAGCAACTCGACGCCATCGCCACCCAGCACATGGTGTGGCAGGGTCAAGTGTGGCCCGGCCAGATGATGGAATGGGAGATCGAAGACCCGGAGCAGGATCGCGCCGGCGCCGACGACGCGGCCGAACCCTACTGGAACACCACCCTGCGCCTCAGCCTGCCCAGCCTGGGCGGCGTGGAGGCCAGGCTCCACCTCACCCCCGCCGGCGTGGCGGTGCGCCTGATCGCCGACAGCGACACCACCCGCGACGCTCTCGATGCCGGCCAGACCCGGCTGGCCGACGCCCTCGCTGCCGCCAACGTGCCCCTCACCGGCCTCGTCGCCGAACGCCGGAGCCCCCCATGAACCGCCCCGAGCACCCGGGCGAGCAGCGCGCCGAAGCGGTCGCCCTGGCCTACACCGCCGGCCAGGCGGCGCCCACCGTGGTGGCCAAGGGCCGCGGCCTGATCGCCGCCGAGATCGTCAGCCGGGCCAAGGAGGCCGGCGTGTACGTCCACGAATCCCCCGAGCTGGTCGCGCTGCTCATGCAGGTGGATCTGGACGCCCGCATCCCGCCCGAGCTTTACGTGGCGGTCGCCGAGTTGCTGGCCTGGCTGTACGCCATCGAGAGCGGCCAGAACGGCACCGTCCCGCCCCCAAAATGAAAACGGCCCCCGAAGGGGCCGTCGCGCCAGCTGCCGGCAGCAACGCCGGGCCGGTCTGCGGGCTTACGCCTTGGGCGGCACGTAACCGCTGATCTGGTCGGCGTCGCCGGCGAAGAAGTAACGCTCCATCTGCTCGGCCAGGTACTTGCGGGCGCGGGCATCCATCAGGTTGAGCCGGTTCTCGTTGATGAGCATCGTCTGATGCCGCACCCACTGCTGCCAGCCTTCCTTGGAGACGTTCTCGAAGACGCGCTTGCCCAGATCGCCGGGGAGCGGCGGAACATCCAGACCTTCGGCCTCACGGCCGAGCTTCACACAATTGACCATCCGTGCCATGTTTCACCTCGTCAGTTTGGGGATGCCGGCGAAGGAAACGCGCCGCCGGCAGGTGCCGTGATTATAGGGTGAGCGCCGGCTTTGGGCGATCCGGCAAGCGGCACCGCTCACGCCACCGGCTCGCCCACCGCCTCCCGGGCGAACTCCCAGCAGTCGCCCCCCAGGGATTTGGCCAGGTACATCGCCCGGTCGGCGGCACCGATCAGGCTCCCCGGGTCGTCCCCGTTGAAGGTGGACAGGGCGATCCCGATGCTGGCGGTGACACCGGCCGACTTGCCGTCGAAACTGAAGCATAGCCCGGCGATGCAGGCGCACAGGCGCCGGGCCAGCTCGGAGACCTCGCCGGCCGAGGCCGACGGCACCAGAATGGCGAACTCGTCGCCCCCCAGCCGGAAGAACATCTCGTTGCGCCGCACCACGGCGCTCAGTTCGGTGGCCAGATCCACCAGCACCTGATCCCCCGCCTGATGACCGAAGCGGTCGTTCACCGGCTTGAAGCCGTCCAGATCGATGGCGAGCAGGCCGACGCACTCCCGGTGACGGCGCCCGTCGGCGAGCATCCGCTCCAGCTCCTCGTGGAAGCGCCGGCGGTTGTAGAGGTTGGTGAGGGGGTCGCGCTCGGCCATGTGCAGCAGCTGGCCGGCCACCCGCCGCTGCTCGGTCACGTCCTCGAACACCCAGATCCGGCCAAGGGAGCGCCCGCCGTCGGGCCCCGGCACCACCCGCGAGAAATCGGTGACAACCCGCCCGTCGCGGAAGACGATCTCGTAGGGCTCGCTGGGTGCCCGGTGCTGCAGCACCTCGCTCACGTGGGCCATGTAGGCCACCGGATCGGCCACGAACTGCAGCACGTGCTGCTGGAGCACCACGTCGCGCACGCCGACGAAGCTGTCCCCGTCGCACATGCCCCAGATGTCGTGAAGGGCGCGGTTGCAGTAGACCACCCGCCGGTCGGTGTCCATGAACAGGATGCCCATCCGCACCACGTCGAGCAGCGCCGACAGGCGCGAGCGCTCCTCGTTGCTGCGCCGCAGGTAGTGCTCGGACAGCGCCTGGGCGCGGCGCAGGGCGGCGACGGTTTCGAGGAGCTTGTACTCCGCCTCCTTGCGCGCCTGGATGTCGCTCATCGTCACCCGCAACCCCAGCAGGCGGCCCTCGTCGTCGCGGATCGGCTGCCAGTGGCAGCTCATCCACTGCACGCCCCGGCTGCCGCCGACCAGCCGCAGCTCGGACTCGCCGATCCGCTCGTCGGACAGCGCGCGCCGGATCTGATCCCGGCAATAAGCCCGGTCGCGCTCGTACACCACCAGATCGACGAAATCGCCGGCCAGCACCTCGGCCACGCTACGCCCGGTGTGCCGCTCGATGATCTGGCTCACCCAGAAGAAGCGGCCGTCCCGATCCACCCAGCCTTCGAGGTTCAGGCCATCCGCCACCGCCCGCTGGAAGTGCCGGCCAACCTCCTCGGCGGGCGGTGCCGGCCGATTGTCGGGCACGGCCGGCGGCATCGCGGGCAGCCGTCCGGCCAGCTCCGCCTCGCAGCGGGCCAGCCGCCGCCGCAGGCGCATCAGGTGGATGCCGCCACCCACCGCGAGCAGGGTGGCCAGGCCGGCGGACGCCGTCGCCACCGGCGAGGCGAACGCCTCGGGCAGCGCGGCCCAGGCAGACGACGCCGGCAGCAGGCCACCCGCCCCGATGCCGGCCAGCCGGAGGAGACGGAACGGAACGATCGGGCAAAGGCGTTGGAGGCTCACACAGTCACTTTCGCGGCAGCGCCGCTCACAGCGTTTTCATGAAAACCTTGGAACGACGGCTCACGTCGTACATTTCGCGCTTCTGGCGCGGCAGCTCCTCGGGCGGCGCCTGCCGGAAACCCCGCTCCCGGAACCAGTCGGAGGTACGGGTGGTGAGCACGAACAGCCGCTCGACGCCAATCGCCCGCGCCCGCGATTCGATGCGCTTGAGCAGCATCTCGCCCAGCCCGGCCCGGCGGTGCTCCGGCACCACGGCCACGCAGGCCATCTCGGCGGCACGCTCGTCGATGAAGGGGTACAGCGCGGCGCAGCCCACCAGCACGCCGTCGTACTCGACGACGGTGAAGCGTTCGATCTCGGCCTCCAGGCGCTCGCGGCTGCGCCGCACCAGGGTGCCGTCGGCCTCCATCGGCGCGATCACCGCACCCAGCGCGCCCACGTCCTCGATGGTCGCCTCGCGCAGACGGAACAGGGGGTCGCGGGTGAGCACCGTGCCCACCCCCAGCGGGGTGAAGAACTCCAGCAGCAGGCCGCCGTCCTTGTCCCGGTCGATCAGGTGGGCGCGGCCCACGCCGCTGCGCACCGCGCGGATCGCGCAGGGCAGGTACAGGTCGAGATCCTCGGTCATCCCCTCGCCGGCCTTCAGCATGGCCTCGGCGTCGTCGGCGGTGATGGCCTCGATCAGGCTGCCGTTCTTGTCGAGCAGCCCCGGCGCGTCGCACAGGTAGATCAGCTTCTCGGCCTTCAGGGCGATGGCGACCGCCTCGGCCACCGCCTCCATGCTCATGTTGAAGAGTTCGCCCGCCGGCGACACCCCCAGCGACGACATCAGCACCACGTTCTGCTGATCCAGGTCGGCGGCGATCTCCTCGGCGATCACCTTGCGCACCGTGCCGGTGAAGCCGTAATCGACCCCATCCACCACCCCCACCGGCTTGGCGGTGACGAAGTTGCCGCCGGTCACGCGCATGTAGCTGCCGGCCATCGGCGTGTTGGGCAGGCCCTGGGAGAGCAGCGCCTCCACCTCGATGCGGGTCACCGCCACCGCCGCCTTCACGCACTCGAGGGCCGCGGCGTCGGTCACCCGCAGGCCGCGGTGGTAGCGCGGAGTCAGCCCGCGGCGGGCCAGCTCTGCCTCGATCTGCGGACGCGCCCCGTGCACCAGCACCAGACGCACGCCCAGCGCGGCCAGCAGGTTGCAGTCGTAGGCCAGCTTCTCGGCGAGCTGGCCGGCGGCCACCTCACCGCCGAAGCCCAGCACGAAGGTCTTGCCGCGGAAGGCGTGGATGAAGGGCGCAGCCGCCCGCACCCAGGCCACGAAGCGCTGGGAGAGATCGTTGTTCGGCACGAGCGCCGGCGAGTTGTCGGGTGAATTCACGGAATGTTCCACAGCCATGGAAAGTGATCGGGCAACCGGTCTGTCCGGGTCAGCACTTCAGGGCCGATTCGAGCTTATCGACCAGGACGCGCAGAATCTTTACCCGCGCATAATATTTGTTATCGGCCTCGACGAGGGTCCAGGCGGCATTTTCGGTGCTGGTGCGGTCGATCATGTCGCACACCGCGGGCGCATACTGGGGCCACTTCTCGCGGTTGCGCCAGTCGTCCGGGGTGATCTTGTAGCGCTTGAAGGCCTCCTCCTCGCGGGCCTTGAAGCGGCGCAGCTGCTCCGCGTCGCTCACCGACAGCCAGAACTTGACCACGATGGCCCCGGCCGACACCAGCTGATCCTCGAAATCGTTGATCTCGGCGTAGGCGCGCATCCAGTCGGCCTCGGAGCAGAAGCCCTCCACCCGCTCCACCAGCACCCGGCCGTACCAGGAGCGGTCGAAGATCGCCGCCTTGCCCTGGCGCGGCAGACGCCGCCAGAAGCGCCACAGGTAGGGCTGGGCGCGCTCCTCGTCCGACGGCGCGGCAATCGGAACCACATGATACTGGCGGGTGTCGAGCGCGGCGGTGACGCGTCGGATCGCCCCGCCCTTGCCGGCGGCGTCCATGCCCTCGAACACCAGCACCAGGCTGCGCCTGGCGAAGGCCTCGCTGCGCACCGCCAGCGCCAGCCGGCCCTGGAGCTTCTCGAGCTGGCGCTCGTAGTCCTTCTTGTCCATCGGCTGGTCGAGCACCAGCGCGTTGAGCAGGTTGCGCGCGTCCGGCGCGGCCACCAGCGGGGCGGCCGTCTGGCGCTGGCGGAAGCCCTTGCGCACATGGGCGATGCGCCGCTGCAGCCCATCGAGCAGCGTGCGCCCCACATGCACCGCCCGGTACTGGGGGTCGCTGCCGTCGACGATCACCCACGGCGCGATGCCGGTGCTGGTGCGGCGCAGCACATGTTCGGCCACCTCGCGATAGCGGTCGTAGTGCTCGTAGATCTCCCAGTCCGCCTCGCGCACCCGCCAGCGGGTATCCGGGTTGGCCTCCAGCGCCTTGAGGCGCTTCTTCTGGCCGGCACGGGACAGGTGGAACCAGAACTTGACGAGCAGCACGCCCTCGGCGGCCAGCATCGCCTCGAAACGGTTGAACTCCGACAAGCGCTGATCGAGGCGCGCCTTCTTGATGCGCCCGAAGCTGCGCTCGGCGATGGGCTCGGAATACCAGTTGCCGAACAGGATGCCGATCTTGCCCTTGGCCGGCAGCGCCCGCCAGAAGCGCCACAGGAAGGGCCGCTGGCGTTCCTCGTCGGTAGGCTGATCGAAGGCGTGCACCTCGATGTGGCGCGGGTCCATCCACTCGTTGAGCAGGTTCACCGTCTCGCCCCGCCCGGCGCCGTCGATCCCGTTGATGAGGATCACGGTGGCGAAATCCTTGTGCTCGAGCAGATCGAGCTGGGCGCCCAGCAGATCGGTGCGCAGCTGCGGCTCGATGGCCGCGTACTCCTCTTTCGACAGGGTGTGGCCCAGCTCGGCGGATTCAAACATCGGCATCTCCCGGGAAATCGCCCCACAGGGTTTGCATGGCCGCGATGGCCGCGAGGCCCGCGGTTTCGGTGCGCAGCACCCGCGGCCCCAGGGCCAGCGGCGCGCAGCCAGCGCGATCGGCCAGCGCCAGCTCGGCCGGCGACCAGCCGCCCTCCGGCCCGATCAGAATCGCCACCGGCCCGGTCGGGCGCGGCTTGCGCGCCAGCGCCCCCTCCGCGCCGGGCGCGAGGATCATCCGCGTGCCGGCAAAATCCTGGGCCAGATACCTGCCCAGCGGCAGTATCTCGCCCACCTCGGGCACCCGGTTGCGGCCGGATTGCTCGCAGGCCGACACGGCGATCTGCCGCCAGTGGGCGAGGCGCTTGTCGGCCCGGTCGCCCGACAGCTTGAGCACCGAACGCTCGGCCGCCACCGGCTGGATCGCCGCAACGCCCAGCTCCACCGCCTTCTGCACCACCCAGTCCATCTTGTCGGCGCTCGCCAGCGCCTGCACCAGGGTGATCGCCAGCGGGGATTCCCGCTCGGTGTCGAAGCGCGGCCCCAGCCGGGCGACGGGCTGCCTGCCCAGGGCGACGAGGGTGGCCGCGCACTCGCCGCCGCGGCCGTCGAAGAGGGTCACCGCATCGCCCACCGCCAGGCGCAGGACGCGCTCGGCATGGTGGGCCACGGCCGGCGGCAGCGGCATGTCGGAATCGGGCACAAGGCCGTCGGGGCAAAAGAAGCGCGGGTTCATCATGCTATTATCCGCGTGCCTCCACGGGATTGAAACTCAACGAAGATCATGGTCAGTCTTTCCACGCCACTGTGCGATTTCGGCTGGTCCGCCCCGGACTTCGTCCTGCCCGGCGTCGACGGCAAACCCCACAGCCTCTCCAGCTGCCGCGGCCCCCGGGGCCTGCTGGTGATGTTCATCTGCAACCACTGCCCCTATGTGAAGGCCGTGCTGCCGCGCCTCCTGCGCGACTGCCGCGAGCTGGTCAGCCTGGGCATCGGCTGCGTGGCCATCATGGCCAACGACCCGGCCGACTACCCCGAAGACTCCTGGGACAACATGCAGCGCATCGCCGCCGACATGGCCTTCCCCTTCCCCTACCTGCTCGACGAGAGCCAGGCCGTCGCCCAGGCCTACGGCGCGGTGTGCACGCCGGATTTCTTCGGCTTCGACGCCGCCCTGGGCCTGCAGTACCGCGGCCGCCTCGACGCCTCCGGCAAGCAGCCGGCCCCCGCAGACGCCCGCCGCGAGCTGTTCGAGGCGATGCGTCAGGTGGCCGAAACCGGCCGCGGCCCGGCCGAACAGACCCCCAGCATCGGCTGCTCCATCAAGTGGCGGTCCCCATGCTGAACGCCGCCCAACGCCTCGACCAGGCCCGCGCCCTGGCCGATCTCGTCCGCGAGATGGCCAAGGAAACCATCCTGCCCCGCTACCTCAGCGCCGTGCGCGAGCACAAGGCCGACGGCAGCGTGCTCACCGAGGCCGACCTGGCCTCCCAGGCGGCCCTGGTCGAACGCCTGCCCAGGCTCATCCCCGGCGCCGTGCTCGGCGAGGAGATGAGCGCCGAAGAACAAGGCCGGGTGTGGCACCAGGGCAAGGGCGGCCTGTGGGTGATCGACCCGATCGACGGCACCACCAACTTCGCCAACGGGATTCCCTTCTTCGGCGTGGCGGTGGCCTACCTCATCGACCACAAGACCCAGCTCGGGGTGGTCTACAACCCCATCACCGACGAAGCCTTCTACGCCGCCCGCGGGGCCGGCGCCTGGCTCAACGACGTGGCGCTGCCCCTGCGCAGCCCCGCCGCGCACCTCAAGGAGGCCGTCGCGGGCGTGGATTTCAAGCGCATCAGCCACCACCTGGGCGACGAGCTGGCGGTGCGCCCGCCTTACTACTCCCAGCGCAACTTCGGCTCCAGCGCCCTCGAATGGTGCTACGTGGCCGCCGGCCGGCTCGACGTCTACATCCACGGCGGGCAGATGCTCTGGGATTACGCTGCCGGCCGCCTGATCCTCGACGAAGCCGGTGGCGCCTACAGCACCCTGGGCGGCACGCCGCTCACCGCCGGGCCGGCCATCAAGCGCTCGGTGATCGCCGCCGCCAGCCCGGCCCTGTTCGAGCAGTGGCGCATGTGGCTGCACAGCCACGCATGACCCGCCGGGAGACGCGGCACGAATTTTGCTGAATCGGCATCGCCGCTCCAGAACGTAGCTGGAGTGCTTTTGGAACAGCTCATGCCCCCGTGGCCTGCTCCAAAAACACTCATTTTCTGGAGCAATCCATGTCCATGAAGCACCCCATCGTCGTCGTGACCGGCTCGTCCGGCTCGGGCACCACGACCGTGAAGCACACCTTCGAAGGCATCTTCTGGCGCGAGAAGGTGAACGCCGCCATCATCGAAGGCGACAGCTTCCACCGCTACACCCGCGACGAGATCCGCGAACTCATCATCGACGCCGAGAGCAAGGGCCTGCGCGGGATCAGCCACTTCGGGCCGGAGGCCAACCTGCTCGAAGAACTCGAACAGCTCTTCCGCACCTACGGCGAATCGGGCGGCGGCCGGCGCCGCCACTACCTCCACCACCCCGAGGAGGCCGCCCGCCGCGGGCTCAAAGTGGGCAGCTTCACCCCCTGGGAAGACATCCCCCCCGACACCGACTGCCTGTTCTACGAAGGCCTGCACGGCGCGGTCATCACCGACAAGGTGAACATCTGCCGCCACGCCGACCTGCTGATCGGCGTCGTTCCAATCACCAACCTGGAGTGGATACAAAAGATCCACCGGGACACCAAGACCCGCGGCTACTCCCTCGAGGCGGTGCAGGAAACCATCCTGCGCCGGATGCACGACTACGTGCATTACATCGTGCCGCAGTTCTCCCACACCCACATCAACTTCCAGCGGGTGCCGATGGTGGACACGTCGAACCCCTTCATCGCCCGCGACATCCCCACCGCCGACGAGTCGATGGTCATCATCCGTTTCCGCGACCCGCGGGGGGTGGATTTCCCCTACCTGCTGCGGATGATCGACGGCAGCTTCATGTCCCGCGCCAACACCATCGTGGTGCCCGGCGGCAAGCTCGATCTGGCGATGCAGCTGATCCTCACCCCGCTGATCTGGAAGCTGATGGAGCGCCGTCGCCAGTGGGTGTGACGCCCGCCTAAAACGACGACGGGGCAGCCGCGGCTGCCCCGTTTCATTTCCACGCCCCGCCTTACTTGGCCGAGGCGGTGAGGTTCTTGCCCTTGTCGGTCTGCTGATCGTTCTGGAACTCCCCCTCCCAGCCGTCGCCGCTCGACCACGTGAGACGGCCCTGGCCGTGCTTGCGGCCCATGTTCCAGGCCCCCTCGTAGCGGTTGCCGTTCTTCCAGACATAACTGCCCTGGCCATGGAAGACCCCGCGCTGGAAGTCGCCGGTGTAGCGGTCGCCGCTGGGGAACACCTGGGAGCCGCGGCCGCTGGGCTCGCCGTCCTTCACCGCCCCTTCGTAGCGGTTGCCGCCGGCAAAGCGGATCACCCCGTAGCCGACCGCCTGATCCTCCACCCAGTCGCCTTCGTACCACTGGCCGCCCACCCATTCGAAGCGCCCCTTGCCGTGCTTGCGACCATTCACCAGGGTGCCCACGTAGCGTTCGCCGTTGGTCCATTCGACGGTGCCGGTGCCGCTCACCGCGCCGCTCTGGCGATCCAGCGCGAAGGCGCCGCGGTAGGTGGTGTCGCCGGCCACCAGCACCACCTCGCCGGGGGGCGCGGCTGGCGCTGCGGCGGCCGCCGGGGCGGGGGTGGCCGCAGGTGCGGGCGCTGCGGTGGCGGCCGGGGCCGTCGCCGGGGCAGGCGTGGCGACAGGCGGCTTCACCCCAGGCGCGGCAGCGGCAAGGGCCTGGGCCGGCGCGGCGACCACCGGCGTCACCACCGGCTGGTTGGTGACGATGGCCGGCGGCGGCGCCTTGCGGCTGCCGTAGAGGGCCATGGCGTTCTGGGGCAGCGGCGTGCCGCGCTCCCGGGCGATGGCGTCGGCGTTGGTGCGGGCGAGGCTCTGGGGGTTGCCGCGGCACTGGATCACCGCGTCGCGCCAGGCCACCTCGGACCGCACCGACAGCACGTCCTTCTCGGTGGCCGACACCGCCGGGCCGGCGGTGCGCAGTTGCTGGCTCTGGTCGGTGGCGGCATCCCACAGCGGGCCGCAGTGTTCGGCGTTGTGGGCGTCGATCTGGGTCTGCTCGACCTTGCGCAGGGCCTGGGTCTGGCGGCTGCCGGCGCACTTGTCGGCGGCGCCCTCCCAGGCCAGCACGGCCTTGCTGTAGAGCGACGCGGCGTCGTCCCAGCGCTTCTCCTTCCAGGCCGCGCGGGCGTAATCGCCCAGCGAGGTGGCGCTCTTCCAGGCGGCGTCGCAGGCGGGGCCGGCGCTGAGCAGCTCGGCGTTGGCCGCACGGGCGCGCACCGTGGCGGCGAGGCTCTTCTCGGCTTTCTCCTTGTGGGGCGACTGGCACAGGTCGGCCGCCTCCCGCCACACATTTTCAGCGTCGGCGAGCAGGCGTTCGAGCTGGGCCGGATCGCCCTTGTCACCCCGCGCCGCCGCCACCTTCACCTCCAGGTCGAGGGCCTTGTCGAGGCGCGGCAGGCATTCGCTCTGGTGACTCGACGCCGCCTCGGCCTGCTTGAGCAGCGCGGTGGCCCGGTCGCCCTGCCGGTTGGCCTGGGCCGCCAGCGCCGGGCAGTGGGTGGCGATGTTCAGGAAGGCGCTGCCGGCCTCGGCCAGCAGGGGCTGGGCGTCCTTCCAGCGCTTGGCGGCGGCCACCTGCTGGCCCCGCTCGAAGGCCAGCTCGGCCTGCTGCATGGCCGCCGGGCAATCCGGCTGACTGCCCGAGTCGTCGGGCATCGAGGCCGGCGGCGGAGTCTGGGCCAACGCAGCGCCCAGCGTCGAGAAGGCCAGCGCGGCCGTCACCTCAAGGATTCGGATCTTCTTCATCGCTCAATCGTCGCCCGACTCAAGGGGCATCCTCAGCATTGCATCGATCAGGCCGGTCTGGCCGACGCCGGACGGCGGCTTGATCTCCTCGCCATCCGAGTGGAGCGCCATGCCGCCGGTGTCGTCGGAGGCGCTGGGCAGGTCGGAGAGCTTGAGGGTAAACGCCTCCAGCGACGCCCCCTTGAGGATGGCAGCCAGCATTTCTTCGCGCTGGGTCTGACGGGCCAGCTCGATCAGCTTGGCCAGCCGCTCCTCGTCCAGCACGAAGACGTTGCTGATGCGGTTCCGGTCGAGGAGCTTCTGGTGCAGGCTGGCCCCCGCCAGCGGGTCGCCGCCCAGCCTGCCGATGCGGTCGTAGGCCCAGCGGTCGGCGTCGTCGAAGGCGGTGGTCGCCACCCACGACAGGCTCGACACCGCCATCCCCATCCGCGCCATGAAGGTGTCCCGCAGCACGTTGCCGGCCTGTCGCCCCACCGACTTGACCACCTCCTCGCCCACCTTCTGCACGTAATCCTGGGCGGCCTGTTCGGCGATCTTCCTGGCGGCCTCCTGCAGGGCCTGCTTGGCCGCCGCCTCGGACGCCGATTTGGCCGCCGCTGCCGCGGCCGCCTGGGCCGCCTGGTTGGCCGCCACCTTGGCCGCCTGGGCCGCGGCGTTGAGGCCGGTCGCCAGCGAGGCGATCTCGAACAGGGTCGACACGATCTCCTTGCTGTAGTGGTAGGTCTTCATCCGCGCCCCGCCCTCTTCGGAGAGGCCCTGGGTCCACAGCACCATCCACAGCGCCTCGTCCGGCGTGATCTGGGGGCCGAAGATCTCCAGCGGATGAATGCTCATCAGCCAGTGGAAATCCTGGTAGCCGGGCGTGACCGGCGGCGCCAGACGGGTGTAGCCGCGGCACACCTGCAGAGGCTTGATCGTCACCGTCTTGCCGGCGGCCGTCTTGACCGGAAAAGGCTCACCGTCGTCGCGCAGTTCGGCGAGTTCGGCCAGCATCTTGTTGGCGTCGTTCTTCTTGTAGCCCTTGAGTTCGACGAGCTTGTCGCCGGGCGCGAGGCCGATGTCCGGCGCGGCGGCCACCACGGTAAGGCGCTCATCCACCTGCAGCGCGCGCACCCACGCCACCCGGTCGTCCTCGTCCCACTCGTAGCTCGTCGCCACGCTGAAGGGCAGCTCCCACTGATGGCTGCAATCCGGGTCCTTCAGCGCCGCCGAGCGCACGATGGCCGGCCGCAGCGCGCGCTCGCCGTGCCCCAGGGCGCGCAGGTTGCCCAGCAAGGTCTCATTGACCTTGCGGCCATCGTCGACGGTGTACTTCATGCCGCCACAGCCGCCCAGCAGCAGGGCGGCCAGAACAAGGACCAGCGCGGTCGTCCGGGAGAGCAGGCGCATCGGCGGGGCAGCTGTAAGAAAATGTGAGCAACTCGGGATTATGCCGGACTTTCCCGACGCCGGCCGTGACGGCGCCGACAGGGGCGATTCACGCCACCAAGGCTACCCAAGTCCCCGGAAATCAAAGATAATCGCAGTCTTTGCGCGCCGCTCTCCCCGGCCGAAGGTTCCCCGATGTCTTCTTCGCGTAATGTCAAGCCGCCCGTCTTCAACCCCCTGACCGGCGCGATTCGCGCGCTGGCCATGGACGCCGTCCAGAAAGCCAACTCCGGCCACCCCGGTGCCCCGATGGGCATGGCCGAAATTGCCGAAGTCCTGTGGCGCCGCCATCTGCGCCACAACCCGGCCAATCCCAAGTGGGCCGACCGCGACCGCTTCGTCCAGTCCAACGGCCACGGCTCGATGCTGATCTACGCCCTGCTCCACCTCACCGGCTACGATCTGTCCATCGACGACCTGAAGGCATTCCGCCAGCTCCACAGCAAGACCCCGGGCCACCCGGAAGTCGGCTACACCCCCGGCGTCGAGACCACCACCGGCCCGCTCGGCCAGGGCATCACCAACGCGGTGGGCATGGCGCTGGCCGAGAAGATCCTCGCCGCCGACTTCAACCGCCCCGGCCACACCGTCGTCGATCACCACACCTACGTCTTCCTGGGCGACGGCTGCCTGATGGAAGGCATCTCCCACGAAGCCTGTTCGCTGGCCGGCACCTGGGGCCTGGGCAAGCTGATCGCCTTCTACGACGACAACAACATCTCCATCGACGGCCACGTCGAGGGCTGGTTCACCGACGACACCCCGAAGCGCTTCGAGGCCTACGGCTGGCATGTGGTGCGCGACGTCCAGGGCCACGACCCGGTCGAGATCGAGGCCGCCCTGAAGGCCGCCCAGCTTGAAACCGGCAAGCCCTCGCTGATCTGCTGCAAGACCATCATCGGCGCCGGCAGCCCCAACAAGCAGGACAGCCACGACGTCCACGGCGCCCCGCTGGGTGCCGCCGAAATCGAAGCCGCCCGCGCCTACATCGGCTGGAACCACCCACCCTTCGAAATCCCGGCCGACGTGTACGAAGCCTGGGACGCCAAGGCCAAGGGCGCCGCTTTCGAGGCCGACTGGAACACCCGCTTCGCCGCCTACGCCGCCGAGTTCCCCGAACTCGCCGCCGAATTCACCCGCCGCATGGCCGGCGAACTGCCCGCCGACTGGGCTGCCCACGTCGATGCCGTGCTCGCCAAGGTCACCGAAAAGGGCGAGACCATCGCCACCCGCAAGGCCAGCCAGAACAGCATCGAAGCCTTCGCGCCCAAGCTGCCCGAACTCCTCGGCGGCTCGGCCGACCTGGCCGGCTCCAACCTCACCCTGTGGTCCGGCGCCAAGGGCGTCTCCCGCAGCACCGGCGGCAACTACGTCTACTACGGCGTGCGCGAGTTCGGCATGGCGGCCATCGCCAACGGCATCGCGCTGCACGGCGGCCTGGTGCCCTACACCGCCACCTTCCTGATGTTCAGCGAGTACGCCCGCAACGCCCTGCGCATGGCGGCGCTGATGAAGGTGCGCCAGATCTTCGTGTTCACCCACGACTCCATCGGCCTTGGCGAAGACGGCCCGACCCACCAGCCGGTCGAGCAGACCGCCACCCTGCGCCTGATCCCCAACATGGACGTCTGGCGCCCCTGCGACACTGCCGAATCGGCAGTTGCCTGGGCCTGCGCCATCGAACGCGCCAGCGGCCCCAGCGCGCTGGCCTTCTCGCGCCAGAACCTGCCCTTCCAGCCGCGCAGCGCCCAGCAGCTTGCCGACATCCGCCGTGGCGGTTACGTGTTGTCCGAAGCGGGCAATGCGTCACAGCCGGCCGCAGCTCAAGCCGTTATCATAGCGACCGGCTCAGAAGTGGCCCTCGCGCTGGCCGCCCAGAAGCAGCTTGCCATTGATGGCGTGGCCGTGCGCGTGGTGTCGATGCCCAGCACCAACGTCTTCGACCGCCAGGATGCCGCCTACCGCGCCGCCGTGCTGCCCAAGGGCCTGCCCCGCGTGGCCGTGGAAGCCGGCGTCACCGACGGCTGGCGCAAGTACGTGGGCCTCGACGGCGAGGTCATCGGCCTCGACCGCTTCGGCGAATCGGCCCCGGCCGGCGAGTTGTTCAAGTATTTCGGCATCACCGCCGAGGCCGTCGTCGCGGCGGTCAAGAAGGTGCTCGCCTGATCCAGGCGCGCCACAGTACAAGCGCGGCGCCCCCCGGGCACCGCAAGCAACATGATTTCGGTTTTGTGTAATTAACTAGGGAGAAGGCTCGATGAGCATCAAAGTTGCCATCAATGGTTTCGGTCGTATCGGTCGCTGCACGCTGCGCGCCATTTACGAGCAAGGTCTGCAGAACGAATTCGAAGTGGTCGCCATCAACGCCTCCGGCGATCTGGCCACCAATGCCCACCTGCTCAAGTACGACACCACCCACGGCCGCTTTGCGACCTCCGTCGAAACCGAAGGCGACAACGTCATCATCATCGACGGCAAGAAGATCCCGTTCTACTCCACCAAGGATCCGAAGGGCGTCAATTGGGGCTCCCACGGCGTGGACGTGCTGCTCGAGTGCACCGGCGCCTACACCACCAAGGCTAAGGCCCAGGCGCTGCTCGACCAGGGCGCCAAGCGCGTGCTGATCTCCGCCCCGGGCGGTGACGACGTGGACACCACCATCGTGATGGGCGTCAACGAAGAAGCGCTGCGTGCCGACATGACCGTCGTCTCCAACGCCTCCTGCACCACCAACTGCCTGGCCCCGGTCGCCAAGATCCTGGCCGACAGCGTCGGCATCAAGCAGGGCCTGATGACCACCATCCACGCCTACACCAACGACCAGGTGACCGTGGACGTCCGTCACAAGGATCTGCGCCGCGCCCGCGCCGCCGCCGCCAACATCATCCCGACCAAGACCGGCGCCGCCAAGGCCGTCGGCCTGGTGCTGCCGCAGCTGGTTGGCAAGGTGGATGGCTTCGCCCTGCGCGTGCCGACCATCAACGTCTCGCTGGTTGACCTCACCTTCACCGCCGAGCGCGCCACCACCAAGGAAGAGATCAACGCACTGATGACCGCCGCGGCCAACGGCCCGCTGAAGGGCATCCTGGCCGTCAACAACGAGCCGCTGGTCTCCTCCGACTTCAACCACACCACCGTCTCCTCCACCTTCGACGCCACCCAGACCCGCGTCATCAAGGGTGAAGACGGCTCCGTGCTGGTCAAGGTGCTGGCCTGGTACGACAACGAGTGGGGCTACTCCTGCCGCATGCTCGACGCGGCCCGCGCCTACGTCAACGCCAAGTAAGCCTGTTGTTTCGACGCCCCGCCTGCGCGGGGCGTTTTTCATTCCGAAGCCTCGAAGAACATCACCATGCAAGTCAAGAAACTCACCGATCTCGACGTCAAGGGCAAGCGCGTCTTCATCCGTGCCGACCTGAACGTGCCCCAGGACGACGCCGGCAACATCACCGAAGACACCCGCATCCGCGCCTCCATCCCGTCCATCCGCTACGCCCTCGAAGGCGGCGCCGCGGTGATGGTCACCTCCCACCTGGGCCGCCCGACCGAAGGCGAGCTGAAGGCCGACGACACCCTGGCCCCCGTGGCCGTGCGCCTGGGCCAGCTGCTGGGCAAGCCGGTGCGCCTGATCCAGAACTGGGTCGACGGCGGCTTTGAAGTCGCCCCGGGCGAAGTCGTGCTGCTGGAGAACTGCCGCTGCAACAAGGGCGAGAAGAAGGACAACGAAGAGCTGGCCCGCAAGATGGCCGCCCTGTGCGACGTCTACGTGAACGACGCGTTCGGCACCGCCCACCGCGCCGAAGCCACCACCCACGGCATCGCCCGCTTCGCCCCGGTGGCTTGCGCCGGCATCCTGATGGGCGCCGAGATCGACGCGTTGGGCAAGGCCCTGCACGCCCCGGCCCGCCCGCTGGTGGCCATCGTCGGCGGCTCCAAGGTGTCGTCCAAGCTCACCATCCTCAAGTCGCTGGCCGACAAGGTGGACCAGCTGATCGTCGGCGGCGGCATCGCCAACACCTTCCTGCTGGCCTCCGGCAAGCGCATCGGCGAATCCCTGGCCGAGCCCGAGCTGGTCAAGGAAGCCCAGGCCATCATGGACATGATGAAGGCCCGTGGCGCCGCCGTGCCGCTGCCCGAAGACGTGGTGGTGGCCGACGAAGTCTCCGCCATGGCCCGCGCCAACAAGGTCTCCGTCGATGAAGTCGGCCCCCACGACCGCATCCTCGACGTCGGCCCGAAGGCCGCGGCCCAGCTGTCGCAGATCATCGCCAACGCCGGCACCATCGTCTGGAACGGCCCGGTCGGCGTGTTCGAGCTGCCCCAGTTCGCCGGCGGCACCAAGATGATGGCCTCCGCCATCGCCCACTCCGAAGCCTTCTCCATCGCCGGCGGCGGCGACACCCTGGCGGCCATCGCCAAGTTCCACATCGCCGATGACGTGGGCTACATCTCCACCGGCGGCGGCGCCTTCCTCGAGTTCCTCGAAGGCAAGACCCTTCCCGCCATCGCCGCCCTCGAGGCGCGCTTCAACGGCTGATCCGGCGCCCGCCGGTTCGCGCTCCCCAGGCGGCCTTCGGGCCGCCTGTCATTTTGTCGGTACCACCCTACGCCAGCGGCGCGTTGGTGCCGATAAGCGACTCATCGCATCTGCCTGCCCTGCCGCCGTCCGGTCGCGTCCGCCGGCGCATTCCCGCTTTCATGCCAATCCCGGTCAGCGCCCTGATAGGTTCCCCCCGCCGGCTCATCACCGCCATCGTGATGTTCGTCGCGCTCGACCTGACCGTGCTGGTCATCAACCTGTGGCTCGCCGAGCAGATCGCCCAGGATGCGGTGGCCATCAACCTCGCCGGGCGCCAGCGCATGCTCTCCCAGCAGACCACCAAGGCGCTGCTGCTGGCCACCCGGGCCGCTACCCCGGCCGAAGCGGCGCGGGCGGGCGAAGAGGTGGAGCTGGCCTTCGGGCTGTTCGAGCGCACCCTGTCGGCCTTCGCCGAAGGTGGCCCCACCGCGGGCGGAGACAGCGCGCCGGTCGTCCTCCAGCCCGTCGAGGGCGAGGCGGCCGCGGTCGTGGCCGCGGCCCGGCAGATCGTCACCCCCTTGCGCGGCCTGCTCCCCCCGGCCGGCCAGCTGGCCCTGGAGGGGCGCGCCTACGCCGCCGCAGCCGACTACATGGTGGGCCATAACCGGCAGGTGCTGGCACTGATGAACCGGCTCACCACCGCGCTGGAGCACGACTCGGTGCGACGCTCGCGCAATCTGCGGGCGATCCAGACCGGCGCCTTCGTGCTGGCGCTAGGCAACTTTCTGGTGATCGTGCTGGGGATGCTGCGGCAGTATCGCCGCGTGGAGCAGGAGAGCGAGCGCTGGCGCGAGCTGGCCCGCCACGACCCGCTCACCGGCCTCGCCAACCGCAAGGCCTTTACCGAAGCCGCCCTGGGCGTGCTCGCCCGCGCCCGCATCGACGGGTCGCCGGGCGCCGTGCTGGTGCTCGATCTGGACGGGTTCAAGCCGATCAACGACCGTTTCGGGCACGCCACCGGCGACCAGATCCTGGTGCAGCTGGCGGCGCGCCTGGAATCCACCGCCCGCGCCACCGATCTGGTGGCCCGGCTGGGGGGCGACGAGTTCGTGATCCTGTGCCCCAACCTGCATCAGCCGGATCACCTCGGGCCCTTCTGCAACCGGCTGGTGGCGGCAATCACCGACATTCCGGAGCACATCTGCCCGGGCACCCCGCTGGGGGTGAGCATCGGCATCGCCACCTATCCCGAGGACGGCTACGACCTCCATCGCCTGCTCGGGCAGGCCGACCGGGCGATGTACGCCGCCAAGCAGGCCGGCGGCAGCCGCTGGAAGGCGGCCTGAGCGGGCCGGCTTACTGCTGGGCTTCCCGGCGGATCTTCCAGTCGCCGCCGTCCTTCACCCACTCCATGCGCTTGCGGCCGGCGTCGCTGTAGTTGCCGGACTGATAGCGCTGGTCGAAGGTGACCACCACCGTGTTGCCGTCGAGCTTGAAGCTCGGGGCATCCACCTGAACCCGAATCTCGCCCTTCTTGTCGAGCTTCGTCCGGCGGTCGGCCTCCCAGGCGCCGCGGGCGCGTTTGTCGGCGGGCACGAAGTCGGCCCCATAGAACGCCAGATAGCGGTTGCTGTCCTTGGCCTCCCAGGCCTGGCGCCAGGCCTCCAGCCGGCCGGCGACCGCCTTGGTGGCGTCGGCCTCGGCGGCTGCAGGTTTGGCGGCGACCGGGGCAGGCACCACCGGCGCGGCAACCGGCGCCGGGGCGGCGACAGCCGGGGCCGATGCAGGCGCCGGCGCGGGCTTGACGGTGGCGGCCGGCGCGGCGCTCGCCGCCACTGGCTGCGTCGCCCCAAGCAGGGCGTGATGCTGCCGCAGCACCAGGTTGCCCGGCTCCAGGGTCAGCCCTTTTTCGAAAGCCCGGCGCGCGGCCGGAATGTCGTTGCGGGCCAGGTGGACCATGCCCAGGGTGTCGTGCAGGGTGGCGCGGTTGGGCTCCTTGGCCACCGCCTGCTCGGCCAGCTTGAGGGCCTCGTCGAGCTTCACCTTCTGGGTGGCCAGCACGAAGGCGAGGTTGTTCTGGATGCGCACGTCGGCCGGTTCGATCCGCAGCGCGTCCCGGTAGGCCGCCTCGGCCTCGGGCAGGCGCTTCATCTTTTCGTAGGCGATGGCGCGCAGGGCGTGGGGATAGGCGCTCTTGGGCGCCAGCGCCGCGGCGCGGGTGTAGGCCTCGATGGCCTGCTCGCCCTTGCCCAGGGCCAGCAGGGCGTCGCCGCGGCCCAGCATGGCGCCGGCGAAATCCTTGCGCTGGGCGATGGCCTTGTCGAAGGCAGCCAGCGCCCGGTCGGCCTGATTGAGACGCAGCGCCACCAACCCCTGGGCGTGGAGCGCGGCCGGGTTGTTGGGGTCGCGGCGGACGGCTTCGTCGAGGGCCCGCGAGGCTTCCTCGATCTTCCCGTCGGCCGACAGGGCGAGGCCCAGCCCAAGGTGGGCGGCAGCCAGCTCGGGCTGCTGCTTGAGCACGTCGCGCAGGACGGCGGCGGCCTGGGCCGGCTTCTTGAGTTTTTCCAGGTAGAGGGCGGCGAGATCGAGCTTGAGCTGCACGTTGGCGGGCTGGCCGGCGATGGCCGCGCGGTAGCTCTCCTCGGCCTCGGCGAGCAGGCCCAACTCCACCAGCAGCCGGCCCTGGGCCTGCAGCACGTTGGCCTGCCCCGGCGCCATGGCCACCGCGCTGCTCATCCAATCGCGGGCGAGCTTGGCCTTGCCGGTGCCCTGGGCCGCTGCGGCCAGGCCAAGCATGGCCTCCACGGAGCGGGGGTTGAGTTTGTAGGCCTCGCCGAATGCCCGCTCCGCCTGATCGAACTGGCGCATCCGCAGCGCCTGCTGCCCCTTGCTGAGGGCGTCGATGTCGGCCCGGGCCGGCGGTGCCGTGATGGGGCCGTTCTGGGGGGCGGTAATCATCACCTCGGCACGGGCCGCGGCACACGCCACGGACAAGCCGGCACCAAGCAGGACGGCGGGAAGAAAGCGGGTTGGAGCCATGAAAACCTCGGGTACGAATAACTGGGCGCGCAGGCGGACATCCGCCCGTTGCGGGGCGGCTGACTGAAGATAGCCGAGCCCCACCGTGTGGACAGATGCATATATCACGGGCCACCCCAGCCCATCCACACCGTTTTGGGGCAAGCGCGATTTATTTCTGGATCGGCGGCTGCCGTGGCACCGCCAGCGGCGCCCGAAAATGACGAAAAGGGGGCGAGCCCCCTTTTCGCGATACCGCTTGCAGACCTGTCCTGCGCCGGGCGGCACGGCAGCGCCGCACCGCCCGGAACGGGGTCAGGACTTGCGACGACGGACGACCGACAGACCGGCCAGACCCAGGGCGCCCAGAGCGAGGCTGGTGGGCTCGGGGATCTTGGCTTCGATGATGTCCTGGCTGGTGCCGTTGCTCCAGTTGGTCAGCTGGTAGCTGCCGGTGGCAGGATCCCCATCGGCCAGGGCCTGCAGGTAGATCCAGGCTTGGTCGAGGGCTTCGGTTTCGGTGGCGGAGCCGGTCTTGCCAGCCCAGTTCTGGACGGCGCCGGAGTACAGGTCACCGTTGTCCATGGCTTCCCACAGGGCGATCTGGAAACCGGCGACTTCGACGGCGCTGGTCGGGTTCACCAGGCTGTAGCTCTGGTTGTAGAGGGTCTGCACGGCCACCGGGATGACGCCGGTCGGGGAGAACTCGAGACCGGTGGTCACGGCGCCGACGGCCACGCCCTGCAGCAGCTCGGAGCAGAAGGCCAGGAAGGAGGCGCCG
The DNA here is from genome assembly GCF_041904905.1 of Zoogloea sp. Taxonomy (GTDB): domain Bacteria; phylum Pseudomonadota; class Gammaproteobacteria; order Burkholderiales; family Rhodocyclaceae; genus Zoogloea. The sequence goes on along the minus strand of NZ_JAYRMI010000014.1, from coordinate 5,040 downwards.
GTGGTCTGGTTGGCGACGTTGAAGACGCCGGTTTCGACGCTCTTGGTGAGCCCGGAGACGTCCACCGTAAAGGCCAGCAGGGTGTTCACGTCCTGATCCAGCAGCAGGGAGTCGGCGTGGGCGGAGGCGCTGGCCATCAGGCCGGCGGCGGCGAAGGCCAGAGCGGCCTTCTTCATCATGGAGAGTTGCTTCATTTACTCGCTCCTACGTTAAAAAAGTGATTTCGGGTAATGCGGAAAGGGTTGCCTGGCCGGCCGGGCGAACCCGGCCGGGTTAGGCGTTTTTAGGCTGCGGCCAGGGCGAACTGCTGTTCCTGGTAGAGCTGGCTGAGCTGGCTGAGGGCAGCCACCGCGCTGTCGCCGACAGCCGCCGGGGCCGCTGCCGCTTCAACCGCCGCCACGGAGACACCCAGCACGCTGTCGAGGCTGACGTCGGTGCTCAGGAGGTCTGCCATGGACGGCAGGGTGCCGCCGGCCTGGGCCACTTCGGCGGCATCGACGTTGAAGTACACGTCGGTCATGTCCACCGTCTTGCCGTCGGCCAGGGTTGCCGCGCTGCGTTCGAGGTGCAGGTTGCCCTGCTCATCGACCGCGGGCAGCGCGAAGTACGACACCTTGAGGCTGGCCACACCGGCTTCGCTCAGGCTCATCAGCTCGCCGGCGTCGGTCTGCTGGTTGCCGTTGGCGTCGCGCCAGACCTTCAGATCGGCGAAGTGGGCGTCGTGGGCATCGACCACGCCGTCGCCGTTGCTGTCGAAGGACGCCAGCTTGGCGAAGCCCTGGCCGGCGCCGTTGCCGCCGAACAGTTCGTGGATGCTGTCGATCTGGCCGTTGCCGTTGCTGTCGAGCGCCAGGAAGGCGTCGCCTGCGGAGAGCCAGCCGGAGTGGATGGCCGAACCGTTGCCAATCAGGTCGAAGGTGCCGTTGGCGTTCTCACGGGCCACGGTGCGGATGCCGTCACCGTCCAGGTCGATCACGATCGGGCACACACCGGCGTCGCGGCTGCTGTCGTACTGGCCGGACACCAGGGTGAACTTGTCGGTGTTGCCCTGGTTGTAGTACGTCGAGGAGACGCGGGCGACATCGCTGTCCATGGTGTCGTAGGCGTTGCTGCCGACGTCCTTGGTGGTCCACTGGTAGCCGGTGGAGGAGACGTTCTGGGTGATCGCAGAACCCCACCAGGTGTAGCCGCCGGTGTAGTAGTAGGCGTTGGTCTTGTCGAACTGCAGGCTGTACTGGCCCGGATCCAGGTTGGTGAACTTGTAGTTACCCGCCGAGTCCGTGCAAGTGGTGGCAACCACCGCACCGGCCGCGTTCAGCAGCTTGACCGTGACGTTGGCCACGCCGCATTCGCCGCTGTCCTGGATGCCGTCGCTGTCGCTGTCCAGCCACACCTTGTCGCCAACGCTGGCCTTGCGATACAGGCCGGCATCCACCTTGAGGAGGGACTGGCCCGCCGCGAGGTCGATGGTGCCGGTGTAGCCGCTGCCGTTGATGGCGCTGTCGGTGCCGTTCCAGCCGGCCGCGTCCTGCGTGGTGACGTAGTAGCCGGTCGGGGCCACCACCTGCACCTTGTACTGACCGGCGGCGAGGTTGCTGAACAGGTAGTTGCCGTTCGCGTCGGTGGTGGCGGTGGCCACCACGGTGCCGGCGGTGTTCAGCAGCTTGACGGTGACGCCCTTGAGGCCCGCTTCGCCGGCATCCTGAATGCCGTTGAAGTTCTTGTCCTCCCACACCCGGTCGCCGATGCTGGCCGTGGCGGTGCTCGGCTTGTAGAAGCCGGCATCGACGGTCAGGTTGTTGCTGCCCTGGGTCAGGGTGTAGAGCCCGGTGGTGCCGGTCGCGTCGATGTCGCTGTCGGTGGCATCGTTGCCGCCGGCATCCTTGGCGGTGATGGCGTAGCCGTTGGGGGTGACGACCTGGATCTTGTAGTCGCCCGCCGCCAGCTTGGAGAACAGGTAGCTGCCGCTCGCGTCGGTGGTGGTGGTGGCAACCACCGCACCGGCACCGTTGAGCAGCTTGACGGTGACACCGGCGATACCGGCTTCGCCCGCGTCCTGCACGCCGTTCTTGTTGGTGTCTTCCCACACCGTGTCGCCGATGGAGACGTCGGTGGCGCAGAAGGCGGAGGCGGTCGTCACGACCAGCTGGTCGATCTTGAAGTAGTCCTCCGGCGAGGTGTCGGTGGTGTCGGCTGCGATGACCAGCACGTTGCCCACGAAACCGCCTGCGTTCAGATCGGCCCAGCGGGCGCTGGTCAGATCGGTCAGGTTGATCTCGGTGAAGCCCATGCTGTTGAGCACGGTGTCGGTGAGGGCGATGTGGCTGTCGAACGCGCCATCCACCGTGCCGATCCACACCTTCATGTCGCTGTCGCCGACCACGTAGCCCAGGTAGGCCTTGTCGACCACCACGGACTGGGAGAACTCGAACAGCACGTAGTTATCCCGACCGCCGACGTTATCGACGGTGTGGGAGCTGTCCGCGCCCGTCCCTTCGCTGCTGTCGGTCACACCCAGGCCGCCGCCGTAGGCGCCGAGCCAGGCCTTGGCCCAGGCACCGGTGCTCTTGTCGCGGCTCCAGGCGCTGGCATTCACCGAGATACCGTTGTCGGTGTAGCAGCGGATGTTGCCGTCGGTGCCGTCGGTGGCAGAGTTGCCGCTGAGGCAGAAGGTGGCGGTAACCGGCTTGACGGTCAGGCCCGCGTCCCAGGTGAGGTCGTTCTCACCGGATTCGAGGGTGGTCTGGACGGTGGTGCCCACCTGACCGCCGGAGCCGATGGTGTAGAGGGTGACGTTGTCGATGATGCCGCCGACGCTGTCGTCGTCGCCCGCTTGCTCACGGAACTCCAGGCGGCTGCTGGCATCGGCCGCAGTCACGGTGAAGGTGTACTTGGTGAGGGCGGTCGAGGTCGGATCGATGGTGGCGATCTTCACCCCTTCCCAGAACACTTCCACGGTGTTGGTGGCAGCGGCGTAGCCGGCACGCTGGGCCACATCGACGGAGAGCTGGTAGCTCTGGCCGGCGACGGTGGCGATGTCCTGGTAGAAACCGGTGACGGTGCCGGTGCAGTTGGCATCCAGTTCGGCCACCATGGCGCCGGTCACGGCGGAGACGCCGTAGGAGCCCGCGGTGTTGATCTCGATGTAGTCACCATAGCCGCACCAGCCGGTGGTGCCGTTCTCGAAGCTGCCGTTGACGATCAGGTTGGTGGTGCCCAGCACCGTGCCAGCGCCGACGTCGGAGTCGATCGCATCGTTGCTGCCCACGTCCTTGGTCGTGAAGGTGTAGCCGGCGGGGGCCACGAACTGCACGGAGTAGGTGCCCGGCATCAGATCCTTGAACAGGTAGTTGCCGTTGATGTCGGTCAGGGTGGTGGCAACCACATTGCCGCTGGCGTCCAGCAGCTTGACGGTGATGCCCGGCACGCCGGCTTCGCCCGCGTCCTGCAGACCGTTGTTGTTGCAGTCGGCCCACACCTTGTCGCCGATGGAAGCCTTCTGGTACAGGCCCGCATCCCACGTCAGATCGTTCTCGTTGGCGGAGAGCGTCGTCAGGACCGTCTTGCCGGTGGTCGGATCGAAGTCGCTGTCGGTGGCGTCGTTGCCGCCCTGGTCCTTGGCGCTGATGAAGTAGCCGGTCGGCGCCACCACCTGGGCCGAGTAGTCGCCCGGGGTCAGGTTGGTGAAGAGGTAGTTGCCGTTGGCGTCGGTGGTGGTGGTGGCCACCACGGAACCGGCACCGTTGAGCAGCTTCACGGTCACGCCGGAGAGGCCGGCTTCACCGGCGTCCTGCACGCCGTTGGCGTTCTTGTCCAGCCACACCTTGTCGCCGTAGGAGGCGGTCGGCGCCACCAGGCCAGCGTCCCAGCTCAGGTCGTTCTCACCGGAGTCGAGGGTGGTGGCGATGGTCTTGCCGGTGGTCTGATCCACGTCGCTGTCGGTCAGGTCGGTGGCCGCGGCGGCGTCCTTCGTGGTGAAGGTGTAGCCGGTCGGGGCAACCACCTGGACGGCGTAGCTGCCCGGGGTCAGGTTGCTGAACAGGTAGTTGCCGTTGGCGTCGGTGGTGGCGGTGGCCACCACGCTGCCGGCGGCGTTGAGCAGCTTCACGGTGACGCCCGAGACACCGGCTTCGCCCGCGTCCTGCACGCCGTTCTTGTTGCTGTCGAGCCACACCTTGTCACCCAGCGAGGCGGTCTTGTAGATGCCCGCATCCCAGGTCAGGTCGGTTTCGCCGGCGCTGAGGGTGGTGTTGATGGTCTTGCCGGTGGTCGGATCGATGTCGCTGTCGGTGGCGTCGTTGCCGCCCTGATCCTTGCCGCTCACCACGTAGCCGGCCGGCGCGGTCACCTGGATCGCGTAGTCGCCCGGGGCGAGGCTGCTGAACAGGTAGTTGCCGGCAGCGTCGGTGGTGGTGGTGGAGACCACGTTGCCGGTGCTGTCGAGCAGCTTCACGGTCACGCCGGAGACACCGGCTTCGCCCGCGTCCTGCACGCCGTTGGCGTTGGTGTCGAGCCACACGCGATCACCGATGGCCGCGGTACGCTCATCGACGAAGTCGTTGCCGGTGCTGGACTGACCCGGGTTCAGCGTCACGGCGATGCTGTTCGGGTTGCCGCCATCCTTGTCGGAGACGTCGATGTAGCCGGCCTTGTTGGTCTCGACCACGTTGTACGAACCGGCCGGCACGTTGTTGAACGTGTAGTTGCCGTTCGCGTCGGTGGTGGTGGTGGCAATGATCGCGCCGGTAGTCGGGTTCACCAGGGCAACGGTCACACCGGCGATGGGGGCATCGCCCGTGTTGTTGTTGTCCAGATCCTCACGCACCGTACCGCTGATGCTGCCCGCGCTGGCAACGATGCCGGCGTCCCAGCTGCGGTCGGATTCGCCGGAGTCGAGGACGGTCTGGACGGTTTTGCCGGTGGCGGTGTCGGCGTCGCTGTCGGTCAGGTCGGTGCCGGCGGCGGCGTCCTTCGCGGTGAAGGCGTAGCCGGCCGGCAGGGTGGCCTTGTCGAACTGGACCGAGTAGGTGCCCGGCTTGA
>NZ_JAYRMI010000138.1:0-1815 GCF_041904905.1 Zoogloea sp. | reverse complement strand
GTACGAGCTGGACGGAATCATGCAGGTCGGAGTGAACCCGGCGGCCGGGCTGAATTTCGCGACGGCGCTCCGGGCGTTCCTGCGGCAGGACCCGGATGTCATCCTGGTGGGAGAGATTCGGGACGACGAGACCGCGGCCATCGCCGTGCAGGCGGCCCAGACCGGTCACCTCGTGCTGACCACGCTGCACACGATTGATGCCGCCACGGCGGTGACCCGGCTCATGGATCTGGGCGTCGAGCCGTACCTGCTGGCGGCCACCCTCGAGGCGGTGCTGGCGCAGCGGCTCGTGCGCGGGCAATGCCGTCATTGCCGGAGAGACCGGCTGTCGATGGTGCCGGAGGCCGGACCGCGCGAGTGCGCGGCCTGTGCAGGGACCGGGTTTGTGGGCCGGGTCGGGCTGTACGAATGGCTGCCGGTGGACGCCGGTCTGCGCGCGCGGATTGGAGTCGGTTGTGCGGCGGATGAAGTGCGCCGGCAGGCCAGGGCCCGGGGGGCGCGGAGTCTGCGGGACGAGGGCCTCGCGGCCGTCGAGGCCGGTCGAACGACCCTGGAGGAAGTGCTACTCTTAACATGAGGCCGGCGGGGTTCGCAGGCGAAGCGATTGAGGTCCGCTCAGGGCGCAGCGCTCGAGGCCAGGAAATTGCGCCCGATCGCGCCCGCCCGGCCTTGCCTCCTCGCAGCGAGGGACCGACGGCCGGCGGCACCAGACCTCGCGCGGGGAGCCAGCTCCCGGGCGAAGTGCCTGGGGCACGAAGCCGAATAACTTGGCCGTGGCGGCAAACCGCGATGGGGCCCAAGGAGCTGCGCGGGTTCACGCGGCAGCTTGCCACGCTCGTCAAGGCCGGGGTGCCGCTGGCCCGGGCGCTCGAGGTGATCGGGTCCCAGGAAGGACAGGATGCGAGGGGTGGGCTGGCGCACGGCCTGCGGCAGGTGATCGAGAACGGCGGGACGCTGTCAGACGGCCTGCGCCGCTACCCGCAACTGTTTGACGAGACCTACCGGGCGATGGTGAGCGCCGGCGAAGCCAGCGGGGCGCTTGGCGATGTGCTGGCCCGGCAGGCGCTGGTGATGGAGAAGCAGGAACGCGTTCGCGCCCGGCTACGGACTGCCCTGGCGTACCCGGCCATCGTGCTGGTGATTGCCATCGTGATCGTTGCGATCCTGGTGGCGATCGTGGTGCCGAAGTTCGCGCTGATTTACGGTGGGCTGCTGAAAGGGCAACCCCTGCCAATGCTGACCCAAAGTCTCCTGGACGCGAGTCGACTGGCGCGGGCGCACGCGTTGCCGGCGATCGCGGCGCTGGGTGGACTGGGCTGGCTGGTCCGCCACTGGAGGCGCACGCCACGGGGTCGCCGGGCGCTCGATCGCTGGGCCCTTCGGATTCCTGTCCTGGGCGACCTGCTGTTGAAGTCGGCGGTGGCGCGGGTAACCGGCCTGATGGGGGCGTTGCTGGAGGCCGGCGTTCCCGAGTTGGAGGCGCTGTCGATTGCCGAGGACGCCAGTGGAAACACCCGGATCGCGGAGGCCCTGGGCGAAGTGGGCACACGCCTGCGACGGGGCGAAGGCCTTGCCGGTCCGCTGGAGTCGACCCGGATATTCCCGGCACTGGTCGCCGGCATGGTGCGGGTTGGGGAGGAAACCGGTGCCTTGGCGGAGGTGCTGCGGAGAGTCGCCGAGGCGTACGACGACGAGGTTGATCACGCGGTCGCCGCGCTGGCAGCGGTGGTGGAACCGCTCCTGATCGTGGGAATGGCCCTGGTCGTCGGCTTCATCGTGATCGCCCTCTTCCTGCCCATGGTCGGGGTACTGCAG
>NZ_JAYRMI010000013.1:0-64015 GCF_041904905.1 Zoogloea sp. | reverse complement strand
CGGGCGCCGGAGCCGGCGGCTGCGCCGGGGCGGCGGCCGGGGCCTGGGTCAGCCGACGGGCCAGGGGCGCGGCAAAGGCAGCCGGCGGCGACCGCTCGCCGCGCGGGGCGGCGGCCTCCTGCAGCTCGCCGGGCAGGGGCAGGGCCACCGGCGGCGGGGTGCCCACGCCTCGGGCCGACCCGTCCCGGTCGCCCACGTGGTAGCCGGTGCGCAGGAACTCGATGGCGTCGGGGTTGCCGTCGGCCGCCGCGGCCTCGAACCAGCGCCGCGCCGCCGCCTCGTCCTTCGGCACGCCCTTGCCCTCGTGCAGGGCGCTGGCGTAGTGGAGCTTGCCAAGCACCGCGTAGGGCGAGTCGCCGGATTCGGCGGCCCGGCGCATCAGCTCGGCGGCGGCGGGCAGGTCGCGGGCCACCCCGGCGCCGTCCTGGAGCATCAGCGCCTTCCAGATCATCGCGCCGATGTAGCCGGCGGCGATGCAGCGGTCGAACACCTTCATCGCCGTCTCGTGGTCGCCGCACTTCTCGAACAGGTAGCCCTTGCTGCACACCATCAGGCTGGCGGGCTGCTCGGCGATGAACTCCAGGGTCTGGTCGCCCACCACGTGGGCGAGGTCGGTGGGCTCGCCGGTCTGGGGCACCGGGCCGCCGCAGAACAGGTTGCCGGCCGCGGTCGCCGCGCCGGAGGCGAGCAGCAGGGCCAGCATGGCGGCCCTCATCGGATAGCGCATGGTCAATTCCGTCGGATCGGGGCGGGGCCACCTGGCGCCCGCCGTACCCACCCACTTTAGGGGCGGGCCGACGGCGGGGCAGCGGCATCCTGCCCCGGATCGGGCGGGCAATCTGCCCGACCCGCCCGGCGCCCCCGCCTGGGCCGGATGCCCGCCCGATCGCGGGCAGATTGACCTCGGCGCGGCGCCCCCCGGCGGGGTTTACTGGCCTCGGCCAACCGGCCAGACAACCCTCCACCAGGAGCCCCCCGATGCCCCACACCTTCGACGACAGCGCCATCTGCTGGCAGCCCTTCGGCGCGTTTCCCCACTTCGCGTTCTTCATCCTGGCGGTGGACCCCGTCCGCCGCGTCGCCGACGTGCTGTTCCGCTTCGACGCCGGCCAGCAGATCGTCCTGCACCGCCACATGGCCCTCAACCACACCTTCGTGGTGCGCGGCGAGCACCGCCTCTACGAGACGGACGGCCGCCTGCGGGAGGTGCGCCCCACCGGCAGCTACACCGTCTCGCCGGCCAGCGAGGCGCCCCACCGGGAAGGCGGCGGCGCGGAGGACGCCATCGTGCTGTTCAGCATGCGGCCGCTGCCGGGCGAAATCCTCTACCAGATCCTCGACGACGCCGGCCAGACCGTCGCCGAACTGACCCTGGAAACCCTCCAGGCCCTGTTCGAGGCCCAGCAGGCCGCGGCGGCCGAACCCGCCTGAACCGCCTCAGATCAGCCCGAGGCGCAGCGCCAGCCGGGTCAGCTCGATGTCGCTGCGCACCCCCAGCTTGCTCTTGATCTGGTAGTGGCAGTTCTGCACCGTCTTGGCGGAGATCGACAGCCGCGCGCCGATCTCCTCCGGCCCCAGCCCGTCCAGCAGCAGGCGCAGGATCTCGAACTCCCGCGGGGCCAGCTCGGCCAGCGGCTCCCGCGGGCGGTCGATGAGCGCCAGGGCCAGCTCGGGGGCGATGTCCGGGCTGATGACCTGACGCCGCGCCGCCACCTGATACACCGCGTTCACCAGCACCTCCGGCGGGCTGCTCTTGGTCACGTAGCCCAGCGCCCCGGCGCGCAGGGCCTGGGTGGCGAAGAGCGGCTCGCGGTGCATGGTGAACACCAGGATGCGGGCCCCGGCGTCGCGCTGGAGCAGGCGGCGGATCAGCTCCACCCCGCCCATGTCGGGCAGCCCCAGATCGAGCACCACCACGTCCGGCCCGTGGGCGCGGAAGCGGTCCAGCGCCTCCCGCGCGCAGGCCGCCTCGGCCACGATGGCCAGATCGGGCCGGGTCTCCAGCAGGCGGCGGTAGCCCTCGCGCACCACCGCGTGGTCGTCCACCAGCAGCAGGCGGGTCTGTTCAGTCATGCTCCTCCTCCGCAGCCGCCAGCACCGCCGGCGGAAAATCCGCGCGCACCCGCATCCCGCGGGGCGCCAGGGGCTCCAGGGCGAAGCGCCCGCCCAGGGCCTCGACGCGCTCGCGCATCCCCAGCACCCCCAGCCCGCTGCCGGGGCTGGCCGGCGCACCGCCCTCGCCGTCGTCCTCCACCCGCAGACGGCAGCCGGCGGCGTCCCGCACGAGGCTCACCGCCACCCGCGCCGGGGTGCCGTGGCGCAGGGCATTGGTGAGGCTCTCCTGCACGATTCGATACAAACTTACGGTCAGATCGGCCGGTAACGTATCGATTCCCCCCTCCACCGCCAGCGTGAAAGCGCAGCCGGGCTGACGCCGCCGCCAGCCGGCCACCATCTGCTCCAGCGCCGCCGCCAGGCCGAACTCCTCCAGCCCCACCGGCCGCAGCTGGTGCAGGATGCCCTGCAGGCTCTCCATCATGTGGCCGGTCACCGCCGACACCGCCCGCGCCGCCGGCAGCAGCGCCGGGTCGGTGGATTCGGCCCGCGCCGCGATGAAGGCCGCCTCGGCCCCCACCGACGCAAGGCACTGGCCGAACTCGTCGTGCAGCTCCCGGGCCAGCCGGCGGCGCTCCTCCTCGCGCACCGCCAGCAGGCGCTGGGCCAGCTGACGCTGGGCGGCGAGGGTCTTCTGGAGCTGGTCGGCCAGGTGGTCGAAGCCGGCGGCGATGCGGCGCAGCTCGATCAGCCGCGGGCGCGGCATCCGGGCCGACAGGTCGCCGGCCTCCATCCGCCCCAGCACCGCCAGAATCTGGTCCGCCGGCCGCAGGGCGCGGCGCACCGGGCGGTAGATCAGCAGGTTGAGGAGCAGGATCGCCAGGCTCATGCCCAGCACGGTGCGGATCTGCACCCACGCCGCGCGCCCCTCGCTGTCCAGATCGGGGGTGACGACGAACTCGCCCACCTTCACGCCCGGGTATTGCCCAATCACCCCGCGGTAGGCGAGATCCGGCCCGATCAGCCGGGCCAGCGCCCAGCGCACCGGCGCCGGCGCCGCGCCGTCGTCGTGAAAGCAGCGGCTCACCACCGGCCGCTTGTAGAGGTCCTCCACCGCCACGCAGATGCCCAGCCGCGGCCCGATGCCGTCCAGCGAGGCCAGGGTCAGCCCCTCCAGGCTGCGCCGGAAGGCGTCGCGCAGCTGGTCCGCCTCGCCGGCCACCAGCCGCTCGACGGTGAGGCCCGAGCGGGCGATGTGGTCGCGGATGCGCTCCCGCGTCTGGTACAGCACCACCACCGTGGCCACCACGCCGACGGCCAGCGCAAACAGGCTCACCCGCAGCAGCAGGTGGCGCTTGAGATCCACCGCGGCCGGGGCGGCGGGCGGTGCGGTCGGGCTATGCTTCATTCGGGCAGGGCTGGAGAAGGGTCGAAAGCCGGGGTCGGCCCCCGCCGCGCAGGCGGAGCACCGGCCGCAGATTACCCCATCCCCGTCAGGCAAATTGCCCGAAGCGCCACGGCAGCCGCGACACGCCGGCCAGATGGAAAGCGGCCCTGTCGTCGGCCAGACAGAACCAGCCGCTGTCGAGGGCGCCGCCCCGCTTGAGGTCGGTGAAATCGACGCGCCAGTCGCCCCGCGACGGCAGGAGCAACCCGACTTCGAGCGGTGTGCCGTTTACATCGAAATCGACGTTTTGCGACACGACCGAGCCGTACTTGCCGCTCCGCGGACACCGCCAGCGGAGCGAAGGGCCCCGTGTCACTGGCGGAGGCGGCCTGATCGAGAGCCGGCCCGGTGGCCAGCGTGCCGCTCAGGGAATCATTGGCACAGATGATGCATAGGTCTCCGCCCAGGGCGCAGGTCAGCACATCGATGCGAGCGCCGACACCGCCTGCGAGCGGCCCCGCCCATCCGAACCGGGCACGCGCGACGAGCCGCCCGCACCGTGGTGTTTCGGCGATCCGACAAAAAGTCCAGATCGGTTACACCCGGCTACCATCCAGGCTCGGCGGAACAAAGCCCCGGGCGCACCAGTCCGACCCGCACACCTCAAATAACAATCATTCCCCCAACACGATCATGCCAACCCTCGAAACCCTGCCCTTCGACAACGCCTTCGCCCGCCTGCCGGACGCCTTCTACACCCGGCTGCCGCCCACCCCCTTGCCCGACCCCTACCTCGTCGCCGCCAGCCCCGCCGCCGCCGCGCTGATCCAGCTCGACCCGGCCGAATTCGCCCGGCCCGAGTTCGCCCAGGTCTTCGCCGGCAACCGGCTGCTGCCCGGCAGCGAGCCCCTGGCCGCGGTGTACTCCGGCCACCAGTTCGGGATGTGGGCCGGCCAGCTGGGCGACGGCCGCGCCCACCTGCTGGGCGAGGTGGCCGGCGCCGGCAGCGGCTGGGAGATCCAGCTCAAGGGCGCCGGCCAGACGCCTTACTCGCGCTTTGCCGACGGCCGCGCGGTGCTGCGCTCGAGCATCCGCGAGTTCCTGTGCTCCGAAGCGATGGCCGCGCTGGGCATCCCCACCACCCGCGCCCTGTGCGTGGTGGGCTCCAACGAGCCGGTGCGCCGCGAGACCGTCGAGACCGCCGCGGTGGTCACCCGGCTGGCGCCCAGCTTCATCCGCTTCGGCTCCTTCGAGCACTGGGCCGCCCGCAAGCGCACCGACGAGCTGCGCCACCTGGCCGACTACGTGATCGACCGCTTCCGCCCCGAATGCCGCGACGCCGCCAACCCCTACGCCGCGCTGCTGGCCGACGTCTCCCGGCGCACCGCGGATCTCATCGCCCAGTGGCAGACGGTGGGCTTCATGCACGGGGTGATGAACACCGACAACATGTCCATCCTCGGCCTCACGCTGGATTACGGCCCCTTCGGCTTCATGGACGCCTTCGACGCCGGCCACATCTGCAACCACTCCGACGACCACGGCCGCTACAGCTACCGCGCCCAGCCCCAGATCGGGCACTGGAACCTCTACGCCCTGGGCCACGCCCTGTCGTCGCTGGTGGGCGAGCGCGCCGACGTGCAGGCCGCCATCGAGGACAACTACACCGCCACCTTCGAAGCCCGCTTCATGGCCCGGATGCGCGCCAAGCTGGGCTTTGCCGAAGCCCTGCCCGGCGACGAGGATTTTGTCGGCGAGACCCTCGGCCTGCTCCAGCGCCTGCGCCTCGACTTCACCCAGTTCTTCCGCTTCCTGTCGGCCCTGCCGGCCGAAGTGGACGAAGCCCGCCGCGCCACCGCCGACTCGGCGCTCCGCGACATCGTGATCGACCGCTTCGCGCTGGACGCGTGGATCGACCTGTGGCGCGCCCGCCTGAAGGCCGAAGGCCGGCCCGACGCCGAACGCCAGGCCGCCATGCGGGCCGTCAATCCCAAGTACGTGCTGCGCAACTGGATCGCCGAATCCGCCATCCGCGCCGCCCAGGCGGGGGATTTCAGCGAGACGGCCACGGTGCTCGCCTGCCTGTCGAAGCCCTTCGACGAGCAGCCCGAGTTCGAACGCTTCGCCGCCCCGCCGCCGGACTGGGCCAGCGGGCTGTCGGTAAGCTGTTCGAGCTGAACGGCGGCGCGCTCAGGCCGCAGCCCGGTAGCGCATGAGCCAGAGCAGGTAGTGCCGGAGGAGGTCGTGTTCGGCGGAGCGCGTCCCGCCGGCAAACAGCGGCCCCGCGTCGCCCATCCGGGCGAAGAAGTCGATCACCGCCCCCACCCGCTCTGCCTCGCAGAGCACGTCGCGACGATCGTACAGGGCGGTATCCACCAGCGCCGGCAAGGGCGCCAGCTGACCGCAGGCCAGGAGCAGGATCGCCAGCCGCACCCGCGCGGTTTCACCGCCGCCGTAACGGCCCAGCGCCGCCTGCACCGACGCCACCCGATCCGGCGGGTAGATGCCGCGAATCATCGCCTCCACCACCTCGTCGGGCGGCGCCGGGGTGAAACCGGCCGGCGTGAATCCGCACGCCCGCAGGAGGCGGGCCGCCTCCACGCGCGCCTCCCCGGTAAACAGCTGGGCGGCGATCCGCCCCGCCTGCACTTCGGACAGGCGAGGCACCCGGGCTGCGCCCTGCCGCCCGCCGCGGGCTCGCCCGAAAAGCAGCAGGAGCAGCAGCACGCCCCACACCACCCCGACGAGCGCCTCCCGGTCCATCGTCGCCCCCACCCAGGCCCCTCAGAACATCCAGCCGCCGTGGCTCCCCGCCACGGCACCGGCCACCACGACCAGGCTGACGGTAAGCAGCACCACATGCACCCGCTGGATGCGCGCCATGGTGCCCAGCGGGTCGCGCCGGGCGTGGGCCTGGAAGAGCTTGTGGAGCACGAAGGGCTCCAGCACGAAGAGCATCAACGCGAAGATCGTCCACACCGCCACCATCCCGTGCATCCACCACCAGCCGGCGAAATCGGCGAAGCGGCCCCAGGCGTCCAGCCGCCAGGTGAGCCACAGGCCCGACGCCCCCGCCAGCAGCACGCTCCAGCGGGCGATGGCGGCGAAGCGGTGCTCCAGGCGCTCGAAGAGATCCAGCTGGCTGGCCGCCTCGGCCTGAGCCCGGCAGGCCGGGATCAGCACCATCGTCACAAACGCCACGCCACCGATCCACACCAGCACCGCCAGCACATGCAGCGCCCGGGCGATGGCGAAGTCGTTGAAGCCGCTCACGGGGATTTCCTTTCCGGTTTCGGGGCCGCGAAGGCCGCCTCGTTGTGGCGCGCCGCCTCGTCGGCCACCCACTGCAGCAGCGGGCCGCGGGGGTTGTGCTGCTGGGTGGTCTCGCAGGCGCTCACGCACTGGGCGCACTGGGTGCAGGTGAACATCGTGCGCTTGATGTTGCGGGGCTTGAGGCGCATCGGGCAGACGTGATCGCAGGCGCTGTAGCAGCTGGCGCAGTCGGCCGCGCGGTCGCGGGCGAAGCCGACCACCATCGCATCCCGGTTGCCCATCCAGGCCACGCTCTGGAACATCCCCACCGCGCAGGCGTAGCGGCAGAACAGGTGGCGGGCGAAGAGGAACTCGGCCGACAGCGCCACCGTGCCGGCGGCGATGAAGATGAACTCGCTCCGCGTCGGCGCCCCCGCCAGCAGGTGGCCATACACCTGGAAGGGCGGCAGCAGGTAGGTGAGCAGCACCACCGCCCACACAAAGGCGAAGCCCACCGCCAGCGGCACGGTGATGAGCCACCAGCGCCGGTCGTAGCGCACCGGGCGGCCGTCCGGCTCGCGGGGCGGGAGCTGACGCGGCTCCCACACGCTGGGCTTGCCGGTGGCCCGGCGCATGCAGGCGTTGATCGTCTCGACCACCGAAAAGTGCGGGCACAGCCAGCCGCAGTACAGCCGCCCCCACTTCCACGACACCCAGATCAGCGCCGCGCCCGTGGCCAGGATGGGCAGCAGCACCCGGCCGATCACCCGCCCCACCGCGCCCAGGGCGTCGATGCGCCCGCTGGAGAAATCCTCCAGCCCGGCGTGCCACTCGAAACCCAGCAGCCAGGCGTGGCCGGCCACCAGGTCGTAGCGCAGCAGGTTGAACACCGGGGCGAGGATGAACAGCACGAAGAAGCCGGCCTGGGCCCAGCGCCGCAGCCGCTGGCGGCCACCGTCGGGCGGGGCGGCGGCGGTGCCGACGAGCTTGATCGGGATCGCCCGGGCGTTCATGCCTTCGGCCCGATCAGGGGAAACCGGAAATGCCGGCCCGCCAGCGCCCGGGCAAGGCCGATGGCGCCGCAGAAGATCAGCGTGGAATGGCAGACCGTGAAGTAGAGGATCGCGATGATCCAGGTGTAGGGCGAGCCGTAGCCGCCGGCCAGGACGATCGCCACGTTGGCCACCACCAGCAGCAGCCCGGCCCACAGGCTGGCGGCCAGCGTCTGGCCCAGGTGGTTGCGGGCGAGGGCCGGGGCCCGACCGCGCTCGCGCCACCACAGCACCAGCAGCGCCGCGAAGGCGATGCCGGGGATGAGCATCAGGTTGGCGAGGTAAAGCGCCTCCGCGGCGACGGCGATCTCGCGGCCGGGGACGTCTTCGTCGGAGCTGGCGGCGTGGGTCATGGGCGCAGCTTAACGGCCCCGCTCCGGCGCGTAATTGACGCACCGCAAAAGCGGCCGCCCCGCCCGCTCAGATCACCTCGAGGAGCTTGCCGCGCAGCTGCTCGGCCTCGCGGCGACCGTCGCGGGAGCTGACGATGGCGAAGTACCACTCGTCGAAGAGGGCGCGCATCTCGGCCTGGTTGCGGGCGGCGGCCACGCGGTCCTGGAGGGAGCTGGTGCCCAGCGCGCCGACGAAGGCGTTGAGGGTGTTGAGCATGAAGTTGCGGGCCCGCTGCAGGCGCACCGGGTCGTCGCCCGGCGGGTGCAGCCGGAAGGTCGTCGTCGAGGGCAGGCCCGCCGACGCGGCGACGGGCCTGCCGGCCGGGCCGGCCACCCCGCTCATCTCGATGTAGCCGTCCTCTTCGAGCAGGCCCAGGGTGTGCTGGAGGTCGTCGTACTGGAGCATCTCGCGCAGTTCGGCAACGCTGCGCTTGCCATCCACGAAGATCAGCACCCGACGCACCCGCGGGCTGAGCCCCCCGGCCCGACTGGCGATCTCCGCGTGCCCGCGCTCGGTCTTGGCAAAAATCACGGCCATGCTGTCTGTCTCCCCATCGTCCGCGTTACCGGGTGGCGATCGTTTTTTCGAAGCATTGTAGCGGGCTCATGCCAAGGCGGGCAGGCGGCCTTTCAGATTATCGTCGCCGGGCAAACGCGCCGGTCACGCCGTATAGTCGGGGCTTCACCTTTCTGCGAGCCCCCCATGCGCCCGACCATCGCCCTGCCCTGCCTGTTGCTTGCCCTCCTGGCCGCCGCGCCGGCCACCGCCATCGATGTGGACCTGTCCATCCGCGCCCCCGGCGTGTCGCTCTATATCGGCGACCGCAACCCCGACGGCCGCTACTGGGACGGCGGGCGCTGGCGCGACGAAGCCTGGTGGCGCGACAACTGCCACCGCTACGAGGGCCACAAGAATTTCCGCGGCCGCTGCGAGCCCCATCCGGGCCGCGGCAACGAAGGCCACTGCCCGCCGGGGCAGGCCAAGAAGGGCCGCTGCTGACGCGCGCCGGCGCCGGTCAGACCGCCGCGGCCAGCCGCTGGGCGAGCGCCACCAGCGCGTCCGAGTCGGCCAGGCCGGTCACGAAGCGCCGGGGGATGCCGGACAGCCCCACCTGCGCCCCCACCAGGGCGCCGGTCAGCATCGCCCGGGCGAGGTTCTGCCCGCCGCCATTGACGGCGTGGAGCACCGCCGATTCAAAGTCGCCCGCAAAGCGCGCCGCCAGGTAATACGCCGCCGGAAACTGGTGATACACCGCGCAGGGCATGCCGTACACCAGCGAGGCCTTCCACGCCGGCTCGATGCGCACGCCGGGGTCGAGCGCCGCGCGGGCGATGCTGGAGGGCGTGAGCAGCGCGTCCGGCGACGGGAAACGCCCCAGAGTTGGGGCCTCGACGCCCACCGGCGCCTGCAGCTTGCCGCTGGTCACGGCGTGGAAAGGCAGCTCGCCGGATTTGACCCGCGCCATCAGCTTGCCCGACAGCTCCCCATCCAGGGCGTGGCCTTCCACCAGCATCCCGAGCACCGCGCCGAAGGCCACGGTCATCGCCAGCACCGTGCCGTCGGTCTGGGTGAGGGCCGTGTTGCGGGTGACCGCCGCCGCCAGCGCGGCCGGCTGGCGGGCGTAGCGCACCGCGATGGCGAGGATGCGCTCGGCGGCTTCGGTAGTGTCGGCGTTGCCGCCGCAGGCACCCCAGGGCAGGCCCTCGCCCACCCGCTTGCGCCAGGCTTCGCGGATCGACTGGCTGGTGTAGCCGCCGGGGCCGGCCATGGGCGTGCCGTCGATCTGCGGGAAGAATTCGGTGTCGAGGCGGCGGCAGAAATCCGCCTCGTCGTAGCCGCCCTGCTCCACCAGCGAGCGCAGGGTGAGCGCCAGCAGGATGCCGGCCTGGGACGGGTCGCCGGCCTTGAGCCCGGCGTGGTAGCGGCCGGGCTTCGGATCGGTGTAGCCGTCGATCCACTCGCCGAAGTCGGCGTGCAGCTCGTCGAGGTTGTAATACCAGTGGGGACCGAGGGCGAGGGCGTCGCCGATGAAGGCGCCCAGCAGGGCACCGGCGGCGCGGTCTTGGAGGCGGTCGTCAGGCATGGCGATCTCCGACGCAAAGAAAGTCAGAGCGGCGGCGCTGCCCCTTGTTCCATCGTCGCCGCGAAAAACGTCCAGGCCAGGCGCAGGGCGTCGGGGCCGGTGGGGTCGGAGAACGCCTGCCCCGAGGCACCGCCGCTCCAGGCGTGGCCCAGGCCGCGCACCCGCAGCAGGCGCAGGTAGGGCTGGCGGCCGGTCTTCCAGTCGTGGCGGACCACCGCGCGCCGGGTGCCGCGCGTCACTTCGTCCTCCTGCTCGCGCGGGCTCACGCCGTCGGGCAGCAGGTCGAGCCACAGGCCGGCGGCGGCGCGGGCGCTGTCGAAGGACACCACCCGGTCCGCGTCGCCGTGGATCAGCACCAGCGGCGGCAGGCGCCGGCCGGCCAGGCGCTGGGCGATGGCGTCCGCATCGGGCGAGCGCCGCCCGCGCATGGATTGCCCCGCCTGCAGCGGCGTAGCCGCGCTGTGGGGCGCGGCGCCGGAGTGGCTGCCGACCGCCGTGAAGCGCTCGGGGTGGCGCAGCGCGAGGGTCATCGCCATCGCCCCGCCGGCCGACAGGCCCAGGGCGAACAGCGGCCCGGCGATGCGCGGGTGGGCCGCCACCGCGTGATCGACGATGGCCATCAGCAGCTGGGTTTCGAGCCCGACCCGGGCCTCGCTGCCGAACCAGTTCCAGCAGCGCTGGGGGTTGGCCTCCTGGGCCTGCTCGGGCATCAGCACCGCGAAGCCGCGGGACTTGGCCGTGACGGCCGCCCGGGTGACCGCCGCGAAGGCGGCCGTGTCCTGGGCGCAGCCGTGGAGGAGGAGCAGCAGCGGCAAGGGCTTGCGGGTGCTGCCGCCGGTGGGGATGAACAGCCGGTAGCGCCGCATCGCCAGCGGCCCGAGGCCCCAGCGGCCCTCGTACCAGCGCCCGCCGGTGATCGGCTTGGGGGCGTCGGTGGGGGTCGCCACCCCGCGGAGCACCCGCCCGGCCCGCTCGGCCAGCTCGCCGCCCGAGCGGATGCCCTGCTCCGCTGCGGCCTTGCCGATGCGGGTGGACTGGCGCAGCCCGGCCCGGGTGAGCTTGACCAGCGCAGAAACCAGCGGTGACTTGCGACGCCCCATCGAACGACTCCCGAAACCTGCCGGCCCCGTGGCCGACCCACCATCATCGGCCGGAACCCGCCAACGAAAAAGGCCCCGGAGGGCCTTTTTCATCGACTGCTTTTCAGCTTCATTCCACGCCGCGGCGCATTAGCCCGCGGCAGACTGGCTTGATGCTCAGGCAACCTTCAGGGCGGAGGCGGCAGCCTTGGTGCCCTTTTCAACGCTCTCGACGGCCACTTCGGTGGCCTTCTCGACGCTGGCCTGGGCGGCAGCGGCAACCTGCTTGGCGGCCTTGGTGGCGCCTTCGTAGGCGGAGTTGGCGTTGGCCAGGGCGGTCTTCACGGCCTTGACGGCGGCTTCGGAGCCGGCCGGGGCGTTCTTGAAGAGGCCTTCCAGGGCGGTGTCGAAGTTCTTGCCCAGGGCAGCGGCTTCGGCTTCGACCAGCTTGGTCAGCTCTTCCTGGGTGTCGCCGCCGATCACGGACAGGCTACGGCCGTAGGCCACGCCCTTCTCGACGGCGGGGGTCAGGGCGCCCAGGTTCAGGGCGGCCAGGGCCTTCGGGTCCTTGGCGGCGATCACGGCCTTGGAGAAGGCGACGCTGTCGTCGAAGGCGGTGCGGGCGGTGGCCAGGTTGAGGGTGGACACGCGCTCGACGGCGGTGAACACGGCGGCAACGAAGGCGGAGGCGCTGGTCAGGCCGGCTTCGGCGTTGGACTTGGCGGCGGCGGCAAGGGTCTCGGGGGTGACGGACATGATGATCTCCTCAAGTTTGGGTTGGGCTTGCGATCACCGAACTGATTTCGGTATGGCTCAATGTTGCACCGCAGCAAAAACTTTTGCAAGCACTTTTTGTTGCGGTGCACAAAATTATTCCAGCCACCCCGAAACCGCCCACCGGCTACCCTGCCAGCAGCTCGTCGCGCAGCTTGCGCAGGCCCTCCGGCATGGTCAGCGTGGCCATGTCCCAGCCCTCGGCGGCGAGGATGTCGGTGAGGCAGGTCTCCATCTCGGCGTGGGTGCGCTCCACCGCCTCCATGATGCGGGCGTGGATGCCGAAATCCTCGCTGCGCATCGCCCCGCAGCTCGTCTGGTAGCGGAACAGTTCCCGCAGGCCAAGGATGTGCTGGGCCACCTGACCGGGGCAGGCACACTGGTAAATCAGGGCCTGGTCGATGATATGGGCGAGTTGTGAATTGTCGAAGACAAGGCGCAGGCTCATCCGTTCACTCCTTGGCGTCGAAGGCGTCGCCGGTGAAGAAGAACGCACCGCCGGCGATGTAGTGCAGGCTGCGCAGCGCATCGCCGCCGGATTCGAAATGCCAGCGCCCGTCGGAATACACCGCCGGGTCGGCCCAGGCGGCCACCACCTCGCCCAGAAACAGGTCGTAGGTGCGCTGGACGTGGGGCTCGTCGATGACCCGGCACTCCAGCCAGCCGATGCAGCCGGTGGGCAGCGGCGCGCCCACCCGCGCGGCCGGCAGGGTGTCGATGCCCAGGGCGTCGAACTTGTCGCCGTCGCGCCCCGAGCAGGAGCCGACCGCCACCACCTTCTCGGCGATGGCTCGGGTGGGCACCGCCAGCACGAACTCGCCGGCGGCCTCGATCAGCTCGCGGCTGAAGGTGGATTTATCCACCACCACCGCCACCTTGGGCGGATCGAAATCGAGCGGCATGTTCCACGCCGCCGCCATCACGTTGCGCCGCCCCCCGTGGGCCGACGACACCAACACGGTGGGGCCGTGGTTGAGGAGACGGTAGGACTCGGGCAGGGGAACGGGGATGGGGGTCATGGGGGGTGCGTTGCATGTTGACAGGCGCCCATTCTAAATGAGTCGGCAGGCCATTTCGGCCCTCCCGCAGCCCGCGCTGGCCGCCAAGGGATCAGCCCCGCGCCACCTCGCGCCGCACGCAGCTCGCCGGGGCCAGGGCGGCTTCGATGGCGTCCACCGCCAGCTCGGGCCGGGCGCTGCCGCACATGAAGACATCCAGCGCCGCAAAGCCGTGCTCGGGCCAGGTGTGGATGCTGAGGTGGGATTCGGCCAGGAGCAGCACGCCGGTCACGCCCAGGCCGGGGCCGAAGGGGTGGAAGTGGCCGCCGAGCACCGTGCCGCCAGCGGCGCGGGCGGCGTCGCGGAGCAGGGTTTCGAGGGCGGCGGGGTCGGTGAGGCGCTTGGCGGCGACGCCGGTGAGATCGGCCAGCAGGTGGCGGCCGCGGGGCAGGTGGGCGCTCACTTGTGGCCGCCCCCGCCGGACGACCAGCTGCCGCCGGAGGAGCCGGAGCTGCCGCCGCTCCAGCCCCGGCTGCTGCTGTCGGACTGGCTGCCAAGGTTGACCATGGTGACCACCACGACCACTAGGATGGCGTAGACGATGTAGCTCGCCCGCTTCATGAGTCGCCGCCGAACCTGTCGCTGAACAGGGGTGCCCACAGCAGGAGCAGCCCGATCACCACCAGAAACATCACGCTGCCGCCGTGGCGGCCGAACAGGGCGATGGGCAGGTTGAGGAACAGCAGGCCCGCCGAAAAGCTGGCCGCGAGGCCGTACAGGGCCTCGCGGGGGACTCCGGCCGCGTCGCCGCGGCCCTCGCCCGCCGACGCGACGGCCGCGCTGGCCAGCGCCGGCTTGCCGAACCACGCGCCGATGGCCGCTGCAGTGACGCGCTGGGCGCGCGACCAGGTGATCTCGGCCGCGGTGCGTTCGCTGGCGAGGCTGCCGCGGCCACCCACGTATTCGGTGACACTGACCTTGTCGCCCACTTTCACCTGCCAGTTGAAGGCGCCGGCGGCGTAGGTGACTTCGGCGGTGTAGCTGTCCATGCGGGTGTAGGCGGCGTCCTCCACGCGCACCGCGCTGGCCGAGACGGACTCGGGAAATACGTCAAGCACCTTGACCTTTTGCCAGCCGGTGGCGGATTCGACCAGCCACAGGAAGCCCGCCCCCTCGCTGAACATCAGGTATTCGGTCCAGCCCTCGCCGCTGCCGGTGGTGCGCCGGCGCATCAGGCCGATGAGGGTGTAGGGCTCGCCGTCGATGGTGGCCGCGTCGCCCAGGGCCAGGGTGGTGCTGGCGAGGGCTTCCCGGCGCACGGCCTGCATCACCTCGACGGTGCCGGTGGAGGCGTCGGACACCGTGCCGCAGGCCGGGCAGTTGAGATGGGCCGCGGCGGCCGGACGCCAGCTGATCGACGCGCCGCACGCGGGGCATTCGAGGCTGGCCGCCTTGCCCGGCAGCTTGCCGGCGCTGGCGGCGATCTCGGTGGGGCTGCGCAGGAGCTGGCACTTGAGATCGGCCAGCGTGACCGCCTTGCCGGCGTAGCGGCGCGGGGTGTCGCCTTCGGAGTAATCCAGGGTGAGGAAGCGGTGGGCCTGGCGGTAGTCGGCCACTTTCGCCTGCCAGCCCTCGCCGACGCGGAAGGGCAGCTCGCCCTCGCCGCCGGTGCAGCGGGCGGTGCGCAGGTCGGACGCGGCATAGGCGACGCCATCCCAGCGGTACAGCCCGCCGGGCACGATCTGCTCGAAGCGCGGCGCATCGCCGGCGAGCCCGGTGTCGAGGGTGACGGCGTACTGGCCGGAGGCGTCCGACAGCCAGCCGGTGCCGCCGTCGTCGAAGAGGATGTACCACTCGTTCCAGAAGCCCGCGTCGTAGCGCAGCTGGATGCGCCCCACTACGCCGAAGCGCCGCCCGGCGTAGATGCCGGCGGTGGCGATGCGGATGGGCGAGTAGTCCTCGAGCGTGGCGGACATCTTGCCGGCGTCGCGCACCGCCTCGCCATCGCGCAGCAGGGTGCTGCGGCAGTACTCGCACACCGCCATCGCCGAGGTGGGCGAGCGGAACACGACTTCGGCCCCGCAGCTGGGGCAGGCGAGCTTGAACACGACGGGGGCGGGCGGCGGGTCAGCCGATGAGCTTTTTGAGGATCTCAGCCTTCGCCGAATCGTAGTCGGCCTGGGTGACGAGGCCCTTGTCGAGCAGCGCCTTGAGCTTGGCGAGGCGCGCCTCGGGGTCGTCGGCGGCCGGTGCCGCGGGTTGCGCCGGAACCGCGGCCGGCGCCTGGCTGCCGCGCAGCGCGTCCATCATCACCTGGCCCATGCCCACGCCCGCCGCCAGCCCGGCCCCCACACCGGCGAGGCCGCCTTCGTTCTGGGCCGCCAGGGGCATGGAGTTGGCCACCTGGTACTGGGTGTACTTGCCCAGGTCGCCCACCATGCCCATGGAGATGCGGGTGTCGATGGCCTTCTGCAGCTCTTCGGGCAGCGAGATGTTCTCGACCGCGAAATTGTCGAGGGCGAGGCCGTAGCGCTCGAAGGTGGGCAGCATCGCCGCGCGCATCTTGTCGGCCAGCAGGATCTGGTTGGCGGCCATGTCGAGGAAGGGCAGCTCCGAGCCGCCGAGGGTGGCGCTCATCGTAGCAACCACCAGATTGCGCAGCTGCTGCTCCAGCTCGTCGACGGTGTAGCTGGCGCGGGTGCCGCTGATCTCGGTGAAGAAGCGCCGCGGGTCGGCCAGCTTGTACGAGTACATGCCGAAGGCGCGCAGGCGCACCATGCCGAAATCGGTGTCGCGGAGGGTGATGGGCTGCGGCGTGCCCCACTTGCGGCCCAGCTGCAGGCGGGTGCTGAAGAAGTACACGTCCGACTTGAAGGGCGACTCGAAGAACTTGTCCCAGTTCTTGAGGTTGGTGAGCACCGGGATGGTCTGGGTGGTGAGGGTGTAACGCCCCGGCCCGAACACATCCGCCACCTTGCCCTCGTTGACGAACACCGCCACCTGCGAGTCGCGCACGGTGAGGCTGGCGCCGTACTGGATCTCGAAGTCTTCCATCGGGTAACGCCACGCCAGCGTGCCGTCGGAATCCTCGTTCCACTGGAGGACGTCGATGAACTGCTTTTTGATGAACGAACCGAGGCTCATGGTTTCTCCTGGGTGATGAGAGGCGGTGTCAGGACATGCACGCGGCGTTCACGATGCCCACCACCAGCGACACCATGCCGAGGGTGGCACCGGCGGCCACGTTGTTGCCGGCGAGCTGGTCGGGCAGCCCGGGGAGCAGGCGCGCCAGCACGAAGTAGGCGAGCACCTGCACCGACAGCCCGGCCGCGCACCAGGCGACGAACAGCGGGTAGCTGTCGTTGTGGAGGATGCTGGAGGCCACCGTGAGCGAGAAGCCGACCACCGCACCGGCCAGCGACAGGGCCGGCGCCACGAAGCCCTGGCGGATCAGCGCCCGCTCGCGAAAAGGGGTGACCGCCATGTAGAGGGCGGCAAAGGCGGCCACCATCGCGAGGCCGGAGATGAGGTGCAGGAGGTAGTTGAGCGCCGCGTCCATGGCCCGAGTCCGAATCAGCAAGCGAGGCATTTAGCCAGCATTTCCCGTGCCGGGCAAGCGCAATCCGGGTAGAGTCCGCGCCATGTCCGAGCCATCCCACGCCGCCACCGCGCCCGCCGACCGCCTGCTGATCCTGTCGGTGTTCGTGGTCGCCTCCTGCGGGCTCGCCTACGAGCTGATCGCCGGCGCCCTCAGCAGCTACCTGCTGGGCGATTCGGTGCTGCAGTTCTCGTCGATCATCGGCTGCTACCTGTTCGCGATGGGCGTCGGCTCGCACCTGTCCAGATACGTGCGCGACGAGGACGCCCTGGCCCGCTTCATCGACATCGAGCTGCTGGTGGGCATCGTCGGCGGCGTGTCGGCCACGCTGCTGTTCCTGCTCTTTGCATGGATGGCGGCGCCCTTCCGCACGGTGCTCTACGCGCTGGTGTTCGCGCTGGGGGTGCTGGTGGGGATGGAGATTCCGCTGGTGATGCGGGTGCTCCACAACCGGCAGGCGCAGTTCTCGGAGCTGGTGAGCCGGGTGCTCACCTTCGATTACCTGGGCGCGCTGGTGGTGTCGCTGCTCTTTCCGCTGGTGCTGGCGCCCAAGCTGGGGCTGTCGCGCACGGGTTTCCTGTTCGGCATGGCCAACGCCGCGGTGGCCCTGTGGACGCTGTGGCACTACCGCGCCGAGGTGCCCGGCGCCCGCGGCCGCTTCACCCGCGGGGCGCTGGCGATGGCCTTCCTGGCGATCGGGCTGGGCGCCTCCGAGCACCTCACCCGCTGGGCCGAGCGCGGGCTGTTCGGCGACGAGGTGATCTACGCCACCACCACGCCTTATCAGCGCATCGTCGTCACCCGCTGGAAGGACGACACGCGGCTGCACATCAACGGCAACCTGCAGTTCTCCAGCCGCGACGAGCACCGCTACCACGAGGCGCTGGTGCACCCCGCGCTGGCCACCATGCCGTGGGCGCGGCGGGTGCTGGTGCTGGGCGGCGGCGACGGGCTGGCGGTGCGCGAGATCCTGCGCTACGCCCACATCGAGCACATCACGCTGGTGGACCTGGACCCGGCGATGACCGACCTCTTCGCCCGCAACGCCTACCTTGCCGGGCTCAACGGCGGTTCGCTGTCCGATCCGCGCGTCACGGTCGTCAACGCCGACGCCGGCCAGTGGCTCGAAGACAGCGCCGAGGTCTTCGACCTGATCGTCGCGGATTTCCCCGACCCCTCCAACTTCGGCCTGGGCAAGCTGTACTCGGTGCCCCTCTACCGGCTGATGGCCAGGCACCTGTCGGCCAATGGCGCGCTGGTGGTGCAATCCACCTCGCCGTGGTTCGCACCCAGGAGCTACTGGTGCATCGACGCCACCCTGCGCGAGGCCGGCTTCGTCACCCAGCCCTACCACGCCTACGTGCCATCGTTTGGCGAGTGGGGCTTCAACCTCGCCACCCGCCGGCCGGGCTTCGTGCCGCCGGATCGCTACCCGGTGCCCACCCGCTTCCTCGACGCCGACACCACCCGCGCGATGTTCCGCTTTCCGCCCGACATGCGCCCGCCGGCCGTCGAGCCCAACCACCTCAACAGCCAGACCCTGGTGCATTACTTCGAACAGGACTGGCG
The DNA here is from genome assembly GCF_041904905.1 of Zoogloea sp. Lineage (GTDB taxonomy): Bacteria > Pseudomonadota > Gammaproteobacteria > Burkholderiales > Rhodocyclaceae > Zoogloea. Next base: position 45,775 of record NZ_JAYRMI010000013.1, on the reverse strand, counting down.
CAACGTGGTGCGCTGATGGACCGCCGCCGGTGGATGCAGGCCGGGCTCGCCGCCGGCGCCCTCGCCGCCCTGCCCGGCTGCCGGCAGCTGCGCGGCTTCGGCATCCCGGTCACCGTGCTGCGCCCGGGCATGGATGCCGGCCACGCGCTCCGCGACGCCACCGCCCTGCCCGCCCCGACGCGGGAGATCCGCTGCGGCGTGGCGATCCTGGGCAGCGGCATCGCCGGGCTCACCGCCGCGTGGCGGCTGGCGAAAGAAGGCGTCGACGACTTCCTGCTGCTGGAGGGCCCGGAGCCCCTGGGCAATGCCGCCGCCGGCGCGATGACGAGCCCCTCCGGCCCCATCCCGCACCCCCGTGGCGCCCACTACCTGCCGCTGCCGTCGATGGAATCGGCCACCGTGCGGGAAATCCTCTTCGAGCAGGGCGCGATCGAGGCCGACCCGTTCGGCAGCCACCCGCGCTTTGCCGAGACGGCGCTGGTGCACGCCCCGGACGAGCGCCTGCTGTTTGGCGGGCAGTGGCACGAGGGCCTGCTGCCCACCGACGCCGTCGGGCCCCTTGAGGCTGCCCAGCACCGGCGCTTCCTGGCCTTCGTGGGCGAACTCACCCACCGCCGCGGCGCCGACGGCAAGCGCCTGTTCAGCGTGCCGCTGGTGGCATCCAGCGTCGATGCCGACTGGCGGCGGCTGGACGGCGTGGTCTTCCGCGACTGGCTCGTCGCCCAGGGCTACACCTCGCCCACCCTGCACACCTGGCTCGACTACGTGTGCCGGGACGAATACGGCGCGGGGTCGGATCGGGTGTCGGCGTGGTTCGGGCTGCACTACTTCGCCAGCCGCGGCGGGCGTGCCGCCAACGCGGCCGACGGGGCGCTGCTCACCTGGCCGGACGGCCTCGCCGGCATCGCCCGCGGCCTGCTGGCGCGGGTGCCGGCGGAGCGCCGCCTGCCCGGCCACGCGCTGCGGGTGGAGGAAGCCCGCGGCGGGGTGACGGTGCTGTGCGCCACGCCCGCCGGCGTCGTCCGCATCCACGCCCGGCGCGCCATCTGCGCGATGCCGCTGCATGTGGCGGCGCGGGTGGTGGCGGGCATCCGCAACCTGGGCTTCGACCCGGCCCGCCACCAACCGCCCCAGGCCCCGTGGCTGGTGGCCAACTTCCTGCTGGATGGCTTTCCCGCCGAATCCGGCGACGAACCGCTGGCCTGGGACAACGTCGTCCACGGCAGCCCGGGCCTGGGCTGGGTGGTGGCGACTCACCAGCTGATCCGCGCCGCGCGGCCGGCCCACACGGTGTTCACGGCCTACCGGGCGCTGGCCGACAGCACGCCCGCCGACGCCCGCCAGCGCCTCGCCAGCGCCAGCGCCGACGCGCTGTTGGATCTCGCCGGCGGCGATCTGCGCGCGGCCTATGGCGAGCTGGCGCTGTGGCGGCGCACCCTGGCCGTGGAGATCGCCGTGCGCGGCCACGGCATGGCCACGCCGGTGCCGGGCAGCCTCGGCAACGCCGGGCTGGCCGCGCTGAGGGCGGCAGACGGGCCGGTGCTGTTCGCCCACTCGGATCTGTCGGGCTATTCGGTGTTCGAGGAGGCGGTGTGGTGGGGCGAGCAGGCGGCGCGCAAGGCGATCTGAGCGCCCGGCCGCTGCGGGTCAGCGCGCCACCACGTTCATGCCGGGGGTGAGGTCGGCCTCGTCGATGTAGCCGACGGCCCCGGGCCGGGTCGCCACCAGCCGGATCACCTCGGCAGGGGACGCCACCTCCAGGGGCGGCGCGCCCTTGCCCACGTAGCGGCGCACCGTCCAGTAGGCCGCGTAGCCGGCCTCGTCGCGGCTGAGCCAGCGCGACAGGAAGCGGCTGCGCAGGGGGCTGTCGGGGGGCAGGTCGAGGGGCACGATGCGCAGCTCGCCCACCTCGACGACCTTGCCGGTGTAGATGCGCTCCACCGCCGCCCGGTCGAGGCGGGGCACCGACGGGTGACCGATCAGCACCACGTTGCCGGTGGGCCGCCCCGCCGCGGGGCCCAGGCCGGCCAGCAGGCTCAGGAGGACGAACAGCAGCTGCCGTTTCCGCATGGTCATCCCTCAGCGCGACACCGGGCCAGGCGCACCGCGACGCGCCCTCCGGCATCGGCGATGCAGGCCCCGCCCGGCATGGCGGGCAGGTTGGAGGGCGGAGCGGGCCGGGGGGCGGGCATCCCGGTGGCGGGCCGGCAGGGCAGGCCCGGCGCACCGGATTCGGAGGAGAGGGCTCATCGTCGGAGAATGTTGGCATCCCGGACCGGTGAGCCACGGGATGCCGGCATTCTGCCTTTGCCCGCGACGACGGTTGGCAACAAACTGTTAAACCGACGCCGACCGCATAGCCCGTCGCCATGCCGGGGCGGCCGCGAGGCCGCTCAGACCGTGGCGTCGGGGCCTTCGTCGGCGTCGTCGTCGGTTTCGGCCACGTCGGGCAGCAGGATGCGCCCGAGACCTTCGACGAGGGGGCGAAGCTGGCTCTCGAGTTCGGCCAGGGCGGCCTGGGCGCGGGGGCGGTCGCCGGCCCGGGCGGCGGATTCGAGCCGGCCGGCCATGGCGGCGATGCCGTTCATCCCGAGCAGGCCGGCGCGCCCCTTGAGGGTGTGGGACGACAGCGCCACCGCCTCCCAGTCGCGCGCCTCCACGTCCTTGCGCAGGGCCAGCGGGCCGTCGGCAAACTGCACCCGGAACTTGGCGAGCAGGCGCGGGTAGAGGGTGGGGCTGATCCCGGTGTCGTTGATGGCGCAGTGGGGGTCGAGGCCGGGCACCGACGCCAGCCCCACCACGGCAGGGCCGCCGACGGGGAAGAGCGGGGTGGCGGGGGCGGGTTCGGGGCGGTGGTGACGACTGAGCACGTCGAACAGGTCGGGCAGCTCGTAGGGTTTGTTGAGGCAGCCGTTCATGCCCAGGGCGAGGCACTGCTCCAGCACGCTGCGCCCGCGGTGGGCCGACAGGGCGTACACCGGCAGGCCGTTGAACTCGGGCCGGGCGCGGATCTGGCGGATCGCCTCGTAGCCGTCCATCACCGGCATCTGCAGGTCCATCAGCACCAGGGCGTAGTGGTCGGGCGGTTCGGCGCCGAGCTGGGCGAGGGCGTCGCGGCCGTCGGCGGCGGTGTCCACTTCCACCCCCCAGCGGCCCAGCAGGGCCACCGCCACGTCGCGGCTGGTGGCGTTGTCTTCGACCAGCAGCACCCGCATGCCGTCGAGGGCGCCGGTGGCCACGCCGCCGATCGCCGGCTCGTTGGGCTGGCGGCCAAGCACGATGTTGCACAGCCGGCGCAGGGTGCCGGGCAGCAGCGGGCGGTCGCAGAAGTGCAGGCCGCCCGGCCGCAGTTCGGCCACGTCCTCGTCGAGGGTGCGCGGCACCGACATGAGGGCGATGTGGGCCGGGACCAGCTCGGGCCGGTCGCGCAGGGCGCGCATGATGGCGCCGCCGTCCAGGTCGGGCAGCGACCAGTCGAGGAACATCAGGTCGTAGGGCCGGTCCAGGCCCCGGGCGGCGTGCAGGCTGGCCATCGCCTCGACGCCGCTGCTCACCGCCTCCACGTCGTCGATACCCTGCAGGTTGAGCAGGTCGATGAGGGCTAGCCGCGCTTCGGGGTAGTCTTCGGCCACCAGCACGCGCATCGGCGGCAGGGGCGGCAGGGGCGCCAGCGGTTCGTCGCCCTCGCGGGTGATCGGGATCTGGATGTGAAAGCTGCTGCCGGACCGGGGAACGCTCTGCACCCGGATCTCGCCGCCCATCGCTTCGACCAGCCGGCGCACGATGGCGAGCCCCAGCCCGGTGCCGCCGTACTGCCGGGTGGTGGCGCCGTCGGCCTGGACGAAGTCGTCGAACAGGTGCTCGATCTGATCCGGCCGCATGCCGATCCCGGTGTCCTCGACGGTGAGGCTGACGAGGTAGCGCCCGTCCGCCGCGGGCTTGCCGTCCACCCGCAGGGAGACGTGGCCGGAGGGGGTGAACTTGACGGCGTTGGAGAGCAGGTTGGCCAGCACCTGGCCGATCCGCAGGGGGTCGCCAAGCAGCCGCTCGCCCAGCAGCGCGGCGCTTTCGGGGCGGGCCTCGAAGAGCAGCTCGACGCCTTTTTCAAGGGCGGTGCGCTCCACCAGCAGGAAGGCGTTGGCCACCACCTGCTCGAGCCGGAAGGGGATGGCCTCCAGTTCGAGCCGGCCGGCTTCGATCTTGGAGAAGTCGAGGATGTCGTTGAGGGTGTCGAGCAGCGTGCGCCCGGCGATGCGGATCTTGCTGGCGTAGTCGCGCTGCCGCGGCGAGAGGCGGCTGTGGAGGATCAGCTCGGCCATCCCGATCACCGCGTTGAGCGGGGTGCGGATCTCGTGGCTCATGTTGGCCAGGAACATCGACTTGGCCTGGGTGGCGTGCTCGGCCCGGGCGCGGGCCTCCACCAGTTCCTGGCGGATGTTCTCCCGTTCGAGGATGTCGTTCTCGATGGAGCCGGCCATCGAGTTGAAGGTGGTGCGCAGGGTGCGGATCTCCTCCACCCCGTCTGCCGCGGGAATCCGCGTGTCGTACTCGCCGCGGGCCAGCCGGCCGGTGGCCGCGCACATCTCGTCGATGGGCTGGAGCACCCGCCGGCGCACGGTGAAGTAGCCGCGAATCACGAACAGGGCGGTCACCACCATGCCCACGATGGCGGCCACGATCCAGTCCCGCAGGCGCCCCCGGGCGTCGGCCACCGCCGCGCCGGTGCGCCGGTCCACCCGCTCCTTCAGTGCAGCCACGGCCTGGGCCATGCGGGCGCGCTGGATGTCGTAGTCCCGGCTGTGGACGAACCTGATCGCCATGTCGGGGCGGGGCACGCCCTCCGAGACGAAGGCGCCGGTCTTGGGGTCGTAGAGGCCCTGGGTGGCGGCGAAGGCCACCTGCTCGATGGCCTTCAACGCCTCGGCCTCGGCCAGCACCGCCTGCAGCGCCTCCAGCTCGGCGCCGTCGAAACCCAGGGCGATCATGCGTGCCCGCAGCGACACCCCGGGGCCGGCGTCGCGCTGGACAAAGGGGGTGGTGCCGGCCAGCACCCGCTCCCAGTAGGTGGCGGGGTGGTCGTCCACCACCGGCGGACGCTCGCCCTCGCGGATCGCCAGGATGGCGTAGTAGTAGGTGAGGTAGCGCGGCTCGCCGGTCACCGCGTAGCTGCGCACCAGCCGGCTGAGCATGTCCATCTCGCGCCGCAGGTCGTCCACCTGGCGCAGGGCGTCGGCCCGGTTCTGCTGGACGGCCTGGACGGTATCGAAGGTCGACAGGACGAGCGTCGAGATCGACCCGTTGATCCCCAGGATCAGGAGCAGCACCGCCGAGAAGATGAGGGAGAGCTTGGAGAGCTTCATGGGCGGTCGCCAGCTTACACCGGCGCACCGCTCAGGCCGATGCAACCCCCCTGCGGCGTCGCACACTTTCACTGAATAGGTCGAGCAGGCAGTAAAAAGCCCCCGCCGCGAGGGGGGGATTGCTCATCGGCCAGCCCAGCCCGGGCACCTGGCTCCGCCACGTCCAGTTGCCCAGCCAGGTGCCCCACAGCTCCATGAGCAGCGACAGCAGGAACATCGTTGCGTACAGCCGCGGCGCCGGCCCCCAGCGCAGGCAGGCCAGAAAGATCAGCAGGAGCGGCGGCCCAAGCCAGTCGATGCCCCCCAGCGCCAGCGCGCTCACGCCCCCCACCGCGAGCCAGCCGGTGGCCGTCAGGAGCCGGGCCGGCAGGCGGTCCGCCAGATGAAGCCCCAGCCAGTACAGCAGCACATGCCCCGGCGGCACGAACAGCGGCAGGTTGCCCAGGCGGTAGTCGTACAGCCCCCACACCAGCGACAGCACCACCTCGCCGGCGCTGGCGATGACGAGGCAGGCCAGCAGGCGGACGCGCTGCTCCGGGTAACGCACCGCCAGCAGCGCCGCCAGCGCCCAGGCCCAGACGCCGACCGCGGGCTGCCCCCAGACGCCGCCGAAGCGGTCGACCGCCAGCCCGACGGCGATGGTGAGGGCGATCAGCGCGGCGAGGGCGGAAGGTCGCAGCATGGGGCTTGCAGTCGGCATGAAATGCGCGATGATACCGGCAGCGCGCCCGATGCGGCGCGGAACGATGTCAGCCCCCACGGGACATCCGAGGACACCCCATGTCGAAGCCGGCGCCCGCGCCATCCTGCCCCCCGCCATGACCGACGCCGACACCCTCGGGCCGCGCGACCACCCCTGGGCGCTGGCCGTCCGCCGCGCCTTCCTGCAGACCCTGCCGCTGGTCCTGAGCGGCGCGCTCGCGCTGTTCGCCCTCAACCTGCCCCTGCCGGGCTATCAGGCGGCGATGGACGGCTGGTGGGGGCCGGGCTGGCGCGCCGCGATGCAGGACGTCTGGCAGGCGAGCCTGGGCCTGCTGTCGATCGCCGTGGCCTTTGCCACCAGCCACGCCCTGGCCAGCCTGGCCGGCGCCCGACAGCGCATCGACACGAGCCCGGTGGCGGTGGCCCTGATCGCCCTGTGCTGCTATTTCATCCTGGAGCTGCCGGGCAAGGGCCTGCTGGGCAGCGGGCTGGCGGTGCCCCGGGGGGTGTTCCTGTCGGTGGTGGTGAGCATCGCCGCCACCGAGCTGGTGCTGCGGCTGCGGCGGCTGCCCGGGCTCGACCTGAGCCGGCTGGCCGAGGCCGACTCCGAGCTGCCGGCGGTCCTCCGGTCGGTGCTGCCGGGCATGCTCACCATCGGCCTGTTCTTCCTGATCCAGCACGCCCTGATCGCCCCCTACGCCCGGTCGGCCGACGCCATCGCCGACCGCAGCCTGGGCTGGATCTTCCAGCTGTCCGACGACCCGCTGGTGCGCACCCTGCTGTTCGCGGTGCTGGTGCACCTGCTGTGGTTCGTCGGCGTCCACGGCAACAACGCGCTGGAGCCCTTCTACCGCGACTACCTCGTGCCGGCGAGCGAGGCCAACATCCACGCGCTGCAGGCCGGGCAGGCGCCGCCCGAGATCGTCACCAACGCCTTCGTGGATACCTTCGTGCTGCTGGGCGGCTCGGGGGCCACGATCGGCCTGCTGATCCCGCTGCTGGCGGTGAGCCGGGGCAGCCGCCGGCGCCTGGCCTGGCTGGCCGCCCCGCCCGCGCTGTTCAACATCAACGAGATCCTGATCTTCGGGCTGCCCATCGTCTTCAACCCGGCGCTGCTGACGCCCTTCCTGCTGGCGCCGGTGGTGAGCCTGCTGGTGGCCTACGGCGCGGTGGCGGCGGGGCTCGTGCCGGTCAACAGCGGCCACGTGATCTGGACCACGCCCCTGCTGCTCAACGCCTGGCTGGCCACCGGCGCGTGGACGGGCGTGGCCTTGCAGCTGGTCAACATCGGCCTGTGTTCGGCCCTCTATCTGCCCTTCGTGCGCCGCAACGACCGCCGCCAGCGCGACCGCACCCGGGACGCCTTCGGGCGGCTGATCGCGTCGATGCAGGGCATGCTGGTGCAGCCGGGCCCGCAGCTGCTGATGCGCACCGACGGGATCGGCAGCCTGGCCCGCAGCCTGGCGGCCCGGCTCGACCACGACCTGCGCGCGGGCCGCGTCCACCTGGCCTACCAGCCCAAGCTCGACCTGGCCGGCGCGGTGAGCGGCGTGGAAGCCCTGCTGCGCTGGGATCACCCCCTGCTGGGGCAGGTGCCGGCCCACGTGGCGATGGCCATCGTCGAGGACGCCGGCAAGATCGACGCGGTGGGCGACTGGGTGCTCGAGACCGCCTGCCGCCAGTTGCGCCAGTGGCACGACGCCGGGCTGACGGGCCTCGAGATGGCGGTGAATGTGTCGCCCCTGCAGCTCGAAGACCCAGGCTTCGCCGGGCGGGTGGCGCACTGCCTGACCCGCCACCGGCTGACGCCGGGCGAGCTGCAGATCGAGATCACCGAAGGCCACCTGGTGAGCAGCAGCGACACCTCGGCCCGCAACCTGTCGGCCCTGGGCGAGCTGGGGGTGAAGCTGGCGATGGACGACTTCGGGATGGGCTACAGCTCGCTGCTGTACATGCGGCGCTTCCGGATCGACGCGATCAAGCTGGACGGATCGCTGACCCGGGAGGCGCTGCACAACGCCAGCTGCCGCGAGATCATCGCCAGCGTGGGCCAGCTGTGCCGCAGCCAGCACGTGCAGATGGTGGCCGAATACGTGGAGACCCAGGACCAGCGGGATTTGCTGGCGAGCCTGGGTTGCGACGGCTTTCAGGGCTGGCTGTACAGCCCGGCGCTGGGCCCGGAGACCTGCCGTGCCTTCGTGGAGGCCCGGCGGGCGGCCACCCGGCCAGCCCCCCGGGCCACCGCCTGAGCGCCGCCGGCGGGCTTACTCGATGCCCTGGCTGGCGAGGTATTCCTCGTAGGTGCCGCGGTAGTCGACGATGTCGCCGGGGCCACGGATCTCGAGGATGCGGGTGGCGATGGACGACACGAAGGCCCGGTCGTGGGAGACGAAGAACAGCGTGCCGCCGAAATCCGCGATGCCCGAGTTGAGGGATTCGATGGATTCCATGTCCATGTGGTTGGTGGGCTCGTCCAGCAGCAGCACGTTCTTGCGCTGGAGCATCAGCTTGCCGAACAGCATCCGGCCCTGCTCGCCGCCGGAGATCACCTTGACCGACTTCTTCACGTCGTCGCCCTTGAAGAGCAGCCGGCCAAGCGTGCCGCGGATCAGGGTCTCGGCGTCGTCGCCCTCGTAGCCGCCCTCGCGCACGTAGCCGCTGATCCAGTCGGTGAGGTTCTCCCCGCTGGCGAAGTCATCGGCGTGGTCCTGCGCGTAGTAGCCCAGCTTGGCCTTCTCGGCCCACTTGACGGTGCCGTACTGGGGCGCCAGGCCGTGCAGGCCGGGGCCGACCAGCAGCTTGAGCAGGGTCGTCTTGCCGATGCCGTTCTCGCCGATGATCGCGATGCGGTCGTTGGCGTCGGCGGTGAAGGTGAAGTTCTTGATGATCGGCTTGGCCGGATCGTAGCCGAAGGTGAGATTCTCGATCTCGACGGCCTGACGGTGCAGCTTCTCCTTCTCGTCGTAGTCGAAGCGGATCCACGGGTACTGCCGGGACGAGGGCTTGAACTCCTCGATCTTGATCTTCTCGATCTGCTTGGCGCGGCTGGTGGCCTGACGGGCCTTGGACTTGTTGGCCGAGAAGCGGCGCACGAACTCCTGCAGCTCCTGAACCTTCTCCTTGGCCTTCTGGTTGGCGGCCGACTGGCGCTCGCGGGCCTGGGTGGAGGCCTCGATGTAGTCGTCCCAGGTGCCCGGCCACACCTGGATGCGGCCGTAGTCCAGATCCGCCATGTGGGTGCACACCTGGTTCAGGAAGTGGCGGTCGTGGGAGATGATGATCATGGTGGAGTTGCGCTCGTTGAGCACGTTCTCCAGCCAGCGGATGGTGTTGATGTCGAGGTTGTTGGTCGGTTCGTCGAGCAGCAGGATGTCCGGGTTGGCGAACAGGGCCTGGGCCAGCAGCACCCGCAGCTTCCAGCCGGGGGCGACCTCGCGCATCGGGCCGTTGTGCTGCTCGGTGGGGATGCCGACACCGTGGAGCAGTTCGCCGGCGCGGGCCTCGGCGGTGTAGCCGTCGTACTCGGCGAAGTGGCCTTCCAGCTCGGCCGCCTTCATGTAGTCCTCTTCGGTGGCCTCCGGGTTGGCGTAGATGGCGTCCTTCTCCTGCATGCACGCCCACATCTCCGCGTGGCCCTGCATCACCACGTCGAGCACGCGCACGTCTTCGTAGGCAAACTGATCCTGTTTCAGGAAGGCCATCCGCTCGCCGCTGTCGAGGGCCACGTTGCCGGCGGTGGGCTCCAGCACGCCGGCCAGGATCTTCATGAAGGTGGACTTGCCGGCCCCGTTGGCGCCGATCAGGCCGTAGCGGTTGCCGTCGCCGAACTTGACGGAGACGTTCTCGAAAAGGGGCTTGGCCCCGAACTGCATGGTGATGTTGTTGGCGATGAGCACGACACGAATTCCTTAAATTCCGGCGGTCGCCGGAGGGCGACGCGGGCAAAACAAAGGCGCCGGCACGAGGCCGGCGCAGCTTGTCCGAAATTTATCATGTCTTTCAAGCACCTGAGAAGTTTTCTCAGTGCCCGCCACGGGCGTCGGCTCAGACCAGCGACGGCCCCGACACGATGGCGGCCGCGTCGGCCTCGGTGATGCGGATCGTCGCGGTGGAGATGACGTGCAGGGTCAGCCACTCGTGCAGGCGCTCGGTGGCATCGCGGGACAGCGCGACGAAGCGGCAGCCCATCAGCCCGCCATCCATCGCAAGCACGAAGTTCACCGTCTCCGCCATGCCGCGGATGACGTCGGGAATCCCTTCCAGCTCCAGCACGAAGGGGAAGGCCTCGGGCTCGGCCAGGGGCGACCCCCAGGGCACGCTGAAGCCCTCCAGCGAAAGGTCGTTGACCGGCAGCCGCTCGCCGTCGATCACCACCCAGAAACACACCTGACCCCAGCGCTTCGCCACGAAACGCTGGCGTTTGCGGCGCTCACCGCGCGGAACGGCGGCGGTCGCGCTTGCAGTCTGAAGCTCCATCAAGGCAAATCCTCCAAAATCTCTTGTCCGACAGACAAACGCCAAAATACAACAAAAACAAAAAACACACGACTATTTTGCGATAAATGCCAATTCTTTGGCACACAGCAAAGATCGATACGTATTTTTCGCCTTACCCGGTGCGGATACACAGTTGTTCACGGTTAGCTGTCGGGAATTTTTACAAATGGATTCAACCCCGCGTGACAAAAAGCTCAACTTGTTGATTTATATAATCTACCCCAAAGCGGGCATGCGACTTGCTCAGAATGAGGCAGCAGTTGGGATCGCCCCCATTGCCAAATATTTTTGTCGATTTTCAATCTGGAGCTTCACATGAAAAAACTGCTCGCCCTCGCGCTGGTTGCCGCTGCCGGCACCGCTCACGCCTACACCATCGACGCCACCGTTAACTGGGCTGGCTACACCGGCACCCTGGCGGCCACCGGCGCCTCCGGCACCCTCTCCCTCAACCAGCTGCTGAACGACGCCGTCCTGCCGTCCGTCTCCAACAAGACCAGCTTCGGCATCAACTTCAACATCGCCGCCGCTCCCGTCGTCGCCGGCTACACCTTCGACCACATCGAATGGCAAGCCTACGGCAACACCTTCGCCGGCGGCTCCGCCACCAGCACCAACCCGAGCGGCTCGCTGATCGAAGACCTGTCCTCCAACACCCGCCTGCGTGTTGGCACCGCCTGGGGCGGCAGCCAGATCGGCTCCATCGTCTCCACCGCCATCGGCAGCTTCACCGGCGACCTGCACGTCGTCAGCTCCGGCGCCACCCTGGCCCTGGGCGACGACAGCGACGTCCTGAGCACCGGCTGGATCGCCAACAACGCCCTGTCGATCTTCGCGCTGGCCTCCGCCGCCAACACCTTCACCTCCGACGGCAACGCCGACGCCTCCTTCTCCAACTACGCGAACGTCGGCGCTCAAGCCCGCTACGTTTACACCCAGGATCCGGTCACCGTTCCGGAACCCACCTCCATGGCCCTGATCGGCCTGGGCGCGCTGGGCCTGGCTGCTGCCCGTCGCCGCAAGTAATCTGCCTCGCTCTCCCGGCTTCGGCCGGGATGCGCTGCAAAGCAAAAAAGCCACCGCAAGGTGGCTTTTTTGTGTCCGGCTTCCGGCGGGTGGAGCGCCGGTCAGGCGTCGTCCATCGCCGCGGAGGTGTACACCGCCTGCACGTCGTCGAGGGATTCCAGCGCGTCGAGCAGCTTCTGCATGCGCAGCGCGTCGTCGCCGGCGAGTTCGGTGTCGTTGAGGGGCTTCATGGTGACTTCGCCGAACTCGGCGGTGAAGCCGGCCTTCTCCAGCGCCTCCTTCACCTCGCCGAACTGGTACGGGTCGGTCATCACCTCGATGGAGCCGTCGTCGTTGGGCACCACGTCGTCGGCGCCGGCTTCGAGGGCGGCTTCCATCAGCGCGTCTTCCGACGTGCCCGGGGCGAACAGCAGCTGGCCGCAGTGCTTGAACTGGAAGGCCACGCAGCCGTCGGTGCCCATGTTGCCGCCGTACTTGTTGAAGGCATGACGCACGTCGGCCACGGTGCGGGTCTTGTTGTCGGTGAGGCAATCGACCATCACCGCCGCGCCGCCGATGCCGTAGCCCTCGTAGCGGGCTTCCTCGTAGGTGACGCCTTCCAGCTCGCCGGTGCCCTTCTTGACGGCGCGGTCGATGTTGTCGGCCGGCATGTTCACCGCCTTGGCGCGATCCACCGCCAGACGCAGGCGCGGGTTGAAGGCGGCGTCGCCCCCACCCATGCGTGCCGCAACCGTGATTTCCTTGGCCAGCCGGGAGAAGACCCGACCGCGCTTTTCATCCTGCCGGCCCTTGCGGTGCTGGATATTGGCCCACTTGGAATGACCCGCCATGATTCTGTGTCCTTGGTTTGCAACGAAAAACGGCGATTTTACCCCGCCGCCCGAAGTTCGCGCAGCCCGCGCTTGCCGCGGATCAATTCGGCGAGGCTTTTTCGGGCGTGGCCGGGCGGATTTCATGCCCCTGGCGGGTAGTTGGCCGATAATTGCCCGCTGAACCCATTTTGCCCACCCGGAGGATTCCATGACCGCGCCCCTCATCATCGCCAAGTCGAAAGACAAGGAGATCGCCCTGCTGCCCCAGCTGGCCAACCGCCACGGCCTCATCACCGGCGCCACCGGCACCGGCAAGACGGTCACGCTGCAGAAGATGGCCGAATCCTTTGCCGGCATCGGCGTGCCGGTGTTCATGGCCGACGTGAAGGGCGACCTGTCGGGCATCGGCGCGGCGGGCGTCGAGTCGCCCAAGCTCAAGGAGCGCCTGGCGGCCCTGGGCATCGCCGAATTCACCCCGCGGGCCAACACCGCGGTGTTCTGGGACGTCTTCGGCGAGGCCGGCCACCCGGTGCGCGCCACGGTATCCGACATGGGCCCGATGCTGCTGGCGCGGCTGCTCAACCTCAACGACACCCAGGCCGGCGTGCTGCAGCTGGTGTTCAAGATCGCCGACGACCAGGGCCTGCTCATCATCGACCTGAAGGATCTGCGCGCCACCCTGCAGTACGTGGGCGACAACGCCAAGGATTTCACCACCGAGTACGGCAACATCTCCGCTGCGTCCATCGGCGCCATCCAGCGCGGGCTGCTGGCCATCGAATCCCAGGGCGGCGACAAGTTCTTCGGCGAGCCGATGCTCGACATCGCCGACCTCATCCAGACGGACGCCGACGGCCGTGGGGTCATCAACATCCTCGCCGCCGACAAGCTCTACAACTCGCCCAAGCTCTACTCCACCTTCCTGCTGTGGATGCTGGCCGAACTCTTCGAGCAGCTCCCGGAAGTGGGCGACCTGGACAAGCCCAAGCTGGTGTTCTTCTTCGACGAGGCCCACCTGCTCTTCAACGAGGCGCCCAAGGCCCTGCTGGAGAAGATCGAGCAGGTGGTGCGGCTGATCCGCTCCAAGGGCGTGGGCATCTACTTCGTCACCCAGAACCCGCTGGACGTGCCCGAGACGGTGCTTGGCCAGCTGGGCAACCGGGTGCAGCACGCCCTGCGCGCCTTCACCCCGCGCGACCAGAAGGCGGTGAAGACCGCCGCCGAAACCATGCGCGCCAACCCCGAGTTCGACGCCGCCACCGTCATCACCGAGCTGGGCGTGGGCGAGGCGCTGATCTCCTTCCTCGACGAGAAGGGCCGCCCGCACATGGTGGAGCGCGGCTTCATCGTCGCCCCGGGCTCGCGCCTGGGGCCGCTCACCGCCGCCGAACGCAAGGCCGCCATCGAGGGCTCGGTGATCTACGGGCACTACGAGGAGATCATCGACCGCGAATCCGCCTTCGAGAAGCTGCGCGGCGGCGCGGCCCCGGCCGGCAACGGCGCTGGCGCAGCCCCGGCGCCGGCCCCGCAGGAGGAGGAAGGCGGCGGGTTGCTGGGCGGGCTGTCCGGCATCCTCTTCGGCACCACCGGGCCGCGCGGCGGCCGTCACCCCGGCCTGGCGGAGACCGCCGCCCGCAGCGTGGCCCGCACGGTGGGCTCCACCATCGGCCGCGAGATCGTGCGCGGCGTGCTGGGGTCGATTCTGGGCGGAGGCGGCCGCCGCCGCTAATCCCTCCGGGGCCAGCCCGCCTCGCCCCACCGGCCCGACCCCTCGCCCGCAAGGCAAAAAGCCTTGCGGACGAGGCTTTTTGCAGCACCGCCGTGGCCCTGGGGCCTTGCGGGCAAGGCCGCGAGCCCTGCGCGCAAATCCTTGGGCCTTGGCGGCGACGCTATTTGCCGCAAGGGGGTTGCCCGGCAGCCTTGCCGGCAAGGCTTTTTGCATCGACCGCAAGGCTTTTTGCCTTGCGCACAAGGCTCGACGCCAGAACCGCGCGGCAATTTGCAGTGCCCGCGCAGCCCGGAGGCTTGCCCGCCCCCTTGAACGCTCAGGCCCACACGCCCAAGGCCACCAGCTGCTTCGTCGCCGCCTCGCTCCAGCCCCGGTTGGCCGCCGGGCTGGCCGGGCTGGGGTGGAGCACGCGGCCAAACTTCACCGGCAACCCCACCAGCGCCTCGCGGGCGCGCTGTTCGGCCCAGGCGCCCACGCCGATCACCCAGTCGGGCGCGAGCGTCGCCACCACCGCCCGCAGATGCGCGTCGCAGGCCGCCAGCAGCGGGCCCTGCTCGGCCACCGGCAGCTTGTCGGGGGTGAGGTTACGGCCGTGGTCGAAGAAGGCCAGCGGGCAGTAGTTGGCCACGAAGTGATCGGCAAAGAAGGCCTCGGCGCTGCCGAAGCGCTCGGCAAACAGGCCCCACAGGCGCCGCCCGCTCACCTCGGAGCGCGGGCAGGCGAAGCCCTCGATGGGACGCTTGGGGTTCTCGATGGCGGGCTTGCCCACCGCCGCCTCGATGCCCATCCAGTCGCGCACCGCGGCGATCTCGCCAAAGGGCACGCCGGTCTGCACCATGCCGAAGGGGCCGGGGTTCATGCCCACGAAGATCGCCTTCTTCCGCCCCTGGCCAAAGCGCTGCAGGTACAGGGCGTTGGGTGCCCAGGCGTAGTCGAGGGGGTTGTACACATGGCTGACCGGCGCGGCGAAGCGCATCGGGTCGAGGGTGTCGCACAGGCGGCGGGCGGCGGATTCGAGGGGCGTCATGGTGAGCATCGATGGGAAATCAGGCGGCGGCCGGCGTCTCGCGCCACGGCGCCACCTTGAACAGCAGCAGCATGCCGGGCACCGCCAGCACGCCGCACAGCAGGAAGAAGTCGAACCAGCCGAAGTATTCCACCAGCCAGCCGGCCGAGGCGTTGATGAAGGTGCGCGGCACCGCCATCAGGCTGGTGAATAGCGCCAGCTGGGTGGCGGTGTAGGCCGGGTGGGTGGTGCGCGCCATGTAGGCCACGAAGGCCGTGGTGCCCAGGCCCACGCCCAGCGCCTCCAGCCCGATCACCGCCGCCAGCACGCCCAGGCGGCCGGCGTCGGCCTCGGCCGGGCCCAGCCAGGCCAGCCACGCAAAACCGTAGATCGCCAGCCACTGCACCACGCCGAACACCCACAGGGCCCGGTTGATGCCCAGCTTCACCATCCACAGCCCGCCCAGGATGCCGCCGATCACGCTGGGCCACAGGCCGGCGTTCTTGGCGACGAGGCCGATCTCGGTCTTGGAGAAGCCCATGTCGAGGTAAAAGGGCGTGGCGAGCGCGGTGCACAGCGAATCGCCCAGCTTGTAGAGAAAGATGAAGCCCAGCACCACCAGCGCCGACCGCACGCCGTGGCGGCCGAAGAACTCCCGGAACGGCTCCACCACCGCGTCGCGCAGGGTGCGCGGGGCGCCCTGGGCGGCGGCCGGCTCCTTCACCAGCAGCGTCATCGCCAGCCCCGGCGCCATGAACAGCGCGGTCACCAGGAACACCTGCGACCACGGCAGGTGATCGGCCAGCACCAGCGACAGGCTGCCCGGCACCAGTCCGGCCAGCTTGTAGGCGTTCACGTGGATGGCGTTGCCGATGCCCAGCTCGATCTCGGGCAGCAGCTCGCGCCGGTAGGCGTCGAGGACGATGTCGAGGGTGGCCGAGAGAAAGGCGATCAGCGCCGTGAGCCCGATCACCAGCCCGAGCTGGCCGGTGGGCGACAGGGTGCCCAGCCAGGCCACCGCCGCCAGCAGCAGCAGCATGGTGAGCGCCATCCAGCCCCGCCGCCGCCCCAGCAGCGGCAGCGCGAAGCGGTCGAGGAAGGGCGACCAGACGAACTTCCAGGTGTAGGGGAACTGGATCAGCGCAAACGCCCCGATGGCCTTGAGCGACAAGCCCTCGGTCTTCAGCCAGGCCGGCACCAGATTGAGCAGCAGGTAAAGGGGCAGGCCCGACGAGAAACCGGTGAGCACGCAGATCAGCATGCGGCGGTTGGCGAGGGCGCGCCAGGGGGATTCGGTCATGGCGGAGAGGAGAAGACGGGAAGGGTGAGGCAGGCCAGCGCGGGATGATAACAATCGGTTACTTGATCTTGCCGGCGGGCCACCGAAAAATGCGCCGGTCAGGGTGGAAAAATAACGAGGAGACCCGAATGTACACCGTCACCGTCGTGTTCCGGGCAGACCGGGAATACGAATTCCATGTGCACGCCGCAGACGTCGCCGATCTCACCAAAGCCAGCGCCCAGGAATGGCTCCACGAGGAGTTCGACGAGCTGGAGTGCACGCCGAGCAACCCGGTGGGCAAGGTGCTGATGCTCGACGTGATTCTCAACGTGGCCAAGTACGGCGGCGAACAGCGCTTCGCCCAGGGCGGCGAGTGGGCGCGCACCTTCGCCCACTGCGTCGCGGTGGTGCTGGACCGCCCCGCGGTGCGCATCGACGTACCGGGCTTCGTGGTGGGCTGAAGCTCGCGGGCGGTAATCGCCCGCAGCGCCGCCGGCAGGCCTAGAATGGGGGCTGACGACGGCATGTCGGCCGTCGCACGGAACCCCACGCGGCCATGAACCCAGCCTTGAATCGCCCGCCTGTCGCGGCCACGCCGGCCCTCCGCCGGCCGGCCAGCGCGCAGCGCGGCGCGGAGACCCAGCCGTGAGCCGCCCGGCGCCCTGGTGGAAAGGCCCCCGCGGCGAGTGGTACGTGGTGGCCCAGGGGGGCCTCTTCGCGCTGATCCTGTTCGGGCCTTCGTCCGCCCCCGGCCTGCCCGCCTGGCCGCGGGTGCTGGCGTTTCCTGCCCAGGCCGTCGGCGCCATGTTGCTGGCGCTGGGGGTCACCATCTGCGCCGCGGCGGTGCTGCGCCTGGGGCGCAACCTCACCCCCCTGCCCCACCCCCGGGACGACTGCCATCTGGTGGAGACCGGCCCCTACGGCTGGGTCCGCCACCCGATCTACAGCGGCCTGATCCTCGCTGCCTTCGGCTGGGCGCTGATCGCCCAGGGCTGGCTGACCCTGCTGTGGGCGGTGGTGCTGCTGGTGTTCTTCGACATCAAGTCGCGGCGCGAGGAGCGCTGGCTGATGGCCCGCTTCCCGGCCTACGCCAGCTACCGCAAGCGGGTGCGCAAGCTGATCCCGCTCATCTACTGAACGCCTCAGGCAAGCTCGGCGCGGTTGCGCCCGCCCTCCTTGGCCTTGTAGAGGTTGGCGTCGGCGCGGCGGAAGAGCGGCGCCAGCGGGCCCTCCGCCCGCCCGATGTAGGCACCGCCCACCGACAGCGTGACCACCCCCCAGTCGGCATTGCGGATGTGGGGAATCGCCTGCCGCTGCACGGCCTCCACGGTGGCCCGGGCGATCTCGCCCAGCGCCTCGGCCGAACAGCGCGGCAGCATGATCGCGAACTCCTCGCCCCCGTAGCGGGCCGCGAAGGCATCCCGGGCCAGCCGGCGGGCGTTCACCTGCTCGGCCACCTTCGCCAGCGTCGTGGCGATGGCCCGCAGGCAGTCGTCGCCCATCAGGTGGCCGTAGTGGTCGTTGTAGCGCTTGAAGTGATCCACATCCATCATCAGCAGGCCGAAGGGCGCCCCGCTGCGGATGGCGTCGCGCCACTGCTCGTCGAGGCGCCGATCCATGTAGCGGCGGTTGAACAGCCCGGTCAGCCCGTCCTGGCTGGCCTGGGCCTCCAGCTTGCGGTTGGCCAGGGACAGCTCGGCCCGCAGGCTGGCAATGCGCGCCATGGCCTTCATCTTGGCCTGGACAACCCCCTCGGGGGACGACTTGGGGATGAAGTCGTCGCCGCCCGCCTCGATGGCGGTGATGAGGTTCTCCGGGGTGTAGGAGGCGGTGAGGAAGATGATCGGCGTCCACGCCCACTGCTGGGTCGCCTCGAAGGCGCGGATCTGCTTGGCCGCCTCGAAGCCGTTCATCACCGGCATCTCGATGTCCATCAGCACCAGATCGGGCGCCGACGCCTGGAAACGCTCCACCGCGATCTGCCCGTTCTCGGCGATCACCACCTCGTGCCCGAACTCGACGAGCCGCGCGCCGAACACCGTCGCGATGGTTCTGGAATCGTCCACCACCAGAATCCGCATGCCACCTCCCCGCCTCTTCTTATATATAACTTTAGTTATAGTAGCCCGAAAAACTTCCGCATGACGGAATTCACTTTCACGCCGCAGCCCGCCCGCGCAATTGGCCCAGATCAAGGCTCGACGCGGCGGGGCGGCCGATACTGCCGGCGATGGACGCCTCCACCCCGACCCCGCAACCCGCCGGCGGCCCCGCCGCCGCGCCCCCCGGCGATCTCGCGATCTGGTTCTTCATCCTGGCCGAGCTGCTCGCCTTCGGCGTGTTCTTCGCCGCCTACGCCTTCGCGCGGGCCCGCCACGTCGACCTCTTCAACACCATGCAGGCCACCCTCGACCGCCCGGCCGGCGCGGTGAACACCGTGCTGCTCATCACCGGCAGCTGGTGCGTGGCCCGGGCCGTGGAGGCCGTCGGCCGCGCCCGCAGCGCCACCGGCGCCCGCTGGCTGCTGGCCGGCATCGCCTGTGGCGGCGGCTTTCTGGTGGTGAAGGGCTTCGAGTACGGCGCCAAGTTCGGGGCCGGCATCAACCTGTCCACCAACACCTTCTACATGTTCTACCTGTCGCTCACCTTCTTCCACTTCATGCACGTCATCCTCGGGCTGGTGATCCTCGTCGCCCTGTGGTGGAAGACCCGCAGCGGCGACTACGGCCCCCACAACATGAACGGCATCGAGAGCGGCGCGGCCTACTGGCACATGGTGGACCTGGTGTGGATCGTCCTCTTCCCCCTCGTGTACGTGATGCGCTGAGGAGCCCGCCCGATGAACACCCGACAACTCAACCTCGTGCTGGTCGTGCTGCTGCTGGCCACCGTCGCCACCTTCGAGATCGGCGAGCGCGGCGTGGCCGGCACGGCCGCCATGGCGGCACTGCTCGCCATCGGCTTCGTGAAGGGCCGCCTCGTGGTGCTCGACTTCATGGGCCTGCGCGGGGTCAAATTCTTCTGGCGCGGCCTGCTGTTCGGCTGGCTGCTGCTCGTCTCGACGCTGATCGCCGTCGCCTACTGGATCTCCATCCCATGAACGCCCCGATGACCGCCAACACCCCGTTCTACGAAGCCGCCGGCAACGAAGTGGAAGTCTTCGAGCAGGCCTGGAAGAACCGCCTGCCGCTCCTCATCAAGGGCCCCACCGGCGTGGGCAAGACCCGTTTCGTGGCCCACATGGCCGCACGGCTGGGGCTGCCGCTGTACACCGTGGCCTGCCACGACGACCTCACCGCCGCCGATCTGGTCGGCCGCCACCTGCTGGGCGACGGCCAGACCGTGTGGTGCGACGGCCCGCTGACCCGCGCGGTGCGCGAAGGCGGCATCTGCTACCTGGACGAAGTGGTCGAGGCCCGCCGCGACACCACGGTGGTGATCCACCCGCTGGCCGACGACCGCCGCGTGCTGCCCATCGAGCGCACCGGCGAGCTGCTCCACGCGCCCGCCAGCTTCATGCTGGTGATGTCCTACAACCCCGGCTACCAGAACTTCCTGAAGGGCCTGAAGCCCTCCACCCGCCAGCGCTTCATCAGCCTGCGCTTCGAGTTTCCCAGCGCCGCGCGGGAGGAATCCATCCTGCTGGGCGAAGCCGCCTGCGACCCGCTGCTGGCCAAGCAGCTCGTCTCCATCGCCGCCCGCCTGCGCAGCCTGAAGGATGTGGATCTGGAGGAAGTGGTCTCCACCCGCCTGCTGGTGTACGCCGCCAAGCTGGTGAAGGTCGGCCTCGACCCGATCGAAGCCTGCCGCTCGGCCCTGGTGGAAAGCCTCACCGACGACGCCGACGTGGCCGACGCGCTGCTGGAGGTGGTGAGGGCGACGTTCGGGCGGTGATGGCGGGCGGCATCGCGCGCACTAACGCTGCAACGGCGCGAGCACGAGTCGAACGCCTGCGGCTTCCGCGAGGGCTGCAAGGCGACTGCGCTGCGCCTCATCGTCCAGCACCACAAATAAAGACACGTTGGACACAGCCTTACCCTTGACGTCCTCCAGCGCCCGAGCAACTGTTGCCGCAGTCAGGGCGTCATCGTCGCCGACAACCCCCAAGACCTTCACGTTAAATTTGCCCTCAAAAAACTGCCGCAAGACACCGGAATTCCCTGAGGGAACGCCGGAATTGAGGGCGCCGATCATCAGCATCGTAGCGAGCGCATTATTGGCCTCCTCAATGCTGACCACGGTCACTGAGTTCTGACCCTGCTCGGCAGCCAGCCCCATGATCCGCTGATGCTTAGTTTGAGACAGCGGATCAGCCAGTGCGAAAACCGAAATCAGGCTGACAACCAGAACAACCAGCAAGTTACGCAAGCAATACATATATAAATAAATAAAACCAGCCATGAATTAAGCCGTTCATCATACCTGATGTTATTTACAACAATCAAATACAGCGGCGATCAACAGAGGGGTGGAAAACCCGCTCAATCCACTTTCGCTATGTGCTTGCGGCCCGTCACGGTGCGCGCAAGCTTGCCATCGCGCATCAGCAGCCCGATCACGCTGTACGACAGGTAATCCTTCGAGCCGCCGCCATAGTCGCTGCGCAAACCCAGCAGACTGGCGGCGTCTGAGTTGGAGATCCCCTGGGGGTTGGCCTTCGCCAGCTCGAGCACCGCATCCTTCAGCAGCGCCAGGCCGATCTGGGCCTTCTCGCGCACGCCCGAGGGGACAACCACCGCGGCCCGGGCTTTCCGGGCAAGCCCCGACGGCATGACGGCGTTCGTCAGCGAGCCGCCGGTTTCGATCGTCCCGAAGGCCGCGATCAGTTCGGCCTCGATCCTGAGCGCCTGCGCCTCGGTGAGCGCATCCACGAGCCGGACCACGAGCACCTTGGCCCCGGCGGCTTCGATCTCCCGAATCCGCCGCCCTTTGGGCGAGTCGTCAGGATTGACCAGGTGGTCGTGGGCACGCGTGCCGGAGCCCTTGCCGATGTAGAACGGCAGCGCCGGCGACTGCCGGGGGTCTTTCAGGGCATAGACGTAGTACGACGTATCCGTGCTCATGGTCGAATCCCCCGGCCCCTGATCGATCGCTTACAGCAGCGGCGCCAGCCACTTCTCCGCCTCAGCCACCGCCATCCCGGTGCGCTTCGCCCAGTCTTCCAGCTGATCCCGCCCGATCTTGCTGACCGCGAAGTAGTGGCTGTCCGGGTGGGCGAAGTAGAAGCCGGAGACCGCCGCCGCGGGCGTCATCGCGAAGCTCTCGGTGAGGCCCATGCCGGTGTTGGCGGGCACGTCGAGGAGCTTGAAAAGGTCGCCCTTCACCGTGTGATCCGGGCAGGCCGGGTAGCCCGGCGCCGGGCGGATGCCCTGGTAGGCTTCCTTGATGAGTTCTTCGTTGCTGAAGGTTTCGGCCGGCGAATAGCCCCAGAACTCCTTGCGCACGCGGGTGTGCAGCCATTCGGCGGCGGCTTCGGCGAAGCGGTCGGCGAGGGCCTTGAGCATGATCGCGTGGTAGTCGTCGTGGGTGCGCTCGTAGGCAGCCAGACGGCCCTCGATGCCCAGGCCGGCGGTGACCGCGAAAGCGCCCACGTAGTCGGCGACGCCCGATTCCTTGCCGGCGACGAAATCCGCCAGGCAGTAGTTGGGCTTGCCGGCCGGGCGTTCGTGCTGCTGGCGCAGGCCGTGCCAGGTCATCAGCACGTTGCTGCGGGATTCGTCGGCGTAGATCTCGATGTCGTCGCCCACGCTGTTGGCGGGGAACAGGCCGATCACGCCGCGGGCCTTGACCCACGGGTTGGTGTCCTGCTCGGCGACGATGCGGGCGAGCATCACCTCGGCGTCGGATTTCAGCTCGCGGGCGGTCTCGCCGACGATCTCGTCGTCGAGGATCTTCGGGTAGCTGCCGGCCAGATCCCAGGTCTGGAAGAACGGGCCCCAGTCGATGAAATCCACCAGCTCGGCGAGGTCGATGTCGAAGGCGTGCACACCCAGTTGAGCGGGCTTGGCCGGCGTGTAGGCCGGGTCGAGGTTCCACCGGAAGGCGTTGGCGCGGGCGACGTCGAGCTTGACCATCGCGACGCCCTTCTTGCCGGCGTGCTGGGCGCGGATCTTCTCGTAGTCGGCGGCCACGTCGGCGGCGTAGCCCTCGCGCTGGCCTTCGGAGAGCAGGCTGGTGACCACGCCCACCGCGCGGGAGGCATCGGGCACGTACACCACCGGCCCACCGTAGTGCGGGGCGATCTTGATGGCGGTGTGGGCGCGGCTGGTGGTGGCGCCGCCGATCAGGAGCGGGATCGGCTGACCGTCGGCAAAGCCCTGACGCTGCATCTCGGCCGCCACGTGGCTCATCTCTTCGAGCGACGGGGTGATGAGACCCGACAGGCCGATGGCCTGGGCGCCGTGCTCGCGGGCGGCGTGGAGGATCTTGTCGCAGGGCACCATCACGCCCAGGTCCACCACGTCGTAGCCGTTGCAGCCCAGCACCACGCCGACGATGTTCTTGCCGATGTCGTGCACGTCGCCCTTCACGGTGGCGACGACGATCTTGCCCTTGCTGGTGGCGCCGGTGCGGGCCTTTTCCTCTTCGATGAAGGGGATCAGGTGGGCCACGGCCTGCTTCATCACGCGGGCCGACTTGACCACCTGGGGCAGGAACATCTTGCCGGCGCCGAAGAGGTCGCCCACCACGTTCATCCCGGCCATCAGCGGGCCTTCGATCACGGCGAGCGGCGGCTTGCCCTCGGCGGCGAGTTTGGCGCGCACTTCTTCGGTGTCGGCCACCACGAAATCGGTGATGCCCTTGACCAGCGCGTGGGAAAGGCGCGCCTCGACGGGCTGCTCGCGCCAGGTGAGATCCGGCCCGGAATCCTTGGCCTTGCCTTCCTTCACCGTCTGGGCGAACTCCACCAGCGCCTCGCCGGCGCCCGGGTGGCGGTTGAGCACCACGTCCTCGACCTTGGCCCGCAGCTCGGGCTCCAGATCGTCGTACACGCCCAGCATGCCGGCGTTGACGATGCCCATGCTCATGCCGGCCTTGATGGCGTGGTACAGGAACACGGTGTGGATCGCCTCGCGCACCGGGTCGTTGCCGCGGAAGCTGAAGCTCACGTTGGAGACGCCGCCGCTCACCTTGGCGTAAGGCAGGTTGGCCTTGATCCAGGCCACCGCCTCGATGAAGTCCACGGCGTAGTTGTCGTGCTCCTCGATGCCGGTGGCGATGGCGAAGATGTTCGGGTCGAAGATGATGTCTTCGGGCGGGAAGCCGATACCGGTGAGGAGTTGGTAGGCTTTGGCGCAGATCTCGGTCTTGCGGGCGAAGGTGTCGGCCTGCCCCTTCTCGTCGAAGGCCATCACGATGACCGCGGCGCCGTACTGGCGGCACAGGCGCGCCTGGCGCAGGAACTCGGCCTCGCCCTCCTTCATCGAGATGGAGTTGACCACGCCCTTGCCCTGGATGCACTTCAGGCCGGCCTCGATCACGCTCCACTTGGACGAGTCGAGCATGATGGGCACGCGGGAGATGTCCGGCTCGGAGGCGATGAGCTTGAGGAATTTCTCCATCGCCGCGAGGGAGTCGAGCATCGCCTCGTCCATGTTGATGTCGATGACCTGGGCGCCGTTCTCCACCTGCTGGCGGGCCACCGCCAGGGCGTCGTCGAAGCGGCCCTCAAGGATCATCCGCGCAAAGGCGCGGGAGCCGGTGACGTTGGTGCGCTCGCCCACGTTGACGAAGAGCGAGTCGGCGCCCACGTTGAAGGGCTCCAGGCCCGACAGGCGCAGCTTCTTCTCCACATCCGGCACGCTGCGCGGGGTAACGAGGCTGACCGCGTCGGCGATCGCCTTGATGTGCGCCGGCGAGGTGCCGCAGCAGCCGCCGACGATGTTCACCAGCCCGGAGCGCGCCCACTCGACGATCTCGCTCGCCAGCTCCTCGGGCGTCTCGTCGTAGCCGGTGGGCGACAGCGGGTTGGGCAGGCCGGCGTTGGGGTGGGCCGACACGAAGGTGTTGCAGACGCCCGCGAGTTCCTCCACGTACTGGCGCAGCTCCTTCGCGCCCAGCGCGCAGTTGAGACCGAAGCTGATCGGCTGGGCGTGGGAGAGGGAGTTCCAGAAGGCCTCGGCGGTCTGGCCCGACAGGGTGCGGCCGGAGGCGTCGGTGATGGTGCCGGAGATCATCACCGGCACGCGGCGGCCCAGATCCGCGAACAGCTTCTCGACGGCAAACACCGCGGCCTTGGCGTTGAGGGTGTCGAAGATGGTTTCGATCAGCAGGATGTCGGCGCCGCCTTCCAGCAGGCCGCGGGCGGAGTCGTAGTAGTCGTCCACCAGCGCGTCGAAGCTGATGTTGCGAAAGCCCGGATCGTTCACGTCCGGCGAGATCGACAGGGTGCGCGAGGTGGGGCCCAGCACGCCGGCGCAGTAGCGCGGCTTGGCCGGGTTGGCGGCGGTGAATTCGTCGCACAGCGCGCGCACCAGGCGGGCGCCTTCCACGTTCAGCTCGTAGGCCACGTCGGCCAGGCCATATTCGGCCTGGGACACGCGGGTGGCGTTGAAGGTGCAGGTCTCGACGATGTCGGCGCCAGCCTCAAGGTAGGCCCGGTGGATGCCGCCCACCACATCCGGCCGGGTGAGCACCAGCAGATCGTTGTTGCCCTTGAGATCCTTGCCGTGTTCGGCGAAGCGCGTGCCCCGGTAGTCGGCTTCACCCAGCTTGTGCTGCTGGATCATCGTGCCCATCGCCCCGTCGAGGATCAGGATGCGGTGGGTCAGTTGATTGTGGAGTTCGGCGGTACGGTCGGGCTGCATGGCGGTTCCTAAAAAAATCGGCCGGGGCGCGCAAAGAAAAACGGCGCAACAAACCGGGCAAGGTTTGTGAGCGCCGTTGATCGGTTGCCGAGCCTGGCCTGCTGGATCGAGGGGATCAGCGGGTCGCAACGCTCCTCGGCAAGCGACGGATTTTACAAGGCTTTCGGCGTATCCGCCAGCAGTGCGCGGGCGTCGTCGCGCCACCGGCCAAGGGCCGCGTAGTAGCCCTCCCACACGCAGCCGTTGCAGCCGCGGCCGCAGCAGGCGTCGGGCGGCGGCGGCGGGTTACGGTGGCCGCACCCGGCCCTCGCGAGCTGCGCCCGGATCGCGGCGATCTGGGCTTCGGCCTCGGCGAGGGTGGCAGGCCGGGAATCGAAAGGGTTGGCGGCGACGGTCATCGGCGGCTCGGGCGAAAGGGCGCGAACATAGCACCGCCCGCCGGCCCACGAAAGCGCCGGCCTGCCCGAACTGCACCCCGGCGTCATTGCCGGCGGGCCTGCGGCACCGTAGAATCCCGGCCGAAATGCCATCCGGAAAGCACTTTGGAACCCGTCCATAACATCGTCTTCTTTGGCGAAACCCTGCCGGGCTACGACCGGAGCATCGCCCGCATGCAACTCCAGGCCCTGCTCGGCTGCTCCCGCGAGACCATCCACCAGGTGTTCTCGGGGCAACGCGTCCGCCTGCGCAAGGGCCTCTCCAGCGTCGAGGCGCAGCGCTACGAGCTGCGCCTGAAGGGCATCGGGCTCAAGGTGACGATCGACCCGCCCCTGCCGCCCGACATGCTCGACAAGCACCTCAGCGCGGTGCGCGACGACGCCGGCCGGACGGTGGTCGACGCCCCCGTGCCCCAGGTCGTCTGCCCCGCCTGCGGCGAAACCCAGCCCGTGCGCACGATCTGCCGGGCCTGCTCGATCAACATGCCGGGCTATCTGGCCGCTCAGGCCGCCGAAGGCGCCAACGCCGCCCGGCAGGAACAGGCTGGCCCGCCCGCCGCCGCCAGCGAGTTCTTCGGCCTGGACTTCGGCGGGCGCTTCGGGCGCGGCCTGCTGCTCCAGACCGCGCTGCTCAGCCTGGGCATCCTGAATCTGGGCTTCGCCGCGTTCTTCACCTGGGGCTCCGCCGCCGCGCTCGCCGTGGCCATCGCGCTGGCCACCCTGCTCAAGGTTCGCGCCCTGGTGCGCCGCTGCCACGACCTGGACTGGCGCGGCTGGGTCTGGCTGGCCCAGTTGGTGCCGGTGGTCGGGCTGTATTTCACCTTCAAGCTCGCCTGCTGGCCCGGCCGGGCGGAGGCCAACGCGTGGGGCCCGCGCCAACGCACCAGCCTCAAGGCCATCGGGCTGACAGCCGCCCTCTTTCTAGGCAGCCTGGGCTGGCTCGCCTACGCGCTGCCCGACGCCCCCCTCCCGCAACCCACCGACGAAGCCGGCCCGGTGTTGACCGGCGGGCCGGCTGGCCGTATTCCACCCCTGGCAGCCGGTTGAGCACGATGCGCCGCGCGGGACGATAATTCGCCCATGACAACCCCCTTGCCCCCCTGGCTTGAAGCGTTCCGGGCGCGCCACGACGCAACGGTGATCGAGACCCACATCTCGTGGCTGCTCCTGGCCGGCGCCCTCACCTGGAAGATCAAGAAGCCGATCGGCCTGCCCTTCCTCGATTACGGCAGCGCGGAGAAACGTCGCCGCTGCTGCGAGGCGGAGCTGCGCCTCAACCGGCGGTTCGCACCCGATCTCTACCTGGGCCTGGAGGTCGTCGGCACCAGCGATCAGGGCGAGGAGTGGGCGGTGCAGATGCGTCGCTTCCCCGAAGCGCAGCGGCTCGATCACGTGTGCGCCCACGGCCAGTTGCGGCTGGCCCACCTGTCGGGCCTTGCGGTCACGCTCCATGCCTTTCACCGGGAGGCGCCGGTGGCCGGCCCCGACAGCCCCTTCGGCGAGCCCGGGCAGGTGCTCGCCCCCGCCCTCGAGAACTTTACCGAACTCGCCGCCCTGGCGCCGGCCCAGGCCAGCCGCCTCGCCAGGCTGGAAGCCTGGACCCGCGCCGAGTTCGCGCGCATCCGCCCGGCGCT
The DNA here is from genome assembly GCF_041904905.1 of Zoogloea sp. Classification (GTDB taxonomy): domain Bacteria; phylum Pseudomonadota; class Gammaproteobacteria; order Burkholderiales; family Rhodocyclaceae; genus Zoogloea. Next base: position 18,483 of record NZ_JAYRMI010000013.1, on the reverse strand, counting down.
GGCCGCCCGCAAGGCCGCCGGTCGGGTGCGCGAATGCCATGGCGACCTGCACCTGGGCAACCTGGTGCTCCTGGACGACCGGATCACCCCCTTCGACTGCATCGAGTTCAACCCGCAGCTGCGCTGGATCGACGTGGCCTCGGAGATCGCCTTCACCTACATCGACCTGCTCGACCACCGGCGGCCCGATCTCGCCGCCTGGCTGCTCAACGAGTGGCTCACCCTCTCCGGCGATTTCGACGCCATGCAGGTGCTGCGCTTCTACGCGGTGTATCGGGCGATGGTGCGCGCCAAGGTGGCCGGGCTGGGGGGCGCCTCCGAAGGCGTCGAAGCCTACCTGCGGCTGGCCGAAGAGATCTCGTCCCCGCCGCCGCTGCGGCTGGTCATCGCCTGCGGGGTATCGGGATCGGGCAAGACCACCGCCAGCGCCGACCTGCTGCTGGCCGACGCCAGCGCGACCACCGTGCGCCTGCGCTCGGACGTGGAGCGCAAGCGCCTGTTCGGCCTGGGCCCGCTGGACGACAGCCGCGTCGTGCCGGGCGGCATCTACACCCCCGGCAGCACGCTGCGCACCTACACCACGCTCCACGACACCGCCCGCCTGCTACTGGGCGCGGGCTGGTCGGTGGTGGTGGATGCCGCCTTTCTGCGCCGGGACGAGCGCAACCGCTTCCTGGCCCTGGCCAACGCCCACGGCGCATCGCTGGACATCCTGGCCTGCTCGGCGCCGGACGAAGAACTGCGCCGCCGCCTGCTGGCCCGCCACGGCGACGCCTCGGAGGCCACCGTCGACGTCCTCGACCGGCAGCTGCGCTGGATGGAACCGCTGGATGCCGACGAGCTGGTGCGGGTGGTCGGCCCCGGCTGATTAACGCAGGGTGCCCACGTAGCGATCCACCGGATGGGTGGCCGCCGGGCGGTGGGCGCGCAGCCGGTCGAACAGGCCCGGGCGCGCGGGCGCGTCGTCGCCGGGTGGCGGGTCAAGCTCCATCGCGGCGCGCAGGCGCTCGCACAGCTCGACCAGTTCGGCATTGCCGGTGGCCACCGCGAGCCGGACGATCTCCCGGGCGTATTCCTTATTGGCGCGCATGTACTCCACGTCGGTGATCCGGTTGGTCACCCGACGCATGAGCACGTGAATCCGGCCGAGCAGGCCGAGAACGACGGAATCCGATTCCATGACGGCTCTCTCTGTTGTGGGTTTTCCTCACACCGTCAGCAAGTGCTGTGCCGACCTGAAACCCCACTCAGCCGGGCCGCGGCGACCCGATCATGCCCCAAGACGGGACATCCGGCAGGATGGTGGCACCGCTGCGGTGCATCAAAGCAATTTGCCCCCTTTTATCACGAGAAGCCCCCGCCCGCGGCACGCTCCACACCCGGAATGGGCCGCCCCAGAAACGAAAAGCCCGGCTTGCGCCGGGCTCGTCGTACCAACTTCTGCCTGAATCGGCTTACGCCGCGCGGCTCTTGCTCTCGCCGCCCACGAAGAAGCTGGCGATGTAGATCAGCAGGCCGATCAGGAACATCACACCGGTGCCTTCACGCAGCCAGTAGAAGATCGCCAGTTGATCCTGCGCCGCCATGAACGGGATCGGCGTGGCGCTGTAGCGCTGCAGCCAGACCTGCAGGATGCCCGCAGCGGTGAGGAACAGGGTGATGAACACCATGGCGATGGTCATCAGCCAGAACGACCACATCTCCAGCACCTGAGCCTTCTCGCTGTTGGCGGCACGGCCGCGCAGGATCGGCATGGCGTAGCTGATGATGGTGAGGACCACCATGGCGTAGGCGCCGTAGAAGGCCATGTGACCGTGAGCGGCGGTGATCTGGGTGCCGTGGGTGTAGTAGTTGACCGGAGCCAGGGTGTGCAGGAAGCCCCACACGCCAGCGCCCAGGAACGCCATCACACCAGTACCCAGAGCCCACAGCGTGGCGGCCTTGTTCGGGTGCTCGCGGCGGCGACGGTTCACCATGTTGAAGGCGAAGACGGTCATCGCGAAGAACGGGATCGGCTCCAGCGCGGAGAACACGGAACCCCACCACTGCCAGTATTCCGGCGTACCGATCCAGAAGTAGTGGTGGCCGGTACCGATGATGCCGGTGACCAGGGTCAGGGTGATGATGACGTACAGCCACTTTTCGATGACTTCCCGGTCGACACCGGTGACCTTGACCAGCACGAAGGCGAGCAGCGCACCGAGGATCAGTTCCCAGACGCCTTCGACCCAGAGGTGCACGACCCACCACCAGAAGTACTTGTCGAGCACCGGGTTGTGCGGGTTGTAGAAGGAGAACAGGAAGAACACCGCAAGGCCCCACAGACCCATCATCAGCACGATGCCGATGGAGGTCTTGCGGCCCTTGAGCATGGTCATGGTCAGGTTGAAGAGGAACACCAGCGCAACGACCACGATGCCTACCTTGGTCAGCAGCGGCTGCTCCAGGAACTCCCGGCCCATTGTCTCGAGCAGGTCGTTACCGGTGAACTTCGCCAGGGTGGCGTAGGGCACCAGCAGGTAGCCGAGGATGGTGGCCGCACCGGCAACCAGGAAGACCCAGAACATGAGCAAGGCCAGCTTCGGCGAATACAGCTCCGTTTCGGTTTCCTCGGGAATCATGTAGTAGGCCGCGCCCATGAAACCGAACAGCAGCCAGACGATCAGCAGGTTGGTGTGGACCATCCGTGCGACGTTGAACGGGATGGCAGGAAACAGGAAGTCGCCGATCACATACTGCAGGCCCATGATGAGCCCGAACAGGATCTGTCCGACGAAGAGTCCGATGGCCGCGATGAAGTATGGCTTCGCGACCGCCTGAGACGAATATTGCATAGTATTAGCTCCCTTTCGGATCGGCGATCAGCCTTCGATGTTCGGCGGCCAGTTGGCGGTATTGACTTCCGACATGTACTTCAGGAACTCGACGAGATCGTTGAGCTGCTGGTCGGTCAGGTGGAAGTTCGGCATCTGGCGACGACCCGGCGTACCGGTCGGCTGAGACTGAATCCAGGCCTTGATGAACTCGGGGCCGCGACGCTTGTAAACATTGCCCAGCTCGGGAGCGAAGTACGCGCCCTCGCCCAGCAGGGTGTGACAACCGATGCAGTTATTGACTTCCCATACCTTTTTGCCGGCCGCAACGGCTGGCGTCAGGTTGGCCCGATTGTCCCGTTTGGGCAGGGCCTGCATCGAATCGAAGGTCAGCGCGAGAAACAGGAGCGCAAAGAAAACAGTGCCCCCGAAGAAGATGTTTCGCGCCATTGATTTTGTGAATGTCCCGCTCATGGAACCTCCCTGGATGGCTTCGCTGCACGACGCAGCTTGGGCGGGATGGTGCGGGCTGGAGGGGGGATGAGTCCTTGATGGCGGTCAAGATGCCAGGGCCGCTGCCGCCGCAGGCGCGCATGGCATATGCCCCTGGCTAAAATTGCCGCGGCGTGCCGCGCCCGGCGGGGCATTCGCCCGAACGACACGCCCCCTGCCGGAAGGCCGTCGCGCCCTACCCTCACCTCGGCTGGCGGGCACACAAAGCACAAAGGCCGCAATAGCGGCCCCTGTGCTCCCCATGCCAGGTCGTCTCACCCGGCTTTGCTCACGCTCCGGCGTCAGCCCTTGCTGGCCTTGTCGGCCTCGGGCTTGGGTTCTTCGGCCTTCGGCGTCGGCGGATGGAACTCCTCCGGCGTCGCGCCTTCCTTCGGCGCGCCGATGGCCTGCTCGACTTCGGGCAGCTGGTGGGCGATGCCCTTATGGCAGTCGATGCAGGTCTTGCCTTCGTTGAGGCCGGTCTGGTGCATCTTGGACGAGCGACGGCCCTGTTCGGCGTAGTCGAAGCTGTCGTAGTTGTGGCAGTTGCGGCACTCGCGGGAGTCGGTCTTCTTCATCCGTTCCCACTCATGCTTGGCGAGCTCCAACCGCTTGGCGTTGAACTTCTCGGGGGTGTCGATGGAACCGAGCACCTTGTGCAGCACCTCGTTGGAGGCCTGGATCTTGCGGATGATCTTCGGCCCCCACTCCTTCGGCACGTGGCAATCCGGGCAGGTGGCCCGCACGCCGGAGCGGTTCGAGGCGTGGATGGTGGAGCGGTATTCCTGATAGACGTTGTCCTTCATTTCGTGGCACGAGATGCAGAAGGCTTCCCGGTTGGTCCACTCCATGGCGGTGTTGAAGCCGCCCCAGAAGAGGATGCCGGCGATGAACAGCATCGCCGCAAATCCCCAGCCGACGGATCGGATGCGTCCGATCAGGCCCTTGTTGTTGGTATCCATTTGTCCGAACTCCCTTGTCTATCCGTCAGCGCATCCCGGTGCCGGGCTTGAAGGTGTTGCCCACCAGCGGCTTGGCGTCGCTCTGGGGCACGTGGCACTGGTTGCAGAAGTAGCGGCGCGGCGACACGCTGGACAGCTCCTGGCCTTCGCGATCCTTGAAATGGGTGACCGAGATCTTGGTGGCACCGGTTTCCTTGGCCCGCGCCCAGGCGTGGCAGTCGAGGCACTTGTTGAAGTTCTTGGTGACCGTGTAGCCCTTGATGGTGTGGGGGATCAGCGGCGGCTGCTGGACGAAATCCCGCGGCAGCGGCGCGGAATCGCGGCCATAGCGGGTGCCGTCGCCTTCCGGATCGCTGGCGTTGATCTCGGCACCGCGCAGGGTCATGAGCTTGATGGCCGGCTCACCGGCGGCGACGGCAGCGACAGGAGCAAGGAAAGTCTGGGCCAGGCACACGGCCAGGGCGGCTGCCCGCAGGCGGGCGGAATGGAAGGTCGGCTTGTTCATCACTCGCTCCTTTGATCGAACCTATGGGTCATTTTGAAAACCTGTTTGTCGCACACATCGATGCAGCGGCCGCAGGTGGTGCAGTCGGCGGCCAGGATCAGGGGGCTCTCCTGCCCGACCTGCTTGAGGGCCGGGCGGATCACCTGGGGTTCGGGGCAGACCGCGAAGCAGTCCATGCAGTCGTCGCAGGCGGCGCGCTTGCTGGCGGAGATGCGCACCAGCGCCGTCTTGCCGAGCAGGCCGTAGAAGGCGCCCATCGGGCACAGGTGTCCGCACCAGCCGCGGCTGGCCACCAGCAGGTCGTACAGGAAGATGCCGGCGATCACGAACAGCCCGCCGCCCATCCCGAAGATCAGGCCCCGATGCAACAGGGAAACCGGGTTGACCCATTCCCAGACGAGGCTGCCGGTGATCGCGGCGGCCACCAGCAGGCCGCCCAGCAGCCAGTAGCGGGTGGCGGCGTCCGGCACCCGGCCGGTCTTGATGCCGAGGCGGCGGCGGCTCCAGGCGGCGGCGTCGGTGACCACATTCACCGGGCACGCCCAGCTGCAGAACACCCGCCCGCCCACCAGCAGGTAGAAGGCCAGCACGATGGCGGCACCGATCAGCGCCGACGAGTAGGGCAGATGGCCGGTGACGAGGGTCTGCAGCACCAGCAGCGGGTCGGTGAGCGGGAGCACCCCGAGGGTGAGGGACGACGACAGATTGCCCTTGACGAGCCACACGCCGAACCACGGGCCCGCCAGGAAGGCGAGCAGGATCGAGAGCTGAGTGGCGCGGCGCAGGATCAGCCAGCGCTGGCGCTGCCACAGGCTGCGGGCCGGCGCGCAGGCCGCCGCGTCGGCCGGTTTGTGGGACAGGGTGGTGGTGGCCATGGTCAGGGTTTCCAGCGGGAGTCGATGCCGGTGGGGCCCTTGGGCGCAGGGGGCGGCGTGGCCGCAGCAGGTGCCGGCGCGGGGCCAGTCGGGGCAACCACGGTTTCGGTGGCGGCGCGTCCGGCGGTGGGGCCCTCGAAGCCGCGCACCGGCAACTCGACCTGCTCGCCGATCAGCGATCCGCCGTGGCGGGCCTTTTCTTCCCAGCCCTTGCGGTAGTGGGCCGGCAGCGCGCCCTGGGCGAGCTGCCGGGGGAAGACCTTGATCGCCGCCACCGGCAGCACGCAGGATTTCTCGCACTTGCCGCAGCCGGTGCAGGCATCGGAGTGCACCGTGGGCAGCAGCATCGCGTGGCGGTCGGAGCGCGGGTTGTGCTGGGTTTCGAGGGTGATCGCCTTGTCGATGACCGGGCACACGCGGTAGCACACGTCGCAGCGCAGGCCCAGGAAGTTGAGGCAGCTCTCGTGGTCGACGAGGGCGGCGAGGCCCATCTGGGCCTTGTTGATGTCGGTGAGGTTGCGGTCGAGCGCGCCGGTGGGGCAGGCCTTCACGCAGGGGATGTCCTCGCACATCTCGCAGGGCGTCTTGCGAGCCGTGAAGTAGGGCGTGCCGGTGACCACCGGGTCGCCCAGGTCGGAGAGCTTGAGGGTGTCGTAGGGGCAGTCGCGCACGCACAGGCCGCAGCGCACGCAGGCCGCCAGAAAATCGGGTTCGGGCAAGGCGCCGGGCGGGCGCAGGGCCTGGGCCGGCAGGGCCGACGCGCTCTTGGCGTACAGCCCCGCGCCCAGCGCCAACAGGCAGCCGCCGCCAGCAGCGGCTGCCACGTTGTTGATGAACTTGCGCCGGGCCACCGACGCCGGCGATGCGGCATCGGAGGGCTTGCGGGCGGGTTTCTTGCCGGTGTCCATGATTGTTCTGCTTTGATCCGGGGGACGGCGACAGGCCAGGTGTCAGCCCAGCCTGTCGCCGGCCACCCGGAAGATCAGGCGCGCACCACCTTGACGGCGCACTTCTTGTAGTCGGTTTCCTTCGAGATCGGGCAGGTGGCGTCGAGCGTGAGCTTGTTCACCAGCTTGGATTCGTCGAAGAAGGGCACGAAGATCAGGCCCACCGGCGGCTTGTTGCGGCCCTTGGTCTCGATGCGGGCGATCATCTCGCCGCGACGGGACTGGACCTTGACCTGCATGCCGCGCTGGAGGCCGCGCTTCTTGGCGTCGTCCGGGTGCATGAACACCTGCGCCTCGGGCACCGCCTTGTGCAGCTCGGGCACGCGGCGGGTCATCGAGCCGGTGTGCCAGTGCTCCAGCACGCGGCCAGTGCACAGCCACAGGTCGAACTCGGCGTCGGGCTTCTCGGGGGGATCCTGGTAGGGCAGCGCGAAGATGATCGCCTTGCCGTCCTTGTGACCGTAGAACTTCACCCCTTCGCCGGCCTTGACGTACGGGTCGTAGCCTTCCCGGAAGCGCCACAGGGTTTCCTTGCCATCGACCACCGGCCAGCGCAGGCCGCGGGCCTTGTGATAGACATCGAAGAAGGCCAGATCGTGGCCGTGGCCGCGACCGAACAGGGCGTACTCCTCGAACAGGCCCTTCTGCACGTAGTAGCCGAAGGCCTCGGATTCGTCGTTGGTGTAGTTCTTGATGGCGTGCTCGTTGGCCTTGGCCAGATCGGCCTTCGGGAACTTGTTCACCACCTTGTTGGCGTAGAGCACGTCGTAGAGGGTCTTGCCCTTGTACTCCGGCTTCTTGGCGAGCAGCTCGGCCGGCCACACTTCTTCCATCTTGAAACGCTTGGAGAACTCCATGTACTGCCACAGGTCGGACTTGGCCTCGCCCGGCGCCTTCACCTGCTGACGCCAGAACTGGGTGCGGCGCTCGGCGTTGCCGAAGGCGCCTTCCTTCTCGGTCCACATGGCCGACGGGAGGATCAGGTCGGCGGCGAGGGCCGACACGGTCGGGTATACATCCGACACCACCACGAAGGCCGCCGGGTTACGCCAGCCCGGGTAGATCTCCTGGTTGACGTTGGGGCCGGCCTGCATGTTGTTGGTGGTGCTGGTCCAGTAGCACTTGAGCTTGCCGTCCTTCAGGGCGCGGCTCTGGGCCACGGCGTGGAGACCGATCTTGTCGGGGATGGTGCCTTCGGGCAGCTGCCAGATCTCTTCGGTGTGGTGGCGGTGCTCGGGGTTGGTCACCACCATGTCGGCCGGCAGGCGGTGGGAGAAGGTGCCCACTTCACGGGCGGTGCCGCAGGCCGACGGCTGGCCGGTGAGGGAGAACGGGCCCGAGCCCGGGGTGGAGATCTTGCCCACCAGCAGGTGGACGTTGTAGATCATGTTGTTCACCCAGGTGCCGCGGGTGTGCTGGTTGAAGCCCATCGTCCAGAAGCTGACGACCTTCTTCTTCGGGTCGGCGTACAGCTCGGCCAGCTTCTGCAGGCGCTCCTTGGGCACGCCGGTGAGCTTGGCGGTGTAGTCCAGGGTGTAGGTGGAGACGAACTTCTTGAAGTCCTCGAACGTGGCCGGCTTGGCATCGGTCGGGTTGTTCTTGGGCTTGCCGTCGGCGCCGGGGTAGCCGTTGAACTTGGCGTCCTTCTCCAGCGCGTGGGCCGGGCGCAGGCCGAAGCCGATGTCGGTCTCGCCCATCTTGAAGTTGACGTTCTTCTTGACGAACTCCTGATTGACCTTGCCCGCCTGGATGATGTGGTTGCAGATGTAGTTGAGGATCGCCAGATCGGTCTGGGGCACGAAGATCATGCCGTTGTCGGCCAACTCGAAGCTGCGATGCTCGAAGGTGGACAGCACGTGCACCTGCACGTCGGTCTTGGTGAGGCGGCGGTCGGTGATGCGCGTCCACAGGATCGGGTGCATCTCGGCCATGTTGCTGCCCCACAGCACGAAGGCGTCGGCCTGCTCGATGTCGTCGTAGCAGCCCATCGGCTCGTCGATGCCGAAGGTGCGCATGAAGCCGGCCACGGCGGAGGCCATGCAGTGGCGGGCGTTCGGGTCGAGGTTGTTGGAGCGGAAGCCGGCCTTCATCAGCTTGGCGGCGGCGTAGCCTTCCCAGATCGTCCACTGACCCGAGCCGAACATGCCCACCGAACCCGGCCCTTCGGCCTTCAGCGCGGTCTTCCACTTCTCGGCCATGATGTCGAAGGCCTGGTTCCAGCTGATCGGGGTGAACTCGCCGTTCTTGTCGTACTTGCCATCCTTCATGCGCAGCAGCGGGCGGGTGAGGCGGTCCTCGCCGTACATGATCTTGGACAGGAAGTAACCCTTGATGCAGTTCAGGCCGCGGTTGACCTGGGAATCCGGATCGCCCTGGGTGGCCACCACGCGGCCGTTCTGCACGCCCACCAGCACCGAACAGCCGGTGCCGCAGAAGCGGCAGGCCGCCTTGTCCCAGCGCACGGCGGTGGCGTTCTCGGCGGGCGCCGCGGCGTCCTCCTTCTTCGCTGCGAGGGCGGGCACCGAAATGCCGGCCGTGGCGGCGGCCGTGGCGATCGCCTGGGTCTTGATGAAGTCGCGTCGGTTGATGGTCATGATTGAGCCTCCTCGCAGGGGGATTTCAGGGCTTCCGGTTGATTCGAAACGGGGCTGTCGCCATCCGTCGACCCGCAGTGCTCGTAGGCCAGGGTGGCGGCGAGAACCTGGGGCACGCGGTGCAGGGCGATGAGGGTGTCGGACATGGCGGCGCCGTCGGCGTCTTCGACGGTGACGACGAGCTTGCCGTCGTCCGACATGCCGTGGCATTCGACGCCGGGGTAGGCGGTGAGGGCCGCTTCGGCCTCCGCCCGGGTCTCCGGCTTGATGCGCAGGACGAGACTGACGATGTTCATGATTGCTCCAGGGCGGAAGGTTGGGCCTTGCGGGTCACGGCCACCACCGGGCACGGCGCGATGCAGGCACCGCAGCCGGTGCAGGCGGCCAGATCGACCTCGGGCAGCGGCACACCGCCCAGGCGGGGCCGGAAACGGATCGCGGCGGGATCGCAGACCTCGCCGCACACCCGGCACTCGACGTTCTGGGCGGCCAGGCAGCCTTCGCCGATGACGACGCCGAAGGACCAGGGCGACTGCGCGGTATCGCGGCCGATGGCGCCGCTGGCGCAGGCCCGGCTGCAATCGCCGCAGAAGGTGCACGCGGCGGCGGAGAAGTCGGCCTCGGGATAGCCCCCGGCGCCCCGCAACAGGAGCCCTGTGGGACAGGCCTTGATGCAGTCGTCGCAGCGGCTGCAGCGGTCGAGAAACGCAGCCTCGGCGAGGCTCCACGGTGGACGGAACGGCGCCGGACCGGGCACTCGGGCACCCAGAAAGCGGCGGCGGGAAACGTCCATTGTCGGCTCGTGGTTTTTTCGGAAGACTTCGACTGTAGGCCCCACCTCAACCCAAAACCTTGATCTATGCGAAGGAAAGTCGACCAAAACGCACTCTGGGCACCAAAAAGCGGCAGCGGTCCGTAAATTACCTCACAAACTGCTACAATAGGCCATTGACATTCACCGCCAAACCCCGTTGACGACCGACCCAGCGCCATCTTCGCGAATCCGGCCCGGTAGCCTCCTCGCCGGCTTTCGGGAAGCCTGGAGGCCCGCCGGGCTCGACGAGGTGCACGCCGGCCGCCTGCTGGAACGCCAGTTGAGCCGCGCCCGCCGTCCCCGCTGGAGCAACGATCTGGCGATGCTGGCGGTGGTGGCCATGTTCACGTGGATGGCCGGGCCCCAGCTGATCGACCCTTTCCTGGCTGCCGTCTGGCTGGCGGCCGTGGCGCTCAACCCCCTCTCCAGGTTCTGGCTGCCCCGGCTCGCCCGGGGTCTTGGCAGCGCCCGGGCGATCACCCCGGGCCTCGTCTGCCTGCAGGCGCTGACGACCGCGCAGCTCTTCATCGCGATGACCGCCTGGCTGTTCCTGCGCGGGAACGACGAGCTGCGCATGCTGCTGGGCACCGTCACCGCCGGCGTGCTGTTCGCCGAAGCCCTCACCTACGCCTGCCTGCCCCCGGCGGGCCTGGTGTGGCTGGGCACCCTGGTGTCGGTGTCGCTGCTCACCCTCGCCCAGATCGACCGGGGCACCGGCGCGGCGGCGTCGGTCGCGGTGCTGATCTACGCCGCCATCGTGGCCCGCGACATGCTTTCCACCTCGCGGGAGTTCGTCGAGCGCTGTCTGGCCGAGTTCGAGGCCGAACGCCAGACCCAGATGGTCGAGCTGCTGCTGTCCGATTTCGAAGACGCCTCCCGCGACTGGTTCTGGGAGTGCGACGCCGACGGGCGGCTCACCCACGCCTCCGCGCGCCTGGCCGAAGCCCTTGGCCAACCCGAAGCCGGGCTGCTGGGCACCCCGCTGGTGGCCGCCCTGACGGCCGCCAACACCGGCGGGCGCGCCGACCTCACCCGCGCCATCGGGCTGCTGGGCCACCGCTTCGACAGCCGCCGCCCTTTCCGCGACGTGATCCTGCCGCTGCAGACGCCGGCCGGCATCCAGTGGCGCTCGATCAGCGGCAAGCCGCTCCTGTCCGGTCACGGCGACGTGATCGGCTGGCGCGGCGTGGGCGTGGACGTCACCGCCGCCCAGATCCACCGTCACGAACTCGAGCGGCTCGCCACCCTGGACAGCCTGACCGGACTGGCCAACCGCCACGCCTTCAACCACACCCTCGACGGCTGTTTCAACCCCGCCGGGCCGGCCCAGCCGGTGAGCCTGCTGATCCTCGACCTGGACGCCTTCAAGGCGATCAACGACGCTCACGGCCACGGCGTGGGCGACCGCCTGCTGGGCGCCGTGGCGCGCCGCCTCGAGAAGCTGCGCGTAGATGGCGGCCGGCTGGCGCTGGCCCGGCTGGGGGGCGACGAGTTCGCGCTCCTGCTGGCCGGCGGCGACAACCCCCAGGCGGTGGCCGACGCCTGCCGGCGCATCCTGGAGCACCTGCGCCACCCTTTCCTGATCGGCGACCTGCGCCTGGACGTGCGCACCAGCGCCGGGCTCGCCTTCGCGCCGGCCCACGCCCGCAACCGCACCGACCTGCTGCGCTGCGCCGACATGGCCCTGTACGCGGCCAAGATGAAGGGCCGCAACACCCTGGCGGTGTTCGACGAGGAGATCCGCGCCCGGGTGTCCACCCGCCTGCGGCGCACCCACGAGCTGTCGGAGGCCATCCACAGCGGCGGGCTGGAGGTGTACTACCAGCCGGTGTTCGCCGCCGACGGGGGGCGGCCGATGGCGGCCGAGGCGCTGCTGCGCTGGCGGCACCCCGATCTGGGCCTGCTGACGCCGGCCGAGTTCCTCGAGCTGGCGGAGGAATCCGGCCTCATCGTACCGATCGGGCTGTGGGTGCTGCGCCAGGCCTGCACCGACGCGATGGGCTGGGCCCGCCCGCTGCGGGTGGCGGTCAACCTGTCGGTGCGCCAGCTCAACGACCTGGGGCTGGTGGAAGCGGTGCGCCGGACGCTGGCCGACAGCGGCCTGCCCGCCAGCCGGCTGGAGCTGGAGATCACCGAATCGACCCTCGCCGACCGGCGCATCGCGCGGCGGGTGCTCGAGGCACTGCGGGCGCTGGACGTACAGCTGGCGCTGGACGATTTCGGCACCGGCTTCTCGTCGCTCTCCTACCTGCAGCACTTCGGTTTCGACCGCCTGAAGATCGACCGGGCCTTCGTCCAGCCCCTGCTCCAGCCCGGCAGCCAGGCCACGGCGATGCTGCGGGCGGTGATCGGGCTGGCCCGCGCCCTGCGGCTGCAGTGCACCGCCGAGGGCATTGAAGACCCCTTCCAGCTGCGCGCCCTGCGGGAGCTGGGCTGCGACGCCTTCCAGGGCTACCTGCTGGGGCGGCCGGTGACGAGCGAGGCGCTCAACGCCCTGCTCACCGAGCCAGACCCGCTGGCCGCCCCGGTGAGCGCCTGAGGCTCAGGCCTTGGGCAGCCGGCCCATGGCGTAGAACTCGTCGTTGGGGCGCATCGAGGTGAGGTTGGCGAGGCGGTTGCTCATGGCGAAGAAGGCGGCGATCGCCCCGATGTCCCACACCGCCTCGTCGTCGAAGCCGTGGGCCTTGAGGGCGTCGATGTCGGCGTCGCCCACCGACGCGGAATCCAGCGCCAGCTTCATGGCGAAATCCAGCATCGCGCGCTGACGCGGGGTGAGTTCGGCCTTGCGGTAGTTGGTGGCGAGCTGGTCGGCCAGCCGCGGGTTCTTGGCCCGGATGCGCAGGATCGCCCCGTGGGCCACCACGCAGTACAGGCACTGGTTGGCGCCCGAGGTGGCGACGACGATCATCTCCCGTTCGGCCTTGGTGAGGCCCTCGTCCTTCTCCATCAGCGCGTCGTGGTAGGCGAAGAAGGCCCGGAACTCGGCCGGGCGGTGGGCCAGGGTGAGGAACACGTTGGGCACGAAGCCGGCCTTCTCCTGCACCGCGAGGATGCGCTCGCGCACGTCGTCGGGCAGGCTGGCGAGATCGGGGAGGGGGTAACGGCTGGCGGGGCGGTCGGTCATGACTGTCTCCTGGTGGGCTTGTTGTGCCACCAGTGTAAGACAGCCCGCCGGGCCGGACGGCGCGCCGGCTCAGATCGGCAGAAAGGTCAATGCGATTGACGGAATTTGCACGGCCGCCTCAGAAGCCCAGCCGGGCGGTGAGCATCGCCGTCCGCCCCAGCTGGGGCATCGTCCAGCGCGGGCCGGCCAGCGTGGTGTCGCCGGCAGCGGGCTCGCTGAAGCGGATGTCGAACAGGTTGTAGAGCCCCAGCCCCAGCTCCCACGCCTGGCCGGGCGGCAGGTAGCGCAGGTTGAGGTTGGCGATGGCGTAGTCGGGCACGCGCCGCCCGCCTTCGGCGGTGAGGCGGGCGCTGACGTACTGGCCTTCGAGGCCGGCGACGAAGCCACCGCCCAGCTCGGCCCCCAGGTTGGCCTTGAGCATGTGGCGCGGCGCGTTCTCGGGCCGGCCGCGCTCGCCCCGGGGCTGCTGGAAGGTGTAGCCGGTGCGCAGGCTGTAGCGGTCGAGCCAGCGTTGTTCGTACTCCAGCTCCAGCCCCTGGCCGGTGAGCGGCCCGCTGTTCCTTACCACGCCGGTGTCGGCGTCGGGGGCGATCAGGTCGGCGATCCGGAACAGATAGGCTGTCGCCATCAAGCGGCCGTTGCCGATGCGTTTTTCCCATGCGGCCTCGACCGACTGCATGCGCTCCGAGCGCAGCACGGGGTTGCCATAGACGTAGGTGGGCGTGACGTAGAAGCGCTCGAACACCGTCGGGTCGCGGAAGGCGCTGGCGTACAGCAGCTTGAAGATGCCGGCCCCGGCGGTCTCGTGCACCAGCCCGACGCGGGGGCTCCAGTGGCGGTTGGCGCCGAAGCGCTGGTCGAAGCGCAGACCCACGGTGAGCAGGGTGGCCGGGCTCAGGTTGATCTCGTTCTGGACGTACAGGTTGAACAGGCGGCTGGTCTCGCGGCTGTCGAGGCAGGGCGTGGCGGCGAGGCCATAGCAGCCGTAGCCCGGGTCGGCGTTCTTCTGGTCCTGGCGCAGGTTGTCGCGCAGCTCGGCGCCAACCGTCCAGCGCTGGCCGGCGAGCGCCCGGCTGACCACCCGCCCTTCCATGCCCCACCACTCGCCCACCGCGTCGTCGCGGTTGAGCACGTAATCGGGCGCGTAGGTGTAGGGGAAGCTGCCGCGGTAGCGGTAGCGGCCGAAGTACACCCGCTCGTGCACCGTGGTGTCGCTGTCGAGCGCCTGCACGGCGCCGAACTCGGCGAGGGTGAAGACGTCCTTCTCGCGATGGGCGAGGTCGTTGAAGTCGGTGCCGTAGCTGCCGGTGGGCACGCTGCGGTCCCGCTCGGCGTGCACCAGGGTGGCGCGCCAGTCGCCGCCGCGCAGCTGGGCGAAGAGGCGGCCGCCGGTCTCGCCGCGCAGGCCGCTGGCGCGGGTGTCGAGGCCCGCCGCGACCATCTCGGGGAAATCCAGCCCCTGCCCGCGGGCGTTGAACCCGCTGGCCGACACCAGGTAGCCGATGCCGCCGTCGGTCTCGCCGCCGCGGGTCAGGCGGGCGCGGCGATCCCGGCCACTGCCGATGGACAGGGCCGCCTCGTTGCCGTTCAGGCTGTCGCCGCTGCGGGTGACCAGATTGACCACCCCGAACATCGAGTCGCCGCCATACACCGAGGCGCTGGGCCCGCGGATCACCTCGATGCGCTCGACGAGGTCGAGATCGAGGGGGAAGGCCGAATCCACCGGCACGCTGGCGAAGACGTTCTCATTCACGCTCATCCCGTCGATGAGCACCTGGAAGCGCTGGCGGTAATCCCCCGGCGCCGACACGCCGCGCACGCCGGCGTAGGAATAGGTGTGGTCGTCGGTGACGGTGAAGCCCTGCAGCGAGCGCAGCACGTCGGCCAGGGTGCGCCAGCCGAAGGTGCGGATGTCGGCCCGGGTGACGATGGCGATGGCCGACGGGGAATGCTCGGCGTCCTCGGCAAACTTGGGCGTGGCGAGGATGCGCACCTCGGCCAGCTCTTCGAGGGACATGGCGATGCCGTCCACGCGGACGGCCGCCTGGACGGGCAGCGGCGCCAGCGCGGCGGCCAGCAGTGCACCGAGCAGGCGCTGGCGACGGGCGGGAGGCGCGGGGAAGCAGGGAGGTTTGGGCATCATGATGCGGATGCACTCCGGAGAGCGCCGGCAATGTAGGTGGCGAAATCCGCCGCCGGCATCGGCCGGCCATACAGAAAGCCTTGGAGGATGGGGCAGCCCAGGCGGCGCAGGTGGGCGGCCTCGGCTTCGGTCTCGACGCCCTCCGCCACCACCGCCAGGCCCAGGGCGCTGCCCAGCCCGACGATGGCGCTCACCAGCGCCTGGTTGCCGGGGTTGCGGTCCAGGTCGGTGACGAAGGAGCGGTCCACCTTGATCTCGTCGATGGGAAAACGTTGCAGGTAGCCCAGCGACGAATAGCCGGTGCCGAAGTCGTCGAGGGAGATGCCGATCTGCCGGGCACGCAGGGCGTTGAGCACCTGCAGCGCGGCGAGGCGGTCGTGCATCAGGGTGCCTTCGGTGATCTCGATCACCAGCTGGGAGGCCGGCACGCCGGTACGCGCCAGCACGTCGTCCACCAGCCGCACCAGCCCGCCGCCATAGAAGCTGTGGGCCGACATGTTGATGCTGACCCGCCCGGGAGGGAGCCCCGCGGCGCGCCAGGCGGCGATCTGATCCAACGCCCGGGCCAGCAGCCAGTCGGTCATCGGTCGGATGAGGCCGCTCTGCTCGGCCAGGGGGATGAACTCGCCGGGGCTGACCATGCCGCGCTCCGGGTGACGCCAGCGCAGCAGCACCTCGGCCCCCACCGGCGCCCCGGAACGGGCGTCCACCTTGGGCTGGAAGTACAGCTCGAGCTGGTCGCCGGCGTCGATGGCGACGCGCAGCTGGCGCTCCAGCAGGTGGCGCGCGGCCAGCTCGGCGTCGTGGGCGGGGTCGAAGAACACCACCCGGTTGCCGCCTTCGGCGGCGCCGCGGATGGCGCTGCGCATGGCACAGCGGATCAGCTCGTGCACGTCGCGAGCGTCGGCCGGGCTGCGGCTCACCCCGACCGACGGCGCCGGGTTGAAGGCCTCGCCGGGCTCGCCGGCCTCGGCCTCCAGGGGCGCGGCGCTGGCCGCCAGCAGCGCATCGGCAAAACGCGCGAGCGCAGCCTGGGGATGGTCGCCCGGCACGCTCAGCATGAAGTCGGCCTCGTCGTAGCGGCCCAGGCCGGCGCCCGCCAGGGCCTCGGACGGGAGCACGCCCAGGGCCACCGCCTCGTCGGCCAGGAAGCGCCGCAGCCGCTCGGCGAAGGCCCGCAGCACCGCGTCGGAGCGGGCCTGCCCGAACAGCAGGGCGAACTTGCGCAGGCCGCTCAGGTGGAGGAAGAAGAGGTTGAGCACGCCGCCGGGGCCGGCCATCTCGTCGGCCATCAGCGCCACCATCCGCGACCGGTTGCGCAGCCCGGTGAGGGGGTCGAACCAGGCCAGCCGGCGCACCTGGGCCTCCACCTCGACGCGCTTGGTGATGTCCTGGGTGTAGCCGTGGGCGCCCGGCGGGGCGTCGGGGGGGTTGGGGTAGCCCACCTCCTGAAGGTGGGTGACGGCGCCGTCGGGCGCCACCAGCCGGTATTCGATCTCGTAGCCGGCGCCGCCCTGCAACCCGGCCCGCGCCGCCTCCACCCGCGCCCGGTCCTCGGGGTGGACGCGGGCCAGCAGGGCCGCGGCCGGGCGCGGCGGACGGCCGATGCCCAGCAGCGCCCGGAACTGCTCGGCGCAGTCGAGCAGCCCGCCGTTGCCGTCGAGGGTCCAGTCGCCCAGCCCGGCCAGCTTCTGGGTGTTGAGCAGGGTCTCGCGGCTCGCCAGGAGCTGCTGGAAGGTCATCGCCGAACGCAGCAGGTGGCGCACCCGGTGCGGCAGCAGCGGCATGTTGAGGGGCTTGGTGATGAAGTCGGTGGCGCCGCTGAAGTAGGCCTCGTCGATGGATTTCTGGTCGTCGAGGGCGGTGAGCATCACGATCGGCAGGTGCTCGTAGCGGGCGTCGGCGCGCAGCCGGCGGCAGGCTTCGTAGCCGCTCATGCCGGGCATCACCACGTCGAGGAGGATCAGATCCGGCCGGAAGTCGTCGGCCAGCAGCGCGAAGGCGGCCTCGGCCGATGCGGCGGCGCGCACCGTGAAGCCCTGCGCCTGCAGCACCTTCTCGGTGATGATGCGGGTCACCGGCTCGTCGTCCACCACCAGCACGCGCACCTCATGCATGGCTGGTCTCCTCGCCCTGCAGCTCGGCGGCCACCGCGGCCCGCACGGGCCCGAAGGCGCTCACCAGCTCGGGGATGTGGCGGCGCACGGCGTCCCAGTCGTCCTCGCGGGCGGCCTGCTCGGCCACCCGGCACAGGCCCGAGAACGCCAGGGCGCCAATGGCGGCGCTGGCGCTCTTCAGGTTGTGGAGCAGGCGGGTGGCCCGCTGGCGGTCGAAGTCGTCGCCGAAGCCGGCGAGGGTGTCCACGTTGCGCCCGCCCTCGTCGAGATAGGACGACAACACCTCGGGCAGCACCCCGGCCGCCCCTTCGCCCAGGTTGGCGCGCAGCACCGCCACGTCGAACACCGGCAGGGCGGCCTCTCCGCCGGCGGGGGGCGCGGCCTGAGCGGCGGGCGCCGCATCCGCCCGGGCGGCGGCGATCCAGCGGGTGAAGGCGGTGCGCAGGGCGTCGAAGGTGACCGGCTTGGCGATGTAGTCGTCCATGCCCGCCTCGAGGCACATCTCCCGGTCGCCGGCCAGGGCGTTGGCGGTGAGGGCGATCACCAGCTGGCGCTTGCGCCCCTCGGCGGCTTCGCGACGACGCAGCTCGCGGGTCGCGGCGAGGCCGTCCATCACCGGCATCTGCATGTCCATCAGCACCACGTCGAAATCCTGCCCGGCGAGGATGGCCAGGGCCTCCTCGCCGTTGCCGGCCAGGGTGCACGCGCAGCCGTAGTTGCGGAGCATCCCGTTGAGCACCAGCTGATTGACGTGGTTGTCCTCCACCATCAGCACCCGTAGCCCGGCGGGCAGGCCGCCCAGATCGGGTCGCGCCCGGACAAACCCGGTCTCCAAGCCGAACAGCCCGGCCAGGCCGCGCCACAGGGCGATGTCGGAGACTGGCTCGTGGACCTCGGCCCCCACCCAGGGGGGCAGCGCCAGTTGCAGGTCGCCGGGGGTAGCAAAGCTGCGCACGAAGAGCACCGGCACGCCCGGCCCGGTGAAGTCGGGGTGGGCGGCGGCCATGGCGAGGCACAGTGCCTCCTCCACCACCACCGCATCCACCCGCCCGGCCGCCAGCGCATCCAGCGCGCTGGAACAGGCGCCGACGATGCTG
>NZ_JAYRMI010000105.1:0-10221 GCF_041904905.1 Zoogloea sp. | reverse complement strand
CTGCTGCGAAGCTGAGGGTGCCGGAGGTTGGGCCGGAGAAGTCGGCGGCGTTGAGGGTGGCCGTGCCTTCGACGACGCTCCAGGCCACCGTGGATACGCCGGCGGTGTCGCCGCTGCGGGTGACGGTGAAGGTGAAGGGCGTGGTGTCGCTGTTGCCTTCGGCCTTGCTGGCGCTGGTGGCGGCGATGGCGAGGGTGGGGAGCGTGTCGTCGTTGAGGATGGTGCCGGTGGCGCTGGCGGTGCCGAGGGTGGCGCCGGTGACGCTGGACAGGACGACGTTGAAAGTCTCGTTGGCTTCGATAAGGGCGTCACTGGCCACGTTGACGGTGATGACCTTGCTGGTTTCGCCGGCCGCGAAGCTGAGGATGCCGGAGGTTGGGCCGGAGAAGTCGGCGGCGTTGAGGGTGGCCGTGCCTTCGACGACGCTCCAGGCCACCGTGGATACGCCGGCGGTGTCGCCGCTGCGGGTGACGGTGAAGGTGAAGGGGGTGGAGCCGGTGTTGCCTTCGGCCTTGCTGGCGCTGGTGGCGGCGATGGCGAGGGTGGGGAGGGGGTCGTCGTTAAGGATGGTGCCGGTGGCGCTGGCGATGCCAACGGTGGCGCCGTTGGAGGCGATCAGGGTGACGCGAAAGGTTTCGTCGGCCTCGACGAGGGTGTCGCCGGCCACGTTGACGGTGATGGTCTTGCTGGTTTCGCCTGCCGCGAAGTCGAGAACGCCGTAGGTTGGGCCGGAGAAATCAGCGGTGTCGAGGCCTGCGGCGGTGCTAGAGAGGATGCTCCAGCTTACCCTGGAAGTCGCCGTGAGGCTTCCGCTGCGGGTGACGGTGAAGGTGAAGGGGGTGGAGCCGCTGTCACCTTCGGCCTTGCTGGCGCTGGTGGCGGCGATGGCGAAGGTGGGCAGGGCGTCGTCGTTGAGGATGGTGCCGGTGGCGCTGGCGGTGCCGAGGGTGGCGCCGGTGGGGCTGAACAGGTTGACGTTGAAGGTCTCGTTGGCCTCGATGAGGGTGTCGCCGGCCACGTTGACGGTGATGACCTTGCTGGTTTCGCCGGCCGCGAAGCTCACCGAGCCGGTGGGGAGCATGCCGCCGGCGAAGTCGGCCGTGGTGGTGGTGCCGTTGCCGACGACCCAGTTCACGGTGGAGGTGACCGTGAGGTTTCCGCTACGGGTGACGGTGAAGGTGAAGGGGGTGGAGCCGGTGTCGCCTTCGGCCTTGCTGGCGCTGGTGGCAGCGATGGCGAGGGTGGCCAGGGATGAGGTGGGGATGGCCGAGATCACGTAGTTGCCGGTGGAGGAGCCATAGCCCTGGGCCGAAAGGAAATAGTCGCCGGACTGGGTGGCGGTGAAGCTCAGGGTCGAGTTGAGGGTGCCGCCGTAGTCGTCGTTCCAGCCGAGCTCGCGGCCGCTGGCATCGAGCAGCCGCAGCAGGGGATCGGGTATGCCTCCCTGGCTGGCCCTTTCAAGCCGGAAGGTGTAGTTCGTTCCGGCTGTCAGGCTGATCTTCCACCAGTCTTGATCCCCCGCGGTTTCGATGGAGCCGGTGTCTCCTTGACCGTTGATGGCGAGTGTGGCGGTGGAACTGATGGAGCCCAGGATGTCGGCCATGACTTTCTCTTCCAGAATGGTGAATGCCCGAAATTATCCCGGTAGTCATGACAAATTGTTAGTCGTTGTAGGTGGGTCAGATTACCCGAAATGGGTTTGATGGGGCCGGAGGCCCTTTTGCGGCCGCGAATCCGGCCTGTCTGGCCGGAGATCTGGCCTGGATACGGCTTGATGGTCCGCGAAATACCGCCGCCGCGTGAATCGGGGTTTCAGCGCCTGAAACAGGGTTTCGGGCGGTTGAGCTGGTCTATTTTGCGTTGAGAGCCGGTGCGGCGCTGGGAGTCAGGGTTTTTCGCTGCGGATCGCGCTGGCGCGTTGGGCGGCGGCGTCGGCGTCGGTGCTACGGCCCATGCCCCGGTAGAGCTGGGCCAGCTTTTCCAGGAGGGGGGCGGCTTCGGGGTGGGGGCGCCCGCCGCCGGCCTTGTCCAGGATGGCGATGGCGCGTCGCAACTCGGCGGCCGCATCGTCGAGGCGCCCCTGCTCCTTCAGAAAGCGGGCCAGGTTTTCGAGGATGTAGGCCACGTCGGGGCTCTCCGGCCCTTCGGCCTTCTCGACGGCGGCCAGTGCGCGCCGGCTGAAGCGCTCGGCGCCGGCAGGATCGCGCCGGTCGCCGTAGAGCAGCGAGAGGTTGTTGAGGGTGACGCCCGCCCGCAGGTCGTTGGGGCCGTATACCTGCTCGACGATGGCGAGGGCGCGCAGGTAGAGGGGCTCGGCCTTGTCCGGCGCGCCCATCCCGCGATACGTGTCGGCCAGATTGTTCATGTCGGCGGCGGTGGCGGGATGCGCTGGCCCGTAGGCCTGCGTGTCGATCTGCAGCGCGCGTTCCTGCAGTGGCACGGCCTTGTCGAAGGCTTTGTCGCCGACGTGGATGGCGGCGAGGTTGTTGAGGGTGACGGCAAGCACGGGGTGGCGGGGGCCTAGCGCTTGCTCGTAGATCCCCAGCGCCCGGGTGAGCAGGACCGACGCTTCGGCATGGCGACCCTGCTCGCGCAGGGCGATGGCGTGGTCGTTGAGGGTCTGGGCCAGGGCCGGGTGGTGAGGCCCCAGGGCGAGCGCGCGGATCTCTTCGGCCCGGGTGAAGAGCGGCTCGGCGTCGGCGTAGCGGCGTTGCTGGGTGTACAGCAGGGCCAGGCTGTTGAGGCTCTCCCCGACGGCTGGGTGGGCGGGGTCGAGGGCCCGCTCGCGGATGCTCAGGGCGCGGCGGAGGATGGGTTCGGCGGCCTGCGGGCGCCCCGCGTCGAGGTATAGCTTGCCCAGGTTGTTGAGGGTGGGGCCCAGGTCGGGATGGTCGCGGCCCAGGGCTTTTTCGTTGATCGCCAGCACGCGCAGGTAGAGCGGCTCGGCCTGATCGAACTTGCCCTGTTCGGCCAGACTGAGGGCGAGGTTGTTCAGCCCGATGGCCACCAGCGGGTGCTGGCCGCCCAGCTGCTTTTCGAGGCTGGCGATGACCTGCTTGTACTGGGCTTCGGCCTCGGCGTGGCGGCCCTGGGCGCGGTACAGCTCGGCGAGGTTGTTGCGGGTCTGGGCGACGGGCGGAGCGTCCGGGCCGAGGGCCTGCGCGCTCAGGGTGAGCGCCCGCTGGATGAGGGCTTCGGCGCGGTCGTAGCGGCCACTGGCGATGAGCGCCGTGGCCAGGTTGTTCAGGCTCATGGCGACGGCCGGGTCGTTGGGGCCGAACTGCCGTTCGGCGATCCGCAGGGCGGCCTCGCCCACCGACACGGCGTCGTCGTAGCGGCCGTCGGCGTAGAGTTGCTGGACCTGGGTGTTGAGTGCAGCCCAGTCGGCGGACTGGGCTGCGGACGGGAGCGGGGTGAGGCACAGCGCTGCCATCAGGGCGGCGGTCGATCTGCGGTTTCTCATCGCGGCGGGCCTTTGTGGGCGACGGGGGGCCGTCGACGCCGATGATAGTCCCGCGCCGGCCCGCGTTCCAGCGTGGCCGGGCGGCGCTGTGCGCGGCGCCTCAGTGGGCCAGGAAGTCCAGCACCATGCGGTTGAACTTGTCGGCGTGCTCCCACTGGGCCCAGTGGCCGCAGCGGTTGAAGATGTGCAGCTCGGCGTTGGGCATGCCCCAGATCAGGCGCAGGCCCACGTCGAGGGGCACGAAGCGGTCGTCGCGGCCCCAGATGACCAGCGCGGGGGCGGCGATCTCGGACAGACGGGGGCCGTAGTCGGTGAACTGCTTCGGGTTGGCGGCCAGGCTCTTGACGAAGTTCTCCAGGTGATCCCGGCGGGCCAGCATGTTGTCGAGGCGGGCCTGGTAGAGGGCGTCGGTGAGGCTGCCGGTGTCGAACACGAACACCGCCATCATCTTCTTCAGGTTCTCGATGGTGGGCTCGCGGTAGAGCGCTTGCAGCAGCTTGATGCCTTCGGTGGGCATGGGCACGAACTGGCTGGGGCCACCGGTGCCGCCACCCATCAGCACCAGCTTGCCCACCCGGGCGGGGTGGGCGAGGGCGAAGGCCACGGCGCTGTGCCCGCCCATGGAGTTGCCGACGAGGTGCACCTTGTCGAGCCCCAGCACGTCGAGCAGGCCCTTGAGGGCGCGGGCGTTCAGCTCGGAGCGGGAGCCGGTGCACACGATGGGGTCGCTCTTGCTCCAGCCCGGGCAGTCCATCAGGATCACCCGGTAGCCGGCGCTCGCCAGCGGCTCGACGTTGCGGTTGAAGTTGGCCCAGCCGCTGGCGCCGGGGCCGGAGCCGTGGAGCATCACCACGGTTTCGGCGCCCTGGCCGAAGTCGTTGTAGTGCAGCTGCAGGTCGAGGTCGCCTTCGTGGATGCGCGCGAAGTGGCTGCTGGCGGTTTCGGAGAGGGGGGGCATGGTGTCGGTCCTTTGTCGGGAAGCGGGAGGCGGGCCGGGTCAGGGGCCGTCGGCCGCGCGGTGGGTTGAACGGAACAGCAGGTAGCCGGCCATCGACAGGGCGCTGGCGAGGACGATTGCCCACGCCATCGGCCTGCCGCTGCCGTCGTGCTTGAGGTTGACGCCGGCGCTGGCGAGCATGCCGAGGCCAAACTGCGCCGCCGCCGCACCGGCGTTGCCGGGGTAGCGGGCCATCAGCAGGCCCACGCAGTTGGCGCCGAGCAGCCCGGTCATGCTCACCACCACGAACAGGCTGGCGATGACCGGCGCCGGGTGGGGCAGGCCCACCGTGACGGGCAGGCTCGCCGCTGCGGCAAGGCCCAGCAGGCTGCCGAAGCCGGCCAGGGCCACCGGGCCGCGCCGCCTGACCAGGCGGTTGTTGGCGTAGTTGGCGGCGAAGATGCCCAGGGCGTTGGCCGCGAACACCAGGCTGTAGTCGAAGGGGGTGAAGCCCTTGAGGGCGATGAAGTAGAACGGGCTGGCGGTGATGTAGGCGAACATGGCGGCGAAGGACATGCCGCCGGCCAGCACCAGCCCGACGGCGGCCGGATCGGCGAGCAGGCGCCCGTAGGCGCCGAACACCGCCCGCAGCGGGTGGGCGGCGCGCCGTTCGGCGGGCAGGCTCTCGGGCAGGGCGCGCCACACCACCGCGAGCGCCAGGATGCCCCACGCCAGCAGGGCCGCGAAGGCGCCCCGCCAGCCAAAGGCGGCGAGCAGGGCGCTGCCGGCCATCGGCGCCAGCAGGGGGGCGATGGCGGTGATCATGGCCATCAGCGAGAGCGTGCGGATGGCTTCGGTGGGCGGGAACAGGTCGCGCGCCACGGCTCGCGCCAGCACCGACGCGGCGCCGCCGCCCAGGGCCTGGACGAAGCGTGCGGCGATCAGGGCGTCCGCGTTCCGGGCGAGCAGGCAGCCGGCCGAGGCGAGCACGAACAGGGCGATGCCGGCCAGCATCACCGGGCGGCGGCCGTAGCGGTCGGACAGCGGGCCGTAGCCCAGCATGCCCAGCGCAAAGCCGCCGAGGAACACGGTGATCGAGCCCTGCACGGCCTCCGCCGTGGCGCCCAGGCCGGTGGCGATGGCGGGCAGGGCGGGCAGGTAGAGGTCGATGGCGAGCGGCCCGAAGGCCACCAGCATGCCCAGGAGGGCGATCGTCGGGCCCTCGCGGCGGGCGTCGATGGCGGACACGAGGTGGCTTTCCTCAGCCGTCGAAGGGGCGCGGGCCGAAGCCGATGGGCGCCGGGGCGCACGCCACGAGCTTGCTGAAGAGGGCCTTGAAGTCCTCGCGCTGGCCGTCGGAGAGGGTGTCGGCCTGCGCGTCGGCGGCGAAGCGGGCGTCGAGTTCGGTCCAGTCGGCGTCGCTGAGGTGCTGGCGCACCAGCGGCAGTACGGCGTCCTCTTCGAACAGCATGTGGCCGCGGTAGAACTCGGCGTAGTCGTCGAAAGCCTGGGCAAAGCCGGCCAGCCGGGCCGGGTCGGCCACGTAGGCGGCCAGCGCCTGCTGCAGCACGGCGATGCGCTGGGGGGCGGCGGCGTGCTGGGCGGCCAGCCTGGCCAGCGCGTCGGCGCCGTCGGCGGTGCGTTGGGCGAGGCGATGGAAGAGCAGGTCTTCCTTGGGGTGGTGGCGCAGCTCGGCGTAGGCCTCGAGGTAATGCACCATCGCCTGGAACAGCTTGAGGTCGGGGGCCAGCCGGCCGGCGGTGACTTCCTTGAGCATGTAGCGGACGGCGTGGAGGATGGCGGCGAGGGATTGGTGTTCTTCGCCGATGATGTGCAGGGCTTCCATGTCGGGGGCTCCGTGAGTGGCCTAGCTGGAGAGGAGTTCCTGGTGCTTGCTGGCCAGGCCCAGGTAGCTTTCGATGACGCGGGGGTCGTTGCGCAGTCGCTCGGCGTCGCCTTCCATCTTGATGCTGCCGTTTTCGAGCACGTAGGCGTAGTCGGCCACCTGCAGGGCGGCGCGGGCGTTCTGCTCGACGAGCAGGATCGACACGCCGCGGCGGCGCAGCTCGGCGACGATGCGGAAGATCTCGCGCACGATGAGCGGGGCGAGGCCCAGGCTGGGCTCGTCGAGCATCAGTAGCCTGGGCCTGGCCATCAGGGCGCGGCCCACGGCGAGCATCTGGCGCTCGCCGCCGGACAGGGTGCCGGCCTGCTGGTGGCGGCGCTCCTTGAGCCGCGGGAAGAGGGCGTACACCTCGTCCATCGTCGCGGCGTGGTCCTTGTGGCCCAGGCGGTGGCGCTGGAAGGCGCCGAGGAGCAGGTTGTCCTCGATGCTCATGGTGCCGAACAGCTCGCGCTTTTCGGGCACCAGGTTCATGCCCCGCACCACCATGCGCTCCACCTCCGGCACCTGCTCGATGCTGCCGTCGAAGGCTACCTGCCCGCTGGAGGGCAGCAGGCCCATGATGGCCGACAGGGTGGTGGTCTTGCCGGCGCCGTTGGGGCCGATCACCGTGACGATGCGGCCTTCGCCCACCGTCAGGCTGAGCCTGCTCACGGCTTCGACCTTGCCGTAGGCCACGGAGAGGTCCTTCACTTCGAGTACGTTCTTGGTCATCACACCCCTCCCAGATAGGCTTCGAGCACGGCCGGGTCTCGCTGGACCTCGTCGGGCAGCCCTTCGGCGATCTTCTCGCCGAACTCCATCACCACCACCCGGTCGACCAGGTTCATCACGAAGTCCATGTCGTGCTCGACGATCAGCACCGCCATGCCTTCGGCGCGCAGGCGCCGGAGGAGGTCGGCGAGGGCCTGCTTCTCCTTCAGGCGCAGGCCGGCGGCGGGCTCGTCGAGGAGCAGCAGGCAGGGGTCGGAGCACAGCGCGCGGGCGATCTCGAGGATGCGCTGCTGGCCCAGCGCGAGGCTGCCGGCCGGCACGTGCATGAATTCGCCCAGGCCCACGCGCTCCACCTGCAGGGCGGC
This sequence comes from Zoogloea sp., assembly GCF_041904905.1. Taxonomy (GTDB): domain Bacteria; phylum Pseudomonadota; class Gammaproteobacteria; order Burkholderiales; family Rhodocyclaceae; genus Zoogloea. Next base: position 2,839 of record NZ_JAYRMI010000105.1, on the reverse strand, counting down.
CTCGCGCAGGAGGCGGGCCTCTTCGGCGCGGTCGAGCCGCCAGGCGGCGGGCAGCACGCCCCGGTTGCCGCGCAGGTGGGCGCCGATGGCCACGTTCTCGAGCACGCTCATGGCGGGCAGCAGCTTGACGTGCTGGAAGGTGCGGCTCATGCCCAGCGCGGCGATCTCGCGGGCGCCATGGCCGGCCACCGACTTGCCGCGGAACAGCACCTCGCCCGAGGTGGGCGTATCCACCCCCGAGAGCTGGTTGAACATCGTGCTCTTGCCGGCGCCGTTGGGGCCGATCAGCGCCAGGATCTCGCCGGCCGTGACGGAGAGGCTCATGTTGTTGTTGGCCACCAGGCCGCCGAACCGGCGCACCACGTCCTTCGCTTCCAGGATGGTCTCGCCGTGGGGCGGCTGGGGCTTGCGGGGCAGCGGCGCGGCGTTCGGGTCGATGGCCTTGCGGTCGGGCTTCACCGGCACCAGCCGGGCCAGCAGCGGCCACAGGCCCTCGCGCGCCTTGTGCAGCAGGATCACCATCATCAGGCCGAAGACGATCACCTCGTAGTTGCCGGCAGAGCCGAACACCCTGGGCAGCACGTCCTGCAGCCATTGCTTGAGCACGGTGATGACGCCGGCCCCCACCAGCGCGCCCCACACCTGCCCGGCGCCGCCGACGACGGCCATGAACAGGTACTCGATGCCGATGTGCAGGCCGAAGGGCGTGGGGTTAACAAAGCGCTGCAGGTGCGCGTACAGCCAGCCGGCGGAGCAGGCGTGCAGGGCTGCGATCACGAAGATCACCATCCGCGCGCGGGAGGTGTTCACGCCCATCGCCTCGGCCATCACCATGCCGCCCTTGAGGGCGCGAATCGCGCGGCCCTCGCGGGAGTCGAGGAGGTTGCGGGTGGTGAACAGCGCGGCCAGCACGAAGGCCCACACCAGGTAGAAATAGTGGCGGTTGTCGAGCAGCGCGAAGCCGAACAGCGAGATCGGCGGCAGATCCGACAGGCCGGCGTGACCGCCCAGCACGTCCATGTTGCCGAACAGGAAGTACAGGCTGATGCCCCACGCCATGGTGCCCAGGGGCAGGTAGTGGCCGGAGAGCTTGAGGGTGACCGAGCCGAGCACGATGGCGACGGTGGCGGTAATCAGCAGGCCGACGATCAGCGCGGCCCACGGCGAGCCCTGGGCAAGACCGAGCCAGGCCGGCACTGCGTCGGTGGCGGTGAGCCACGCCGTGGTGTAGGCGCCCAGCCCCACGAAGGCCGCCTGCCCGAAGCTGGTGAGCCCGCCGACCCCGGTGAGCAGCACCAGGCCCAGCGCGACCAGCGCCGACAGGCCCACGTAGTTGAGCAGCGTCACGTAGAACTCGGGCAGCAGCAGCGGCGCCACCGCCAGGCCGGCGAGGAAGACGGCCAGCACCGCGCGGGGGCTGATCCGGCCTTCGCGCGGGGCGGTGCCCACCACTTGGCCGGTGTCTTCCTCTTCGATGTGGTGGGTGGACCAGGACAGCCACACCAGCACCGGAATGATGAGGGTGAACACGATCACGTCCTTGAAGGCGCTGGCCCAGAAGGACGAGAAGGATTCCAGCAGCCCCACCACCACCGCGCCCGCGGCGGCCATCGGGTAGCTCGCCAGCCCGCCGACGATGGCGGCGACGAAGCCCTTGAGGCCGATCAGGAAGCCGCTGTCGTAGTAGATGGTGGTGAGCGGCGCCACCAGCAGGCCCGACAGGGTGCCGATCAGCGCGGCGAAGAAGAAGGTCTGGCGGCCGGCCAGGGCGGGCGAGATGCCCATCAGGCGCGCGCCGTTGCGGTTGATGGCGGTGGCCATCAGCGCCTTGCCGGCGAGGGTGCGGCCGAAGTAAAGGTAGAGCCCGACGATCAGCAGGATCGACACCGCCAGCACCGCCAGGGTGTGGCCGCCGATCGTCAGGTCGCCACCCAGGGCGAGCTGGGCGTCGCTGAACGGGGTGGTGCGCGAGCCCTCGGGGCCGAAGATCAGCAGGCCCAGGCCCACCATCAGCAGGTGCAGCGCCACCGAGACGATGAGCAGGATCAGCACCGGGGCTTCGGCCACCGGCTGGTAGACCACCCGGTAGATCATCGGGCCCATCGGCACGACGATCAGCAGCGCGAGGGCGGCCTTGGCGAGCAGCGGCAGCCCGGCCAGCGGCAGCAGCTTGAGCAGCGCCGCGAGGGCCAGGGGATAGCCCAGGTTCCACCCGGCCGACCGGCCAAGGCGCTTGCGCCCCGGCGGGTTGCCGACGGCGTCGATGGCGAAGGTGAGCACGCCGGCGCCCGCGAGCAGCCAGATCGTGGCCGGAAAGCTCCCGGCCTCCAGCGCGGCCATCGTGAGGGCGCCCCAGGCGAGGAACTCACCCTGGGGTATGAAGATGATGCGGGTGACGGCGAAGACCAGCACCAGTGCCAGCGCCAGCAGCGCGTAGATGGCACCGTTGGTGATCCCGTCCTGCGCCAGCAGCGCAAAGATCGAGGCATCCATCGGGGACTCCTGTTACAGCAGCGGCGGCGGCCTCTCTGGGGAGGCTCGCCGCGGGTGGGCCGGGCTGACCGGCCGGATTCGAAACGCGCGCAGGTCGGGCCTCAGACCGCCAGACCGCGGGCCTTGGCCATGGTGATGGCGGTGTCCTCGATCATGTCCTCCTGACCGCCCACCATGCCGCGACGGCCCAGCTCGACCAGGATGTCCCGGGCCGGGATACCGTACTTGGCGCTGGCGCGCTTGGCGAACAGCAGGAAGGAGCCGTACACGCCGGCGTAGCCCAGGGTCAGCGCGTCGCGGTCGATGCGGATCGGGAAATCCATGATCGGGATGACCAGGTCTTCGG
>NZ_JAYRMI010000012.1:0-65163 GCF_041904905.1 Zoogloea sp. | reverse complement strand
CCGGCTCCCATGGCGGCCGGCCCGCCCCTCCCGATTCCCCATGCCCACCCGCCCCTCCTTCCGCCTGCTCGCCCTTGCCCTCTTCGGGGTCTGCGCCAGCCTGCTCGCCGCCGGCCTCTACCTCCAGCACGTCCAGGGCATCGAGCCCTGCCCGATGTGCATCATGCAGCGCTACGCCCTGGCGGTGTGCGGCCTGATCGGGCTGCTCGCCGGGCTCCACAACCCGCGCCGGACGGGCCAGAACGCCTACGCCGCGCTGCTGGCGGTGGCGGCCCTGGCCGGCGGCGGCGTGGCCGCCCGCCAGTCGTGGATCCAGTGGTATCCGCCGGAGGTCTCGGAATGCGGCCCGGGCCTCGAGTACATGCTCGAGAGCTTTCCCCTCGCCTCGTCGCTGCCGATGATCTTCCGCGGCGCCGGCGACTGCTCGGTGGTGGACTGGACCTTCCTCCACCTCACCATCGCCAACTGGTCCTTCCTCGTCTTCGCGAGCATTCTCGGCGCGCTGATCGCCTACCTGACGCAGCGCACCAAAAGCATCTTCTGACCGACGCCCCACCGCGGGGCCCGACGCACTGCCAAGGTGCGCAGGCCTGCCCCGCGCACCGCACCGCCCCCTCCGAAAACCCCCGCGCTGCGGGGGTTTTCATTTCTGGCACACTCCATGCTTGATACAAATAATCCAATGCGGGCCTTCGGCGAAAACGGTTTTGCCGCACCGCCCGCAACCTGACCCCAGGTGCCAGTGCGCCAGCTCCTCCCGGATGCGGCGCCGCGCAAAGGCCAACGGCGGCCCCCCGCGCGATCAACGACGATCTCTCCTGCAAGGCTTACCGCCCGCTCCGGACGCACCCCGCACCCGGCCCGGGGAGAATCAATCGTCGGAGGAATCATGCGCAAACTCAAACTGGTCATGGTCGGCAACGGGATGGCGGGCGTCCGCACCCTCGAAGAGCTGCGCAAGCTGGCTCCGGAGATGTACGACATCACCGTTTTTGGCGCGGAGCCCCATCCGAACTACAACCGCATCCTGCTCTCCCCGGTGCTCGCCGGCGAGATGACCGTCCAGGACATCATCCTCAACGACCTGCAGTGGTACGCCGACAACGGCATCGACCTGCACCTGGGCGCCCGGGTCACCGAGATCGACCGCAAGAACCGCTGCGTCACCGCCATCGGCAAGGACGGCGCGCGGATCACCGTCGATTACGACCGACTGCTCCTGGCCACCGGCTCCACCCCCTTCATGCCGCCCATCCCGGGCAAGGACCTGCCGGGGGTGATCTCCTACCGGGACATCGAGGACACCGACGAGATGATCGACGCCGCGGCCCGGTACAAGCACGCGGTGGTGATCGGCGCCGGCCTGCTGGGGCTGGAGGCAGCCAACGGCCTCGCCCTGCGGGGCATGGACGTGACGGTGGTGCACCTCTCCGAGTGGATCATGGAGCGGCAGCTCGACCGCACCGCCGGCAAGCTGCTGCAGGCCGCGCTGGAGGCCAAGGGCATGAAGTTCCGGCTGAAGGCCCAGACCGCCGAACTGGTGAAGGGCGAGTCGGGCCGGGTGAGCGCGGTGAGGTTCCAGGACGGCACCCTCATCCCCGCCGACCTCGTGTGCGTGGCGGCCGGCGTCCGCCCGAACGTGACGCTCGCCGAACAGGCCGGCATCCACTGCAACCGCGGCATCGTCGTCACCGACACCCTGCAGACCTACGACCCGGCCATCTACGCGGTGGGCGAATGCGCCGCCCACCGGGGCACCGCCTACGGGCTGGTGGCGCCGCTCTTCGAGCAGGCCAAGGTGTGCGCCAACCACCTGGCGATGCACGGCATCGGCCGCTACGAGGGCTCGGTCACCAGCACCAAGCTCAAGGTCACCGGCATCGACGTGTTCTCGGCCGGCGACTTCTCGGGCGGCGAGGGCACCGAGGACATCGTCTTCAACGACCCCGGCATGGGCATCTACAAGCGCCTCGTGCTGAAGGACGACAAACTGGTGGGCGCGGTGCTCTACGGCGACACCAAGGATGGCGCCTGGTACTTCCAGCTGCTGAAGGACGGCCAGAACATCCACGCCATCCGCGACCATCTGGTGTTTGGCAACGCCCACCTGGACGACGCGGACCACACCGAGGCCAGCCCCTCGCCCGCCCCGCTCGAAGCCCCCCACGCCGGCCCGCGGGAAGGCGCCCTCTGCGGTTGCACCGACCGCACCCATGGCGAGGTACGCACGGCGATCCGCGAGCACAAGCTGCTGTCCGTCGCCCAAGCACAGCGCTTTCTCGGCTGGAAGACCCCCGACGGCTGCGCCACCTGCCGTCCCGCCCTCGATTACTACTGTCGCTCCAGCTGGCCCCACGAGACCACCGACGACCCCCAGCGCCGACTGGTCGAGGCGCACGCCGGCGACCCCGCCCCTGCAGCCACGGCGGGCGCGCCCACGGTGTTCACCTGCTCCGGCCAGGACCCGCGCTGCGCCGGCAGGCCCCACGCCACCGCGGTCGGCGCAAAGCTCGCGACCTTGCTCGACGGCGTGGTGGGCCCCCATCCCCTGGCGCTGGGCGTGTCCGGCTGCCGACAAGACTGCCCGAACTCAGCCGGCAAGGACGTCGGCGTGATCGGCCTGGAATCCGGCTACACCCTCTACATCGGCAGCGATGCCGCCACCGCCCGCCTCGTCTGCGACGTGAAGGACGACGACGCGGTGCTGGAATACAGCGGCGCCTTCATCCAGCTCTACCGGGAGGAAGCCTACTTCCTCGAACCCGCCGGGCAATACCTCGATCGCGTGGGCATGGATCAGGTCCGCCGCCAGGTGCTCGACGACCCCCATCGGCGCCGCGACCTCCACGCCCGGCTGCTCTTTGCGCAGCAGCGATACAAGGATCCGTGGCCCGCATGACGCGCCGACGTTTCAGGGCCGCCCACCGCGACGGCCTTTGACGATCACGCCCGGGGGCGGTGTCCGCTTCCAGGTGGTCTCCCCCACCGCCCCCGGCGCGTGCCCCGAACGCAGTTCAACGCCCGATCAAGTCCAGGCTGCGCCGAAGCAGCGCCGCCCAACCCAGTTCGTAATCAGGAGTCAAAAAATGGATCGCAAATCATTCCTCAAGGCCGGTCACACACCCACGCTGCTGGCCGCCTTCCTCTACTTCGACCTGGCCTTCATGGTGTGGGTGCTGCTCGGCCCCCTGGGCGTGCAGATCGCCAAGGACCTGGCCCTCGACCACACCCAGAAGGGCCTGATGGTCGCCACCCCGGTGCTCGCCGGCGCCCTCCTGCGGCTGGTGATGGGCGTGCTGGTGGACCACCTCAAGCCCAAGATGGCCGGCGCCATCGGTCAGGTCATCGTCCTGATCGCCCTCACCGTGGCCTGGCAGTTCGGCATCCACAGCTACGCCCAGGTGCTCACCCTGGGCCTGTTCCTCGGGGTGGCCGGCGCCTCCTTCGCGGTGGCCCTGCCGCTGGCGTCCCGCTGGTATCCGCCGGAGCACCAGGGCACCGCACTGGGCATCGCCGGCGCCGGCAACTCCGGCACGGCCCTGGCCGCCCTGTTCGGGCCGGGCCTCGCCGCCGCCTTCGGCTGGGTGAACGTCTTCGGGCTGGCGCTGATCCCGCTGTCCATCGTCTTCGTGCTGTACCTGGTGCTGGCCAAGGACGCGCCCGAGTGCCCGCCCGCCAAGTCCCTCACCGAATACCTCGCGGTGCTGCGCGACAAGGACGCCTGGTGGTTCATGTTCTTCTACTCGGTCACCTTCGGCGGCTTCGTCGGCCTGGCCTCCTCCCTCACCATCTACTTCAACACCCAGTATGGGCTCGACCCGAAGATGGCCGGCTTCTTCACCGCCGCCTGCGTGTTCGCCGGCAGCCTGGTGCGCCCCATCGGCGGCAACGTGGCCGACCGCATCGGCGGCATCAAGAGCCTGACCGCCATGTACGTGCTGGCCGCCCTCTTCCTCGCCATCGTCAGCTTTGGCCTGCCCGAAGCCTGGCAGGCCCTGGCGGTGTTCGTGTGCGCGATGCTGTCCCTGGGCATGGGTAACGGTGCGGTGTTCCAGCTGGTGCCCCAGCGCTTCCGCAAGGAGATCGGCGTGATGACCGGCCTGGTGGGCATGGCCGGCGGCGTCGGCGGCTTCTACCTCGCCTCCAGCCTGGGCTACAGCAAGCAGGCTACCGGCAGCTACCAGGCCGGCTTCCTGATCTTCGCCGCCCTGGCCATCGCCGCCCTGATCGGCCTCACCGCGGTCAAGCGTCGCTGGCGCACCACCTGGGGTGCCCCGCACCTCACCACCGCCCGGATCTGACATGATCGGGCGGAAGTAAGCCGCACGGAGTAGGGGCGAGCCCGCCCCCTCCCATCCCTCATCCCTCGCGCCTCTCCCAAAATGCCCCAACTCCAGGTCAGCCTCGGCTACTCCTCCCTCACCGGCCCCCGGCCGCGCAACGAGGATTTCTGCGGCGCCGTCACCCCCGAGGGCCCCGAGCTGGAGGCCAAGGGCATCCTGGCAGTGGTGGCCGACGGTGTCGGGGGCCACGCCAACGGCCGCGAAGCGTCGGAGTACACCGTCCGCGGCCTGCTCTCCGACTACTACGCCACCCCCGACACCTGGGCGGTCAACAAATCCCTCGACACCGTGCTGGGCGCCCTCAACCGCTGGCTGGTCGCCCACGCCGCGCGCACCCGCGAAACCGCCGGCATGGCCACCACCCTGTCGGCCATCGTGCTCCGCGGCCGGCGCTTCTACCTCGCCCACGTGGGCGACACCCGGATCTACCGCCTGCGCGGCGGGCAGCTCGAACAGCTCACCGCCGACCACGTGTGGGAGCACCCCGAACTCAAGAACGTCCTGTCCCGCGCGGTGGGCCTCGACGCCCACCTGCAGGTCGACTACGCCGACGGCGACCTGGAGCCCGGCGACGTCTTCGTCCTGATGAGCGACGGCGTGTGGGGCCAGCTCGGCGACCGCCGCATCGGCGAGGTCCTGAAGGCCGAAGCCGACCCCCAGGACGCCGCCGCCCGTCTGGCGATGGGCGCCGAAGACGGCGGCAGCCAGGACAACTGCACCGCCGTGGTGGTGCGCATCGACACCCTTCCGCCCGACCGCCTGCGCGACAACATCGCCCGGCTGCACCGCCTGCCGCTGCCCCCGCGCCTCAAGCCCGGCCAGGAGATCGACGGCCTCACCGTCGACGCCCTGCTCCACGAATCGGTCGCCACCCTGCTCTACCGGGTGCGCGACGCCCGCGGCCAATCCCGGGTGCTCAAGACGCTGCGCCCCGAGCACGGCGACGCCCAGGCCGCCGCCGCCCTCGCCCACGAGGAATGGCTGGCCCGGCGGGTGAACGACGCCTGGTTCCCCCAGGTCGTCCTCCACCCCGAGCGCAGCCACCTCTACTACCTGATGAGCTGGCACGCCGGCGCCACCCTCAAGGCCCGCCTCGAGAACGGCCACCGCTTCGGCACCGGCGAGGTGGCCGACCTGGGCACGCGCATCCTGAAAGGCCTCGCCAGCCTGCACCGGCTCTCCATCGTCCACCGCGACATCAAGCCCGACAACCTGCACCTGGACACCGAAGGCCGCCTGCGGGTGCTCGACCTGGGCGTCGCCGCCTCCGACGGCTCGACCGACGGCCAGCAGTTCGAGGAAATCAACAACCCCGGCACCCCCAGCTACATGGCGCCCGAACTCTTCGGCCCCAAGACCGTGGCCGCCAACGAGCAGACCGACCTCTACGCCGTCGGCGTCACCCTCTACGAACTGCTCACCCGCAAGTACCCCTACGGCGAGATCGAGCCCTTCCAGCACCCCCGCTTCGGCGACCCCGTCCCGCCCACCCGCTACCGGCCCGACATTCCTGCCTGGCTCGAGGCCGTGCTCCTGAAAGCCGTCGCCCGCGAGCCCAAGGCCCGCTTCGAGACCGCCGAAGAATTCCTGCTGGCCCTCGAACGGGGCGCCAACCGGCCGCTCACCGTGGCCCGCCGCTCACCGCTGCTCGAACGCGACCCACAGCTCGGCCTCAAGCTCCTCGCCGCCACCTCCCTCGTCCTGAACGTGCTCCTGATCTATCTGATGCTCATACGATAGAAGGGCTGCAGTGCGCGGCGCAGCCCGACGACCGGCCCCTCCCCACCGCCGCCGATGTCCGCCCCCGACCGGAGCCCATCCGCCCTTGAGCCGGCATACGGGCGCCGGGTCCTGCTGCTCATCGTACCGATCTCGCTGGCCGTCTCCTCGGCCCGCATCGCGCTCACCGTCGGCGTGGGCGAACAGGCGCTCGACCGGGGCGAGTTCCGGCTCGACTGCCAGCCCAAGGTCAACCTGCGGCTGGGCACCGTGACCGGCGTCGAGGCGCGCCTGCGCCGGGCGCATCCCACCGACCGCCAGCGCCTGCCCGGCCGCTTCCAGCCCCACATCGAAGGCCACCCCATAGCCAACGGCTCGGCCAGTGGGTGCTCGGCGAAGCCCTGCGGCAGATAGACCCATGGGCCGCCCGCGGCATCCACCTCCCGGTCAGCGTCAACATCGCCGGCGACCACCTCGACGCGGCACGCCCCCCTTTGGGTGAACCGAAAGCCGCTTTACAATAGCGGGTTTTCCGGCACGCTCGCCGGAAGCCTCTGAACATCAAAGGAATTCCATGGCTCTCCAATGCGGCATCGTCGGCCTGCCCAACGTCGGCAAATCGACCCTCTTCAATGCCCTCACCAAGGCCGGCATCGCCGCCGAGAACTACCCCTTCTGCACCATCGAGCCCAACGTCGGCATCGTTGAAGTGCCCGATCCCCGCCTCGACGCCCTCTCCGAGATCGTCAAGCCCCAGAAGATCCAGCCCGCCATCGTCGAATTCGTCGACATCGCCGGCCTCGTCGCCGGCGCCTCCAAGGGCGAAGGCCTGGGCAACCAGTTCCTGGCCAACATCCGCGAGACCGACGCCATCGTCAATGTGGTGCGCTGCTTCGACGACGAGAACGTCGTTCACGTGAACGGCAAGGTCGACCCCCTGGCCGACATCGAAACCATCGTCACCGAGCTGGCGCTGGCCGACATGGCCGCCGTCGAGAAGGCCATCCACCGCGAAAGCAAGAAGGCCCGCGCCGGCGACAAGGACGCCCAGAAGCTCATCGCCGTCCTCGAGAAGCTCATGCCGCACCTCAACGAAGGCCAGCCTGCCCGCACCCTCAAGCTCACCGACGACGAAAAGCTGCTCCTCAAGCCCCTGTGCCTGATGACCCTCAAGCCTGCCATGTACGTGGGCAACGTCACCGAAGACGGCTTCGAGAACAACCCCTACCTCGACCGCCTGCGCGAGCACGCCGCCAAGGAAGGCGCCCCGGTCGTCGCCCTGTGCGCCAAGATCGAAGCCGAACTCGCCGATCTCGACGACGAGGACAAGATGGCCTTCCTGGCCGACCTGGGCCTCGAAGAGCCCGGCCTCAACCGCCTGATCCGCGCCGGCTACCAGCTGCTCGGCCTGCAGACCTACTTCACCGCCGGGGTGAAGGAAGTCCGCGCCTGGACCATCCACGTTGGCGACACCGCCCCCCAGGCCGCCGGCGTGATCCACACCGACTTCGAGCGCGGCTTCATCCGCGCCCAGACCATCTCCTTCGACGACTTCATCGCCTACAAGGGCGAAGCCGGCGCCAAGGAAGCCGGCAAGATGCGCTCCGAAGGCAAGGACTACGTGGTAAAGGACGGCGACGTACTGAACTTCCTGTTCAACGTCTAGGCCAAAACGAAGGGCGCCCCGCGGGGCGCCCTGTCGGTATTGCACACTGGGCGCTGCGGCGCCCTTTGCCTTGCTCACTCGGGCAGCGCTTCGGGCTCGCGACGGGTGACGAAACGGGCCAGGAAGACCCCCAGCTCGTAGAGCAGGCACATCGGGATCGCCAGCAATAGCTGGGAGACCACATCCGGCGGGGTGACCACCGCGGCGATCACGAAGGCGCCCACGATCACGTAGGGCCGCGCCTCCTTCAGCTTGGCCACATCCACGATGCCCATCTTGGTGAGCACGATCACGAACACCGGCACCTCGAAGGTGATGCCGAAGGCCAGGAACATCGACATCACAAAGGCCAGGTACTGCTCGATGTCCGGCGCCGGGGTGATGCTCTTGGGCGCAAACTGGGCGATGAACTTGAACACCGTGCCGAACACGAAGAAATAGCAGAACGCCATCCCCGCCAGGAACAGGATCGTGCTGCCCACCACCAGCGGCAGGCCCAGGCGCTTCTCGTGGGCGTACAGGCCAGGCGCGATGAAGCACCAGGCTTGGTAGAGCACGAAAGGCAGCGCGACCACGAAGGCCACCAGCAGGGTGACCTTCATCGGCACGAAGAATGGCGTCACTACCCCGGTGGCGATCATCCGCGTCCCCTCGGGCAGGGCCTGCATCATCGGGTGGGCCAGGATGTCGTAGATATCGCCGGCCCAGGGCATCAGGCAGACGAAGACCGCCACCACGGCGACAACCGCCCGCAGCAGGCGGTCCCGCAGCTCGACGAGGTGGGAGATGAAGGAATCTTCCTGAGCGCTCATGACTTGGGATTCCTGGACGCTGCAGACTGGGCGCCGAAATCGAGCCCGATCTGGGGCTCCGGTGCGGCGGGCGCCGACGGCACCTGGGCCGTCTCAAACCCGGGCGGCGGCCCCGCGTGGGCATCGGCCTCGGCAAGCTGGCGATCCAGCAGCGCAGCCGCGTCCTGACCGGCCGGCGCCGGATCGGCGGGCGACTTGAGGCTGCTCTCCAGCTCGGCCACCGCCGACGAGGCCGACTGCACCGAGGCATTCACACCGCTCTCCACGCTCGCCAGCTCGCTGCGCACCGTGGTCTCGAAGGCCATCGCCGACTTGCGGGCCTCTTCCTGCAGGCGCTTCAACTCGTCGAGCTGCATCTCGCGGTTGATGTCCGACTTCACGTCGGAGACATAGCGCTGCAGCCGCCCCAGCAGGTGACCGGTAGTGCGCGCCACCTTGGGCAGCCTTTCGGGGCCGAGCACCAGCAGGGCCACGACCCCGATGACCACGAGTTCGGAAAAACCGATATCGAACATCCGCTTCGCCTAAGTTATCTGTATCGCCCGGCCCCCGGGGCCACAAACGAAAAAGGGGCGGCTGGATAGCGCCCCTTCCGCGCCGGCCGCGGGCCAGGCATCAGGACTTGCTCTTGTCCCGGGCTTCCGCGTCGATGGTCTGCTTGCCACCGTCGGCGATCTTCTGACTTGCATCGCCCTCGGCTTCACGCATGCCATCCTTGAAGCCTTTGACCGCACCGCCCAGATCCTGGCCGATGTTGCGCAGCTTCTTCGTGCCGAACACGAGCATGACGATGACCAGAACGATCAGCCAGTGCCAAATGCTGAAGGAACCCATTGAAATCTCCTGGAAAACTACCGTTTAAGCATCGGCCCGACCGGCTCCGGCCCACCCACGATGTGCATGTGCACATGCATGACTTCCTGCCCGCCGACGTGCCCTGTGTTGATGATGGACCGAAAGCCGTCGGGACTTCCTTGATCGACGGCAATCCGGTTGGCCAGCGCGAGCATGCGACCCAGCACCGGGATGTCCGCCTCGCCGGCGTGAGCCAGCGAGGCGATGTGCTTCTTCGGAATCACCAGCACATGAACGGGGCGCTGGGGCTGGATGTCCTTGAAAGCCAGCACCTCGTCGTCTTCGTAGACCTTCGCCGCGGGAATCTCGCCGCGCACGATACGGCAGAACAGGCAATCCTGCATGGGAATCGTTACCGTTGTTCGTCAGCTTGCAGTGCGGGCCTTCTTCTCGTCGATGCCCGAAACCCCTTCGCGGCGGCGGAACTCGGCCAGGACGTCGTCCACCGACAGGCCGAAGTGATGCAGCAGGATCATGGTGTGGAACCACACGTCGGTGACCTCCCAGACCACGTGCAGCAGATCCTTGTCCTTGGCGGCCATGATGGTCTCGGCGGCCTCTTCGGCGACCTTCTTGCAGATGGCGTCGGTGCCCTTGTGGAACAGGCCGGAAACGTAGGACGACTCAGGACTCGCGTCCTTGCGGGCAGCCAGCGTCTCGGACACCCGGTGCAGCACTTCGATATCGATCATTTGTAAATCTCCTTCGGGTCTTTCAGAACCGGATCGACCGCCTCCCAGCGGCCGTCGGCGAGGTATTTCTGGAAGAAGCAGCTGCGTCGCCCGGTGTGGCAGGCGATCCCGCCCACCTGCTCGATCTTCAGAAGCACCACGTCGTTATCGCAATCGATGCGGATCTCGCGGATCTTCTGGGTGTGGCCGGACTCTTCGCCCTTGTGCCACAGCTTGCCGCGGGACCGTGAAAAATAGACGGCTTCGCCGGTCTCGACCGTGCGCGCCAGGGCGTCGCGGTTCATCCAGGCGAACATCAGCACGTCGCCGGTGACGGCGTCCTGGGCGATGGCGGGGATCAGCCCATCCTTGTCCCAGGCGAGTTCATCCAGCCAGGCGTTGGAACCAGGCGCGGCGCTCACAGGCGCACCTCGATACCGCGGGCGCGCATCAGCGCCTTGGCTTCGCGTACGGTGTGGTCGCCGAAGTGGAAGATGCTGGCGGCCAGCACGGCATCCGCACGGCCCAGGGTGACGCCGTCGGCGAGGTGATCGAGGCTGCCCACGCCGCCGCTGGCGATGACGGGAATCGAGATGGCGTCCGACACCGCGCGGGTCAGGCCCAGGTCGAAGCCGTTCTTGGTGCCGTCCCGGTCCATGCTGGTGAGGAGGATCTCGCCGGCGCCAAGCTCGGCCACCTTCTGGGCCCACTCGACGGCGTCGAGGCCGGTGCGGTTGCGCCCGCCGTGGGTGAAGACCTCCCACTTGCCCGGCGCGACCTGCTTGGCGTCGATGGCGACCACGATGCACTGGCTGCCCACCTTGTGGGCGGCGTCGGCCACCACCTGCGGGTTATTGACCGCCGCGGTGTTGATACTGACCTTGTCCGCGCCGGCGTTGAGCAGGCGCCGTACGTCGTCGACGGTGCGCACGCCGCCGCCGACGGTAAGCGGGATGAAGACCTGCTCGGCCACCTGCTCGACCACGTGCAGGATGATGTTGCGGTCGTCGGAACTGGCGGTGATGTCGAGGAAGGTGATCTCGTCGGCGCCCTGCTCGTCGTAGCGGCGGGCCACTTCGACCGGATCGCCGGCATCCCGCAGCTCAAGGAAATTGACGCCCTTGACCACGCGGCCGGCGTTCACATCGAGGCAGGGGATGATGCGTTTGGCGAGCATGAGTCAGGCGGCCCCGTTGAGGGCGTCGGCGCGAGCCTGGGCGGCGCCGAAATCGAGGGTGCCTTCGTAGATCGCCCGGCCGGTGATGGCCCCGGTCACGCCTTCGGATTCGACGGCGCACAGGGCTTCCACGTCGGCGAGGGTGGCGATGCCGCCGCTGGCGATGACCGGGATGCGCAGCGCCTGGGCGAGCTTGACGGTAGCTTCGATGTTCACGCCGGAGAGCATGCCGTCGCGGCCGATGTCGGTGTAGATCACGCCTTCGACGCCGTAGTCCTCGAACTTCTTGGCGAGGTCGACGACATCGTGGCCGGTGAGCTTGGACCAGCCATCCACCGCCACCTTGCCGTCCTTGGCGTCGAGGCCGACGATGATGTGGCCGGCGAAGGCGCTGCAGGCGTCGTGCAGGAAGCCCGGGTTCTTGACCGCGGCGGTGCCGATGATGACGTAGGTGAGGCCCGCGTCAAGGTAGCGCTCGATGGTGTCGAGGTCGCGGATGCCGCCGCCCAGCTGGACGGGGATCTCGTCGCCGACTTCCTCGAGGATGGCCTTGATGGCGGCTTCGTTCTTCGGCTTGCCGGCAAAGGCGCCGTTGAGGTCCACCAGATGCAGGCGACGTGCCCCCTGCTCGACCCAGTGACGGGCCATGGCACGGGGGTCTTCGGAGAAGACCGTGGCGGCATCCATTTCGCCTTGCTTAAGGCGCACGCAGTGACCGTCCTTGAGGTCGATGGCGGGAATCAGCAGCATAGGAAGAAGTGCGGTAAGAGGGGGAACGGAACGACGGGGTGAAGTTGGCGACCCATGGGAGGCGTCTCAGGGCTTCCAGGACATGAAGTTCGACAGCAGCTGCAGGCCGGCCTGCGCGCTCTTTTCCGGGTGGAACTGGACGGCGAAGATATTAGCCTGCGCTACCGCCCCGGTAAAGGGGATGCCGTAGTCGGTGGTCGCCGCGACGATGGCCGGATCGGCGGGGTCGACGTAGTAGCTGTGCACGTAGTAGAAGCGGGCACCGTCGGGGATGCCGGCCCACAGGGGGTGGGCCTGCTTCTGCCAGACTTCGTTCCAGCCCATGTGGGGCACCTTCAGGCGGGCGCCGTCGGCGGCCACCATCCGGTCGGCCGGAAAGCGCCGCACTTCGCCCTTGAAGATGCCGAGGCCGGGCACGTTGCCCTCCTCGCTGTGGTCGAAGAGCATCTGCTGACCGATGCAGATGCCCAGGAAAGGCTTGCTCCGCGCGGCTTCGAGCACCGCCGGACGCAGGTGGCGGGCGTCCAGCTCGCGCATGCAGTCGGGCATCGCGCCCTGGCCGGGAAAGACCACGCGATCCGCCGACAGCACTTCGGCCGGATCGGCGGTGACGACCACGCTGGCCCCGGTGGCGACGTGCTCGATGGCCTTGGCCACCGAACGCAGGTTGCCCATGCCGTAATCGATGATGGCGACCTTGCTCATCACAGCGCTCCCTTCGTGGAGGGCACCACGCCGGCCTGGCGCGGATCCGGCGTCACCGCCATGCGCAGCGCGCGGCCGAAGGCCTTGAAGGCGGTCTCGCACTGGTGGTGCGCGTTGCGGCCCTTGAGGTTGTCGATGTGCAGGCTGACCCCGGCGTGATTGACGAAGCCCTGGAAGAACTCGTACACCAGCTGGGTGTCGAGGGCGCCGATCATGGCGGCGGTGAAGGGAATGTCGAACTCCAGCCCCGGGCGGCCGGACAGATCCACCACCACGCGGGAGAGGGCTTCATCGAGCGGCACGTAGGCGTGGCCGTAGCGGGTCAGGCCCTTCTTGTCGCCCACCGCCTTCGCAAAGGCCTGGCCGAGGGTGATGCCCACGTCTTCCACGGTGTGATGCCCGTCGATGTGCAGATCGCCGACGGCTTCGATCTCGAGATCGAAGGCGCCGTGACGGGCGATCTGGTCGAGCATGTGGTCGAAGAAACCGATGCCGGTGTTGAGCTGGCTGTTGCCCGAACCGTCCAGGTCGAGCTTGACCCGGATCTTGGTCTCGAGGGTATCGCGGGAGATTTCGGCTTGCCGCATTGGGGGTTTTCCAGGAGAAACGGTCGAAACGAGGTAATCGGAACGGCCATGATAGCATTTCACGTTTTCACCGTCCCTTGCGGCGCACAAGCCGCCCGAGCCGATCCGCCATGAGCCGCTTCTGGAGCCCCGTCGTTCACGGCCTGACCCCGTATGTTCCGGGCGAGCAGCCCAAGCTCGCCAACCTGGTCAAGCTCAACACCAACGAGAACCCCTACCCGCCCAGCCCCCGCGTGCTGGCCGCCATCCACGCCGAACTGGGCGCCGACGCCGACCGCCTGAAGCTCTACCCCGACCCCCTCGGGAGCCAGCTGAAGGTCGCCGTCGCCCGCCATTTCGACGTGCCGGCCGAGTGGGTGTTCGTGGGCAACAGCTCCGACGAGGTGCTGGCCCACACCTTCCAGGCGCTGCTCAAGCACGACAAGCCGCTGCGCTTCCCCGACATCACCTACAGCTTCTACCCGGTGTACTGCGGGCTGTACGGCATCGACTACCGCGCCGTGCCGCTGGCCGACGACTTCTCGATCCGCGTCGACGACTACCTCGCGGGCGACGTCGGCGCGGTGATCTTCCCCAACCCCAACGCCCCCACCGGCCGCCTGCTGCCGCTGGCCGAGGTCGAGCGCCTGGCCGCCGCGCTGCCGGATGCGCCCATCGTGATCGACGAGGCCTACGTGGATTTCGGCGGGCTCGACGCGATCCCCACCGCGGTGGCGCTGATCCGCAGGCACCCGAACATCCTGGTCACCCAAACCCTGTCCAAGTCGCGCTCGCTGGCGGGCCTGCGGGTGGGCTTCGCCATCGGGCAGCCCGAGCTGATCGAGGCCCTCACCCGGGTCAAGGACAGCTTCAACTCCTACCCGCTGGATCGCCTCGCCCTGGTGGGCGCCAGCGCGGCGATGGACGACGAGGCGTGGTTCGACGAGACCCGCCGCAAGGTGATCGCCAGCCGCGAGCGCCTCACCGCCGATCTGGCCGGGCTGGGCTTCGAGGTGCTGCCGTCGGCCGCCAACTTCGTGTTCGCCCGCCACCCGGGCCACGACGCCGCCGCCCTGTCGGCCCGCCTGCGGGAGCGCAGCATCATCGTGCGCCACTTCAAGGCGGCGCGGATCGACCAGTTCCTGCGCATCACGGTGGGCACGGACGAACAGTGCGACCTGCTGGTGACGGCGCTGAAGGCCATCCTGGGCTGACGCCTCCGCCCCCCGGACAACAAAAAGCCGCGTTCAAGGACGCGGCTTTTTGTTGTTGCGGCGAAACCTATCGAATGATTCGACAGGTTTGATCGAATCATTCGATCGATCAGCCCTTCAGACGCATCTCCGCCGAGCGGGCGTGGGCCTGCAGCCCCTCCCCGTGGGCGAGGATCGAGGCGACCTTGCCCAGGGTCTGGGCGCCGACCTCCGACACCTCGATGAGGCTGGTGCGCTTCTGGAAGTCGTACACCCCCAGCGGGCTGGAGAAGCGCGCGCTGCGCATGGTGGGCAGCACGTGGTTGGGGCCGGCGCAGTAGTCGCCCAGCGCCTCGACCGAGTGGTGGCCGATGAAGATGGCGCCGGCGTGGCGGATCTTCTCCACCCACGGGCCCGGCTCGGCGAGGGACAGCTCCAGGTGTTCCGGTGCGATCCGGTTGGCGATCTCGCAGGCTTCGGCCAGATCGCGCACCCGCACCAGCGCACCGCGGTTCTTGAGGGACGTGGCGATGGTTTCGCGGCGGGGCATCTCGGGCAGCAGCTTCGCGATGCTGGCCTCGACGCGGCCGATGAAGGTTTCGTCGGTGCACAGCAGGATGGACTGGGCAAGCTCGTCGTGCTCGGCCTGGGCGAAGAGATCCATCGCCACCCAGTCCGGGTTGCCGGAGCCGTCGGAGACGATCAGCACTTCGGACGGGCCGGCCACCATGTCGATGCCGACGGTGCCGAACACCCGGCGCTTGGCGCTCGCCACGTAGGCGTTGCCGGGGCCGACGATCTTGTCCACCTGCGGGATGGTCGCGGTGCCGTAGGCCAGCGCGGCCACGGCCTGGGCGCCGCCGATGGTGAACACCCGGTCGACGCCGGTGATCGCCGCGGCGGCCAGCACCAGCGGGTTCTTCTCGCCGCGCGGGGTGGGCACGACCATGATGAGTTCGCCCACGCCGGCCACCTTGGCCGGGATGGCGTTCATCAGCACCGAGCTGGGATAAGACGCCCGGCCGCCCGGCACGTACAGGCCGACGCGATCCAGCGGGTTGACCTGCTGGCCAAGACGGGTGCCGCGCATGGCGGGGTCGTCTTCGGTGTAGCTCCAGGATTCGAGGCGCTGGCGCTCGTGGTAGCTCCGCACGCGGGCGGCGGCGGCTTCCAGCGCGGCGCGCTGCTCGGCGGGCAGGCCGGCCAGCGCGGCGTCGAGTTCGGCGCGGGGCAGCTCGAGGGCGGCCATGTCGGCCACGTCGAGGCGATCGAAGCGACGGGTGAACTCGACCACCGCCGCGTCGCCATCGCGGCGCACGGCGGCGAGGATGTCGGCGACGGCCTGCTCGATGGCCGCGTCGGTGCCGCTCTCGAAGGCCAGCAGGGCGTCGAGGGTGGCGGCGAAGCCGGGTTCGGCGGACGACAGGCGGCGGATCTGCTCGCTCATGGCTTGATGGCTCCGGCAAAGGCTTCCAGCACGGGCTGGATGAGTTCGCGCTTCAGCTTGAGGGAGGCCTGATTGACCACCAGCCGGGAGCTGATGGGCATGATGTCCTCGACCTCGACCAGGTTGTTGGCCTTGAGGGTGCCGCCGGTGGAGACCAGATCGACGATGGCGTCGGCGAGGCCGACCAGCGGGGCAAGTTCCATCGAGCCGTACAGCTTGATGAGATCGACGTGCATGCCCTTGGCGGCGAAGTGGGCCTTGGCGGCATTGACGTACTTGGTGGCCACGCGGATGCGCGCGCCGCGCTTGACCGCCGCGGCGTAGTCGAACTCCCTGGGCACCGCCACGCACAGCCGGCACTTGGCGATGTTCAAGTCCAGCGGCTGGTACAGGCCGGCGCCGCCGTGCTCGATCAGCACGTCCTTGCCGGCGATGCCGAGGTCCGCGGCGCCGTACTGGACGTAGGTCGGCGTGTCGGTGGCGCGCACGATGACGAGGCGCACGTCCGGCCGGTTGGTGCCGATGATGAGCTTGCGGGACGACTCGGGGTTGTCGGTCGGCGTGATCCCGGCGGCGGCGAGCAGCGGCAGGGTTTCTTCGAAGATTCGGCCCTTCGAAAGGGCAAGCGTGATGCCGTTCAAGGTGATGATCTGTCTGAGCAAAAAGTGATTTTAGCCGATCGCGGGGCTGCCCGTCAGTCGGCCGCGGTGCCGGCCGGCCCGGCGGGCGGCGGCAGATCGAAGCGGGCGAAGGCGTCGAGCGGGGTGCGGGCCTTGAGCAGCCGCTCCTGCACCGCTGCCGGCGACAGCACGCCTTCGGGCAGCGCGGCGGCAAAGGCGGCGGCCAGCGCCGGGTCGTCGTGGAACTTGCGGAACATGCCTGCCAGTTGATGCCGGTCGCAGGGGCCAAGTTCCATCCGGAAGTCGATCCGGCCCGAGCGCACCAGCGCTTGGTCGAGGGTTTCCGGGTGGTTGGTGGTCATGAAGACCACCGAACCTTCGTGGGCGGCGACGCCATCCAGCGCGTTGAGGAAGCCCGAGAACGATAGCTTGACCTGCTGGCTCTGCTGTTCGCGCTGGCGGAAGAAGGCGTCCACGTCTTCGATGAGGATGATCGAGCGCGGCGGCACGCTGGCCAGCAGGCTGCCGATCTTGTCGTCGGTGATGCCCGACGCGGCCAGCGACAGGCTGCACACGTTGAGCCGCATCTCGGAGGCCAGCGCGGTGACGAGGGAGGTCTTGCCGGTGCCCGGCGCGCCGTACAGCAGGTAACCGCGCCGCCAGGGGATGCCCAGGTCGTCGTAGCGGGCCTTGTCGGCGAAGAAGCGGCCCAGGTCGGCCAGGATCTGCTCGGTCTGCCCGGCCTTGAGCACGATGGAGGCGAGCCGGCGGTTGTTGCCCAGCCGCGCCCGCGACCAGTCGCCGTGGGTGTAGGGGTTGGGGATGTAGATGGCGATCTTGTCGAGTTCGCGGGCCACGCGCGCGTCGATGGCGGCGTGGATGAAGGCTTCCAGCACCGACTTGTCGCGCCCGAAGCACGACAGCGCGATCTTCTCGAAGATGGTCTGGCCGACGCTCACCTCGCGGCGCATCCACATCAGCCGGCCATCGAGCCAGAAGAGGTGAAAGCCCTCGGCCGGCGACAGGAAGGCCCGCGGGCGCACGCCCTGGCGCAGGTCGTCGGCGAGGCTCTGGTAGGCGTCGGATTCTTTCACCGCGTGCACGGTGAACTGGTTGATCCGGCGCAGCACGTCGCGGGCGTGCATGTACTCGACGACGGTGGGGAAGAGGATCTCGTCGCGGTTGTCGACGGTGACGGTGGACACGACATAGCGGCTGAGGAAGCGCAGCGCCGACGGCAGCGCATCCTTCAGCCAGTAGGCCGCGGCCCCCAGCAGGCCCAGGGCGAGCCCGCCGGAGAACACCGGGTTGCTGCCCGCCAGTGAAACGATCCACGCTTCCATGGCGGGCGGCGTGTCAGCTCAGGCGGCGGACGTTGGCGCCCAGCGCCGCGAGCTTGGCTTCGAGCTTCTCGTAGCCGCGATCCAGGTGGTAGATGCGCTCGACGGTGGTTTCCCCTTCGGCCACCAGGCCGGCGATGATGAGGCTGGCGGAGGCGCGCAGGTCGGTGGCCATCACGGTGGCGCCCTGCAGGCGCGGCACGCCCTTCACGAAGGCGGTGTTGCCGTCGATCTTGATGTCGGCGCCCAGGCGCTGCAGCTCGACCGCGTGCATGAAGCGGTTTTCAAAAATGGTCTCGCGGATCACCGCCGTGCCGTCGGCCACCGCGTTGAGGGCCATGAACTGGGCCTGCATGTCGGTGGGGAAGGCCGGGTAGGGGGCGGTGCGCAGGCTCACGGCGTTGAGGCGGGCCGGGGCGGTGAGGCGGATGGCGTCGCGCTCGGTGACGATCTCGCAGCCGGCGTCCATCAGCTTGTCGATGACGGCGTCGAGGTAGCTGCCGGAGGTTTGCGTGAGACGCACTTCGCCGCCGGTGACGGCCGCGGCGCACAGGTAGGTGCCGGTCTCGATGCGGTCGGGCATCACCCGGTAGGTGGCGCCGTGGAGGGCCTTGACGCCGCGGATGCGGATCACGTCGCCGCCGGCACCGGAGATCTGGGCGCCCATCGCCACCAGGCAGTTGGCCAGGTCGACGACTTCGGGTTCGCGGGCGGCGTTCTCGATGACGGTCTCGCCGTCGGCCAGACACGCGGCCATCATCAGGTTCTCGGTGCCGGTGACGGTGACCATGTCGGTGAAGATGCGGGCGCCCTTGAGGCGCGGCACGCGGGCGTGGACGTAGCCGTGCTCGACCTTCACGTCGGCGCCCATGGCCTGCAGGCCCTTGATGTGCTGATCCACCGGGCGGGCGCCGATCGCGCAGCCGCCGGGCAGGCTCACGCGGGCCTCGCCGAAGCGGGCCACCAGCGGGCCCAGCACGAGGATCGAGGCGCGCATGGTCTTGACCATCTCGTAGGAGGCGACCGGGTTGTTCACGCCGCCGGCGTCGAGGGTGACGCTGTCGCCGTCGCGGGTGACCTTGACGCCCATCTGCTCGAGCAGGCGCAGCAGCGTGCCGATGTCGTTGAGGCGCGGCACGTTGGTGAAGGTGACCGGCTCGGTGGTGAGCAGCGCGGCGCAGAGGATCGGCAGCGCGGCGTTCTTGGCGCCGGAAATGGCGATCTCGCCGGACAGGCGGGCGCCGCCGGCAATCAAAAGTTTATCCATCGACAGTGCGGGCGGTCAGCCCAGTTCCTTCTGAAATTCGGCCCATTGGGCGGGGGTGTAGGTGTTGAGCTGGAGGGCGTGGATCTCGTTGCCCATCAGCTTGCCGAGGGTGGCGTAGACGGCCTGGTGCTGGCGCACCTTGGTCTTGCCCTCGAAGGCGGCGCTCACGACGATGCCGGAGAAGTGGACCCCGTCGTCGCCTTCGATCTGGAGGAACTCGCAGTCGAGGCCGGCGACGATCAGCCGTTCGATTTCACGTGCGTCAAACATCATTCGATCCTTGGGGTGAATCAGGCGCGCAGCTTGTAACCGCGGGCCAGCATCTGCAGGACGACCGCCGCGAGCACGACGAAGCAGGCGGTCACGACGCTGATGCTGGTCCACGGCGACACGTCGGACACGCCGAAGAAGCCGTAGCGGAAGCCGTCAATCATGAAGAAAAACGGGTTGAAATGCGATACACCCTGCCAGAAAACGGGCAGGGAATGTATCGAATAGAAGACGCCCGACAACATGGTGAGCGGCATGATGAGGAAGTTCTGGAAGGCGGCGAGCTGGTCGAACTTGTCGGCCCAGATGCCGGCGATCACCCCCAGGCTGCCCAGGAAGGCGCCGCCCAGCAGGGTGAAGGCGACGATCCAGCCGGGCTGGGCGACGTTGAACGACACGAAGGCCAGCGACACCGCCAGCACGCCCAGCCCGCAGGCGGCGCCGCGCAGCACCGCGGCGATCACGTAGGCGGCGTAGAACTCCCGATACGAGATGGGCGGCAGCAGCACGAACACGATGTTGCCGGTGATCTTGCTCTGGATGAGGGACGAGGAGCTGTTGGCGAAGGCGTTCTGGAGCACCGTCATCATCACCAGCCCGGGCACCAGGAAGGCGGTGTAGCTGACACCCGGGAAGGGCTGGACGTGATCCTCCAGCACATGCCCGAAGATCAGCAGGTAGAGCACCGCGGTGAGCACCGGCGAGAGCACGGTCTGGAAACCGACCTTCCAGAAGCGCAGGCACTCTTTGTAGAGCAGGGTCTTGAAACCTTCCATGATGTCGGCTCGCGGCTAGTTCTGGTTCATGATGCCGACGAAGACCTGCTCCATGTCGGGCTTGCCGAGGGCCATGTCGACGATGCTGCCGCCCGCCGAGCGCACGCCGTCGAGCAACCCAGCCACCTCGTCGAAGCTGTCGAAGCCGAAGGCGAGCTTTGCGCCGTCGGCCCGGGCGACGCGTGCGGCCAGGGGCGCCGGCAGCACGATGGGCGCGGCGAGGCTGACGGTGAGGGTGTGGCTGGCGAAGCGCTGCAGGAGGTTGGCGGTGGTGTCGAGGGCGACGACGCGGCCGGTCTTGAGCATGGCGATGCGCCCGCACAGGGTTTCGGCCTCTTCGAGGTAGTGGGTGGTGAGGACGATGGTGTGGCCGTCCTGGTTGAGCTTGCGGATGAACTGCCACAGGCCCTGGCGCAGCTCCACGTCGACGCCGGCGGTGGGCTCGTCGAGGACGATCACCGGCGGACGGTGCACCAGCGCCTGGGCCACCAGGGCGCGCCGCTTCATGCCGCCGGAGAGCATGCGCATGTTGGCGTTGGCCTTGGGGGTGAGATCCAGGTGGTGGAGGATCTCGTCGATCCAGTCGTCGTTGCGCTTGAGCCCGAAGTAGCCGGACTGGATGCGCAGCATCTCGCGCACCGAGAAGAACGGGTCGAAGACCAGCTCCTGGGGCACCACGCCCAGGGCCAGGCGGGCGGCGCGGTAGTCGCGCACCACGTCGTGGCCCATCACCTCGAGGGTGCCGGTGTCGGGCCGGGCGAGGCCGGCGAGGCAGGAGATGAGGGTGGTCTTGCCGGCGCCGTTGGGGCCCAGCAGGCCGAAGAACTCACCCTGGCCGACCTCCAGGTCGATGCCGGCGAGCGCCTGCAGCGCGCGGAAACGCTTGGTGACGCCGGCAATGCGGATCGCAGGGCTCATGGAGGAAACCGGGGAAAGGGCTCAGCGCCCGAGAGGCAGAATGGTATCGACGTCGTAGAGGGACGCCAAGCTCACCAGCGCCGCGGGGGCGCCGGCGATGGAGAGCTGCCGGCCGGCGCCGCGGGCCACCCGCGTCCAGCTGAGCAGGAGGGCCAGCGCGGACGAATCCACCTGGGTGACGGCGGAGAGGTCGACCACCCGGTCGGCCGCGGCCACGAGCCCGCGCCCCGCTTCGGCCAGCGGCGCGACGGTGACGAGGGTGAGCGGGCCTTCGAGGGCGAGCCGGGCGCCGTCTTCGCGGATCATTTCTTGGAAGCGACGGTGGTTTCGAGCTGCTTGTTCTTGTCCTTGAGGGACTTGATGAGCCCGTCGATGCCGCCGGCGCGCACCTCCTGGCCGAAGCTGTCGCGGTAGTTGGTGACGAGGCTGACGCCGGCCACCATCACGTCGTAGACCTTCCAGGCGTCGCCCTGCCTGTCGAGGGCGTAGTCGATCTGCACCGGCTTGGCGCCGGGCTGGCGGACTTCGGTGCGCACCACCACGTCGGTGTCTTCGGGCTTCGCCTTGAGGGGCTTGAAGTCGATCTGCTGGTTGCGGTACTGGGTGAGCGCGTTGGAGTAGGTGCGCACCAGCAGGGTCTTGAACTCCTGGGTGAGCTGGGCCTTCTGGTCGGGGGTGGCCTGCTTCCAGTCCTTGCCCACGGCAAGGCGGGTCATGTGGGCGAAGTCGAAGTACGGCAGCACCTTGGTCTCGACCAGCTCGACGGCCTTGCGGGTGTCGCCGGACTGGATGGCCTTGTCCTGCCGCACGATGGCGATGACGTCGTCGGTCACGCCCTTGACGAGGGCGTCCGGCGCGACGGTATCGGCCAGGGCGGCAAGCTGCACACCAAAGCCCAGCACGAGGGCGGCGATCAGGGAGGAGATTTTCTTCATGGCGTGTTCTCTCGGTTCTTGTTCGGGTCGGGGCCGGGCGGATCAGTCGGCGCCGGGGTCGTCCAGATCCTTGTCCCGCGGCGGGCGGCCGTCGTAGACCTGGTTCCGGCGATACTGGATGTAGAAGCTGCGCATGTAGGCGTATTTGTCCAGCGCGGCCTGCTCGGCGGTGGTGTCCGCCCCCAGCAGCTGGGCCCGGCGATTGACAAAGCGCAGGCCGGTGACGCGGTTGCGGTCGCCCATGTCCTCGATGCCCCACACCGGATCGGCGCTCAGGTCGCCCACCAGACCGACGGTGTCCCGCAGGTTGCTGGGGCCCAGCAGCG
Organism: Zoogloea sp.; assembly: GCF_041904905.1. Classification (GTDB taxonomy): domain Bacteria; phylum Pseudomonadota; class Gammaproteobacteria; order Burkholderiales; family Rhodocyclaceae; genus Zoogloea. The sequence goes on along the minus strand of NZ_JAYRMI010000012.1, from coordinate 42,807 downwards.
GCAGCACGAGGTAGGGCCCGTCGCCCACTCCCCAGCGCCCAAGGGTCTGCCCCAGGTCCTCGTCGTGCTTCTCGAGGCCCAGCTCGGTGGCGATGTCGAAGATGCCGAAGATGCCCACGGTGCTGTTCACCAGCACCCGGCCGCCGTCGGAGAGGCCATCGACCGGCTTGCCCTGGAGCAGGTTGTTCACGCCGATCCAGATATCGGCCAGGTTGCCGAAGAAGTTGCCCACACCCACCTTCACCGGCAGCGGGGCCAGATCGTAGGCCTCGGCCACCGGGCGCATCACGTAGCGGTCGGCGGTCTCGTTGAAGCGGAAGGTGGCCCGGTTGACGGACTCCAGCGGATCGCCGGGATGCCCGCCGGTGCTGGCGCAGGCCGACAGGCCGAAGGCCAGCAGCAGCGCCAGGGCGCCGCGCCGCAGAGGGGTCGAGTCGAGGGTGAGGTTGTTCATGGCTGTCTCGAAGGCGGCCGGGGCGGCCTCCGCTCTCTGTCGTTGTTTCTGCCGCGCCTTACTTGGCCGGCGCCGGCTCGCCTTCGGCCTTGCTGAACATGAACTGGCTGATCAGCTTTTCCAGCACAACGGCCGACTGGGTCTTCTTGATGACTTCGCCGGGCGCCAGGGTCTTCTCGTCGCCGCCGGGGTCGAGGCCCAGGTACTGCTCGCCCAGAAGACCGGAGGTGAGGATGTTGGCGAAGGTGTCGGTCGGGAATTTGTAGCGCCCGTCCACGGTGAAGACCACCTCGGCCTGGAAGCGTTCATTGTCGTAGCGGATCTGCTCGACCCGGCCGACCACCACGCCGGCGCTCTTGACCGGCGCCCGCAGCTTGAGCCCGCCGATGTTGTCGAAGTGCGCCGTGAGGGTGTAAGGCGACTTGATCTCGGACCCCGAAATGCTGCCCACCTTGAGCGCGAGGAACAGCAGCGCGGCGATCCCCATCGCCACGAAAACCCCGACCCACAGATCGAGCGTCGTGCGACTCATCATAGACCCCTGAACATGAAAGACGTCATCACAAAATCGAGCGCCAGGATGGCCAGCGCCGAACTCACCACCGTCCGCGTGATGGCCCGGGACACGCCCTCGGCGGTCGGCACGCAGTCGTAACCCTCGAAGACGGCGATCAGTGCCACCGCCACGCCGAAGGCGAAACTCTTGTAGATCCCGTTGAGCACGTCGTACTGGAAATCGACCGCCGACTGCATCTGCCCCCAGAAGGCGCCGTGGTCGACCCCGATGAACACCACGCCGATCAGCCAGCCGCCGAAGATGCCCATGGTGGAGAACAGCGCCGCCAGCAGGGGCATGGAGATCACCCCGCCCCAGAAGCGCGGCGCCACCACCCGGGCGATGGGGCTCACCGCCATCATGTCCATCGCCTTGAGCTGCTCGGTGACCTTCATCAGCCCGATCTCGGCGGTGACGGCCGACCCGGCGCGGCTGGCGAACAGCAGCCCGGCCACCACCGGCCCCAGCTCGCGCAGCAGCGACAGCGCAACGAGCGTGCCCATCGCCTCGGTGGAGCCGTAGCGCTGGAGGATTTCGTAGCCCTGCAGCCCCAGCACCAGCCCCACGAACAGGCCCGACACCAGGATGATGAGCAGCGACAGCACGCCGCTGAAATACAACTCACGGATGGTGAGGTGCAGGCGCGTGAAGGACTGGCCCGAGTACACCAGGATCAACCAGAAGAAGCGGGCGATGAAGCCCAGCTGCCAGATGCCGTCGACCACCATCCGGCCCAGCCTGCGGAACACGCCCCCCATCAGCCCACCCCTCCGGTGAGCGCCGTGGCGTAGTCGCCGGCCGGGTAGTGGAAGGGCACCGGACCATCGGCCTCGGCATTCACGAACTGGTGCACGAAGGGGTCGGTGGAATTGCGGATCTCGTCCGGCGTGCCTTCGGCCACCACGCGCCCCTCGGAGATGAAGTAAATGTAATCGACGATCTGCAGGGACTCGTGGATGTCGTGGGTGACGATCACCGAGCTGGCACCCAGCGCGTCGTTGAGGCGCCGGATGAGCTGGCCGATCACGCCCAGGGAGATCGGATCGAGGCCGGTGAAGGGCTCGTCGTACATCAGCAGCATGGGGTCGAGGGCGATCGTGCGGGCCAGCGCCACGCGCCGCGCCATGCCGCCGGAGAGTTCGCCCGGCATCAGCCGCGCGGCGCCGCGCAGGCCCACCGCGTGGAGCTTCATGAGCACCAGGTCGTTGATGAGTTCGGGCGACAGGTCGGTGTGCTCGCGCAGCGGGAAGGCCACGTTGTCGAACACGGTCATGTCGGTGAACAGCGCGCCGAACTGGAACAGCATGCCCATCCGCCGCCGCATGGCGTAGAGGGCCTCGCGCCCCAGGCCGGCCACGTCCTGACCATCGACGGTGACGCGCCCGCCGGCGGCCCGCTCCTGCCCGCCGATGAGGCGCAGCAGGGTGGTCTTGCCGCTGCCGCTGCCGCCCATGATGGCCACGACCTTGCCCCGCGGGATCGACATGGAGATGTCGCGCAGGATCGCCCGTTCGCCATAGGCGAAACGCACGTTTTCAAGTCGGACCAGCGGCTCGGACATGGGAAAATGTTGCAATGCGGGATGCCGATTGTAGCAGAGGGTTTGTTTCGTGACATGCGGAAAAGCCCTGACGGGTAGAGAAATATCTCGTGACATCAAGGCGTTGAGCATCCCGAAGCGGCCGTCGCCAGAGCCGTTTATAATGCGCGGTTTCGGTTCGCCCGCGACGCGCGGCGCACCCATCCCTCTTCGATCTTCCCCGCCGACGCAGGAAAAAATGCAGGACAAACAACAGTACAGACCCGCCGACATCGAACGTGCCGCCCAGCAATACTGGGACGACAGCGCCGCCTTCCGCGTCTCCGCCGACGCCTCCAGGCCCAAGTACTACTGCCTGTCGATGTTCCCCTACCCGTCGGGCAAGCTGCACATGGGCCATGTGCGCAACTACACCATCGGCGATGTCCTGTCCCGCTTCCACAAGATGAAGGGCTTCAACGTCCTGCAGCCCATGGGCTGGGACGCCTTCGGCCTGCCCGCCGAAAACGCCGCGATCAAGAACCAGGTGCCGCCCGCCAAGTGGACCTACGACAACATCGCCTACATGAAGCAGCAGCTCAAGTCCCTCGGCTTTGCCATCGACTGGAGCCGCGAGCTGGCCACCTGCACGCCCGAGTACTACAAGTGGAACCAGTGGATCTTCCTGCGCATGCTTGAAAAGGGCATCGCCGAGCGCAAGACCCAGGTGGTGAACTGGGATCCGGTCGACCAGACCGTGCTCGCCAACGAGCAGGTCATCGACGGCCGCGGCTGGCGCACCGGCGCGCTGGTCGAGAAGCGCGAGATCCCCGGCTACTACCTCAAGATCACCGACTACGCCGACGAGCTGCTCTCCGACCTCGACCAGCTTGGCGGCTGGCCCGAGCGCGTCAAGCTGATGCAGGCCAACTGGATCGGCAAGAGCACCGGCGTGCGCTTCGCCTTCCGCCACGACATCGCCGACCCCGACAACGGTGGCGGCCCGATCGGCGACGGCAAGCTGTGGGTGTTCACCACCCGCGCCGACACCATCATGGGCGTCACCTTCTGCGCCGTGGCCGCCGAACACCCGCTCGCGCTGCACGCCGCCAAGACCAACCCGGGCCTCGCCGCCTTCATCGAGAAGTGCAAGCACGGCTCGGTGATGGAAGCCGACATGGCCACGATGGAGAAGGAAGGCCTGCCCACCGGCCTCTACGTCACCCATCCGCTCACCGGCAGGCAGGTCGAGGTGTGGGTCGGCAACTACGTGCTGATGAGCTACGGCGACGGCGCCGTGATGGGCGTGCCCGCCCACGACGAGCGGGATTTCGCGTTTGCCAGGAAGTACGGCATCGCCATCGAGCAGGTCGTGGCCTTGGGCGACAAGCCCTACTCGCTGGACGCCTGGGAAGAGTGGTACGGCAGCAAGGATGGCATCTGCGTCAATTCCGGCAAGTACGACGGCCTCGGCTATCAGGCCGCGGTCGATGCCATCGCCGCCGACCTCGCCGCCCTGGGCCTGGGCGAGAAAAAGGTGCAATGGCGCCTGCGCGACTGGGGCATCTCCCGCCAGCGCTACTGGGGCTGCCCGATCCCCATCATCCACTGCGACAGCTGCGGTTCGGTGCCCGTGCCCGACGACCAGCTGCCGGTGGTGCTGCCCGAAGACTGCGTCCCGGACGGCGCCGGCAACCCGCTGCACAAGCGCGAGGACTTCCTCGCCTGCACCTGCCCCAAGTGCGGCAAGCCGGCCCGTCGCGAGACCGACACCATGGACACCTTCGTGGATTCGTCCTGGTACTACGCCCGCTACGCCACCAAGTTCGGCGCCGACAAGATGGTCGACGACGAGACCAACTACTGGATGACCGTCGACCAGTACATCGGCGGCATCGAACACGCCATCCTGCACCTGCTGTACTCGCGCTTCTGGACCAAGGTGATGCGCGACCTGGGCCTCGTCGAATACCGCGAGCCCTTTGCGCACCTGCTCACCCAGGGCATGGTGCTCAACAACGCCTTCTTCCATAAGCCCGAAGGCGGCGGCAAGAACTACTTCTGGGAAAGCGAGATCGACATCCAGAAGGATGCCAAGGGCCAGATCACCGGCGCCACGCTCAAGAAGGACGGCACGGTGCTCGAGCACGAGCTCACCACCATGTCCAAATCCAAGAACAACGGCGTGGACCCGCAGGCCCTGATCGAGCAATACGGTGCCGACACCGCGCGCTTCTTCATGATGTTCGCCGCGCCGCCCGAGCAGACCCTCGAATGGTCCGACGCCGGCGTCGAAGGCGCCTACCGCTTCCTCAAGCGGGTATGGAGCTTCGGCCACCTCTTCGGCACCGAGATCCGCGCGCAGATCGGCGCCCAGCGCCAGCTCGCCGGCGCCAAGCTGCCCGAAGCGCTCGCCACCTTCCGCCGCGAGATCCACCTGCTCCTCAAGCAGGCCAACTACGACCTGGGCAAGCAGCAGTTCAACACCGTGGCCTCCGCCACCATGAAGATGCTCAACGCCCTCGAGAAGGCCCCGCGCGAAGGCGCCCTCGCCGCCGAGGCGATCGAGGAAGGCTTCGGCATCCTGCTCCGCGTGCTCTCGCCGCTCACCCCGCACATCAGCCACGCCCTGTGGCGCGAGCTGGGCTACGGCGACGACATCCTGGCCGCCGCCTGGCCCGAGCCGCTGGAGGCCGCGCTGGTGCAGGACGAAGTCGAGCTGATGCTGCAGGTGAACGGCAAGTTGCGCGGCTCGGTCCGCATCGCCGCCGATGCGCCGAAGGACGTCATCGAAGCCGCCGCCCTCGCCAACGAGGCCGCGGTGAAGTTCCTCGAAGGCCGCCCGGCGAAGAAGGTCATCGTCGTGCCCGGCCGTCTCGTCAACATCGTCGGCTGATCGAACGGAGGTTCCGCGTGATGCGCATCCCAGCCAGTCTGCTGCTCGTCCTGCTCGCCGCAGGCTGTTCCAGCACCCCGGGCGACCGGGCCTTCTACGAAGGCCTGCGCCAGGACAACGCCCGGCGCCAGTACGAACCCGGCCGCGACATCAGCCGCGAACCTCCGCCGCCCAGCTTCGACGCCTACGAGAAGGAACGCCAGCGCCTGCGGGAGGACAAGGTCAGATGAGCGCCCTCCACTCCGCCCGCCGTCGGGCCCTGCTCGCCCTCGGCGGCGCCTCGCTGCTCCTGGCCGGCTGCGGCTTCCAGCTGCGCGGCGCCCGCCCGCTGCCCTTCGACTCGATCTACCTGAGCATGTACCCGTACTCCGAACTGGCCGCCGCCATCCGGCGCCAGATCCGGGCCAACGGCAACACCATCGTCACCGACAAACCCGAGGACGCCCAGGTCCGCCTGGAGGTACAGGCCGACGTGAAGGACAAGCTGATCCTCGCCCTCAACACCCAGGGCCGGGTGCGCGAGTACCAGCTGCGCCAGCGCTTCATCTTCCGGCTGGTCGACAAGACCGGCCAGGAGATCATGCCCTCCAACGAGATTCTCCTGCGCCGCGATCTGGCCTTCGACGACACCCAGCTCCTCGCCAAGCAGCAGGAAGAAGCCCTGCTCTACCGGGACATGCAGAACGACCTCGTCCAGCAGCTGATGCGCCGCCTCTCTGCCGCCAGGATGCCAGAGGCGCCGCCCGCCGCATCACCTGCCGCCAAGCCGTGAACCTGCGCCCCGAACAGCTCGCCGCGCACCTCGACAAGCCCCTCGCCCCGCTCTACGTCCTGCACGGCAACGAGCCCCTGCTGGTCCTCGAGGCCGGCGACGCCATCCGCGCCGCCGCCCGCAAGCAGGGCTACGCCGAGCGCGAGGTGCTGGTGGCCGGCCAGGGCTTCAAATGGACGGAACTCCAGTCCGCCGCCGGCAACCTGTCGCTGTTCGGTGCCAGCAAGCTCGTCGACCTGCGCATCCCCAACGGCAAGCCCGGCCGGGATGGCGGCGAGGCCCTGCAGCGCTACGCCAAGACCCTCGACGACGGTGTCGTCACCCTCGTCACCCTGCCCGAACTCGACTGGGCGACCCGCAAGGCCGCGTGGTTCGTCGCCCTCGCCGAAGCCGGCGTGGCCGTCGAGACCAACGCCCCCGAGCGCGACCGCCTGCCCGACTGGATCGCCCAGCGCCTCGCCCGCCAGCAGCAGAAGGCCGGCCCCGAAGCCCTCACCTTCATCGCCGACCACGTCGAGGGCAACCTCCTCGCCGCCCACCAGGAGATCCTCAAACTCGGCCTGCTCCACCCGCCGGGCGAACTCTCGTTCGACGCGGTGCGCGAGGCCATCCTCAACGTCGCCCGCTACAACGTCGATGCCCTGCGCCAGGCCATGCTCGAAGGCGACGCCACCCGCTGCGCGCGCCTCCTCGAAGGCCTCAAGGGCGAAGGCGAGGCCCCGCCGCTCATCCTGTGGGCCCTCGCCAACGAGATCCGCACCCTCGCCAACCTGCGCCAGGGCCTGGACGACGGCCAGCCCCTGCAGGGCCTGATGAAAGCCGAGCGGATCTTCGACGACCGCCGCCGCCAGGCCATCCAGCGCGCCCTGCCCCGCCTCGACGGCGCCCCCCTGCGCACCGCCATCTTGCACGCCGCAAAGATTGACCGGATGATAAAAGGCTTGGCCGGTGGCGACGTGTGGGACGAATTCCTCCAGCTCTGCCTGCGCCTCACCCGGGGCGCCACGCCGGCCCGGCGCTGACCCGCCGGCAATCGACTCAAAGCGAGAAAAGATGGACATCAAGACCTACATGCACACCGTCGGCCGCCAGGCCCGCGCCGCCAGCCGCGCCGTGGCCGCCGCCTCCACCGACGCCAAGAACGCCGCCCTGCTGGCCATGGCCGCCGAGATCCGCGTCCGCAAGACGCAACTCCTCGACGCCAACGCGCAGGATCTCGCCGAAGCCCGCGCCAATGGCCTCGAGCCGGCGATGATCGACCGCCTCACCCTGTCCGAAAAAGGCATCGAGGCGATGGCCCAGGGCCTCGAACAGATCGCCGCCCTGCCCGACCCGGTGGGCGAGATGACCGACCTCAAGCGCCGCCCGTCCGGCATCACCGTCGGCAAGATGCGTGTGCCCCTGGGCGTCATCGGCATCATCTACGAAGCCCGCCCCAACGTCACCGCCGACGCTGCCGCCCTGTGCCTCAAGTCCGGCAACGCCGCCATCCTGCGCGGCGGCAAGGAAGCCCTGCACTCCAACCAGGCCATCGCCGCCTGCGTGCGTGCCGGCCTGGCTGCCGCCGGCCTGCCGGAGCTGTCCATCCAGGTCGTCGAGACCACCGACCGCGCCGCCGTCGGCGAACTCATCGCCATGCCCCAGTTCGTGGACGTGATCGTCCCCCGCGGCGGCAAGGGCCTCATCGAGCGCATCTCAAGCGACGCCCGCGTCCCCGTCATCAAGCACCTGGACGGCAACTGCCACGTCTACGTGGACGAGCGCGCCGACCCGACCAAGGCCCTCGCCATCGTCGAGAACGCCAAGACCCAGCGCTACGGCACCTGCAACACCACCGAATCGCTGCTGGTCGATGTCGCCATCGCCAAGTCCCAGCTGCCCGCCATCGGCGCCATGCTCGCCGGCAAGGGCGTCGAGCTGCGCGCCTGCCCGGCGTCGATGGCGATCCTGCGCGAAGCCGGCGTGCCCGAAGCCCAGCTCAAGGCGGCGGTCGAATCCGACTGGACCGAGGAATTCCTCGCCCCGATCATCGCCGTCAAGGTCGTCGCCGGCCTCGACGAAGCCATCGATCACATCAACACCTGCTCGTCCCAGCACACCGAATCCATCGTCACCGAGGACTACACCCGGGCGATGCGCTTCCTGCGCGAGGTCGACTCCGCGTCGGTGATGATCAACGCCTCCACCCGCTTCGCCGACGGCTTCGAATACGGCCTCGGCGCCGAGATCGGCATCTCCACCGACAAGATCCACGCCCGCGGCCCGGTCGGCCTCGAAGGCCTCACCAGCCAGAAGTGGATCGTCTTCGGCAACGGCGAAGTCCGCGCCTGACAACCGCCCGACGCACATCGCGCTTTCCCTGCCGGAAGTCTTCCGGTTAAGATTCAAACGCCCGTTCGAAATCGAGTAAAAACTCGATGAACGGGCGTTTGCCCACCCACACCGAGGAGACAGCCATGCAACCCACCCTGCGCCACGCGTTCGCCGCCGCCAGTCTTGCCACCACCCTGATCGCCGCCCTGCCCGCCCAGGCCGCGGATATCGCCGGCGTCCGCTTCGACGACCGGACCACCGTCGGCGGCAGCGACCTCGCCCTCAACGGCGCCGGTCTGCGCACCCGCCTGATGCTCAAGGTCTACGCCATGGGCCTCTACCTGCCGCGGCGCGCCGACACCCCCGACGCCGTCGCCGCCCTCACCGGCCCCAAACGCATCCAGATCGTCACCCTGCGCGAACTCACCGCCGAACAATTCGCCGACGCTCTCGTCGACGGGCTCAGGAAGAATCACAGCGAGGCCGAATTCGCCCGGCTCCAGGCCCGCAGCGACGAACTCCGCAGCGCCCTGCTGGGGCTCAAATCCGCCCCAGCAGGCACCCAGATCCGCCTCGAATGGCTGCCAGCCAGCGGCACCCGGCTATCCGTCGGCAATGAAACCCGCGGCAAGGACCTCCCGGGCGAAGACTTCTATCGCGGCCTGCTGCGCATCTGGCTGGGCGACAAGCCGGTCGATGCCGATCTGAAGAACGCCCTGCTCGGCAAAACCTGAGCACCTTGCCCGGGCCGGGCCGCAAGCGCAGAATTCCGCCATGGCCCTCTCCTCGAATCGTCCGCTGGCCTTCGGCCGGCAGCCCACCATTCCCGACTTTTCCGCGGTGATGCCGACGCCATTCGGCGCTATTGGCGTCGCCATCGACGCGGAATTGATCCAGCGCATCGACTTCCTGCCCGCAGGCAGCGCTGCGATATCGCCCACCAATCGGCTGGCCGAAATGGCCATCGACCAGTTGAGCGCCTATCTGAGCGACCCCGACTTTCCGTTCATCCTCCCCCTGGCCAGCCACGGCACCCCGTTCCGCCGTCGGATCTGGGCCGCCATCGCCGCGATTCCCCGCGGCAGCACCCGCAGCTACGGCGAGCTTGCCCGCGACGCCCAAAGCGCCGCCCGCGCCGTCGGGCAAGCCTGCGGCGACAACCCGTTCCCGGTCGTCATCCCCTGCCACCGGGTAGTCGCGGCAGCCGGCCTGGGCGGATTCGCCCATGAGAATAAGGGCCACCTAATTGACACAAAATACTGGCTATTGCGCCACGAAGGGGCAATCTGACATTCCAGCCCCCCTCGCCGGCCATTGCCGCGATTCCACAGCTTTTCACCTTTCCGAATACCCACCATGACCCGCGATCAGCACGCGCCGGAAACGCCGGCGACCCGCTTCCTCCGCCAGCACCGGATTCCCTTTTCCACCCACCTTTACGCCTACGAAGAACACGGCGGCACAAAGGTTTCGGCGCGAGAACTGAATGTCGCCGAACACAGCGTCGTCAAAACCCTGGTGATGGAAGACGAAAGCCGGCAGCCCCTCGTCATCCTGATGCATGGGGACCGCAAGGTTTCCACCAAAGAACTGGCCCGCCAGACCGGCCACAAGCAGATCAGCCCCTGCGACCCGGCCGTCGCCCAGCGCCACACCGGCTACATGGTAGGCGGCACCTCGCCCTTCGGCACCCGCAAGTCCATGCCCTTATTCATGGAACGCAGCATCCTGGAACTGCCACTGATTTATATCAACGGCGGCAAGAGAGGATTCCTTGTCGGCGTCCATCCTCACGACATTGTCCAGACGCTCAAACCGCAGGTGGTCAATGTCGCGATAGAATGAATAACAAAACACTTGCCCAATCGGTGCACAAAAGTGGCAGAATAAAGGCTTGAATAAGGGCTCGATAAAAGCCCCGCTGTGGCGATTGCAGATCAGGTCGCCACAGCCACTCAATCGCTGATCGCACTCAAAACGCCACGCCGAAGGAATGCACTGCCATGGATATCTCCTCCCTTTCCCTTGCTGAATTGCGCCGTCTCCAGACCAAGGTCGAGACCGAAATCCGGCGTCGTTCCGACACGGCCAAGAAGGATCTGCTCAAGCGCATGCAGAAGCTCGCCGCCGAACACGGCATGAGCCTGACCGATGTCATCGGCAACCCGGAAGGCACCGAAAAACCGGCCGCTGCGCCCAAGAAGGCTGCAACCAAGCCGGCCGCCAAGAAGGCCGCCAAGCCCGCTTCGGTCATCAAGTTCCGCCACCCGGAGAACGCCGCCATTGGCTGGACTGGCCACGGCCGCAAGCCCCAGTGGGTGATCGACTGGCTGGCCCAGGGCAAGGCGCTCGACGAGTTGCGCGCGCCCAGCACCGAGGCCTGATCCGGCCCATCGCCGCCGGGCTCAGCCCGGCAGGCCGGCAGAGGGCGCGTGGGCAGGTGGCTCCGCGCCGTTACGTCCCCGCTCGATGAATACGCCCACCCGCCGCACATCCTTCATCACGCCAATCTTGGCAATCGCCAGCTTCACCCAAGGGGCGCCGAATTCGTCGAATAACAATTTGACGATGAATTCCCCCAGCGTTTCGATCAGATTGAATTGACGCACTGCCAGCTCGTCGCGAATCCGCTCGATCACCTTGGCGTAATCGATCGTATCGGCAATGTCGTCATGTTCGGCGGCCGCATCCGGCACGCCGAAAGTCAGGTTCAGTTCAAGCGGCTGCTCCGCCACCCGCTCCCGCGGATAGATGCCCACCCGCGACTTGACCCGCAGCGCTTCGATAAAAATGAAATCCATCGTGTGTCCCAGCTAAAATCGCGCACATTCTAGCCCGTACGCCTCCAAAAGCACTCACGCCAAAATGCATTTTGTCCTTCTGCTCATCGCGGCCTACCTGATCGGCTCCATCCCCTTCGCCGTCGTCGTCAGCCGCCTCTTCGGCATGGCCGACCCCCGTTCGTACGGTTCGGGCAACCCTGGCGCTACCAACGTGCTGCGCAGCGGCAACAAGCTCGCCGCGGCGCTGACGCTGATCGGCGACGCCTTCAAGGGTTGGCTCGCAGTGTGGCTTGCCGACAGCTTCGCGCCGGGCTTCGGCATCGGCGCCATCGCCGCACCGGCCGCCGGTCTCGCGGCCTTCTTCGGCCACCTCTTTCCGGTCTTCCTCGGCTTCAAGGGCGGCAAAGGCGTCGCTACCGCCGCCGGGGTGCTGATCGGCGCAAAGGGTCTCCTCGGGCTGGCGGTGCTGGGCGTGTGGCTCGGCGTCGCCTTCACCCTGCGCTACTCGTCCCTCGCCGCCCTGTGCGCGGCCCTGGCCGCGCCGGCGCTCGCCTACCTGTTCGACCTGGGCCCTAACTGGATCACCGCCATCGCCCTGATGTCCGGCCTCCTGGTATGGCGCCACAAGGACAACATCAAGCGACTGCTCTCGGGTCAGGAGAGCCGCATTGGCAGCAAGAAAAAGGCCGGCTGAAACGCCGGCCCTACCGCAACCCGACTCAATCGGCCTGCCCGACCACCCGGGGTGGCCGGATGTCCTGCAGACTCCAGCGCGGCCGCACCGCAAACCGCCCTGCGGCAGACTCGACCGTCTCGCCGGCGGCAAAACGCAGCGCCCCGGCAAAGGCGATCATCGCGCCGTTGTCGGTGCACAACTCCAGCTCCGGATAAAACACCCGCGCCTTGCGCTTTGCCGCCGCGGCGTCGAGCTGGGCCCGTAGCGCGAGATTCGCACCCACCCCCCCCGCCACCACCAGCTGCCTGAGCCCGGTGTGCTTGAGCGCCGCCATCGACTTGGCCACCAGCACCTCGACCACCGCCGCCTGAAACTCCGCCGCCAGATCGGCCCGGTCGTCCGGGGCAAAGCCCGGCGCCGACGCAGCGGTGAGCACCGCCGTCTTCAGGCCGCTGAAGCTGAAATCGAAATCCTTGCTGTGCAGCATCGGCCGCGGCAGCTTGAAGCGCCCGGGCGCACCCTGCTGGGCCAGCTTCGCCAGCGCCGGGCCACCCGGGTAGCCCAGGCCAATCAGCTTGGCGGTCTTGTCGAAGGCCTCACCCGCGGCATCATCCACCGTCTCGCCCAGCAGCGTGTAATCGCCAACGCCAGCCACCCGCATCAGCTGGGTGTGACCACCCGACACCAGCAACGCCACAAACGGAAAGCTCGGCGGCGTGGCCGACAGCAGCGGCGACAGCAGATGCCCCTCCAGGTGATGCACCGGCAGCACCGGCACATCCAGCGCCACCCCCAGGGATTCGGCCACACTGGCGCCCACCAGCAGCGCGCCCGCCAGCCCCGGGCCGGCGGTGTAGGCCACCGCGTCGATGTCGGCCATCGCGAAACCGGTCAGTTCGAGGGTCTCCCGCAGCAGCAGCGGCAGGCGGCGGATGTGATCGCGGGACGCCAGCTCCGGCACCACCCCGCCGTAAGCGGCGTGGAGATCGATCTGGGAGTGGAGACGATGGCCCAGCAGGCCGCGAGCGGTGTCGTAGATGGCCACGCCAGTCTCGTCGCAGGAGGTTTCGATGCCCAGAACACGCATGGGTCAGCCCGAAGAAAAAACGCGATTTTACCCTTCCGGACGCCCCACCACCGAGGAAACGAAAAATGGGCTTGGTGGACCGCAGCGACTTGGTTATACTCTTCGTTTTTCCGTCCAAAGAATTTTCGAGGAAGCACGCAATGCCGGGTATTCGCGTCAAAGAAAACGAGCCGTTCGAAGTAGCCATCCGTCGCTTCAAGCGCACCATTGAAAAAGTGGGCCTCCTGCCCGAACTCCGCTCCCGCGAGTTCTACGAAAAGCCGACCGCCGAACGCAAGCGCAAGCTGGCCGCCGCCGTCAAGCGCCACCACAAGCGCCTGCGCAGCCAGACCCTGCCCCCGAAGATGTACTAAGCAACACCCCGAGTACACGCTTCCCGCTTCGCCACGCGATACGCGCACCTGCGCGAACGCGTGGCGTTTGCCTTTTGGTTCGCCAGCCCGCAGCCTTGCCTTGTCGGGCCTGCGTCGCGTCGCCCACCCTTTCGCCAGGAATCTCTTTCGTGTCCCTCAAAGCCCAGATCAACGAAGACATGAAGGCCGCCATGCGTGCCAAGGAAACCGCCCGCCTGTCGGCGCTGCGCCTGCTGCTGGCAGCCATCAAGCAGAAGGAAGTGGACGAACGCATCGAGCTGGACGACGCCGCGGTCATCACGGTGGTGGACAAGATGCTCAAGCAGCGGCGCGACTCCGTCGCCCAGTACGAAGCCGCCCAACGCTTCGATCTGGCCAGCGCCGAGCGCTTCGAGATCGACGTGCTCACCGCCTACAAGCCCGCCGGCCTCAGCGTTGAGCAGATCGCCGCAGAGGTGGATGCCGCCATCGCCGCCACCGCCGCCGCCAGCGCCGCCGACATGGGCAAGCTGATGGCCGTCCTCAAGCCGAAGCTCGCCGGCAAGGCCGACATGGCCGAAGTTTCCAAACTGGTGAAATCCCGCCTCAGCAACTAGGATTCATGAAGATGGCGCCGTGGCGGCAAGTCCGCCGGCGCCGGCTTGGTCATCATGATTCCGCAATCCTTCATTCAGGATCTGCTCGCCCGCGTCGACATCGTCGAGGTGATCGAACGCTATCTGCCGCTCAAGAAGGGCGGCGCGAACTATTTCGCCTGCTGCCCGTTCCACGGCGAGAAGTCCGCCTCCTTCTCGGTAAGCCCCACCAAGCAGTTCTATCACTGCTTCGGCTGCGGCGCCCACGGCAGCGCCATCAGCTTCCTGATGGAGTACAGCGGCCTCGGCTTCGTCGATGCGGTCAAGGAGCTGGCCAGCAACGTGGGGATGGAAGTCCCCCAGGACGACTTCACCCCCAATCGCGACCGCGTCCGCGAGCACTCCCTCACCGAACTCATGGCCCAGGCTGCGCGCTTCTATAAAGAGCAGCTCAAGCGCAGCCCGGTGGCCATCGATTACCTCAAGGGCCGCGGCCTGACCGGCGAGATCGCCGCCCGCTACGGCCTCGGCTACGCGCCCGAAGGCTGGCAGGCCCTGCAGGCCGCCTTCGCCGACTACGCCGCCGCCAGTCTGCTCGAATGCGGGCTGGTGCTCGAGAACGAGCAGGGTCGCCGCTACGACCGCTTCCGCGACCGCATCATGTTCCCGATCCAGGACCAGCGCGGCAACGTGATCGGCTTCGGCGGTCGCGTCCTGGGCAAGGGCGAGCCCAAGTACCTCAACTCGCCCGAGACCCCGATCTTCGAAAAGGGCCGCGAACTCTACGGCCTCGTCCAGGCCCGCCAGGCGGTGCGCGACCAGGAATGCGTGCTGGTGGTCGAGGGCTACATGGACGTGGTCGGCCTCGCCCAGTTCGGCGTCGCCAACGCCGTGGCCACCCTCGGCACCGCCGCCACGCCGCACCACATCCAGAAGCTCCTGCGCCTCACCGACCGCGTCGTATTCTGCTTCGACGGCGACGCCGCCGGCCGCCGCGCCGCGGGCCGGGCGCTGGAGGTCAGCCTCGAACACCTGGCCGACAACAAGACCCTCAGCTTCCTGTTCCTGCCCGAAGAGCACGACCCGGACAGCTTCGTCCGCGCCGAAGGCCCGGACGCCTTCCGCGCCGCCATGAACCGCGCCCTTCCGCTGGCCGAATTCCTCCTCGCCGAGCTAAAGAAGGACGTGGACCTCGCCACCGCCGAAGGCTGCGCGAGGCTCGTCCACGAGGCCAAGCCGCTGGTCACCCGGATCGGCGCCCCGCTGCTGCGCCTGCAGGTCATCAAGATGCTGGCCGACGCCGCCGGCTTCACCCAGGCCGAGATCGAGCAGTCCTTCGGCCTCAAGAACGCCGCAATGCCCCGCCGGAACGACGAGCCGCCCCCCTTCGACGACTTCGACCGCGGCAGCTTCGGCGGCCGGAGCGATTTCGGCGGCAACAACGGCTTCGGCGGCAATGGCGGCTTCGGCGGTTTCCGCAACAAGCGTCGCCAGGGCCTGCCGCGCCTCCCGCCGCGCCAGGCGCCGCAGTCACCCATCGAGACCCTCCTCAAGCTGGTCGTCCAGCACCCGGTGTGGGCTGCCCGGCTGCCCGTGGATCTGCTGCCCAACGACACCCCCGAGGGCCTCGCCCTGATCGCCCTGGTCGACGCCATGAGCGTGGGCGACCTGCCCACCCACGGGCTTGCTGCGCTCACCGAGCACTACCGCGACACCCCCCACGCCGCCGCGGTGTCCCGCGCGGCCGCCCAGCTGGCCGACGAGACCATCGACGACACGACGATTGAACGCCTCTTCAACGACACGCTCTACAAGCTTGAAGCGGATCTGATCGAAAAGGAGATCGTCGGCCTCAACGCCCGGGCCCGCGAGACGACCCTGAGCGCCGCCGAAAAGCAGCGCCTCAAGGAGCTGATTTCCGCCAAACAGAGACTTAAGCCTCGCCCAAAAGCATCGGATTCGTAATATAATTTTCGGTTTCGCGCAAAACGCACGCCGAGACAACCGTCCATCACCGGACGACCAATCGAGGACCGCCATGACCACGGACAAGCCCAAACAACCTCGCAAGGCCCCGGCCAAGCCGCGCGCCGCGAAGGTCAAGGACAAACTCGCCCCGATGATCGCCGAGGCCCCCTCGGCGGAAGAGGCCGAAGTCCGCCGCACGCGGCTCAAGACCCTGATCGCCCTCGGCAAGGAGCGGGGCTACCTGACCTACGCCGAGATCAACGACCACCTGCCGGACGACCTCGTCGACGCCGAGCAGATCGAGTCGATCATCAGCACCTTCAACGACATGGGCATCCAGGTGTTCGACGTGGCCCCGGCCGCCGAAGACCTGCTGATGTCCGAGGTCGCCCCCACCGTCGTCGACGACGAGCAGGCCGAAGCCGAAGCCGAGCAGACCCTGTCCGCGGTGGATTCCGAGTTCGGCCGCACCACCGACCCCGTCCGCATGTACATGCGCGAGATGGGCACCGTGGAACTCCTCACCCGCGAAGGCGAGATCGAGATCGCCAAGCGCATCGAGGAAGGCCTCAAGCACATGATCCAGGCGATCTCCGCCTGCCCGACCACCATCGCCGACATCCTCGAGTCCGCCGACAAGATCTCCCGCGACGAGATGCGCATCGACGAGCTCATCGACGGCCTGATCGACCCCAACGCGGTCGAAGACATCGAAGCCCTCGCCGAGAGCGAGGATCTCGACGTGGACGACGCCGAGGAAGAAGACGAGGAAGACAGCGACGGCGGCGGTGGCGCCCAGTCGGCGTCCCTCATCAAGATGAAGGCCGAAGCCCTCGAGCGCTTCGCCAACCTGCGCAGCCACTACGAAAAGATGGCCGCCGCCCTCCAGAAGAAGGGCTACCAGGACAAGAACTACCTCAAGCTCCAGGAGCAGGTGTCCATCGAACTGATGAACATCCGCTTCACCGCCCGCACCACCGAGCGCCTGTGCGACGCCGTGCGTCACATGGTCGATCAGGCCCGCGCCCACGAGCGCAAGATCCTGCACCTGTGCGTCGACAAGGCCAACATGCCGCGTCAGCACTTCATCAAAAGCTTCCCCGGCAACGAGACCAACCTCGACTGGCTGAAGACCGAGATCGCCGCCGGCCCCAGCAACGCGGCGGTCCTGATGCGCATGCAGCCCGCCGTGCTCGAAGAGCAGCAGAAGCTCATCGACCTGCAGGAACGCATCGGCATCCCGCTGAAAGAACTCAAGGACATCAACAAGCAGATGTCCACCGGCGAAGCCAAGGCCCGCCGCGCCAAGCGCGAGATGACCGAGGCCAACCTGCGTCTGGTGATCTCCATCGCCAAGAAGTACACCAACCGCGGCCTGCAGTTCCTCGACCTGATCCAGGAAGGCAACATCGGCCTGATGAAGGCCGTGGACAAGTTCGAATACCGTCGCGGCTACAAGTTCTCCACCTACGCCACGTGGTGGATCCGTCAGGCCATCACCCGCTCGATCGCCGACCAGGCGCGCACCATCCGTATCCCGGTGCACATGATCGAGACGATCAACAAGATGAACCGGATCTCCCGCCAGATCCTGCAGGAAACCGGCAACGAGCCCGATCCCGCCACCCTGGCCGAGAAGATGGAAATGCCCGAGGAGAAGATCCGCAAGATCCTCAAGATCTCCAAGGAGCCCATCTCGATGGAAACCCCCATCGGCGACGACGACGACTCCCACCTGGGCGACTTCATCGAAGACAACGCCACCCTGGCCCCGGCCGAAGCGGCGCTGTACTCCAGCCTGCGCGACGCCACCAAGGAGGTGCTGGATTCCCTCACCCCGCGCGAAGCCAAGGTGCTGCGCATGCGCTTCGGCATCGAGATGAACACCGACCACACCCTGGAAGAAGTCGGCAAGCAGTTCGACGTGACCCGCGAGCGCATCCGCCAGATCGAAGCCAAGGCCCTGCGCAAGCTGCGCCACCCGAGCCGCTCGGAGCGCCTGCGCAGCTTCCTCGACAACGAAGCCTGACCCGCCAGGCTGCCCCGGCAGCCCGGCCCCCGTTTCGACGGGCCCATAGCTCAGTTGGTTAGAGCAGGCGACTCATAATCGCTTGGTCACAGGTTCAAGTCCTGTTGGGCCCACCATACGCATCAAGCACTTAGGCCAGCCTCACGAGGGCTGGCCTTTTGCTTTTGGGGCCGGCGGCGCGCGCGTCAGCCGGGCTGGGTATCATCGGAGTTTTCCTCCCGAGGTCTCGCCATGCTGCTGCTCGCCATCTCCGACAACATCGGCACCATCACCCTCGACCGGGACTCGCGCCGCAATGCCTTCTGCGAGGAGATGGTCCACGGCTTTAGCGCGGCGCTGGAATCCTTCCGCGCGGCCGGTGTGCGCTGCGTGGTACTGCGGGCCAAGCCGGGCAGCAGCGTGTGGTCGGCGGGTCACGACATCGACGAGCTGCCGGCGGCGGGCCTCGACCCGCTCGCCTGGCGCGATCCGATGCGCAAGCTGATCCGGGAGATCGAGCTGTTTCCGGCCCCGGTGATCGCGATGATCGAAGGCAGCGTGTGGGGCGGCGCCTGCGAGACGGTGTTCGCCTGCGACGCGATCCTGGCCGCCAGCGACGCCACCTTTGCCGCCACGCCCGCCCGCCTCAACGTGCCCTACAACGTGGGCGGCCTGCTCACCTTCCTCAACGCCGCGCCGCTCAACATCGCCAAGGAGATGCTGTTCACCGCCGACCCGATTCCCGCCGGGCGCCTGTGCAGCCTGGGCGTCATCAACAAGGTGGCCGACAAGGGCGAGCTGGAGGCGATCACCTACGCCATGGCCCGCCGCATCGCCGCCAACGCGCCCCTTTCCATCTCGGTGATGAAGGAGCAGCTGCGCATCCTGGCCGGCGCCCACACCATGTCGCCGGAGGACTTCGAGCGCATCCAGGGCCTGCGCCGGGTGGTGTACAACAGCCACGACTACGCCGAAGGCGTGCGGGCCTTCCGCGAGAAACGCGCGCCGGTGTTCAAGGGCGAGTAGGCCGGCCCGGAAGGGCGTAGACTCGGCCCCAGACCAGGGGCCACCCGATGAAGCCGTCTTACCTCCGCGCCCATTTCGCCTCCCACCTGAAGCGGCGCCGTGCCACCCGGCACTTCCTGCGCCATCTGGGTTTCGAGGGCCTGCGCCACGCGCCGGTCAGCAAGACGCTGCCGCCCGATCTGGCCCGCGCGCTGCAGGCGGCCGCCACCGAGGCGCCCGAACGCCTGCTCGCCCGCCTCCACAGCCACCCCGACGGCCTGGACCCGCGTCAGGCCGCCCGCATCCGCCGCCACGCCGGCGAGAACATCGTCAGCCACGAGCGGCCCCTGCCCGGGCTGGTGCACCTGTGGCACTGCTACATCGACCCGTTCAACCTGCTGCTGTCGGTGCTCGCCGCCGTCTCGTGGTATTCGGGCGACCTCAAGGCCACCGCGGTGATCGGCTGCATGGTGGTGCTCTCCACCCTGATCCGCTTCGCCCAGGAGCGGCGCTCCGGTCAGGCGGCGGATGCCCTCAAGGCCATGGTAAGCAGCACCGCCACCGTGCTGCGCCGGGAGAGCGCCGACGCCGCCCCCGACGCGACGGCCGACGCCCGCCACGTGGAGGTGGGCGGTCGTCCGGTGCGCTGCGTCGAGATCGCCCCCCGCGAGCTGGTGCCGGGCGACATCGCGGTGCTGTCGGCGGGCGATCTGGTGCCGGCCGACCTGCGCCTGCTGTCGGCGCGGGATCTGTTCGTCGGTCAGGGCGCGATGACCGGCGAGGCCCTGCCGGTGGAAAAATCCGCCACCCCGCCCGACACCGCCGCCGGCAGCCCGCTGGACCTGCCCAACCTCGCCTTCATGGGCACCACCGTCCTCAGCGGCACGGCCACCGGGGTGGTGCTCGCCACCGGCGCCCGCACCTACTTCGGCACCCTGGCCGACCGGGTGGCGGCGGTCGAGCAGGCCCCCACCGCGTTCCAGGCCGGGGTGAACCGGGTCAGCTGGCTGCTGATCCGCTTCATGGCGGCAATGACGCCGGTGGTCTTCGCCATCAACGGTCTCACCAAGGGCGACTGGCTCGAGGCGCTGCTGTTCGCCCTGTCGGTGGCCATCGGCCTCACCCCCGAGATGCTGCCGATGGTGGTCACCTCCACCCTCGCCAAGGGCGCGGTGCTGCTTTCGCGGCGCAAGGTGATCGTCAAGCGGCTCGACGCGATCCAGAACTTCGGCGCGATGGACGTGCTGTGCACCGACAAGACCGGCACTCTCACCCAGGACCGCATCGCCCTGGCCGGCCACACCGACATCGACGGCCAGCCCTCCCTCGACGTGCTCGAATACGCCTGGCTCAACAGCCACTACCAGACCGGCCTGAAGAGCCCCCTCGACGCCGCCGTGCTGGCCCGGGGCGACGCCCTCGCCGGCCGCGACCCGGCCCACCGCTTCCGCAAGGTGGACGAGATCCCCTTCGACTTCCAGCGCCGTCGCATGTCGGTGGCGGTGGCCCGCCAGGGCGCCCCCGACGACCGTCCGCGCCTCATCTGCAAGGGCGCCATCGAGGAGATCCTCGCCGCCTGCAGCACGGTGCGCCGGGGCGACACCGTGGCGCCCCTCACCCCGGACGTGCTGGCCCACATCCGCGCCCTCACCGACCGCCTCAACGCCGACGGCCTGCGGGTGGTGGGCGTGGCCAGCCGCAGCCTCGCGCCGGCCCAGGCCACCTGTAGCGTGGCCGACGAAGCCGGCCTCACCCTCGCCGGCTACCTCGCCTTCCTCGACCCGCCCAAGGACAGCGCCGCCCCCGCCCTTGCCAGCCTGCGCGCCCACGGCATCGCCGCCAAGGTGCTCACCGGCGACAACGCGCTCGTCGCCGCGCGGGTGTGCCGCGAGGTGGGGCTGGACGCCGCCACGCCCATTCTGGGCAGTCAGATGGCGGCGATGGACGACGCGGCCCTGCGGCAGGCGGTGGAGACCGCCACCGTCTTCGCCAAGCTGTCACCCCTCGACAAGGAGCGGGTGGTGCGCGCGCTGCGGGCCAACGGGCACGTGGTGGGCTTTCTGGGCGACGGCATCAACGACGCCCCGGCCCTCCACGCGGCGGACATCGGCATCTCGGTCGACAGCGCCGCCGACATCGCCAAGGAAACCGCCGACATCATCCTGCTCGAAAAGAGCCTGATGGTGCTGGCCGACGGCGTGCGCGAAGGCCGCAAGACCTTCGCCAACATGCTCAAGTACATCCGGATGACCGCCAGCTCCAACTTCGGCAACGTCCTGTCTGTGCTGGTGGCGAGCGTCTTCCTGCCCTTTCTGCCGATGCTGCCCATGCACCTGCTGGTGCAGAACCTGCTCTACGACATCTCCCAGACCGGCATCCCCTTCGACAACGTGGACGAAGACGCCCTGCGCACGCCCCAGCACTGGAACGTCGATGGGCTTGGGCGCTTCATGCTGTGCTTCGGGCCGATCAGCTCCATCTTCGATCTGGCCACCTTCGGGCTGATGTGGTTCGTCTTCCACGCCACCGCCCCGGCGGCCCAGACCTTGTTCCAGTCCGGCTGGTTCGTCGAGGGGCTGCTCTCCCAGACCCTGGCGGTGCACATGATCCGCACCCGCCGGCTACCCTTCGTCGAGAGCCGGCCCGCCCTGCCCCTGGCCGCCATGACCGCCGCCACGGTGCTCACCGGCATCGCCATCGCGATGGGCCCGCTGGCCGCCTACTTCAAACTGCAGGCGCTGCCCGTGGGCTACTTCGGCTGGCTGGCGGCGATCCTGCTGGGCTACGCGGTCCTGATCCAGGCCATGAAGCGCTGGTACGGCCGACGCTTCGGCTGGTAGGCGGGGGAAGGGTGGGGAAAGACTGCAGCGCGCAAAAAATGCGACCGCCGGGCAAGGCACAGCACGACAAGGCCCCCCGGCGGTCAGCGCAAACCCGATACGGGTATGGAGGAGTCATCCCCTTAACGACCGCCGGATACGATTTCTTTAGCGTCCGTCCAGCCTGTTTTTTGTATCGTAATGCCCGCACCGCAACACCCCGCCCCAGGCTGGCGGCCGCGCGGGCCTTGGCGTAAAGTTGGCGGCATGAAAGGACAAGGATTCTCGCGCCGCTTCGGCTACGCCCGCAGCGGCATCGCCGCCGCCTTCCGGCGCGAACGCAGCATGCGCACCCACGGCGCCGCCGCGGTGGCGGTCGCCATCTTCCTCGCCCTCACCGGCGCCCCCGCCCTGTGGTGGGCACTGGTCGGGCTGGCCGTCGGGCTGGTGCTGGTGGCCGAGATGGCCAACACCGCCATCGAAACCCTCGCCGACCTCCTCCACCCCGGCCGCCACCCCGAGATCGGCGTGGCCAAGGATGTGGCGGCCGGCGCGGTGCTGGTGGCCACCGCCGTGGCCATCCTCGTCGGCGTGGCCTACCTGCTGCGCTAGAGCCGATCCCAGGCCGGCACCGGCCCCAGGCGTTCCGCCAGGAAATCCGCCAGCGCCCGCACCCGCGTGGGCAGGTAGCGGTTGCTCGGGAACACCGCGTGGATGCCCACCTCCGGGCCCGGGTAGTTGTTCAGGATCACCGCCAGCCGCCCCGCCTTCACCGCCGGCGCCGCAATGAAGCTGGGCTGACGGCAGACGCCCAGCCCCCGCTCGCAGGCATCCAGCAGCGCCTCGCCGTTGTTGGCCTGGAGCCGGCTCTTCACCGGCACCCACACGGTCTCCTCGCCCACCCGGAAAGGCCAGCTCGAACGGGGCGTGCCGGTGTAGCCCAGGCAGTGATGGGCCGCCAGCGCCTCGGGGCGCTCCGGCAGGCCATGGGCGGCCAGGTAATCCGGCGAGGCCAGCGTCAGCATCCGCGACGAACTCAGCCGCCGCGCCACCTGGGTCGGGTCGAGCTGGCCGGTGATGCGCACCGCCATGTCGATGCCGCTCTCGATGAGGTTCACCTGGCGGTCGTTGTAATCCACGTCCAGGCTCACCGCCGGGTAGAGATTGACGAACTCCGCCACCAGCGGCGCCAGATGCCGCACCCCGAAGCTCACCGGCACGCTGATCCGGATCGGCCCCCGCGGCGCCCGCCCGTCGCCCGACAGGTCGCCCGCCGCCGCCCCCACCCGCCCCCGGATCGCCCGGCAGCGCTCCAGGTACACCTCTCCCGCGGCGGTCAGCTTCAGGCTGCGCGTGCTGCGGGCGATCAGCTTGACGCCCAGATGAGCCTCCAGCGCCGACACCTGACGGGTCACCATCGAGCGGGCCAACCCCAGATGCTCGGCCACCGCGGTGAAGCTGCCCGTCTCGGCCACCCGGACGAAGACCTCCATTGCGTTCAGTCGGTCCATTGTTTCAATTTCAGCAACAAAGATATGCTTATTAAAGGCTGTTTTTGAACGAATCAAAAGCCTAAAGTTCGTCTGCATCGAAGCAGGCAGTCGATACACTGCCTACCAGGAGCCCAAAAAGATGAACCGCCAGCCCGTTCTCTTCGTATCCCACGGCGCGCCCGACGTGCTGCTCAACCCCGGCCCCACCGTAGCCGCCTGGGCCCAGCTCGGCGCCGGGCTGCCCCGCCCGCAGGCAATCCTCGCGATCTCCGCCCACTGGGCCACCCGCGAGCCCACCGTCAGCACCGCCGCCACGCCGGACACCATCCATGATTTCGGCGGCTTTCCGCCGGCGCTCTACGCCATGAACTACCCCGCCCCCGGCGCCCCGCAGCTGGCCGCCCGGGTGCGCGATCTGCTTGCCGCCGCCGGCCTGCCCAACGCCGAAACGCCCGACCGCGGCCTCGACCACGGCGCGTGGATTCCCCTCAAGGCCATGTACCCGGCCGCCGACGTGCCGGTGGTGCAGCTGGCCCTGCAACCCTTCGCCGGGCCCGACTGGCACCGCCGCATCGGCGCCGCCCTGCGCCCGCTGCGGGACGAAGGCGTGCTGATCCTCGCCTCCGGCGCGGTCACCCACAACTTCGGCTGGCTCACCTGGGGCACCAACGGCGCCCCGCAGCCCAAGTCGGTGGCCTTCGCCGACTGGGTGGGCGACGCCCTGGCCCGGGACGACCGCCCGGCCCTGCTCGACTACCGCCGCCTCGCCCCCTACGGCGCCGAAGCCCACCCCAGCGAGGAGCACCTGCTGCCCCTGTTCGTCGCCCTGGGCGCCGCCAACCCCGGCGAAAAGCCCCTGCGCCTGGAACCCGAGCACACCTACGGCGGTCTGGCCATGGACGCCTACCTCTGGCAGGACGCCAGCCCCGCCCCTTTCACTCCGGACCCCTCAGCCCCATGAACACCGCAACCCAACGCTACACCGGCCCCGCCATCGCCGCCCACTGGATCGTCGCCCTGCTGATCCTCGCCGCCTGGCCCCTGGGCGTGTACATGCACGAACTGCCCCTGTCGCCCACCAAGCTCAAGCTCTACTCCTACCACAAGTGGATCGGCATCACCGTGCTGCTGCTCTTCGTGCCGCGCCTTCTGTGGCGCGTCACCCACCGACCGCCGGCCGCGCTGCCCATGCCCGCCTGGCAGCACAGGATCGCCGAAGCCACCCATCACCTGCTCTACCTGCTGATGGTGCTGGTGCCCCTGTCGGGCTGGCTGATGAGTTCGGCCAAGGGCTTCCAGACGGTGTATTTCGGCGTGCTGCCGCTGCCCGATCTGGTGGCCAAGAACGACGATCTCGGCCACCTGCTGAAGGAAGTCCACGAAGCCCTCAACTTCGGTCTGCTGCTGCTCGTCGGCCTGCACGTGGCCGGCGCCCTCAAGCACCACCTCATCGACCGCGACGCCACCCTGCGCCGCATGCTGCCCTTCGGCAAATGACGAACATCCCCCCCAGGAGAAACCCATGACCATCCGCGCCATCGCCCTGCCCGTCGCGCTGCTGCTCGCCGCCGGCGCCGCCCAGGCCGTCGAGTTCAACCAGGTGGACGCCGCCCGGAGCACCCTCGCCTTCAGCTCCAAGCAGATGGGCGTGCCGGTGCCCGGCAGCTTCAAGCGCTTCACCAGCCAGATCGGCTTCGACCCCGCCAAGCCAACCGCCGCCCACACCACCCTCGAGATCGACCTCGCCAGCATCGACGCCGGCTCCAAGGACGCCAACGACGAGGTGGTCGGCAAGCAGTGGTTCAACGTGAAGGCCTTCCCCACCGCCAAGTTCGTGTCCACCGGCGTGCGAGCCCTGGGCGGCAACAAGTACGAAGCCCTGGGCAAGATGACCATCAAGGGCCAGACCCGCGACGTGGTCGCCCCCTTCACCTTCAGGCAGGAAGGCGCCAGCGGCGTGTTCGACGGCGGCTTCGTGCTCAAGCGCATGGATTTCGGCATCGGCGAAGGCCCGTGGGCCGATGTGTCCGCCGTCGCCAACGAGATCGACATCAAGTTCCACGTCGTGGCCAATGCAGCCCCGGCGAAGAAGTAAGCCCCAACCCCAACTCAAGACCTAAAAGGAAAACAGCATGAAGAAGCTCACCGCCCTGGCCCTCGCCGCCGCCGCAATCTCCACCCCGGCCCTGGCCGCCCCGGAAACCTACGCGATCGACGGCAGCCACACCCTGCCGCGCTTCGAATACAACCACATGGGCTACTCCCAGCAGCTGTCGCGCTTCGACAAGACCACCGGCAGCGTCACCCTCGACCGCGCCGCCAAAACCGGCTCGGTGGAGGTGACCATCGACACCACCTCGGTGAGCACCGGCTCGGCGCTGTTCAACCAGCACATCCAGGGCGAAGACTTCCTCGCCACCGCCCAGTACCCCACCGCCACCTACAAATCCACCAAGGTCGTCTTTGAGGGCGACAAGGTGGTGTCGGTCGAAGGCAACCTCACCCTCAAAGGCATCGCCAAGCCGGTCACCCTCACCGTCGTGTCCTTCCAGTGCATGCCGCACCCGATGGTGAAGAAGGACGCCTGCGGCGCCACCGCCACCGCCAAGGTCAAGCGCACCGACTTCAACATGGGCAAGTACGCCCCCTACGTGGGCGACGAAGTGACCCTCACCCTGCCGATCGAAGCGATCAAGCAGTAAGCCTGGCCGGCGCCGCGCGACCACCAGCGCGGCGCCATCCGCCCCACCCCGTCTGCGGGGATAAAAGTCCCCAGCACCGAGACATACGGAGGGTGTATCCATGGCATCGAACGCGACGCACACCCGCGCGGAGAAGATCAACTTCTCTCGCACCGACGACCTGCGCAATTTCTGCGCAGCGCCCAGCTACACCGGCCAGCGCACCCCCGGCGTCAGCGCCCCGCTCGGCTATCTCGACACCTACGGCAGCACCCTCGACCAGGATTTCGGGCTCGACCTTCCCGTTTTCGCGGCGCTGCTGCCGCAGCTCGCCCAGACCGACCCCGACGGCACCGCCATACTGCTCGCCGCGACCTTTCCGCCCGAGCAATCCCTCCCACCGGCCACCGCCGACCGCTGGCTCGATAAAATGCTGAAATCGCTGCAGGACGCCCTTATCAGCGGCGGCAACATCGGCGGCAACCTCAGCGCCAGCGTCGAGGCCAGCCTTCGTGCCGCGTGGCGCAGGCAGGCCGCTGCCGGCTTCAAGACGCTGCTCGCCGGCGACGCGCCGAGCATCCGCGTCAGCCCCTACATCACCATCACCGCCTCGCGGATCGGCAAGGGCGGCGAATTGCGCAAGGGCGCCAAGCTCGTCGTACACGTCAAGAGTCTGCCCACCACCGTCCTGCAGAAGCTGGAGCAGCCCTTCGTCGTCGGACCCAGCGGCAGCACGGCCACGGTAAGGATCGGCGCGCGCGACGTACAGCGCATCGAGCAGGCCGCGACCTCGGTCGCCGGAGCGCGCGCCCAGGCTTCCCGGGTGCTGCGTTACGCCGGCTACGGCAAGGGCAGCGTGCTAGCCTTCGGCCCGAGCGCCGCCATCGACCTCTACAACAGCTACGCCTCGCCCTCCGGCGCCGGCTTCGCCACCGACGTCATTGTCCGTTCGGCCAAGAGCCAGAGTGGCAACGCGCTCGGCTTAGGTGCCGGCTGGGCGGCGGGCGCAGCAGTCGCGGCGATCGGCATCACCGGCGCGCCTGCCGTCCTCGTCGGGCTCGGCGTCGGCATCGTTGTCCAGGCGGCGTGGGGCTATTTCGGCGGCGACGACGCCAGCGCCGACCTTGTCAAGGGATGGCTCGACTGATGCTGAATCCACCCTCACGCGTCGGCCAGCTTTACGCCGCGCTGTGGAGCAGCCCGCTGCTGTCGGCCCTTCTGTGGGGCTGCTGGGCGGCGCTGCGCTTTGACGAACGCGGCTGGGCGTGGGGCGTTGCCGGCGCGGCGGCGCTGCTTTCAGCCGCATGGTTCGGCTATGTCGCGGTGTGGTCGCGCTTCGGCTCGGCCCACAACCTGTTGGGGCCTTGGGCGCTCACCGCCATCCTGCTGTGGCCAGCCAGCCAGGCGCTTGCTCCGGCCTTCCTGGGAGTGACGGGCGCGCAGATCGCGGGCATCGACCTCTTCACCCTCGCACTTCACGCCGGCAGCCTGATCGCTGCAGCGCTCTGGCATGCGCGCTTCGCCCCGTTGCCCGCCGTCGACGCACAAGCCAAGCATCTCGACTGGCCGGGAACGCGGATCAACCTGCGCCAGCGCACGCTGTCGGCGCAGCATCGCGAATCGTCCGGCCTGCCCGGCGCGCTGGCCGCCGGCGTAGGATCGGTGCTGCTATACGGCGGGCTCAAGAGCTGTTTCGATCTGCCCGAGCGCATCGCCATCGCGGTAATCGCAATGCACGCGGTGTCGTTCTTTGTGTATTTCGGAGCGCTGGGCCAGTTCCTCGGCCAAGGCTTGCGTCTGCACCAACTTGAAAGCCGATTTCCCGGCCGGCCCTTTAGCCACGAAGCCCTACCCCAACTGGACGCTGCACGCCGTGACAGTTGGCCAGCCCGCCTGTTCCGTTAGGGTCACGGAGAAGCGCACGGCCAGCAGCCCCCTACAATCCGCTGCAACTGACGACTCAGCGCCGTGCCGCCCGCATCACACCCGCAGTCGCAAACTCATGCCCGCCGCGTCTTCTCCGCGGCGCCCTCCGCCGGCCGCCGGGCCGGGCGGAGCGGCCCCGCCACCTTGCGCAGCGCCTCGCTCAGCTCGGCGTCGTGCCCGTAGATGTCCGGGAAGAAATACACCTTGCCGCCCCGCGCCACCGCCGTGCGGTAGGCGATCGCCACCGGCAGCGGCTCCTTCAGCCGCAGGGTGGCCGACTTGCCCCGCTCCATCGCCTCGCGGATGCGCGCCTCGCTCCACTCGGGCTGATCCTGCAGCACGAACTTCGCCAGCTCCACCGGCGCCTCCACCCGGATGCAGCCGTGGCTGAAATCCCGACGCGCCCGCGCGAACAGCTGGGTGGACGGCGTGTGGTGCAGGTAGATGTTGTCGTTGTTGGGAAACACGAACTTGATGTCGCCCAGCGCGTTCTTCGGCCCCGGGCGCTGGCGGATGCGCAGCTGGCCGCGCATCACGGCCTCCAGGTTCTCGTCCGACAGCGTGGTGAGCACCCGGCCGTCCCCCGCCACGAACTCGAAGCCCTGATCGGTGAAATGCGCCGGGTCGCGTCGCAGCTTCGGCACCAGCTCGGCCTGGGCAATCGACGGCGGCACGTTCCAGTAAGGGCTGAACT
Organism: Zoogloea sp.; assembly: GCF_041904905.1. Classification (GTDB taxonomy): domain Bacteria; phylum Pseudomonadota; class Gammaproteobacteria; order Burkholderiales; family Rhodocyclaceae; genus Zoogloea. The sequence goes on along the minus strand of NZ_JAYRMI010000012.1, from coordinate 14,229 downwards.
CGATGAAGCGCATGTCCTCGGCGAACAGCGGCGTGCGGGTGTCGAGGGATTTGCCCACGATCACCTTCATCTGCAGCTTCGCCTTGGGCTGGCCGTCCTCCTGGGCGAAAGCCCGCAGGGCGAACTCCGGCACATTCACCACGATCATCCGCGGCGCCCGCACCTGGGGCGTCCAGCGCAGGCGCTCCAGGTTCACACCGATCTGGCGTACCCGCTCCGCCGGCGTCACCGCCAGCTGGGCCAGGGTGTCGCGGCCGATCACGCCGTCCGCCAACAGCCCGTGGCGGGCCTGGAAAGCCTTCACGCCTTCCACCACCGCGCCGTCGTAGCGGGCCCCAGGCGCCGCGGCCGGCATGTCGCCCAGCGCCGCCAGCCGCGCAGCCAGCGCGGGCACGCCGGCCCACGGCTGGCCGGGCTCCAGCTTGCGGGCGGCAAGCGCCGGGAGCGGCGTCTTCCAGGCCTTGACGCGAGCCGGGTCGTCGGCCAGCTCGCGGTAACGCCGCAGGGCCTCGCGCAGGCTGGTGTAGGGCAACTGGGCCGGCGCGGCCTCGGCCACCGCGTCGGCCAGCCGGTTGGCCGCCAGTGCCCGGCGCAGGGTGGCGGCCGGGTCGAAGCGGTCGAGGCTGGCCGCGCCGCCGTTGTCGCGCACGGCCTTGGGCGGCAGGCGCCCGAAGTGCAGGTCGGAGAGGTAGCGCTGCAGCGCGTTGGTCAGCGCGCCGTCGAGGGAGGCCAGATCGGCCTCGGGCAGGCTGGCACCGCCCTCCAGCGCGGTAAGCACCTGACGCAGGCCGCCGGCATCGTAGTCGTCGGCGTCGAGCCCGTCGTCGGGCGCCTTGAGGAGGAGATCCACCGCCGTCCACGCCGCGTTGCGGGGGCGGCCGCCATCGAACCACTGCAACCCCGCCTCGCCGTTGGCGGCGCAGGCCAGGCCGGACACCGCCATCAGGGCGGCCAGCAGGCCCAGGCGGATGCGCGGCGCGCACAGCCGGAAGGGCCGAAGGAGAGACACGAGCATCGGGGGGTGAAACCTTCTTGGCTTTGAGGGCGGCGTAGATTACCCCGAGCGCCCCGCCAATGCACGGCCCGGCCGCGCGCTCGGGCTCAGGCCGCGCCCGCCGCCGCCGCCGGGGCCGCCCCGCCGGCCCGCTCCACCAGCCGCAGCAGGGCGAACAGCAGGGTGCCCACCGTCATCACGCCGGACGCCAGATAGAAGCCCGCCGCGTAGCTGCCCTGCTGGCCCGCCAGCAGGCCGGTGATGGCCGGCGCGCCGATCTGCGCCACACCGTAGGCGGCGGTGAGCTTGCTCATCAGCTTGGCCGGGCGGGTGGGGTAGAAGCGCCCCGCCATCGCCATCACCAGGCTCACGATACCGGCGAAGGTGCCGCCGAACAGCACCGCGCCCGCCAGCGCCGCCAGCAGCCCGTCGCCGATCACCGGCAGCAGGATGCCGAAGGCCTGCAGCCCGCTCGCCAGGGTGAGGGCCTGGAGCTGGCCGATGCGCCGGGCGATCAGATCCCACACGATGCAGGCCGGCGCCGCCGCCACGCCCGCCACCAGGAACACCCACGCCCCCTTGCCGGCCATGCCGGGCAGGCTGCCCACCTGGGCCACCATGAAGGTGGCGCTCACCACGAAGCCGGCGCCGGCGCAGAAGTAGGCGAGCATCATCAGCAGCAGGAAGAACCGGCCGGGCGGCCTGTCCTGCATGTGGGCGCCGCTGCCGGCCAGCGGCGTCAGGTCGGGCCGCGGCAGCCAGCGCCAGGCGGGAATCGCCACCAGCGCGCCCAGCGCGGCCAGCGCGAACCACTGGGTGCGCCAGTCGAGCCACGGGCTCAGCAAGGCCACCGCCGCCGACACCCCGGCGATACCCAGCCCGATGCCCGAAAAATGGATGCCCAGCTCGCTGCGATGCCGGTTACGCATGAGCCAGTTCATGATGAGCCCGGAGCCCAGCAACATGCCGCCGGCCGTGGACAAGCCCGCCGCGAAGCGCGACAGCGCCCACACCGTCTCGTCGGTGGCAAGGCCCATCAGCACCGTGCTCGCCACCGCCAGCACCATGCTGGCCCGGTACAGGCGATCCTTCAGGCCCAGGTCGCCGATGGTCATCGCCAGCAGCGCGCCCGACAGGTAGCCGGCGTAGTTGATTGCCGCCAGCCAGCCGCCGGCCGCCACGCCCAGCCCGGCCTGCTCGCGCATCAGGGGGAGCAGCGGGGTGTAGGAGAAGCGGGCGATGCCGAGGAACAGCAGCAGGCCGAGGATGCCGGCCGTGAGCACCTTCAGGCGCTGGCGGTCTTCGTCGTTCATGGGGAGATCTCCGATGAGGCGGGGTGCGGTGCGGTCATGCGTCCGGACGACCGGCACATCGCGTTTCAGCTTGATTATTGGCAGCCGAAGGCTTACAAGCAAACGATCAATGTTCATTCCACGAATGCGAAAACCGCATGCAGAACCCGCTCCGTCTCCTCACCTGCCTGGCGCCGCTGCAGGGCTTCGAGGCCACCGCCCGCCACCTCAGCTTCACCCTCGCCGCCGCCGAGCTGTGCCTCACCCAGTCGGCCATCAGCCGGCAGGTGCAGACGCTTGAAGAACAGTTGGGCGTGGCGCTGTTCGTGCGCGGCCATCGCCGGCTCACCCTCACCCCCGCCGGCGAGGCGCTGCTGACGAGCGTGCAGGAGGTGTTCCGCACCCTCACCCGCACCGTCGAGACGATCCGCGTGGGGCAGCGCCGGCCGGTGACGCTGTCGACCACCATCGGCATCGCCGCCCTGTGGCTGGTGCCGCGGCTGTCGCGCTTTCTGGCCGAGCACCCGGAGATCGACGTGCGCATCTCGGCCAACAACCGGCTGGTGGACATCGAGCGCGAGGGCATCGACCTCGCCCTGCGCTACGTGATGGCCGACCCGCCGCCGCCGGACAGCCACCTGCTGTTCGGCGAGGACATCTTTCCGGTCGCCAGCGCGGAGGTGCTGGGGGATCTGGCCTGGCGCCCGCCGAGCGGCGAGGACATCGCCCGGCTCACCCTGCTCAACTACGACGACTCCACGCCCGAACCGTGGCTGGACTGGTCGCCCTGGCTCAAGAAGCTGGGCTTCGCCGACGTGAAGCCCAAGGCGGTGCTGCACTTCAACCACTACGACCAGCTGATCGCCGCCGCGGTGGCCGGCCAGGGCGTGGCCCTGGGGCGCAGCGTGCTGCTCGCCGCCCACCTCGCCGACGGCCGCCTGCTGCCCATGGCCAGCCCCTACCGGCACATCTCGCAGCGGGCGTATTTTCTGGTGGCGGCCTCCGGCGAGCCGCGCCCGGAGGTTCGGCTGCTGTCCGACTGGCTGCAGGGGCAGGCCCGCGCCAGCGTGGCCTGAAGACGGGTCAGCCCGCCAGCGTCACGGCGGCCCGCAGGCCCAGCAGGTAGCTGTCCGGCCCGAACCCGCAGATCTGCCCGCGGGCGATCTCGGCCAGCACCGAGTGGTGGCGGAAGGCCTCGCGGGCGTGGATGTTGGACATGTGCACCTCGACGATGGGCGCCTTCAGGATCGCCAGCGCATCCCGCAGGCCGTAGCTGTAGTGGGTCCACGCCCCGGCGTTGATGACCACCGCCGCCACGCCCTCGTCGAAGGCCCGGTGGATGCGCGCCACCATCTCGCCCTCGTGGTTGGTCTGGAAGCACTCCACCTGCACGCCCAGCTCGGCGCCCAGGGCCACCAGCGCGGCGTCGATCTCGGCGAGGGTCGCCGTGCCGTACTGGGCCGGATCGCGCTTGCCGAACATGTTGAGGTTGATGCCGTTGAGCACGAGGATGGTTTTCACTTGAGCTGTCCTTCCAGAACGGGGATGACCGGCGCGGGCCGGCCTGTCATTTGATGAGGGTGACCGGCACGTCGGCCAGCCGGGCGACCTCCCGGGCCACCGACCCGAGCAGCATCGCCGCCACCGCGCCGCGGCCGTGGCTGCCCATTGCGATCTCGTCGATGGCCTGCTCGCGGGCAAAGCGCACGATGGCCTCGGCCGGCCGGTCGTCCACCACCACATGGAGCACCGGGGCAAAGCCGGCGGTCTCCAGCGCGGCGCGGGTCTCGGCCAGCGCCTTGAGCCCCTCCTCCCGATGGAAATCCCGCAGCGCCCCGTGCTCCACGAACTGGCCCACGTCCTGGCTCACCGGCCGCTGCACGTTGACGAGGTGGATCTCCGGCGTCGGCGAGACGCCCTCCAGCCGCCGGGCGAGCGCCGCCGCCAGGCGGAGCGACACCGGGGAACCGTCGATGGGCAGCAGGATGCGGGTCATGGCTTTCCTTTCGCGGCGGGCTGGCCGGCGGCCTCGCCCAGATCGAGTTCGAGGGTCTGGCGGGCGGCTTCGGCGGCACGCGCCCGGGACGCCAGCAGCCAGCCCGTCAGCACCACCGCCAGCGCGCCGGCCACCGGCAGCACCCGGGGCAGCCAGGCGGCGTGGGCGTCGATCCACGGGCCAAGCATCGGATCGGTGACCAGCATCTCGCCGGCCACAAAGCCCAGCAGCGCCGCGCCGCCCGTCACCACGATGGGGAAGCGCTCCATCAGCCGCATCAGGAAGGTGCTGGAGAACACCACCAGCGGAATGGAGAGCGCCAGGCCGAAGATCAGCAGCAGCAGATTGCCCTTGGACGCCCCGGCAATCGCCACCACGTTGTCCATGCTCATCACCAGATCGGCCAGCATGATCGTCTTGATCGCCGCCGCCATGCCCGACACCGCCGCGCCGCTCGCGCCGTCGGCCTCATCCTCGGGCACCAGCAGCTGCACCGCGATCCACAGCAGCAGCAGCGCCCCGGCCGCCTTCAGCAGCGGCAGGCGCAGCAGCTCCGCCGCCACCACCGTCAGGGTCACCCGCATCGCCACCGCCGCCGTGCTGCCCCACATCACCGCGCGCTTGCGGTCGACGGGGTCGAGCCCCCGCGCCGCCAGCGCGATCACCACCGCGTTGTCGCCCGACAGCACGATATCGATGCCGACGATCTGGATCAGGGCGATCCAGAAGGCGTGGTCAAACACCATTCCCTGCATGATTCCATTACCCCGGGCCGCACACGCGCCCGCTGCGCCGCCCGGCCAGACCGCCCGGCGAAAGAATGGAATTGTAGAGGCGAAGCGCCCGCCGCGCGCTGCCGCAACGCACGCGCGCCGCAACGCACGCGCGCCGCGACGACCGCGCGCCACGACGACCGCGGCGCGACCCCGCCGGTGCTATGCTTTTTCCGGGTTCCGAACGGTTTCCAGCGAGGCAGCCATGACCGATGCCTTCCCCCTCAAGCCCGACTGGCTGTGCGACCGGCCCGGCGTCTACGACACCGGCACCGGCGCCATCCGCACCGTCGAGGAGAACCCGGGCTTTCCCGGCATCCAGCGCGTCACCGTGCGCAGCTACTGCGGCCGCGTCGAGGACGACTGCCGCTACTACCGCCTCGCCGCCGACCCCGGGCGGCGCTTCCCCACCCTGGCCGCCGCCCTCGCCGCCCGCCCGGTGCGGCTCACCTGAGGCCACCGACGGCCAGCGCGCCGTCGGCACGGCGCAGCCGCTCGCTGAGGGTGCGCATCACCTGCAGCGCAAACTCCGGCACCTGCCGCACCAGTTCGTGGAAGCGGCGCACGTCGATCTCGACGAACTCGCTATCCGCCGCCGCGATCACCGTCGCCGTGCGCGGCCCGGGCGACACGATGGACATCTCGCCCACGATGCCCCCCGGCAGCAGTACCTCCAGCTCGCGCCCGCCCAGCGAGACCGACGCCTGACCAAGGACCAGCACGTACATGGCCTCGCCCGGCTCGCCCTCCCGGAACAGCACCTCGCCGCGCGCCACCCGGACGATCTCCGGGGCCCTGGAGAACAACTCGAAGAAAACCATGGACGCACGCTCCTTGACGGGTTCGGCAATCGACAAAAGCCCACCCTCGGCAGACGGCGTCGCCGGACGGTCGGGCTTGAGCAGGCTGAGTATCCACACGCCGCCATTGTGGCCCCCCCGTGTGACAAACTGTTTTCAGGCGCCCACGGGCCCCACTCGCCTTGTCGGGTTCCCGACACGACGCCGACGGTGATTTTCGGCAACTTGAAAAATCAGTCACTTAGCGCCTGGCATCGGCCTTGCTAGATCCCCCGCAAGGAGAACCAGCGCCATGAACCAGCCCTTTGTCACCATCAACGACACCACCCTGCGCGACGGCGAGCAGTCGGCGGGCGTGGCGTTCTCCCTCGACGAGAAGCTGACCATCGCCCGCCAGCTCGACGCCATCGGCGTGCCCGAACTGGAGGTGGGCATCCCGGCGATGGGCGCCGAAGAGCGCGACTCGATCCGTGCCGTCGCCGCCCTGGGCCTGGGCGCCCGGCTGATGGTGTGGAGCCGCATGCACGCCGCCGACATCGACGCCTGCCGCAATCTGGGCGCCGACCTCATCGACATCTCGGTGCCGGCCTCCGACCAGCACCTCGCCCACAAGCTGCGCCGCCCGCGCCAGTGGCTGCTGGACGAACTGCCCCGCTACGTGGCGATGGGCCTCGACCTGGGCCTGGATGTGGGCATCGGCTGCGAGGACGCCTCCCGCGCCGATCCGGATTTCCTGGCCCAGCTGGCCGAGACCGCCGAGCGCGCCGGCGCCCGCCGCCTGCGCTTTGCCGACACCCTGGGCGTGCTCGAACCCTTCGGCACCTTCGAGCGCATCGCCCACCTTCGGGCCCGCACCGGGCTCGAGATCGAGATGCACGCCCACGACGACCTGGGCCTTGCCACCGCCAACACCCTGGCCGCGTGCAAGGCCGGCGCCACCCACGTAAACACCACCGTCAATGGCCTCGGCGAGCGGGCCGGCAACGCCCCGCTGGAAGAAGTCGTGGTGGGCCTCGAGAAGCTCCACGGCATCCGCACCGACATTGATCTGAAGGGCTTCCTGGCCCTGTCGAGCAGCGTCGCCCACGCCTCGGGCCGCGACGTGCCCTGGCAGAAGAGCGTCGTCGGCCCCGGCGCCTTCACCCACGAGGCCGGCATCCACATCGACGGCCTGCTCAAGCACCCGGACAACTACCAGGGCTTCGACCCGGTGGACGTGGGCCGCAGCCACCGCATCGTGCTCGGCAAGCACTCCGGCCCACGGGCGGTGCAGGTGGTCTATGCCGGGCTCGGGATCAACCTCGGCGACACCGAAGCCAGCGCCCTCCTCGGTCACATCCGGCTCTTCGTCGCCGCCCACAAGCACTCACCCGACGTCGCCGACCTGCACACCCTGCTCGCCTCGGCCCGGAGCCACAGCCATGTCTGACACCATCACCATGACCTCGCCCGCCCTCGCCGCCCAGCCCGCCCTGTGGACCTTGCTCAAGGAAGACCTCGCCTGCGTCTTCCAGCGCGACCCGGCGGCCCGCTCCTCCATCGAGGTGCTGACCACCTACCCCGGCGTCCACGCCATCCTCGCCCACCGCATCTCCAATCGCCTGTGGCAGGCCGGCTGGCGCTACCCGGCGCGCTTCCTGTCCTTCGTCGGGCGACTCGTCACCAACGTGGACATCCACCCCGGCGCCACCATCGGCCGGCGCTTCTTCATCGACCACGGCGCCTGCGTGGTGATCGGCGAGACCGCCGAAGTGGGCGACGACGTGACCCTCTACCACGGCGTCACCCTGGGCGGCACCTCGTGGAACCGCGGCAAGCGCCACCCCACCCTGGAAAGCGGCGTGGTGGTGGGCGCCGGCGCCAAGATCCTCGGCCCCATCACCATCGGCGAGCGCGTGCGGGTGGGCGCCAACTCGGTGGTGGTGCGCGACGTGCCGGCCGACCGCACGGTTGTCGGCGTGCCCGGCCGCATCGTTAACACCCGCGCCGCCGCCGGCCGCCTTGAGGACGGCATCAACCTCGATCACAACGTGCTGCCCGACCCGGTGGCCAAATCCATCTCCTGCCTCGTCGAGCGCATCGACCAGCTCGAACGCGAGCTGGCCACGCTCCGCCACGACGCCCCGCCCACCGACCACAGCGGCCAGTGCGCCGTCTGCTCCGCCGGCGACCTGTGCTGCGAGAACACCGAAATCCACTGAGGCCCCCATGGATCTGCTCGACTTCTCCGACTGCGAACTGTACTTCGACGTGCCCATGCCCGCCGCGGCCGAGCACCTGCTCGCCCAGGCCTCCGCCGAATACGGCGACCCGTCCGCCGAAACCGCCCTGCTGCGCGCCCACCTGCTGGCGCCCGAGAACCTCACCGTGCTGGTGGGCCTGTATCGCTACTACTTCTACCAGCACCGGCTCGACGACGCCCTGCAGGTGGCCGAACGCGCCATGCAGCTCTCGGGCAACCACCTCGCCCTGCCCAACGACTGGCAGAAGCTCGACGAAGGCTGGCTGGCCCACGCCGCCGCCCGCTCCTTCGGCCTGCTGCGCTTCTACCTGCTCGCCCTCAAGGCCGCCAGCGTGGTGCTGCTGCGCCTGGGGCGGATCGAAGAATCCCGCCAGCGCCTGCAAAAGCTGTCGTCCCTCGACAGCCGCGACCAGCTCGGCACCGCCCGCCTGCTCGAAGTGGTGGCCATCCACGAAGCGCCGCCCGCCGACGAAGAAACACCCTCAACCGATGACCTTGCCCTAGCCTGAGGAGGCTGCCATGGAAGACACGCTCACCCTCGCCGAAGCCATGGAAGAACTGGTTTCCGCCGAAGACTTTCTCGACTACTTCGAAGTGCCCTACGAGGCTTCGGTAGTCCACGTAAACCGCCTGCACATCCTGCAGCGCTTCCACGACTACCTCGCCCGCCAGGTGCCCAACATGCCGCCCGAAGAAGACAAGCAGCGCGGCATCTACCGCCTGTGGCTCACGCGCGCCTACCAGGATTTCGTCGTCTCCAACTCCCTCACCGAGAAGGTCTTCGCCGTGTTCCAGCACGTCTCCAAGCCCGACGGCGGCATGGAATCCTTCGTGTCCATCGACAAGGTCTTCGTGCAGTAACCCACGCCCGCCGGGCCGGGCCGCAGCGCCGGCCGCCCGGCCCGCCCCAGGAGAAACCGCCATGATGAACGCCCGCTGGGAATACGGCGAAGCCGTGCGCCTCACGCGCAACGTGCGCAACGACGGCACCTACCCCGGACTCGACCCCGGCGCCCCGCTGGTGCGCCGCGGCAGCATCGGCTACGTGGTGGACGTGGGCACCTTCCTGCAGGATCAGGTCATCTACTCGGTGAACTTCCTCGACGAAGGCAAGATCGTCGGCTGCCGCGAAGAAGAACTCATCGGCGCCGACGAAGCCTGGACCCCCTCCCGCTTCGAGTTCCGCGACAAAGTGAAGGCCACCCGCCAGCTCGCCGTGGGCGGCGAAGTGCTCGTCACCGTGGGCGCCATCGGCGAAGTGATGAAGGTCATCCGCGACGCCCCCGGCGGCGTGGCCTACCACATCCACTTCGACGACCTGCCCGGCCGCGTGCTGCAGATCCCCGAGGCCATCCTCGAAGGCGCCGGCCACCACCCGGACGACCACGACGGAGCCTGAACCATGCACGACGCCTACCTCCAGCTCAAGCTCGCCTGGGAACTCTTCCAGACCGCCCCCGGCGAGCTGGACGACGCCCAGCGCACCCGGGTGAGCGAAGTCGTCGCCCGCCAGTACGGCATCGAGCAACGCATCCTGGCAAGCAGCGAAGCCGCCCAGGTGGCCGTGCCCCCCGCCACCCTCGCCGCCCGCCTGGGTGAAATCCGCCAGCGCTACACCGACGCCGACACCCTGGCCCACGACCTCGCCCGCAGCGGGCTGGACGAAGCCGACCTCGAAGAAGCCGTCTCCCGCGATCTGCGCATCGAAGCCGTGCTCGAACGCATCGCCGCCGCCGTGCCCGCCGTCACCGCGGTGGACGCCGAAATCTTCTACCGCATGCACCCCGAGGCCTTCGACCGCCCCGAAACCCGCCGCCTGCGCCACATCCTCATCACCTTCGACAGCGCCCGGGACAAGGCCGACGCCACCGCCCGCCTCGAAACCCTGCGCCACACCGTGAAAGACGCCGACGCCTTCGGCAAGGTCGCCCTGCGCCACTCCCAATGCCCCACCGCCATGGAAGGCGGCAAGCTCGGCACCATCAGGCGCGGCCAGCTCTTCCCCGAACTCGAACCCGCCGCCTTCGCCCTGGAGGCCGGCGAGATCAGCCCCGTGCTCGAATCCCCCATCGGCCTGCACATCATCCTGTGCGAAGAAATCCTCCCCTTCGGCATCCCCCCCTTCAACGAAGTCCGCAACCGCATCATCGACCGCCTGACCGACAAACGCCGCCAGACCGCGCAGAAGGAATGGATCAAGGGACTCGCCGAACGGGGGTGAGGCGGAGTCGGGCGGCGCAGCTGGCTGACGGGCGCAGCTGCGCGGAGTTGTCCTGGACGGGGCTATGTCGGATAGGTTAGATGGTCCTATCAGGGCTCTTGGCTGTTCTCTTCCGCTGACGCGAGTAGTCGTTCAACAGTGCGACATCCACGCTGTAATGACCCCGCAGATTGCTGCACTGGTACTGGAATTCGATGAGCTCCAAAAGAACATCTAAGCACACTAATACCTCATCCTCCGTTGGATCATCAAATGTACCCAAGACCTCTTCACGACGATGGAAGGGGATGACGTCAAAGTGCTCTCGGTAGTTGTTGACACGATGATCTGCAAGAACAGTGTGCGCGATATGTTCTGCATAGGCCATGTCAGTAACTGACCAAGCATAGTAGGGTACGAAGGGAAACGGGACGCCGGTGGTATATAACCGCCTAGTCCGTTCAATAGGATCCTCACTCAAGCCCACCTTGATTCGGCCGTACCAAGTCGGGTCGAGGCTGCGAAGCACGTACACGAAACCAAGCCCTCGTTGATCTAGCCTTAGTCCCACGATTTAAATTCCATTTCTGATTAGTCCTATAGATAGCAGTTGAATTTTTCGCCGAATTGAACCGCCCCGCCTGCCGTGGTGGCCACTTGATTTAAGTCAGGCCAGCGTTGCTGCCTGACTGGCGAGTTGCCGGTAGTAGTGTGCCTCACCTTCGGCTGGGGGAATGTAGCCAATGCGTTCGAGCAGCCTGTGGTGGCTGAACCAGGATACCCATTCCACGGCCTTTGCGTCTCTATTGGCGTAGCCCCGACCCAGCCAAAGGAGTGATTGAAGTTCTGCATATTGGCCTCATGACGATAAATTGGGGCCATTTGCTCTCAAGGTTTCAGCCGCCTAGCAGGGTGATGCAAAACTATTTAGCGCCGTCATAAACGTTGTTTTCGGGGGTCTCGTCACCCCCGCCACCCCGAAAAAATCGCATACGGGCCGTTCTGAGAGGGCGTCATATTTTTTCGGGTCCGATTTTTTGCTTTTGCATCACCCTGCTAGCTGCAGCATACAAATATCGTCGAAAAACCTTCAGGACTACCACAGCAGCCCGTATAGCATTGATTTCCAGCCGTTCCGCAGCCTTCTCACGACTTCGCACCCCCTTGTTTCTTCGAGGTGTGCAACTGGTGATGCAGCAAAGACGTGAATCCAGAATCGGTAGCTGCGGGAGCCTAGGAAAAACCATAGGGCAGAAATGAGTTATTCTCGGACGATCTTGGACACCATGGCTTGCGAAATACCAAACATCTTGGCTAATGCGCTCTGTCTCTCACCCTTTGCATGCTTTTGGCGGATCAGATCGTTGCGCTCATCTTTTGGCATCTGGCCGGGATCAAACTCAGTCATAGACTTAAAACCACCCGAACCAATGTGTAAAGTAGCCGTTTGCGTTACACCGGACGCTCGCTTGACGGTCGCTTCAAGTGTTCGATTGCGCATAACTAGCATAAGCTCATCACTCGGCTTCACATTCCCGAGGCCTAAATACTCAAAAACGGCCGGTACTGGATGCCTCGAAGAACCGTCTTTTACAAGTTTACCGCCCATATTTATCACCCCTGAATGGTTATTAAAGTTATGAAATTTTATAACCTCTCAATCACTCGGTCAACAGGCTCGGGCTCGAGTTCCGCGATGCAGCCACAGGCCGCGACCGACCACATTGCTGACGTAGGTGGAAAAGCGTCCCAGTGACAGCACCGGCCACCCCCTCACCCAATCCTGCCCGACACCAGGCCCGACAGTGCCTTGGCGTTGGGGTCGTCCAGTTGCAGGAGTGCTTTTGCGGTGGCGATGCGGTCGGGTAGGGCTTCGTCCTGGCTGACTTTCCATTTTCCGTGGATCTCCGAGATCGGGATTTCGATGCCGACGATGGCGCGGAGGAGTTTGTCGATGAACTCGCGGGGGGCGTCGGATACCTTCCAGGGGTCGGGGCGGTGGGCTTCGCTCTGCCTGGTCAGGTCGGTCACGGCTTGCAGTAGCCAGTCGCGGTCGTGAATGACCGCCGGGGTGCCGTGGGCGTGAACGACGGCGTAGTTCCAGGTGGGCACCACCTTGCCGTCGATGGGCTTGGTGGGATACCAGGACGGGGTGATGTAGGACTGCGGGCCCTGGAACATGACGATGGAGGGCACGGCGGTCGAGAGCGCCTGCCAGACCGGGTTCTCGCGGGAGACATGGGCCCGGAGGGTTCCGTAGGGCCCCCGGGTGGCGTCCAGCACGAAGGGCAGGTGGTTGGCCGTCAATCCCGCGGGGCCCAGCGCGACCCACGCCCCCAGGGGATGCGCCCGCATCAGGCCATGCAGGACATCCAGGTTCTGCTCTTCGTGATAAGGGGGGATGTACACAGTCTCTCCGATCAGGGGCTTGATCGAGGCGCCCCTGCGGGGCTGGGGCGGGGCTTTGGCGGCATCTACACCCAGCCGTTTTCTACAAACTCGGCCACCTGATACACCCGGTGCTCAAGGGGGCGCGCGGCCGCGGCGGCGACGATTCGGGAGACGCCTTCGGCGTAGGGGGCGGCCCCATAGACTCGCGTCTCGAGCACGATGCGACAGCTGCCGTCGTCAATCGAGATCGAATGCACGGCGTGGCGGTCCAGGTGCGCCGGGGGGATGTGCAGCGCCGTCTGCTGCACATCGCGATCCCGTACGGAGACCACGTCGGCGGCGGCCAGCCCGAGGGATTGCGCCATCGCCAGCGCGGTGCCCGGGGTGGAGCGCTTTTCGGACTGGTGGGATTCGGTCAGCCCGATGCGGCAGCCCTGAAACAGCTTTCCGCTGTGCGCCAGCATGTTCATGAACTTGAGCATCAGGATGTTGGTGTTGGGGCACAGCACCACCGGGAAGCTCGGCGCGGCGCCTTCGAGCTTCGACCCGGTGGCCAGCTCGATCAGCACCGAGCCGGTCTTGTGGCAATAGGCGATCACCTCGTCCAGCGCCCTGCCAGAGCCGGCGTGCACAACGATGGCGGGCGTGAGCGCCGACGGGGGCCCCGACCAGCCGTCAACAACAAAGGGGGCCGGGAGCGAGGGGGCCTGAAGCAACTCCGAAGCCAGCTTTCCCGAACCGACGATGAGCACCTGCATTGTGTCTTACCTTGATGGGTGGAGATCGAAAGACGCCCGGCGCCCAAGCCCGGCGGCGGCCGGGGCGGGCCGTGGTCAAGGCCCGTCGCCCCCGGAGCGGGCCGGGTGTCTTCGCCGGCGCGGCGACTTGCAATCCGGGTTTTTGTGACCACGCCGCACTTATACAGCAGCGGATAAACCATGAAAACCGCCAGGGCGCGGCCCGGCAGCCCCCCCGCTTCCGGCGAGGAACGAGCCCCAGCAGGCGGACGACCAAGGCCGGGGCCTGGGTCGCATGTCACGCCGCCGATGCCCGATGCCGGGCAGCCGACCTTCGGCCTGGGCCGACCGTCCATGACGGCGGCGCGCCCGCCCGTCGTAAGCACACGACGACGAACGCTAAGCTGGATGGAGTGAGGCCGGGTGGGTGCGGTGGCCGGGCCAGCGATTCCCTACCGACCTATCGACCGTTACACATTATCCTGTGCGGCCACACAAGGATTCGTCATGCATGTCTGTCAACTCGATGGCTTATGCCGGCGACCGGGAATCGACAAAATGAGTTCAAGAAAATGGAGATGGCTGCTCTCGTGCAGCTTGGCCGCGACAGTATCGGCCTGCACCGTCAAGTCACCTCAAGCTCGAATTGATGAGCCCTTGCCATCCTCGCCCCGCGCTCCGCGCGAATTGACGCTCAAGTACTACACGCTCAACCTGTTCGGAGCGTACCGCGTTTCCCACGCCTACCTGGACGGCGTCAATATCAGCGCGTGCTATAGCGGTGCCGAACCCGGCGATGTCCGA
>NZ_JAYRMI010000104.1:0-10560 GCF_041904905.1 Zoogloea sp. | reverse complement strand
TCCGCTCCTGGGCGGCGAGCAGCACCGCCGCGGTCCGGCTGTCTCATCTCGACCAGGGCCGGTGCCTGGCCCTGCTGACCGACGCAACCGCGATTCCGCCCATACCGAACGACGCCGACAGTCAGGCCGCCCGCATGACCCACCCGGCCTTTGTCTCGATCTACTTTACGACCACCGGAAAGACCGAAGGCGACGCGCTGCTGGCGCAACTGACGACGCCCGAGCTGCTGGCCAGCCCGGCGAGCGCGCGGGCCAACCCCCTCGCCCCCTGCTCCCTGCTGCGGAGCTTCCGGCTCGCCGCGCGGCTGAACGACGACTGGGGGCGGATCGGCACCGGCAAGTTCACGGTGCCCGACAACGCGCTGCTGGCAAACTATCCGGCGAAGCAGGACGGGCAGCCGGGCAGCGACCAGGCCAGCCTGCCGGAAACCTCGCCGCTCGCACCGCTGGCCGACAAGCTGCGGGACAAGGATTTCCTTCAGGGCGGCAGCGCGCAGAGCGCCGAGGTAGTGGCGCGCGCCTTCGGCCACGAGATGCTGCGCACCAACCAGCTCACCGAGATGTTGCTGGATGCCACCCAGGCCAGTCAGACCGACTGCCTTGCCGAGATTCGCGAGCCCTCCACACTGCGCCTGCGGCTGCTCGAGAAGAAGATCAGCCTGCCGCTGCGCTAAGGCGCGCACGGCCCACCCGCCTTGCACCGGGCGGATGGGCCGGTGGCGGCGGGTTCAGCCCGCCGGCGATTCCCAGCGCGCAGCGGCGTTGTCGTCGGTTTCCCGCGCGTCCACCCAGCGGCCGCCTTCGGGGGTGTCTTCCTTCTTCCAGAAGGGCGCGCGGGTCTTCAGGTAGTCCATGATGAACTCGCAGGCGGCGAAGGCGTCGCCCCGGTGGCTGCTGGCGACGCCCACGAACACGATGCGCTCGCCGGGCGTGAGGCGGCCGAAGCGGTGGATGACCCGGGTGGCCTGGAGCTGCCAGCGGCTTCCAGCCTCGACCACGATGGCTTCCAGCGACTTCTCGGTCATGCCCGGGTAGTGCTCGAGGGTCATGGCCGACACTTCGCTGCCCTCCCCGGCCAGCTTGTCGGCCCGCACGAGGCCGACGAAGCTGGCCACCGCGCCCACGTCGGTACGACCGGCGGAGAGCGCGGCAATCTCTGCGCCGACATCGAAGTCGGCTTCCTGCACGCTGACGGAGTTCATGGTGGGCCTCGCGGTGAAGGTGGGGAATCAGCCGCCGGTGACGGGCGGGAAGAAGGCGATCTCGTCGCGGTCGGCCACGGCGGTGTCGGCGCCGGCCATCTCCTGGTTGATGGCCATGCGCACGTTGCGCCCTTCGCCCAGGGCCTCCCAGGCGCCACCGCGCCTGGCGAGGTGGCTGCGCAGGTCGCCCAGGGTGGCGATGGAGGCCGGCAGGGCCAGCGTCTCGTGGGAGTAGCCGAGGGTTTCGCGCAGGCTGGCGAAATACAGAACCTTGATGCTCATGGGGGCTTACGAGAGAAGTTCGGAGTAGGGAATGAAGCGGACCGGATCGCCGGCCGCGACGGTCTGGCCGGCGGGGTTATCCACCAGGCCGTCGGCCCACACGGTGGAACTGAGCACGCCGGGGCCCTGGTTGGGGAACAGCGCGACCCGCCCTTCGGCGTCGATGCGCGCGCGCAGGAACTCCCGCCGGCGGTCGGGCCGGGGCCAGTCGAACGCGGCGGTGAGCGGCAGCGCGCGAGGCAGGCAGTCGGCCACGCCCATCGAACGCAGCACGAAGGGCCGCACCAGCAGCAGGAAGGTGACGAAGCTGGACACCGGGTTGCCGGGCAGGCCGATGAAGGCGGCGCCCTCGCCGCCCGCCGGGTCGTTGACGCGGCCGAAGGCGACCGGCTTGCCGGGCTTCATGGCGACGAGCCACAGATCGAGCCGGCCTTCGGCCTGCACCGCCGGGCGCACGTGGTCTTCCTCGCCCATCGACACGCCGCCGCTGGTGACGATCAGGTCGTTGGCCGCGGCGGCGCTGCGCAGGGCGGCGCGGGTGGCGTCCAGGGTGTCGGGCACGATGCCCAGGTCGTCCACCTCGCAGCCGAGGGCTTCGAGCAGGCCGCGCAGCACGTAGCGGTTGGAGTTGTAGATGGCACCGGGGGGCAGCGGCTCGCCGGGCATCGCGAGTTCGTCGCCGGTGGAGAACAGCGCCACCTTGAGGCGCCGGAACACCGGCAGCGTGGCGCAGCCCACCGACGCGGCGAGGCCGAGCATCTGGGGCGTGAGGCGCACCCCGGCGGTGAGCACGGTGGCGCCCTGGGCGATGTCCTCGCCGGCGCGGCGGACCCACTCGCCCGCGCGGGGCACGTGGTCGATGGTGACGCTGTTGCCGTCGGCAGTGCACAGCTCCTGCATCACGATGGCGTCGGCGCCGTGGGGCACCGGGGCGCCGGTGAAGATGCGCGCGGCGGTGCCCCGGGCCAGGGTGTGGCCCACGCTGCCGGCGGGGATGCGCTGGGCAACGGTGAGGCGGGCGCCGGGGGCGGTGACGTCGGCAGTATTCACCGCGTAGCCGTCCATCGACGAGTTGTCGAGGGGCGGCACGTTGAGGGACGACACCTGATCGACGGCCAGCACCCGGCCGAGGGCTTCGGCGGTGGGCACGTTTTCGATGGTGGCGACGGGTTTGGCGGCGGCCAGCAGCGCGGCGCGCACCTCGTCGAAGGGACGCATGGGATTGCTCATATCGGTTCTCCATCGCGCGGCGTACCACGCGCAACACATGAAACACGGCAGCACGGCCCCTGGGCCGGCCCGGCCATGCAAAGCCGGGCCTCCACGCCGCAGGCGCATCGGGGGGCGTTCATCCTAGGCCCTGGTGCCGGAGGATGAAATCGGCCACGGCGGCCGGGTCGTTGAGGTCGAGGCGCGGCAGCGGCGCATCGAGGGGCGCGTCGGTGGCGATGGCCACGATGGCCGGGTTGTCGGGGTACTGGAGCGGCTTGCCCACTGCCGGGCGATGGACTTCGAGCTTGGGGATCTGCACCGCCTTGAAGCCTTCGACGAGCACCAGATCGCAGGGCGACAGGCGGGCGAGCTGGGCGTCGAGATCGGGCTCGGGCTCGCCGCGCAGCTCGTGCATCAGCACCCAGCGCTCGTCGGAGATGAGCAGGATCTCGCTGGCGCCGGCCTCCCGGTGACGCCAGGAATCCTTGCCCGGTTTGTCGATGTCGAAGCCGTGGTGGGCGTGCTTGATGACCGACACCTTGAGGCCGCGGCGGGTGATCTCGGGGATGACCTGCTCGATCAGGGTGGTCTTGCCCGAACCGGACCAGCCGGCAAATCCGAAAACCTTCATGCTGCTCCTTCGTGGCCGCAGGGCACCGCCAGCACGGGCGCGAAGCCGCCGCCGGGGGTGCGGAAATTGGTGGTCTGACCGCGGTAAAGCCGTGCGGTGACCAGTTGGACTTCGCCCCGATAGACGTAGTTGCGCAGGTCCATCTTGAGGGCGACGGCCTCGCCGCCCACCGACAGGCGCCGCTCGGAGGGCGGCACCAGGGCCTGGGCGATGTAGTCGCCGGCGATGATCTCGTCGAACACCCGCCGGGTGAGCTTGTCGCCCCGGTAGGCGCCGCGGCTGCCAAAGCCGCTGGCGGGCTTGAAGAACAGGCCGCGCCGGCGGGCCCAGAAATCCGCCGCCTGGGCCGCGGTGACCGCCTCGGTGCGCGGCACGCCGGCGACAATCGCCGCGATGTCGGCCTCCGTCGCGCCAAGCCGGCGCAGGGCGTGGGGGTTGGAGAGCAGCACCAGGTTGCGCTTGTCGGCATACAGGGCGTGGGCGCGGGGGTGCGGCGTGATGACCGCCGAAGCGGCCAGCCAGGCTTGCCGCAGCGCATGGCTGGCGGGGGTGTCGAAGGAGAAATCGGTGAGGCGGTTGTAGACGAGATCCACCGGCTGGCCATGGAGCATCAGGCCGCTGGCGGTGTGCGCGAGTTCGGACGGATCGCAGATCCACGCGGCCACGCCGTGGCGCTCGAACAGGCGCTGGAAGAGCAGGAACTCGGGCAGCAGGTATTGCCCCTGGGGTGCTTCGTCCACGATGGCGACGCTGCGCAGCGGCGCATCGCCCCGCTCGGCCCGCCATTCGGCCTGGAACATCTCGAAGAACACCTGCTCCAGATCGCCCGAGGCGTGGCCCTGCAGGGCGGCCATGGCTTCGGCCACCTCGTCGCAGCAGGCCCGCTGGGCGCGCCCGAGGATGGCGGCGAGCAGGCCGCCGCCGGCGTTGGTGTTGATCTCGATGAGCTGGGGGCCGGCATCGGCGAGGTGGAAGTCGTAGCCCAGGAACACCCCGGCCGCGCGGCTGAGGTGGCGGGCGGACGCCGGGGCGTGGGCCAGCACCGCGTCCTGCCAGCCGGGCAAGGCCACTACCCGGTGGATGGCGGCGATCAGATCGGCCATCTGCCGCACATGCGCGGCCGACACGAAGGCCATCGATTCGGCAAACAGGTGCGGGCGCGACTCGGCGATCATCGCCTGCAGCGCGCCGTCGCGGGGGTCGCGGGCGAGCGCGGCGAGCAGCGCCTGACGGTCGAGGGACACGCATTGGCAGCCGGCGTTGAGGGCTTCGGCGGCGTCGACGCAGTCGTGCCCGGCGCCGCCGGCGAGGCGGGCGATGAGGGCGCTGGGCGACGACGGGGCGGTGGCGTTCGGGTCGGTCAAGGACGGCATCGGTGCGAGGGTTCAGGCGCGGGATTGTAGCAGCGGGGGCCAGCGCCGCGCCGCGTGGATCGGCCGGCCCCGCAAGCGAAAAAGACTCGCGCGCGAGGAGTGGCTGCTTGCGCACGAGTCGTGGTGGCTTGCGCGCAAGCAAGGGAGATTCGTTCGCAAGCGGCTGCCGCTTGCACGCGAGTGATTTTTGCTCGTGCGCAAGTGAAATCCGTTTGCGCGCAAGCAAAAATCACTTGCGCACGAATGGCTGCGGCTTGCGCGCAAATCCGTTTTACTCGCGGCCAAGCAAATTTTCCTTGATCGCTAATCGGCTTTGCTCGCGCGCGAGCAGATACCGCTCGCCGACGCCTCAGCCCTGCCGCGCGGCCGGCGGCGGGAGGTCTTCGAGAAAGGCCACCACCTCGGATTCGACCTTGCTGCGGGTCATGGGCGGCAGGCTCTGCCACACCCGGCGGCCGTAGGGCTTGGTGAGCATGCGCGGGTCGCAGATGGCGAGCACGCCTTTGTCGCGCTCGGTGCGGATGAGCCGGCCGGCGCCCTGCTTGACGTTGATGACCGCCCGCGGGAGCTGGTATTCCATGAAGGGGTTGCGGCCGGATTTGTTCATGTGCTCGATGCGCGCGGCGAGCACCGGGTCGTCGGGCGGGGCGAAGGGCAGCTTGTCGATGACCACCACCGAGAGGGCGTCGCCGGGCACGTCGACGCCTTCCCAGAAGCTCTGGCTGGCCACCAGGATGGCGTTGCCCAGGCGACGGAAGCGGTCGAGCAGCTCGGAGCGGGAGCCTTCGCCCTGGATCAGCAGGGGCAGGTCGAGCTTGTCCCGCTCCAGCGCGTCGGCGATCAGTTCGTGGATGCGCCGCATGGCGCGCAGCGAGGTGCACAGCACGAAGGTGCGGCCCTGGGCGGCGCGGATCAGGGGGATGGCGACCTTGGCGACCGCATCCGGGTAGTCCGGGCTGTTGGGCTCGGGCATGCCTTGGGGGGCGTAGAGCACCGCCTGGGCCGGGTAGTCGAAGGGCGAACCCCACACCGCGGTCTCGATGGGCGGCTCGACCCAGTTGAGGCCCAGCTCGCGGCAGTAGTGGCCAAAATCGCGCCCCACCGCCAGGGTGGCGGAGGTGAACACCCAGGCCCGCGGGTGGCCGTCCATCTGGCGCTTGAAGATGGAGGCGATGGACAGCGGCGTGGCGTTGAGGGAAAGCGTCTGGCTGAAGACCTCGACCCAGCGCACCCAGTCGGTGCCCTCCGGCACCTGCCAGCGGGCGAGGCGCTGCTGGATCTCCTGGGTGCGGCGCAGGCAGTTGGCGAGGCCCTCGGAGCGCTCGGCCTGGGATTCGACCAGCGCGCAGAACTCGGTGAGTTCCACATCCAGCGCATCGACGGCTGCGTGGAAGGCGGTGTTGTCGGCGAGCTGGGCGTAGCCGAAGCGGGCGTTCTCGGCCTGCACCGACAGGCGCAGATCGCGGGCGGCCTTTTCGAGCTTGCGGGTGGCTTCGATGAGGGCGAGGCAATCCCGAGCGGCGGCGACGGTCTCGGAGCGGGTGTCGCGGGCGAGTTCGAGCAGCTGGGCGGTGGACACGCTCTCGCCGAAGAACAGGCTGGCGGTTTCGGGGAGCTGATGGGCTTCGTCGAAGATCACCGCGTTGCACGAGGGCAGCAGCTCGCCCATGCCTTCGTCGCGGAGCATCACGTCGGCAAAGAAGAGGTGGTGATTGACCACCACCACGTCGGCGTCCATGGCCGCGCGGCGGGCGGCGGCGACGAAGCACTCCTTGATGTTGGGGCATTCCTGCCCCAGACAGTTGTCCCGGGACGAGGTGGCGAACATCCAGGCGGCGGCGTCTTCGGGCACCTCGGGGCACTCGGCCTTGTCGCCGCTCTGGGTCAGCTCCGCGAAGCGGCCGATGGCGCGCAGGTGGCCGGCGTCTTCGGGGGTGGTGAAGCGCCCGTCGGCCAGATTGCGGGCCAGGTGGTAGTGGCACACGTAGTTGGCCCGGCCCTTGAGCAGCGCCACGCTGACCGGCACCTTGAGGGCGGCGCGGACGGTGGGCAGGTCGCGGTTGAAGAGCTGGTCCTGGAGGGTTTTGGTGCCGGTGGAGACGATGACCTTGCCGCCGCCCAGCAGCGCGGGCACCAGATAGGCGTAGGTCTTGCCGGTGCCGGTGCCGGCCTCGGCCACCAGCACGCCGTTCTCCTTGAGGATGTGGGCGATGTGGGCGGCCATCTCCAGCTGCTGGGGGCGCGGGGAGAAACCGGGGATCGCCGCGGCAAGGGGGCCGTCGGCGGCAAAGGCGTGTTCGACGTTCATCGGGGTCTATTCGAGGGCGTCCACCCGCAGCCACACCTGGGCGTCGACCTGGCGGGCGCCCTGGGTGTAGCCGCCGGTGCCGTAGCGGGTGGTCTGGCCGGTGGCGGCGCTGCCGCCAAGAGGAATCCAGCTGCCAAGAGCGCCGGTGACGGTGGTGGCAAGGCGGGTCGATTCGACCGCGCCACCTTCGCCCAGGCGTTCCATCGACGGGCCGATCTCGATGGTCACCTGCTTGCCGACCACCTGGGGCGCGGCATAGAAGCCGGTGCCCACGTCCATGTAGCGCACCGAATCCACCTGCACCCAGCCGCCGGGCGCGGCGCGCCATTCGCGGAACATCAGCGGGAGGGATTGCCCGACCCGGATCAGCGCCCTGCCCCCTTCCACCACCTGCACCTGCTGGCTCACGTCGTCGCGCTGCTCGCTGCTGCCGGCGCCGCCGCGGACGATGACGCGGCTGCCGCCGGGCGCGAGGCGGCCCTCCACCCCCAGGCCGCCGCCCGACGCTTCACGCACCTCGCCCTGACGCACCGACACCACCAGCCGGCGCTGCGGGGTATCCAGCGCGGCGATGGCGGCGCGGAGTTCGGCCAGGTTGGCCGGCGAGACCCGCAGCAGGATCTTGTCGCCCATGCTGCTGATCGCCCCGCCCTGCTCCACCAGCGGACGCAGGCTGGGCACGACCTGCTCCGCCGGGCGGTGCTGCAGAGGGACGATCTCAAGCCGGTAGTCGGCCGCGGCCGGCAGCGCGTGCACGGCGCAGGCAACAAGAACGCAGGCAGCAGACGGGCGCATCGGGTGTCAGGCGACCCGGTGGGCTTCGGCGAGGTAATCGCGGGAGCGCATCTCGATGAGGCGGCTGACCGTGCGGTGGAACTCGCTGGCCTGCCGGCCTTCCACGTAGAGGTCGTAGGCCTGGCATTCGGCGCTCACCAGCAGCTTTACCCGGTGGTCGTAGAGCACGTCGACGAGCCAGGTGAAGCGGCGCGCCTCAGAGGCCATCGCCGCGCTCATCTTGGGCACGCGGGAGAGGATCAGGGTGTGGTGCTCGCGGGCGATCTCGAGGTAGTCGTTCTGGGAGCGGTTGCCGCCGCACAGGGTGTCGAAGTCGAACCAGATCACCCCAGGCGCGCGGCGCACCACCTTGAG
Source organism: Zoogloea sp. (assembly GCF_041904905.1). Lineage (GTDB taxonomy): Bacteria > Pseudomonadota > Gammaproteobacteria > Burkholderiales > Rhodocyclaceae > Zoogloea. Next base: position 2,403 of record NZ_JAYRMI010000104.1, on the reverse strand, counting down.
CTTGCGCTCCAGCACCTCGATCTCGCCGGGCTCGCCCTTGGTGCCGGCGATCTGCTCGAAATCCTTGGCCAGGTGCTTATCGGCGGTGTCGTCGGCCGGCACCAGAAAGGCCTCCATCTGCTCCAGGGTGCGCAGGCGGTAGTCGGTGCCGTGATCCACCTCGACCACGTCGAAGCGGCGCTTGATCATGTCGATGGTGGGCAGGAAGTTGATCCGCTGCAGGCCGTTGGGGTAAAGGCCGTCCGGCGGGTAGTTCGAGGTCATCACGAAGATGGTGCCGCGGGCGAACAGCGCGTCGAGCAGGCGGCCGAGGATCATCGCGTCGGCGATGTCGGAGACGTGGAACTCGTCGAAGCACAGCAGGCGCGTCTGGCGAGCGATGCGGTCGGCCACCTTCTGCAGGGGGTCGGGCTCGTGGTTGAGGTTCTTCAGGTCGTTCTGGACTTCCTGCATGAAGGCATGGAAGTGCACCCGGCGCTTGCGCTGGTAGGGCACCGAATCGTAGAAGCAGTCCATCAGGAAGCTCTTGCCGCGCCCCACGCCACCCCAGAAATAAACGCTGCGGGGCTGCTTGGGCCGGGACAGCAGCTTGCGGATGGTGCCGCGCCGCGCCGCCTTGAAGGCCACCAGCTCGGAATACAGCCCTTGAAGGCGCTGGGCTGCGGCGCGCTGGGCGGGATCGGACTTGAAGCCCCGGGCCTTGAGGAGCGACTCGTAGGCTTCGATCATGCCGTTCTCGGCAACTTTAAGGATTCGGTGCGGCATGGCGAGAATTCGGTGAAACGAATACGGTAAAACCAATGGGATCGGGGGCGGGCAGGCATTTTACCGCCTGACCGCCCCCGGCTGAAGACTAGCCGACCCGAAGGCCGGCCGCTTCATCAGAAGTGCAGCGGACGCTTGTCCACCGCCAGCGCCGCCTCGTGCACCACTTCCGACAGGGTCGGGTGGGCGTGGCAGATGCGGGCGAGGTCTTCCGACGCGCCGGCGAACTCCATCGTCACGACGGCTTCGCCGATCAGCTCGGAGGCGTTGGCGCCGATGATGTGCACGCCAAGGATGCGGTCGGTGTTCGCGTCGGCGATCATCTTCACGAAGCCGGCCGGGGAACCGGCGCCCAGGGCGCGGCCATTGGCCAGGAACGGGATCTTGCCGACCTTGTAGGCCACGCCTTCGGCCTTGAGCTGCTGCTCGGTCTTGCCGACCCAGGCGATCTCCGGCGAGGTGTAGATGACCCAGGGAATGGTGTCGAAGTTGCAGTGACCGGCCTGACCGGCCATCAGCTCGGCAACCATCACGCCCTCTTCCATCGCCTTGTGGGCCAGCATCGGGCCGCGCACCACATCGCCCACCGCCCACACGCCGGGCAGGCTGGTCTTGCAGTGGTCGTCCACCTCGATGAAGCCGCGGGCGTCGATCTTGAGCCCGACCGCTTCGGCGTTGAGGCCGGCGGTGTTGGGCACGCGACCGACGGAGACGATCAGGCGGTCGAACTCGGCCTTCTGGGCGCCATCCTTGGTTTCGTACTCGACGGTGACCGACTTCTTGCCAGCGGTGACCTTGCCGACCTTCACGGACAGCTTGATGTCGAGGCCCTGCTTCGTGAACAGCTTGAGGGCTTCCTTGGCCACGTCCTGATCGGCAGCGCCGAGGAAGCTGTCCATGGCTTCGAGGATGGTGACCTGGGAGCCCAGACGGTTCCAGACCGAACCCATCTCAAGGCCGATGACGCCGGAACCGATCAGGCCGAGGCGCTTGGGCACGGCGTCGATGTCGAGGGCGCCGATGTTGTCGCAGATCAGCTTGTTGTCGACGGGGATGCCCGGCAGGTGACGGGCGGAAGAGCCGGTGGCCACGATAACCTGCTTGGCCTCGACGACTTCCTCACCCACCTTGACCTGCCAGCCGGCGTCGGTCTTGGCGACGAAGGCGCCGTGGCCGGCCAGGAAGGTGACCTTGTTCTTCTTGAACAGGCCCTTGATGCCGGAGGTGAGCTGCTCGACGATCTTGGACTTGCGGCCGATCATCTTGGCCACGTCGATCTTCGGGGTGCCGACGGAGATGCCCTGCTCCTCGAAGGCGTGACCGGCTTCTTCAAACAGGTGGGAGGTGTGCAGCAGCGCCTTGGACGGGATGCAGCCCACGTTGAGGCAGGTGCCGCCCAGGCGCGGTTCGCCCTTCGGGTCGGCGTAGGGGTTGGATTCGGCACAGGCCGTGTTGAAACCGAGTTGCGCAGCGCGGATCGCAGCCACGTAGCCGCCGGGGCCGCCGCCGATGACCAGCACGTCGAATTGCTTCGCCATTTGTGTTCTTCCTTGTTCGGATTGAAACAAGGCACGGCGGCGGCAGACAACCTGCCGCGACCGTGCCTCGGGTCAGTAAGATCAGACTTCCAGCAGCAGG
>NZ_JAYRMI010000103.1:0-10569 GCF_041904905.1 Zoogloea sp. | reverse complement strand
GGCCTGTGGCGCAAGAACAATCTCAACCCCGAATCGAACGTGCAGTTCGGCGAAGGCGGCGCCGGCACGTTTTCGGACGGCAAGCTCTACAGCCAGATCAAGGATCCGCGCCACCTGGGCCGCAAGGTGCTGACCGAGTTCGTGAAGGCCGGGGCGCCCCCCGAGATCCTGTACGTGGCCAAGCCCCACATCGGCACTTTCCGGCTGGTGGGGATGGTGGAGAACATGCGCGCGGAGATCATCGCCCTGGGCGGTGAGATCCGCTTCCAGCAACGCGTGACCGACATCCTCATCGAAGACGGCCAGGTGCGGGGCGTGAAGACCGCGAGCGGCGACGAGATCCTGACCGACCACGTGGTGCTGGCGCTCGGCCATTCTGCCCGGGACACCTTCGAGATGCTCCACGCCAAGGGCGTGTTCATGGAGGCCAAGCCGTTCTCGGTGGGGTTCCGGATCGAGCACCCCCAGTCGCTCATCGACAAAGCCCGCCTTGGCCCCCACGCCGGCCACCCGCAACTCGGCGCCGCCGACTACAAGCTGGTGCATCACGCCGCGAACGGTCGCGCAGTGTACAGCTTCTGCATGTGCCCGGGCGGTACGGTGGTGGCCGCCACGTCGGAGCCCAACCGGGTCGTCACCAATGGGATGAGCCAGTACTCCCGCAACGAGCGCAACGCCAACGCGGGCATCGTGGTCGGCATCACCCCGGAGGATTACCCGGGCGGCCCGCTGGCGGGCATCGAGTTCCAGCGCAAGCTGGAGAGCCGGGCCTTCGAGCTGGGCGGCGGCACCTACGAGGCGCCCGGCCAGCTGGTCGGCGATTTCCTGCAGGGCAAGCCCTCCACCCAACTGGGCAGCGTCGAGCCTTCGTACAAGCCGGGCGTGCACCTGGGCGATCTCTCCACCGCCCTACCCGACTACGCCATTGCCGCGATCCGCGAGGCGATCCCGGCCTTCGACCGTCAGATTCGCGGCTTCAACCTCTACGACGCGGTGCTGACCGGCGTCGAGACGCGTACCTCGTCGCCGCTGCGCATCACCCGCGGCGAAAACCTCCAGAGCCTGAACGTGAAGGGCCTTTACCCGGCGGGGGAAGGCGCGGGCTACGCGGGGGGGATTCTGTCGGCCGGGGTGGATGGGATCCGGGTTGCGGAGGCCGTTGCCAGGGATCTGCTGGCGCCAGCCTGACCTGCCGGCCGCCGATCAGCGGCTCACAAAACTGCGGAAGGTGTTCGGCCGCCCGAGCACCAGCCGCCCGAACTCGTCGAGCAGCGCCGGCCCGAGCGACTCGGGCAGCAGCGTGCAGGCGGCAAACCCCAGCCGCTCCAGGTTGCGCGACTCCATCGCCACCTGCTGCTTTTCGAAATCGGCCCGCCACACCACCCGCACGGTGATCTCGTCGACGATCCGGAAGCTGGCGTGCTCAAGCTCACGCTGGGAGTTACGGCGCTCTGCGCATTCGAAACGCAGGCCCAGATCGAACAACACCTGGCGGAGCCGTTCGATCCCGCTCCCGACGCGTTCGAGCGTCCGCTCACCGGGGCCCTTCAGGGTGTAACCGAGGGTGACGCGCTCGATGCGGCCACCCTCGCTCTCGGGCTGCGTGCGGAAGTCGGCGTAACCTTCAAGCCACGACAGATCGCGGAAGGCGTCGTCGCCGCCCAGGAAGTAGTAATCCCGCCCGACGCGGGGCTTGAGGTAGTTGAGCTGGGTGGTGAGATCGTGGAGGTAATCGAAGACCGAGCGCAGACGCCGGTCCAGGCCATCCCGCGCCGCATCGACCCGACGCGACGCATCGCTGGCACGGCGCTGGCTGACGACCACCTCGTCCTTCAGCTGATCGAGGAGCCCGCCGCCGGCGGGCCGCTGGCTGGCCTGAGGGGCCGCGTCGCCCGGCCGCGCCGGGGTGTCGCCGCACGGCTCGGAGGCCGGCTCCAGCTTCACTTCCGGCAGGGCATCCGGGAACTCGGTGGTGGAGATGCGCAGGCCGCTGGCCCGGGCGTCGATCTCCTGGACCCGCTGCCGGGCGGCGTCGATGTCGAACGAGGCAATGTCGGCGAGCAAGGCCTCGGTCTCGGCATCGAGCCGGTCGGCATTGCCATGAACGACGCGAAGGTTTGAACTCTTTCGGCGCACGGGCGGCAGTCGGACGAATCGCAAGGGATGACATTATCCTTCGCAGTGATCCTCGTCGGCAAGTGCCCGGGGGCGGGAAGAATGAAAATATGCGCCACCCCGCGACGACACGCTTTTTTTCGCCGTGCAGCGCCTCACCGGCAGGACGCCTTGCGCCCTGCCGGCGGGCCCGGTCAGGCTGGCACCGAGCTGCGGATCAGGTGATCGAAGGCACTCAGCGACGCCTTCGCGCCCTCGCCCATGGCGATGATGATCTGCTTGTAGGGCACGGTGGTGCAGTCGCCCGCCGCGAAGACACCGGGCACCGAGGTCTGGCCCTTGGCGTCGACGATGATCTCACCGCGGTCCGACAGCTCGACCGTGCCCTTCAGCCAGTCGGTGTTGGGCAACAGGCCGATCTGCACGAAGATGCCCTCAAGCTCGACGAGGTGCTCGCTGCCGCTCACCCGGTCTTTGTAGCGCAGGCCGTTCACCTTCTGGCCGTCGCCGGTGACTTCGGTGGTGAGGGCCGACTTGATGACCGTGACGTTGGGCAGGCTGTAGAGCTTGGTCTGGAGCACCGCGTCGGCGCGCAGGGTGTCGGCAAATTCGAGCAGGGTGACGTGGGAGACGATGCCGGCCAGGTCGATGGCGGCCTCGACGCCCGAGTTGCCGCCGCCGATCACCGCCACGCGCTTGCCCTTGAAGAGCGGGCCGTCGCAGTGGGGGCAGAAGCACACGCCCTTGGCCTTGTATTCCTTCTCGCCCGGCACGTTCATCTCGCGCCAGCGGGCGCCGGTGGAGAGGATCACCGCCTTGCTCTTGAGGGTGGCGCCGTTTTCCAGCTCGATCTCGATGAGCGCGCCTGGCACCAGCTTCTTGGCCTTCTGCAGGTTCATCAGATCCACCTCGTACTGCTTGACGTGCTGCTCCAGCGCGGCGGCGAGCTTGGGCCCTTCGGTTTCCTTCACCGAGATGAAGTTCTCGATGCCGAGGGTGTCCATCACCTGGCCGCCGAAGCGCTCCGCCACCACGCCGGTGCGGATGCCCTTGCGGGCCGCGTAGATGGCTGCCGCCGCGCCGGCCGGGCCGCCGCCGATCACGAGCACGTCGTACGCGGCCTTGGCGGAGAGTTCTTCCGCCGCTCGGGCCGCGGCGCCGGTATCCACCTTGACGAGGATCTCCTCGACGGTCATGCGGCCCTGGCCGAAGGTCTGGCCGTTCAAGAAGACCGTGGGCACGGCCATGATCTGGCGTTGATTGACGAGATCCTGGAACAGGGCGCCGTCGATCATGGTGCTGGTGACGCCGGGGTTGAGCACGGCCATCAGGTTGAGGGCCTGCACCACGTCCGGGCAGTTGTGGCACGAGAGGGAGATGAAGGTCTCGAACTCGAACTTGCCGGGCAGCGCCTTGATCTGGTCGATCACCGCCTGCTCCACCTTGGGCGGATGGCCGCCGGTCTGCAGCAGGGCGAGGATCAGCGAGGTGAACTCGTGCCCCATCGGGATGCCGGCAAAGTGGATGCGCGGGGCCTGGCCGGGCTCGGCCACCCCGAAGGACGGGCGCAGGGGGTGGGCGCCGTCTTCGCGGAGGCTGACCTTGCCCGAGAGCGAGGCGATGTCGACGAGCAGGCTGCGCAGCTCCTGGGCCTTGGCGCTGTCGTCCAGCGAGGCCACCAGTTCGATCGGGCGCTGGAGCTTCTCCAGGTAGGCCTTGAGTTGGTTCTTGATGTCGGCGTCGAGCATGATGCGTCCTTTCGTCCAGTCGTTGCGTTCGGTGTGTTCGGTGATTGCTTGAATCCCATCGCCAAACACGCCCCCGACGGGGCAGCGCTTGGCGGTGGAATCCGCGCCGGGCGGGCTGCCGCCCGGCGGGAGGGGCTCGGCGGGCTTCGATCAGATCTTGCCAACCAGGTCGAGGCTGGGCGCCAGGGTGGCCTCGCCTTCCTTCCACTTGGCGGGGCAGACTTCGCCCGGGTGGGTCGCCACGTACTGGGCGGCCTTCACCTTGCGGAGCAGCTCGGCGGCGTCGCGGCCGATGCCCAGGTCGTGGATCTCGGCGACCTTGATCTCGCCTTCCGGGTTCACCACGAAGGTGCCGCGCAGGGCGAGCCCTTCGTCCTCGATCAGCACGTCGAAGTTCCGGGCGATGGCGTGGGTCGGGTCGCCGATCATCGGGTAGCCGATCTTCTTGATCGTCTCGGAGGCGTCGTGCCAGGCCTTGTGGGTGAAATGGGTGTCGGTGGAGACAGCGTACACCTCGACGCCGATCTGCTGGAACTCGGGGTACAGGTCGGCCACATCGCCCAGCTCGGTGGGGCAGACGAAAGTGAAGTCGGCGGGGTAGAAGAAGAAGATCGACCACTTGCCCTGCACCGTCTCGTCGGTGACGGTGACGAACTTGCCGTTGTGGTAGGCCTCGGCCTTGAAGGCTTTGATCCGGGTGTTGATGATTGCCATTTCGTTCGCTCCTGGGCGTGCATGAAGAAGACAGGAGGAATGGTAGAGAAGCCCGATCTATTGTTCTAATTGATTGTTGAAATCAATTCGATTGCCACCCGCTATCAAGCACCCTCAGGGCGCATCGTCGTGGGTGGCGGGCGGGCCGTCGATAGGCAAGTTTACCGTGAAGGTGGTGCCCTTTCCCGGCTCGCTGAACACCCGGATCGTGCCCCCGTGCCGCTCCACGATACCCCACGACAGCGACAGCCCCAAGCCCGTTCCCTTGCCCACCGGCTTGGTGGTGTAGAAGGGCTCGAAGATCCGCGGCAGCTTGTCGGCGTCGATGCCTGCGCCGGTATCGGTCACGCTGATCTCAACGCCGTTGTCGCCGGTGCAGGCCGTGCGCACGGCGATCTGCCCCTCGCCCTCGATGGCCTGGGCGGCGTTCACCACCAGGTTCATGAACACCTGATTGAGCTGGGACGGGATGCAGCGGACGTGCGGCAGCTCGCCGTAGTCCTTGACCAGGGTGCAGTGATACTTGAACTCGTTACGGGCGATGTTGAGGGTGGAATCCAGCCCGGCGTGGAGATCGGCCCATTGCCACTCGGAGTCGCCCGAGTGGGAGAAGCCCTTCAGGTCGGCCACGATCCGGCGCACCCGCTCCACCCCCTCCCGGGTCTCGGCGACCAGATCCGCCACGTCCTGCCGCAGAAAGTCGAAATCCATCCGGCGCAGCTGGGCCCGCACCTCGGCCAGAATCGCGCTGGCGTCGCGGCTGCCGGGGTCGTCGGCGCACAGGCCGGCAACCGTCAGCAGATCCTGCAGGTACTGGGCCAGGGTGCTCAGGTTGGAGGCGACGAAGCCGATCGGGTTGTTGATCTCGTGGGCGATCCCGGCCGAGAGCTGGCCGATGGAGGCCATCTTCTCCGACTGCAGCAGCTGCATCTGGGCCAGCTCGAGCTGCCGGGCGCCCTCCTCCATCTGGCTGACGATGCTGCGGTTGGACGTGCGCAGGCTGTCCCGCGCCGCCTTGGCGTCGAGCTGGGCGCGGATGCGCGACAGGGCGATGGCCGCCCGCACCGGCTTGTGGATGAAATCCGCGGCCCCCAGCTCGAAGCCCCGCAGCTCGCTGTCCTCGTCGTGGAGCGCGGTGACGAAGATCACCGGCACATGGCGGGTCGCCTCGTCGGCCTGGAGCTTGTGCAGCACCTCGTAGCCGTCCATGCCGGGCATCATCACGTCAAGCAGGATGAGATCCGGCGGGGTGCCGCTGCCGGCGATCCGCAGCGCCTCGGCGCCTGAATCCGCCAGCCGGACCCGGTAGAAGGGCCGCAGCAGTTCGCCCAGCGTGCGCAGGTTGGTCGGGTTGTCGTCGACGATGAGAATGACTTTCATTTTCCGGGCGTATCGGGTTCGGTTTGCAAAGGGCAGGACGGGAGACGGGCCTCACCCCGCCGCGCCCGGGCTTCGGGCCAGCACCTGCTGCAGGCACTCGCGGGCGGCCATGAAGCGCAACTCGCCGACAAGCCGGCCCACCTCATCGAAATCTGACTCCATAACGGTTCCAAAGACCAGGGTCTTCAGTTCACGAAAGCGCGCGAGGGCGTCGAAGTCGTTTTGCACGAGCAGCTGATCCAGCTCCTCCGCCAGCGCCGCCAGACGGTCGCCGTCCAGGGTCTGCAGGCTCGGGGGGGGCGGCATGCCCTCCGGTGCGGACGGCAGCCAGCGCTGCAGCACCCCCACCAGCACCTCCATCAGCACCGGCTTGGTCACAAAGTCGTCCATCCCGGCGGCCAGACAGGCCGTGCGGCTCTCGGCGAAGGCGTCGGCGGTCAGCGCCACGATCGGCAGCCGCTGGCCGCTGCCGGCCTCCCGGCGGCGGATCTCGGCGGTCGTGGCGAGGCCGTCCATCACCGGCATCTGCACGTCCATCAGCACCAGATCGGGCCGCGCGCCGCCGGCCAGCCGATCCAGGCAGGCCTGACCGTCGGCCACGTCGAGCACCCCCACTCCCAGCGCGGCAAGCTGGGAGCGGATCACCCGCCGGTTGGTGGGGTTGTCCTCCACCAGCATCACCAGCCCGCCTGTCGACAGCGGGGCCGGCAGATGCGCGGCGGGGCGCTCGGGCGCCTCGGGCCGGGGCCGGGCGTCGTCCGCCGCGGCGTGGATGCGGAACCAGAAGCGCGCCCCCTCGCCCACCCGGCTGACCAGCCCCACCGAGCCGCCCATCAGCTCGGCCAGGCTGCGCACGATGGACAGGCCCAGCCCGGTGCCGCCATAGCGGCGACTTGCCGAACTGTCGGTCTGGGAGAAGGGCAGGAACATCGCGGGGTGCTTGTCCTCGGGCACCCCGATGCCGGTGTCGGTCACCGCAAACTCGAGGACCGCCCCGTCGCCGTCGCGCGCCACGACGCGGGCCTCGACGTGCACGCTGCCGGCGTCGGTGAACTTGATGGCGTTGCCCACCAGGTTGGCCAGCATCTGCACCAGCCGCTGACGATCCAGGCAGTAGGCCCCATCGTCCGCGCCGGCCCAACCGGCGGTCAGCGCCAGGCCCTTGCGCCGCGCCGGCTCGGCAAACAGGCCCAGCACATCCTGGAGCACCCCGGCCACCCGGACCGGGGCCGGGTTGAGGGTCAGCTTGCCGGCCTCCACCTTCGAGAAGTCGAGGATGTCGTTGAGCTGCCCGAGCAGCACCTGCCCCGAATCGAGGATCACCCGGGCGTAGTCCTGCCGGTCCGGCGCGCTCACGTCCGGGCGCAGCAGCAACTGGGCCATGCCCAGGATGCCGTTCATCGGGGTGCGCAGCTCGTGGCTCACGGTGGCCAGGAAGCGGCTCTTGGTCTGGCTCGACTGCTCGGCGGCCTCCCGCGCCGCGATGAGCTGGATGTGCTGGGTGATGTCCTGGATCACCTGGACGCAGGCTTCATCCTCACCCCACGCAAGCCCCGACGCCGAGACGATGACCTCGATCTCCGACCCGTCGCGGCGGCGATGGCGACAGCGGGGCAGCACCGCGGCCTGCCCTGCGCCCGCATCCCACCCGGCAAGGGCCTCGCCCGCCACCAGGATGTCGTCCAGGGTCATCGCCAGGAAAGCCTCGCGCGACCAGCCGTAGTGCGCCACCGCCTTGTCGTTCACCATCAGGAAGCGGCGGCTGCCGGTAGCGATCTGCCACATGGGCAGCGGGCTGTCGTTGAACAGCCGCTGATAGCGGTCCTCGCTGGCCCGCAGCGCCGCGTTGTTGCGCTGGATGAGGGCCGTGCGGCCGCTCATGCCGAGGATCAGCACCTGCATCAGCACCGCAAAGAGCAGCCCGATCCCGCCCATCGCCCACACCAGGACCGGCCGGTTGTGCTGGAAATAGCCCCGCCCGGGGAAGGCCGACAGCGCCCACTTTCTATCCCCGACCGGCAGCAACACCGACCAGCCGCTCGCCCGCTCCGGCACCACCTCGCCGGCCAGCAGCGACGCCGAGCGGTAGAGCACGCCCTCCCCGGCCGGCATCCCGGCATCCGTCAGCTGCAGCGCCAGCCCCTCGGGCACCTGCTCGCGGGTGGCAATGGCCACCATCTCGTCCACCTTGATGACCGCCACCGCAAACCCGCCCGGCCGGGCAAGGCCATCGACGGCCAGCGGATTGGCGCCGCCGCGCACCGGCAGCAGCTCCAGCACGCCCGTCCGCTTCTGCTGATCCTGCACCAGCTTCACCGGCATCGTCACCGCCACCCCACCCAGCGCCAGCGCGCGGTCGATCGCCTCCCGGCGGATCGGCTCGGAGTAGATGTCGAAGCCCACCGCAGGCCGATTGGCGGCCAGCGGCACGATGTAGCGCACCGCCACGTAGTCCGGCCGGTCGTCGGCCCGGCGCAGGCGCCCCGACGCGTCCCGCTCGGTGATCTGGAACCCCGCGCCCAACGACTTCTCGTAGGCCTCGCGATGTTCGTGGGGCACCAGATCGTTGAAGCTCAACGCGTGGATGTCCTCGTGCCCCTGCAGGGTGATGCGGGTGAACTGCTCGAACTGCCGGAAGCTGAACTCCGGCGTCGCCTCGATGAAGTTGCGCAGCGACGCCAGCACCTCCCGATGGGCCAGCACCCGGTCGGCGATCCGCCTGGCGAGCGCCTGTCCGTCCGCCTGAAGCCGGTTCTGCTGCACCTGCCGCTCCCACAGCGCCACCCCGTGAAACGCCAGCGCCACCAGGCCGCCGGTGACCAGGGTGGGCCCCACGATCCGCCGCCAGCGCTCCTTCCACGCCCCCCGGCGGCGCTCGAAGAAGCACACCGCCAGCGGCGCCAGCACGATGACGCCGACCGAATCCCCCACGTACCAGTTCCACCAGGCGAACAGGTAGTCGGAGCGATCGATCACCCCCAGCCCGTAGAGCCCGGTCACCGCCAGCGACGACGACACCAGGGTCGCGATCAGCCCCCCGAGCAGCAGGAACCTCGCCACCTCCTGCTCCGACTCCAGGCTCCGCCAGCGTTCCCCCAGGAAGCGGTCGATCATCCACGCACCGGCCGCCGCCTGGATCGCCGCGCTGAAGCCGACCAGGACGGCCACCGAGAGCGACACGGCATCCGGGCTGCCGCTCAACCACGCGTTGCTCAGGTTGAGCAGCGCCGACCCCAACCACACCCCCACGAGGGCTACCCGCCCGAACTGCAAGGTACACGCCAGCGCCAGGCCCGCCGAGGGGAACAGCGGACTGGCGTAGCCCGGCGCAACGGCAAGCAGCAGGCTGGCAGCCCCGAGGCTTCCGTAAGCCAGCGTCACCAGCGCGATGCGTTGAAGGACATGGGCGATGCGCACGGCGCCAACCATCCTTGGTTTTGTTGATTTTGTTATTTTATAATCATTTTTAACACTTTGTTTGTTTTTGAATGGTGCGGGTCGAGGCGCTCCGCCCGCTCCCGGGCCTTCTGCCGGTCCACGATGCGCCGGGCCGCCACCCGACACCGGGGTCGGGGTCGGGGTCGGGGTCGGGGTCGGGGTCGGGGTCGGGATCGGTCACAGCCTGCGGTAGATCTCCGCCCCCTGCCTGACGAACTCCACCGCCTTGGTCTCCATGCCCTTCTCCAGCGCCTCGGCCTCGGCGATGCCCTGGGCGGCGGCGAAGTCGCGCACGTCCTGGGTGATCTTCATCGAGCAGAAGTGCGGGCCGCACATGGAGCAGAAGTGGGCGACCTTGGCCGACTCCTTGGGCAGGGTCTCGTCGTGGAAGGACTTGGCCTTGTCCGGGTCGAGGCCCAGGTTGAACTGGTCGTCCCAGCGGAACTCGTAGCGGGCCTTGCTGAGTGCGTTGTCGCGGATCTGCGCGCCCGGGTGGCCCTTGGCGAGATCCGCCGCGTGGGCGGCCAGCTTGTAGGTGATGATGCCTTCCTTCACGTCGTTCTTGTCCGGCAGGCCCAGGTGCTCCTTGGGGGTGACGTAGCAGAGCATGGCGGTGCCGTACCAGCCGATCATCGCGGCGCCGATGCCGCTGGTGATGTGGTCGTAGCCGGGGGCGATGTCGGTGGTGAGCGGGCCCAGGGTGTAGAACGGGGCTTCCTTGCAGTGCTTGAGCTGCAGGTCCATGTTCTCCTTGATCATGTGCATCGGCACATGGCCCGGGCCTTCGATGATGGTCTGCACGTCGTGCTTCCAGGCGATGTCGGTCAGCTCGCCCAGGGTTTCCAGTTCGCCCAGCTGGGCGTCGTCGTTGGCGTCGTAGATGGAGCCCGGACGCAGGCCGTCGCCCAGGCTGAAGGCCACGTCGTAGGCCTTCATGATTTCGCAGATGTCCTCGAAGTGGGTGTAGAGGAAGCTCTCCTTGTGGTGGGCGAGGCACCACTTGGCCATGATCGAGCCCCCGCGGCTGACGATGCCGGTCATCCGGTTGGCGGTCATGGGGATGTAGCGCAGGAGCACGCCGGCGTGGATGGTGAAGTAATCCACGCCCTGCTCGGCCTGCTCGATGAGGGTGTCGCGGAAGATCTCCCAGGTCAGCTCTTCGGCCTTGCCGTTC
>NZ_JAYRMI010000102.1:0-10635 GCF_041904905.1 Zoogloea sp. | reverse complement strand
GCACCGCGTCAGGCCGTCGATCCCCTCGGGTGAGGCCCTCCTCGGTCTTCCAGCGTTGCAAGGTGCGCACATGGATGCCGGCGGTGGCGCAGGCCAAACGCAAGCGCGCACCGGCATGCAGCGCGGTGTCGATATCCCGGGCCAGGCTTTGGCGATCTTCGAGGCCGATCATTCGTCCTCGTCCCTGTTGAAGATCGCCGCCACTTTTTTTGAAAGTACAAGCAGCGCGGCGGCTTCGGCCAGCGTCTTGTCCTTGCGCCGCAGTTCCCGTTCGAGCGCCTTGATGCGGCGCCTGTCCTGCTTGGTCTGCTGCGGACTGGCGCTACGCTCTTGCGGTTCCGCCAGGGCTTGCGTAGCGGCCTGGCGCCATTGGGCCAGTTCTTGCGGATAGACGCCGTGCTCGCGGCACCAAGCACTCTTGCCCGCTTCATTCAGTGCGGCTGTCGTGAGGACCGCCTCAAACCGGGCCGCCGCTGTCCAGGCCCGCTCGCGAGCGGGCCTGGACAGCGCATCACTCCTCCAGCGCTCCAGGGTCGAAACCCCTACACCGATTTCACGCGCAACAGATTCCACCGTTGCGCTCTCCGGCGGCAGCAACCGCGCCACCGCTCTGTCTTTGAATTCTTGTCCGTATCGCGCCAACTCGTTCTCTCATCATCGCCCCCGAATTCAGGATTCTATCGAGGTGGCAACTATTCTGACGCGGGAGGCCACCGAATACGTGGTGCGCAACGGTAACCGCTGGGTGCATCTGCGCGAAAGAAGCCCGACCGTTCCGGGCATGGACGAGCACGACGTCTGGCTGCTCCCGGTAGGCGATTCGAACTATTACTTCTACCTGGCGTTCGGCCATATGTACGGGGCGCGAATCGCTCAAAACGCCGAGTACGTGAAAGTCCAAAATCTGGTCGATCGGATCGTCGATTCCTTCGTCGTGGAGAAACTGGAAGCTGAAAGATAGCCGGCGCTGAATACTCAGCCCGCCCTGGTCCCCACGCGGGCTGAGTGTGTTCGATACCCCGTCCCCTGACTTGCTGGTATCGTTGCACTGTTTGCTCTTAGAGCGCTCTTCTGCCGGATGACAGATGTCGTCCGGCGTGCCCATCAATGCCCACTCCATCGCCCTCCCCCGTCCCTGCCTACCTCCGCGACACCTACACTTGGGCGTATCTCGATAGACGTTCTGTCCGCTGGCTGGATCAGCCGGTGGTGGTGTCGACCATCTTGTGGGGCAATGCGAGCCGTCTGATGGATGCGGCGGTGGCCGAGTTTTCGCCGGGCCAGCGGGTCCTGCAGGCGGCGGCGGTGTATGGCGATTTTTCGGTGCGGATGGCGCGCCGACTTGGGCAGGCTGGCCAGCTCAATGTGGTGGATGTCGCGCCGATCCAGGTGGCCAACACGCGGCGAAAGCTGACGGGCTGGCCCAACGCGCGGGCCCAGGTGGCGGATCTGACCGAGCCGTTGGGCGTTGGATTCGAGGCGGTGTGCTGCTTCTTCCTGCTCCACGAGGTGCCTGCGCCAGTGCGCCGGGCCATCGTCACCAATCTGCTGGACGCCGTGGAGCCAGGCGGGAAGATCGTTTTTGTGGACTATCACCAGCCGCGCTGGTGGCATCCGCTGCGGCCGGTGATGGCGATGGTGTTCCGTTACCTCGAGCCGTTTGCCAACTCGCTATTGGCCGAGTCCATCGAAACCCTGGTGCCGGAGGCCGCGGCGTTCGAGTGGCGCAAGGAAACCCATTTCGGTGGGCTTTACCAGAAGGTGGTCGGTGTGCGCCGCAGCTAGGCAGCGGGTTTACAGCAGGCTGTCGAGGCAGCGCCCGATGGCCGGCAGGCCTTCGCGGATGGCGGCCACGCCCGGGGCCAGCAGGGTGGCGGATTTGATCTCGAAGACCCGCCCGTCGCGCACTGCGGGGATGGCGGCCCAGCCCGGTCGGGTGGTTAGTTGGGTGGGCTGGAAGTGCTTGCCGCACCAGGAGCCGATGACGATCTCGGGGGCGCGCGGGATGACCGCCGCGGGGTCGGGCAGGATGCGGTCCTTCGCCGACGGGTAGGCCGACAGTTCGCCGAAGCAGTCCTCGCCGCCTGCGATGCCGATCAGCTCCGATACCCAGCGGATGCCGGTGATGAGCGGCTCGTTCCATTCTTCAAAGTACACCCGCGGCCGGCGCCCGAGCCGTGCCGCGCGGGCCTCGCCTTGGGCCCGGGCGGTGGCGATGGTGCCTTCCAGATCGGCCACCAGCGCCAGCGCGGCGGCCTCGCGTCCAACCAGCCGGCCCAGGGTTTCGACCATCGCCAGGATGCCTTCCACGCTGCGGTGGTTGAACACATACACCGCCACGCCGGCTTTGATGAGGTCGCGGGCGATGTCGCCCTGCAGATCGGAGAACGCCAGCACCAGATCCGGTTCCACGGCCAGGATGCGCTCGAGCTTGGCGCTGCTGAAGCCGCTCACTTTGGGCTTTTCCTTGCGGGCGCGGGGCGGGTGGGTGGTGAAGCCGGAGATGCCGACGATGCGGTCTTCGGCGCCCAGCAGGTAGAGCGCCTCGACGGTTTCGGTGGATAGGCAGACGATGCGTTGGGGGAGGCGGGCCATGGCAGCGAGGGAGTGGTTCAGTGGGGGAAGGGGGCCGGGCAGGGGCGGGTGTCGGCGGCCGGGTTGCATAGCCGCACTTGATCGAGGAAGGCTTCGGCCGCGGCCTGAGCCTTGCGGCTGTCGGCGCGGAGGGTGTCCCCGTCGGTGGCCGGCAGGCGCCAGCTGCGCTGGATCAGGTAGAGCCGATCGGGGGTCTCGATGGCCTTCACCACCGCCATCTCGGCAAAGTTGGTGTCGGGCACCCGGGGGCAGGCGAGCACGGTCTTGATGTGCTCGCCTTCGGTGGGGTCGGCCGACGGCATCGCCACCACCGGGCCGGCCGGCACGTCGCAGGCACGGGCGCGGGCGGCCTGCATGCCTTCGAGCAGGGCCCGGGCCTGGCCCTCGCCGCTGCGGGGCAGGCCCTGCACCGAGATCAGCTGGGTCCATTCGCGGATCGATTCGCCCAGGGGGACGAAGTCGGCGCTCCACGGCCCCGGTTTGCCGACCGGGGCGGCCTGGGTGGCGGCGGGTACGGTGTCGGGCGGGAGCGGGAGGTTGAGCCAGCGCACGCGGCCGCTGGCTTCGTCGGCGCGGCGCGCTGCGGCAAGCTCCCGCAGGCGCCGCAGGGGCGGGTCGAGTTCGCCCTGAAAATCGTCGGCGCGGCTCTCCGTCACCACCAGCCGCGAGGCGTCGCGCTCGTAGCGATACCACACGTCGAAATCCTGCGGCTTGCCGCAGACCTGGACGGTCCACCGCTCCAGGGCGTGATGTACCCGGGCCGGCCGGGTTTCGATCAGATCGGGGGCGGCCTGAACGGTGGCCACAACCTGGGTGTCGGCACAGGCAGGGGTGGCCCGGGCGGCCAGCGCGGCGATGCGCTCCACCACCCGGCGCTGGGCTGCGACGGGCCGCCAGGCGCCGGCGAAACCCGGTACCAGTCGTTGGTCGGCGGGGATGGCGGCGACCTGCCCGATGCGGGTGACGATCTCGCCCTGCAGCGGCCCGCCGGCACCTGCGTTCAGGCTGGTGCCGGCCAGGGCGAGCGCCAGCGCAGCGCGACGGGCGCCCTTCATCGCCGCGCGCGGGCTTCTTCGAGCTGCCCGCACAGCTTTTCGGCGCCGTCGAGGATGCGCGGCGTGTGGCGCTGGATGCGGTCGGGGGGGATGAAGAAGAGGTTGCCCCGGGCCACGGCCGGCAGGCGCGTCCACGAGCGCCAGTCGTCCAGCCACTCGGGGCGCGCCTCGCCCATGCCGCTGGCGACGATGGCTTCGGGCGAGGCGGCCAGCACCGCCTCCACGTCCACGTTAGGCGCCAGCATGGGCAGCTTGGCAAAGACGTTGTCGCCGCCGCACAGGCGGATCACGTCGGAGATCAGGTGCTCGCCGTTCACGGTCATGAGCGGGCGGTTCCAGGCTTCGTAAAAGACGCGCACCGGCGGCCGCGCGGAGTAGCGGGCAGCCAGGGCGGCGTGGCGTTTGCGGAAGGCCTGGGCGGCGGTGTCGGCGGCGGCCTCGGTGCCGGCCAGCCGCCCGATCTGGGTGAGGCTCTTCGCCACGTCGTCGATCTTGCGCGGCTCGTTGATGAACACCGGGATGCCCAGGGCGCGCAGCTTGCCCAGGTGGGCGTCGCGGTTGCCGCTCTTCCAGGCGATCACCAGGTCGGGCTTGAGGGCCGCCACCTTCTCCATGTCGATGGCGGTGTAGCCGCCCACCCGAGGCAGCTGTCTGGCCGCCTCGGGGTAGTCGCTGTACTGCACGGCGCCAACCACCTTGTCTCCGGCGCCGGCGGCGTAAAGCAGCTCGGTGATGTGGGGGGCGAGGCTCACGATGCGGGCGGCGGGCTTGTTCAGGTGCACCGCCACGCCCTGGTCGTCGGTGAGGTCGATGGCGGCCAGGGCCGGTGCGGCGGTGCCGGTCAGGGCGAGGAGGAGGGCGAGGAGCGAGCGGCGCATGGGTGGCGGTTCAGGTCAGGTTCAGTCGGTCGAGGGCCGCGTCGAGGCGCGTCCATTCGGATTCGGCGCCGGGCAGGCCGAAGCGCAGGCCGGCGGGGGCGTCGAACAGGCGGGTGAGGATGCCTTGCCCGGCCAGCCGGGCGTGGATTGCGGCGGCGTCGGGGCGGGGCCGCCACTGGAACAGCGCGGTGCCGCTGCCACCGGCGAGGCCGTGACGGGCCAGCAGGCCGGAAAGCCGGGCGCTGGCTTCGACGAGCTGCCGGCGGGCCGAAGCCTGCCAGGCGCCATCCGACAACGCGGCGGCCGTCACCGCCCGGGCCGGGGCTGAGACCGCCCAGGGGCCCAGGCGTTCCGCCAGGGCGTCGAGCACGGCCGCTTCGGCGAACGCGAAGCCGACCCGCGCGCCGGCCAGCCCGAAGAACTTGCCCACCGAGCGCAGCACGATCAGCCCCGGCTGGCTGGCCAGCGGCACCAGGCTGTCCTCCGGCTCGGCGTCGAGGAAGGCTTCGTCCACGATCAGCCGGCCGCCGCGGGCGGCGAGCCGTGCGTGCCAGGCTAGCAGCCGGTGGCGGCCGAAGTGCTGGCCGTCCGGGTTGTTGGGCTGGACGAGGAGCAGGGTGTCGGCGTCGTCCACCGCGGCATCGATGGCAGCGGCGGGCAGGGCGCGTACGGCATGCCCGCGCCAGGCGTGGGGGTGCTCGGCGTAGGTGGGCGCCAGGGTCACCACCCGACCGGGGGGGAAGCACGCCGGCAGGGCCTGGATGGCCGCCTGGGAGCCCGCCACCGGCAGCAGCAGCGGGCTGCCGTAGTAGCCGGCCGCGGCGGCTTCGAGCCCGTCGTCGGTCTCTGGCAGGCGCTGCCACACGGCCGGTGCCAGCGGCGGCACCGGGTAAGGCCAGGGGTTGATGCCGGTGGAGAGATCCACCCAGTCGGCCAGCGGAATCCCGAAACGGCGCGCGGCCTCGCGCAGGCGGCCGCCGTGCTCAAGCATGGATCAGCACATTGAGCGCGGCGATCGCCAGCAGCCACAGCCACACGCTGTTGTGCACCAGCGCCACCGCCTTGTCGATGTCGGCGGCGCGGGCCGGGGCGCCGGTGCCCAGCGTGGGGCGGGTCTCCAGGTGGCCGTGGTAGACCGCCGGCCCGCCCAGGCTCACGTGCAGCGCGCCGGCCCCGGCCGCCATCACCGGCCCGGCGTTGGGGCTGTCCCAGGCGGGGGCCTGGGTGCGCCAGCAGCGCAGGGCCGCGGCGGTGTGGCCGAGCAGGGCGTAGCTCAGGGCGGTGAGCCGTGCCGGGATGAAGTTGAGCACGTCGTCGATGCGTGCGGCGGCCCAGCCGAAGCGCAGGTAGCGCTCGTTGCGGTAGCCCCACATGGCGTCTAGCGTGTTGGCGAGGCGGAACATCAGCGCCCCTGGCCCGCCCAGCAGGGCAAACCAGAACAGCGCGCCGAAGATCGCGTCGTTGCCGTTCTCGAGCACCGATTCGACGGTGGCCTTGGCCACGCCGGCTTCGTCCAGTTCGGCGGTATCCCGCGACACGATCCACGACAGGCGCTGGCGGGCGCCGGCCAGATCGCCCGCCGCCAGCGGTGCGCCCACCGCCCGGGCGTGCTCTGCCAGGCTGCGGCCGCCCACCGCGAAGTACAGCAGGCCCACGTCGAGCGCGAGGCCGAGCCAGGCGTCGGCCGCCTTCAGCGAGCCGGCCAGCGCCACCCACGGCAGCACCGCCACGCTCCACGCCAGCAGGCCGGCGCCCCGCCCGTCGGCCACGTGCCGGATCAGCCGTTCGACGGCCGCCGCGTAGCGCCCGAAGCCGACCAGCGGGTGGTGATGGGAAGGCTCGCCGAAGATTCGGTCGAGGAGCAGGCCGAGGCCCATCGGGACGGCAACGGAGAACAGGACGGCGAGGTGCAGGGCGGACATGGGATAATCGGCGGCTTTTGTGCCATCCCATTGTAAAACATGCGTCAAGCCCGCACCCTGATGGTTCAAGGCACCACCTCCGATGCCGGCAAGAGCACCCTCGTCGCCGGGCTGGCCCGCCTGCTGGCGCGCCGGGGCGTGTCGGTGGTGCCCTTCAAGCCCCAGAACATGGCGCTCAATTCGGCGGTCACCGTCGATGGTGGCGAGATCGGCCGGGCCCAGGCGCTGCAGGCGATCGCCGCCGGGCTCGAACCCCACACCGACATGAACCCGGTGCTGCTCAAGCCCTCCACCGACATCGGCGCTCAGGTCATCATCCACGGTCGCGCGGTGGCCAACCTGTCGGCGCGGGATTACCACGACTACAAACCCCGGGCCATGGCCGCCGTGCTCGAAAGCCACGGCCGCCTCTGCGCGCAGTACGACACCGTGCTCGTCGAAGGCGCGGGCAGCCCCGCCGAGATCAACCTGCGCGACCGGGACATCGCCAACATGGGCTTCGCCGAGGCGGTGGATTGCCCGGTGATCCTCGTCGCCGACATCGACCGGGGCGGCGTCTTCGCCCATCTGGTGGGCACGCTTGAGCTGCTCTCGCCCACCGAGCAGGCGCGGGTCAAGGGCTTCGTCATCAACCGCTTCCGCGGCGATATCGGCCTGCTGCAATCCGGCCTCGACTGGCTGGAGGCGCGCACCGGTCGCCCGGTGCTGGGCGTGTTGCCCTATCTGCACGGGCTTTTTCTGGATGCCGAGGACGCCCTCGCCGACGCCCGCGCCGAGAAGGGCGAGGCCCGCCTGCGGGTGGTGGCGCCGGTGTACCCGCGCATCTCCAACCACACCGACCTCGACGCCCTGCGCCTGCACCCGCAGGTGGATTTCCGCTGGGTCGGGCCCGGCCAGGCCATCCCGCCGGCCGACCTGATCGTGCTGCCTGGCTCCAAGGCCGTCCAGGCCGATCTGGCGTGGCTGCGCGCCCAGGGCTGGGAACCCGCCATCCGCCGCCACCTGCGCTACGGCGGCAAGCTGGTGGCGATCTGCGGCGGCTACCAGATGCTCGGTCGCCGGCTGCATGATCCGCTGGGCCTCGAAGGCACGTCCGGCAGCGTCGCCGGCCTCGACCTGCTGGACATGGAAACCACCCTCGAAGCCGAAAAGCAGCTCGGCAACGTCACCGGCACCCTCGCCCTGCCCGGCAACCCCCCGGTGGCCGGCTACGAGATCCACATGGGCGTCACCCACGGCCCGGCGCTTGCCACGCCCTCCGTGCAGCTGACCGACGGTCGCAGCGACGGCGTGTGCGCCGACGACGGGCAGATCATCGGCAGCTACCTCCACGGCCTCTTCGATCACCCGGACGCCCTGGCCGCCCTGCTCGCCTGGGCCGGCCTGACCGACGCCGTGCGGGTCGACCTCGCCGCCCGTCGCCAGGCCGATCTCGACCGCCTCGCCGACAGCATCGAGCGGAGCATGGATCTGGCCCGGCTGGCCGACTGTTTCGGCCCCGGCAGCGCCGCCGACGCCCTCCGCCAACCGCCCGTGCCCGGCTTGCTTGACCGCTCCCCTGCCCCTCTCTAACATTCGGCGGATGGATGCAGAACTCGCCTCGCTCGAACAGAAACTCGAACAACTGCTCACCCGCCATGCCGAAGAGCAGGCGCGGCTGCGCAGCCAGCACGCCGCCGCCCTGGCCGACGCCCGCAGTCTCCAGGAACGCGTCGACGCCCTCGAGGCCGCCAACCGCGAACTCACCGACAAGCTCGGCCTGGTCGGCAGCCGCCTCGAAGCGCTGCTCGCCCGGATCCCCGAAGCCTGAGATCAAACCCCGCACCCGTTGCCGGTCCGCCCTCTGGCCGGCCCGGCTGGAGGCCTGAATGGAACAACTCGACATCAAGCTGCTCGGCCGCGAATACCGGGTCGGCTGCAAGCCCGAAGAGAAGGACGGCCTGCTCGCCGCGGTGGCCTATCTCGACGAAAAGATGCGCGATCTCGCCGTCAAGACCAACTCTGCCGGCGAACGTCTGGCCGTGATGACGGCCCTCAACATCACCCACGAATTTCTTCAGTTTCAGCGTGCCGGCGGGTTTGACATCCCCACGCTCAAGCGTAGAATCGAACGCATGAACAGTCGCCTCGACGGTGTTCTGGGAGAGCAGGAAAAGCTCTTCTGAACCCCCGCCGGGCATGCGGTTCGAACGGTTTGATTAATCCCCTGCGGTGTTGGTTAAGGCCTTAAACTCCTTGAACCAATGTCTACGTGACATGGGTCGCGGCCCAAAGAAACCGCCGGTGTGCGCGCTCCTCGTCGAGTGTGCCTGAGGCGGAAGGAAAGCGACCCCCCTGAACTCCGGTTCAGGATGCAGGCCTGACGGCATTCGCGGGGGACCCAACAAAAAAAGCGCAGACTCTGGTCTGCGCTTTTTTATTGCTGCGGCTACCGGCACGGGCCGGCAGCCGGAGGGCAGGATCAGTCCGGCGCCTTGAAGCCGGCACCGGCCTTGTTGGCCAGGAAAGCCACGGCGCGCTTCAACTCGTTGTCGGTCAGGTCGGCCGCGCCACCCTTCGGCGGCATCGCACCCTTGCCCGCTGCGGCGGACTTGACCAGACCGTCGAAGCCCTGGCCCAGACGCGACGCCCAGGCGCCTTTGTCGCCCGCCTTGGGCGCACCGGCCGCACCGGATTCATGGCAGGCACCGCACACCGCGGTGTAGATGTCCTCGCCCTTACGGCTGCCCGGCGCGGCGGCCGGGGCTGCCTTGAGTTCGACTTGAGCAACCGGCTGGGTCAGCTTGGCGGCGAGTTCCTCGTCGACGGCGGCCTTCTTGCCGCAGCCCACAAGCTGGGTGGCCAGGGCGGCAACACCGATGGAAAGCGCGATCCGCGCGTAGGAACGGACGGGGGCAGAACGACGAAAATCCGACATGCTGAATTCCTCGAGAACGGGCTCAATGATTTAAAGCGTTGATTATAGCGGGGGTATTCTCCTTCTGTAAGGCCAAGCATGGACTCGGAGACCGATTCGCGTTATCCTGCGCGCCGCACAACGCAAAGTTGCTGCATTCCACCGCGCGCCCGTAGCTCAGCTGGATAGAGTACTGCCCTCCGAAGGCAGGGGTCGGACGTTCGAATCGTCTCGGGCGCGCCATAAATTCAAGGACTTAGGCCACTTTTCGAGTGGCCTTTTTCTTTGATACGGAATCCGTACGGAAAACAGCATTCCACGGGCGCTCTCGCAAGCGGCTGAATCTAGCCCCCGAGGCTTCCACATGCACTCCAGCCCCATGCGTCAGATACATCCAAGGATGTTTCGCGGCGGCGGCCCATCCCGTCTGCTCTTCGCACGTCATGTATATTCGCGGCCTGCCACCACCTAGCTCCAGCGCAGCCTCACCTCTCGCATGATTGCAAAAGCAAAGCCCAATCAACCATCGTCATGGAAAACTCTGGGGCGCAACGATCTCAGGGCAGCAGATGACCGGCGCCCCGCGCCTGATCTAGTTCACGGTGGCGAGACTCACGAAGAAGCAATAGCGATACTTGTCGAGCGCCTTGGTTTTCGCGCAGACACTGATATGGTTGAGTTTGCATCTCCTTGTGGCACGATCACAGCTCATCGCAACAACCTCCCTCACATTGTCGAAAAACGACAGGATGCCCGGGAGCGGTATGTTCAGTTCGCGATTGACACGATGACCAATCCACTAGAGGTGTGGCGCATCGAGTACGACGATGAAACGTTCCGCCAAGCCTACATCGGGGCTTTCGTCGGAAAAACTCAGATGCTGGTCATTGTCAGCCAAGAGGGCGGACAACAACTGTGGAACTTCATGCACGGCGAAGCGAAGGCTATCAACAAGCACCGCCACGGTGGATCGTGTCCCGGTGCGTGGTGTAAGAAGCGTCAGCAGAAGCGGTCGGCGGGTCATCGTCTCCGGTTTGGCAGGAGAGCGAGTCAGGCTGCGAGTGCAGACAGGCTGACGTTGGGATTGTCGCCAACTTCGGCGAGCGTTTCCAGCGTCATGTAACGGCGCTGCAGAGCCCATTCGTCGTTTTGCTCGAGCAGTAAGGCGCCGACCAGGCGGTAGATGGCCGCCTCGTTGGGGAAGATGCCCACGACGTCGGTGCGCCGCTTGATCTCGCCGTTCAAGCGCTCGAGCGGGTTGGTGCTGTGGATCTTGGTGCGGTGCTCCT
>NZ_JAYRMI010000101.1:0-10774 GCF_041904905.1 Zoogloea sp. | reverse complement strand
ACCGCGTTTCCCACGCCTACCTGGACGGCGTCAATATCAGCGCGTGCTATAGCGGTGCCGAACCCGGCGATGTCCGATTCGAGATGGTGACGTATACCAGTGGCGAGGCAAGGACCCCGAATCCGCCGGTACCAGGTTACATCCTGAATCGACGTGACTATCAACCTCCACACCCGGGAAGAAGCGCAGCATCCCAGCTGCTCGGCACCAAGCACAGAAACGCCTACTTTGGCTACGACTTCATGACGTTCGATGAATTCTGCGGTGACTGGACCGCCGGGGGCGCGGTGACGCTAGGTATCCGGGACCGGCGCGCCGAGTCGATAGAACACCTTATTCTGGATAAAGAAACCTGGACCCGTGACTACAATGCAGAAAAGATCGCCGAAGGCACCCATTTCAGAGCGTTCCTGGACCCCACCGAATACGTGGTGCGCAACGGTAACCGCTGGGTACATCTGCGCGAAAGAAGCCCGACCGTGCCGGGCATGGACGAGCACGACGTCTGGCTGCTCCCGGTAGGCGATTCGAACTATTACTTCTACCTGGCGTTCGGCCATATGTACGGGGCGCGAATCGAGCAAAACGCCGAGTACGTGAAAGTCCAGAATCTGGTTGATCGGATCATCGATTCCTTCGTCGTGGAGAAACTGGAAGCGGAGAAATAGTGCGGCCTCCGCAATCCGGGCCGGGCGGGCGCCTGGAGAACAGGGCGCCCACAACACCCGATGACCATCGACGGGTCACCCTGAACGATCGTCACACCCGTTCCTGGCGCGGCGTCAGCAGATCGTCGGCGGAGGAAAGACCGGAGCGGGGCCAAGCTTGCGTGCTGCGGCGCCAAGCTTCGATGCCGGGGCGCCAACATCGATCATGGGTTGAGGCAAGCAGGTCTGGCGAGGTCGAAGCTGCTTTGGCACGGCCAAACACAGTTTGGCGCGCGGCAAACACACTTTGGCACCGCCAAACACACTTTGGCGTGCGGCGAACACACTTTGGCGTGCGCCAAACTGTGTTTGGTGACGCCAAACTCAGATCGGCGGCGCCAAACTCAGTTCTTGTGACGCCAAACAAAGATCGGCGGCGCCAAACTGTGTTTGGCGCACAAAAAACGATGTTTGGCGCCACCGATCAAGCTTTGGCGCTGTCGGATGGCCGTTTTTTGTGTGGCATTGCTGCAAAACAGCCAGATTCGATGGTGTTTTCGTGTTTTGCGGGCCACGCGGCGGGCTTGCAAAAAAATGCCCCGGAATCGCTTCCGGGGCCAAGCCTTGGTTACTGCTCGAGGAGTGAGGTTCGGCGCATGCCTACGCGTAGGTGGGGGCGAAGCTGGCCTCCGGGTTGGCGGAGGGGCCTTTTTCGCCCCAGTAAGGCGAGAGCTTGCGCAGTTGTTCGATGATGGGCGGCACGGCGGCGATCACGCGGTCCACCTCGTCTTCGGTGTTGTACACCGATAGCGAGAAGCGGATGGTGCCGTGGGCGGCGGTGTAGGGGATGCCCATGGCCCGCATGACGTGGGAGGGCTCCAGCGAGCCCGAGGTGCAGGCCGACCCGGAGCTGGCGGCGATGCCCAGCTTGTTGAGCAGCAGCAGGATGGCCTCGCCCTCGATGTACTCGAAGGCGATGTTGCTGGTGTTGGGCAGCCGGTTGGCCACGTCGCCGGTGGGGAAGCAGTGGCTGATCTGGCTGAGGATGCCCTGCTCCAGCTTGTCCCGCAGGGCGCGCACGGTGGTGTTCTCGGCGTCCATGTGCTTCATCGCCAGCTCGCAGGCCATGCCAAGGCCGACGATGGAGGCCGAATTCTCGGTGCCGGCACGCCGGCCGCGCTCCTGGTGGCCGCCCCGCAGCAGGGGGCGGAAGCGGCAGCCACGGCGCAGGTAGAGCACGCCGATGCCCTTGGGGGCGTGCAGCTTGTGGCCCGAGAGCGACAGCATGTCGATCTTGGTGTTCTTCAGGTCGATGGGGATCTTGCCCACGGCCTGCACGGCGTCGGTGTGGAACATGATGCCCTTGGCCGCCGCCAGCGCGGCCATCTCCTCCACCGGGAAGAGGGTGCCCGTCTCGTTGTTGGCCCACATCACCGACACCACGGCCACCCGGTCATTCAGCAGCGACTTGTATTCGTCGATGTCGAGGCGGCCTTTTTTATCCACCTTGAGCTTGTGGACGATGTAGCCCTCTTTCTCGAGCCATTCGCACAGGGTGAGGATGGCCGGGTGCTCGACGACGGTGGTGATGACCGTGTTGCGCTCGGGCTGGGCCTTGAGGGCGGAGAGGATGGCGGTGGAGTCGGATTCGGTGCCGCACGAGGTGAAGATGATCTCCGAATCGTGCTCGGCGCCCAGCAGCGCCTGCACCTGGCTGCGCGCCTTCTTGAGGGCCTTGCCCACTTCGCTGCCGAAGGCGTGGATGGACGAGGCGTTGCCGAAGTGCTCGGTAAAGAACGGGAGCATGGCCTCCACCACCGCAGGGTCGACCCGCGTCGTGGCGTTGTTGTCGAGATAGACGGGTTTCATGGCACGGGCCTCTCTGATTCTCTGTTGGATTTCAATTCGCGGTGCGAAGCGGGCGCGTCACCCGCACTGATCGAAGGTGCCAACCCTTCGGGCCGGCTGCGCACGGCCGCTCCGAAGCGGCCGGCCCGCCCCCCAGTGGGGGGAGGCGCCGCAGGCGCTTCGGGGGGCGTCCTTCATCTCAGGCTTCGACGGGCATGTGGGAGGACGGAAGCACCTGCACCAGCTCGCCCAGCGCCTCGATCATCTTCTGCTGGATGCCGCCCAGGGTGGCCGCTTCCATCATGCAGCCGGAGCAGGCGCCCTTGAGGTGCACGTAGATCTTCTTGCCCTGCACGTCGGCCAGCTCCACGTCGCCGTGATCGCGCTGGAGCATGGGGCGCACGGATTCGAGCACCTCCTCGATCTTCTTGATCTTCTGCACCAGGGTGAGCTTGGATGCGGGCGGCTTGGGCGCCTCCGGGGTGGCCGGGCAGGCGGGCGGGGGCGACACTTCGCCGGGGCCGGCGCGCTCGGCCTTCACCTTGGCGAGGATCTCCTCGATGCCCTCATGGCAGGCGGCGCAGCCACCGCCGGCCTTGGTGTAGAAGGTGACCTCCTCGACCGTGTTGAGGTCGTTGGCCTTGACCACGTCCTCGATCATCACCGCGTCCACGGCAAAGCACTTGCAGATCAGCGCGCCTTCCTCGTGGTCGTCGCTCCACTCCTCGCCCCGGTAGTTGGCGATGGCGGCCTGCAGGGCCTCGCGGCCCATCACCGAGCAGTGCATCTTCTCGGGGGGCAGGCCGTCCAGGTAGTCGGCGATGTCCTGGTTGCTCACCTTGAGGGCTTCGTCGAGGGTCATGCCCTTGATGATCTCGGTGAGGGCGGAGGACGAGGCAATCGCCGACCCGCAGCCGAAGGTCTGGAAGTGGGCGTCGAGGATGACTTCGGTCTCGGGTTCCACCTTCAGCATCAGGCGCAGGGCATCGCCGCACTGGATGGAGCCCACGTCACCGATGCCGTTGGCCTCTTCCAGCGGGCCGGAGTTGCGCGGGTTGAAGAAGTGCTCGCGGACCTTGTCTGAGTATTCCCACATGACGGTGACTCCTTAAACCGAGAACGAAGAGCCGCAAGCGCACTTGGCGGTCGCGTTGGGGTTGTCGAACTTGAAGCCGGTGTGGGTGAGGGTGTCCACGAAGTCGACGGTGACGTTGTCGATCATCGGCATGGTCATCGGGTCCACCAGCAGCTTCACGCCTTCGATCTCCAGCTCCCAGTCGTCCTCGGCCTTCTCGGCTTCGAGTTTCATGCCGTACTGGAGGCCGGAGCAGCCGCCGCCCGACACCACCAGGCGCAGGCCGGCAACAGGGGTTTCGGAGCCACGGATGAAGCGTTGGACGGCTTTGACGGCAGCGGGGGTGAGGTTAATCATCGCGGTTCTCCAATGGGGGGTTGATACCTCCCATCTGCAAGCGCCGTGCCACGCCAGGCGCTGCAGCTAAACCGTTGTTTTGGCGGGCCTTGATGGGCGGCGCCGGGTGTCGGAGGGGTGTCGGGTTTACGACAAAGGGTGGCTTTGCCCCGTCGCCTGCGGCGTGCCGGGGGTGAGGCGCAGGCGCAGCCGCGGCACCGCCCAATCCACAAACGCCCGCAC
Source organism: Zoogloea sp. (assembly GCF_041904905.1). GTDB lineage: Bacteria > Pseudomonadota > Gammaproteobacteria > Burkholderiales > Rhodocyclaceae > Zoogloea. The sequence goes on along the minus strand of NZ_JAYRMI010000101.1, from coordinate 6,625 downwards.
CCGGGACGGCAGCAGGCGCCCGTGGGGGTAGAGCAGGCTCACCGGCACCGCGGGCGGTGCCCAGTCGTCGAGCACCCGCTGCAACTCGCCCGCCCCTTCGGCGGCCTGCACCTGATAGGCCAGAAAGCGCCCGCAGCCGATGCCCTTGCGGCAGGCGTCCAGCGCCACGTCCACCTGATTGGTGGCGAAGCTGCCCCGCACCGGCACCCGCAGCCGCTCGCCGCCCCGCTCGAAGTGCCACTCGTGCCCGTCGCCCAGCCCGGTGAGGCGGATCGCCGCATGGCCGGCAAGCTCCGCCGGGTGGGTGGGCCGGCCGTGGCGCGCGAGATAGGCCGGGCTCGCGCAGGTCACCCGGCGGGTGCTGCCCACCGGCACCGCCACCAGCCCCGAATCGGGCAGCGGGCCGATGCGCAGCGCCAGGTCGATGCTCTCGTCGAGGAGATCGAGCACCCGGTCCACCAGCAGCAGCTCGACGCTCATCTCGGGGTGCTCGGCGAGGAAGTCGGTGACCACCGGGGCCACATGCAGCCGGCCGAACATCACCGGCGCGGTGATCGTCAGCCGCCCGGACGGCCGCGCACGCCGGGCCGCGACGGCGTTCTCCATGTCGGCCAGATCGGCCAGCAGGCGCCGGCTGCGCTCCAGGTAGTCGCGTCCCTCTTCGGTGAGCGCGATGCGCCGGGTGCTGCGGTTGAGCAGGCGCACCCCGAGGGATTCCTCCAGCGCCGCGAGGCTGCGCACCACCGCCGCCAGCGACACCCCGAGCCGCTCGGCGGCGGCGGTCAGGCTGCCGGCCTCGACGATGCCGATGAAGATGTTCATCGCCTTGAACTTGTCCATGGGGGCCAAGATTAAACCGATTGGCGGATGAATGTAATTCCGCAAGCCCCGTTTATTGCCGCCACCGAAAGGATCACGATACGCAAAACGCTCTGGAGAAGCCTCATGTCCCGCCACTTTGCCGACCTCACCTGCACCCCCGGCGTTCGCGCCGCCCAGGCGCGCTTTCTGGGTGCACCGCTGCCCACCCCCGCCGGCAGCCCGGAGGCGAGCCTGGGCGAGCGGGAGCGCAGCTTCATCGCCGCGCGCGACAGCGCCTATCTGGCCACCGTGGGCGAAGGCGGCTGGCCCCACGTGCAGCACCGGGGCGGCCCGCCGGGCTTTCTGCAGGCGATCGACGCGCGCACCCTGGCCTTCGCCGACTACGGCGGCAACCGCCAGTTCGTGAGCGTGGGCAACCTGCTGGGCCACCCCAAGGCGGCGCTGATCCTGATGGACTACCCCCGGCGGCGGCGCCTCAAGCTGCTGGTGGAGATCGACGTGCTGCCGGCCGACGAGGCCCCGCCCGCGCTGCTGGCCGCCGTGAGCCTGCCCGACGCGCCGCCCACCGAGCGGGTGCTGGTGCTGCATGTGGCGGCCTTCGACTGGAACTGCTCGCAGCACATCACCCCGCGTTTTTCCGCCCGCGAGCTGGCCACCCAGGCCACGCCCGCCCCCTGACACCCCCCAACCCAAGGAGACCCCCCCATGAAGCTGTACGACCTCGCCCACTCCGGCAACTGCTACAAAGTCCGCCTGTTCGCCGCCCTGGCCGGCATTCCGCTGGAGATCGTGGCGGTGGATTTCCTGGCCGGCGAGCACAAGCGCGCGCCCCTCATCGAACTCAACCCCTGGGGCGAACTGCCCGTTCTGGTGGATGGCGAGGTGGTGCTGCGCGATTCCCAGGCGATCCTGGTCTACCTCGCCCGCCGCTACGCCGACGACGCCTGGCTGCCCGCCGAACCCGCCGCGATGGCCGCGGTGGTGCAGTGGCTGTCCACCGCGGCCAACGAGGTGCAGAACGGCCCCTGCGCGGCGCGGCTGGTGGACAAGTTCGGCTACGCCCTCGACAAGGCCGACACCCTGCGCCGGGCGGCGCGCATCCTGCCGCTGATCGACGCCCGGCTGGCCGACCATGACTGGCTGGCGCTGGACCGGCCGACCATTGCCGACTGCGCGGTGTTCCCCTACGTGGCGCTGGCGCCGGAAGGCGGCGTGGCGCTGGACGACTTTCCCCACATCCGGGCGTGGATCGCGCGGGTCAGGGCGCTGCCGGGCTTTGTGCCCATGCCGGGGCTGTGAGCCGGCGCGGGTCAGCCCAGCACGTGCTCGTAGGTGCGGCGCAGGAGCTGGCGCTCCACGTCGCTGAGGGCGCGGGATTCGGTGATCGCGATGAAGCGCCCGCCGGCCCGCTCCGCCGCCGCAAAGGGCGGGTCGATGCCGGCGAACACGCCCAGCAGCACCGGCACGTCGCCCCCGGGGGTATCCACCCAGGCCTGAAAGTCGCCTTCCGGGTCGATGGCGCCTTCCGGCAGGCCCAGCCGCACCTCGGCCTCGCGCACGACGGCGGCGGGGTGGATCTGGACCTTGGGCGACCAGTCCTCGTCCCGCAGCGCGGCCAGCGCCGGCAGCGCCTTGAAGGCGACCACCCCGTAGGGCAGGCACAGGAAACGCACCCGCCCGCTGGTCTTGTGTTTGTGCAGCAGGATCAGCCGCGGCTGGGCGTCCATCGTCAGCTCATGTAGGCGGCGATCACCGCCTCGCCGCGCAGTGTGTCGGGCTTGCCCCACACCTGCACGGCTTCCACGTAGCTGTCGGGCTTGTCCGGGTGGGGCAGCAGCACCTGGTATTCGGCAAACACCCGCCCGTCGGGAAAGAGCGTGACGGTGCCGAAGCGGGCCGCGCCCCGCCAGGTGCCCACCAGACTCACCTCCTGCGAGAAGGGGTCGGTCTTCTCCTCGAAGGAGAGCAGCGACCAGTCGGGCTCGTTGCCGATGGACAGGCCCAGGCTTTCGACCTCCCGCCGCAGGGCCGCGCACACGGCGGCCCCGGTGGCGGCGTCGGGCTGCGCGGCGGCAGGCACGGGCCCGGCCATCACACGCTCGCCGGCGCGTAGGTGTAGCAGTCCTTCGGGCACACCCGCCCGCAGGAGCCGCAGCCGATGCAGTCGGCGCCGTTGGCGATGGACATCACCATCATGTTGTCGTCGTCGGAGTCGTCGTCGTCCTCCAGCTCGCGCTCGACCAGATCGAGCACGTTGCGCGGACAGACCTTGTAGCAGCGGCCACAGCCGATGCACTTGGCCTGATCCAGGTTGGTGACGAATTCGGGCGTCCAGGCAACGCCCCCGCGGGTCAGGCCAGTGATCTGCGCCATGATGGTTCAACCTTTCTGTGCCGCAGCCAGCCGGGCGTTGGCCTCGGCCCAGGCCTGACAGGCGTCGTAGGTGGATTGGGAGATGCCCGGAATCTCGTGGTAGCCCGCGGGCAGGCGGTCTTCCACGAGGTCGTGCAGCTGGGAGGCCCATTCGGAAGCGATGCGCTTGAGCTTCTTCACTTCCTTGTCGAGGGCCGCGATCTCTTCGGCGGTGCTCATGACGGCCTCCCTGCTCACATCCCGGCCACGGCGGGGTATTCGCCGATGCGCTCAAGCGCCACGGAGAGGATCTTGTCGGCCTCGTCCTTCATCTTGGAGAGGCTGGCGAAGCCGAAGCGATGCACGTCGCGCAGGGTGCGATCCACGGCAACCAGCTTGCCCACGGTGATGAGCGCCCGGCCGAAGCCTTCGTGGGTGAGGTGCACCAGCGGCACGGCGAGCTGCTTGCATTCCTTCTCGATGAGCACGGCGATGGCGTTGTAGAAGGCCTTGACGCGAGAGATGGTCACGTCGTCCGGGTCGCCGATGAGGGGGATCTCGGCCTTGCGCTCCTTGGTGAGGATGTAGGGGTCGAGGATCTTCTCCACCGTCCAGCCCTGGTAGGTGCCGTAGGTGTCGAGGGCGCGCATCTGGCGGGCCATCTCCTTGATGAAGTCGGTGTCGAGGATGGGGTCGCGTTCGACGACGGGGTCAGTCATGATGAAACTCCTGGATGGAAATGGGTGAGGAAGGGGTGCGGATGGGCACGAGGCGCGGAGCCGGCATCAGGCGGGGCGCCAGGGCCACGGCGAAGCGGGCGAGGATCAGGGCACCGAGAAAGCCGCCCATCGCCCCCAGGGCGGTGACGCCGTCGCGGCCGTCGAAGGCTGCGGCAAGCGCAGCCCCCAGCAGCATGGCGATGGCCGGGAAGAGATAACCGAGCACGGCGCTGGCCGACAGGCCCGCCGCCGGCAGGCCGACGCAGACCGCATCGCCCACCTCGACGCCCGCTTCGAGGGGCACCGTGAGCAGCGTGGCCGGGCGCTCGCCGGCCATCTTGCCCATGCCGCAGGCGCTCACGTGGCCGCAGGACGCGCAGCCGCCGGTCTCCATGGCGACGATGGCCTTGCCGCCCTCGATGCGGCGCACCACGCCGCGGTGTTCGATGAAAAGCGCGCTCATCCCTGCCAACCCTCGTCTTCCATCGCCGCAAAGCGGTCGTCGGATTTGGTCTGGGCGGCGATGGCGCGGTCGATCCACTGCACGCCGCCCTCCTTCATCGCGCGGCCGATCTCGGCCAGCAGCTCGGGGATGGCGTCCACCTCGTCGGTGCGGATCGGCTGGATGCCCTTGGCCATGAGCTGCTTGATCGCCGAGGCGCCAATGGCCATCACGTACACCGCGTGGCAGCCGGCGAGAAACTCCACCTTGGCGGCGAGCTTGTTCTCGTTGCCGTCCATCGCCTCTTCGGGAAAGTCGGCGACGCCCACGAGGGTGGCCTTGTCGGGCACCACCTCGTAGATGGCGAAACCTTCGGCGGCGCCGAAGTGCTGATTGACCCGACTGCGGTCGGTGGAGGCGAAGGCGACCCTGAGCACGGCGGCGGGCTCCTCTTTAATGGACCAGACCAGTTGCAGACGACGGGGAGCCATGGTGGTCGCCGAGGCAGGGCTCGGCCCGGTAGATTGATTGATAGGGTTCGAGTTCATGGTGTTGCCTCAGCATCAGGTTGGCGAAATCGAACAAGGCCTGCCGCGTGCCGCGGTAGCCCACCCAGGTGCGCGCGTAGCCGCCCACCTGGTCGTATTGGGGAAAGCCGGCCCGCATCAGGGGGAGGCCCAACCGTTCGGCGGTGCCCGCAGCGTGGGAGTTGGCGACGATCGCCTGGGCGCCGCCGGCGCGGGCGTCCTTCTCCAGGTCTTCCAGGTCGCCGATGACGATCTTCGGCACCGGCAACGCGGCGAGGCTCTCGTGCTTGGCCGGGCTTACCGCGGCGACGATCTCTGCGCCCATGCCGGTGAGGAAGGTGGCCTGCATGCCCAGCAGGTCCGGGTCGGCGGCCAGGGCCACGCGGGCAAAACCCAGCATGAAGTGGCAATCGACCATCGCGTCCTGCAGCTGGGCGCGCCAGCGGTCGATGCGCGCCGGCACCGGCTGGCCGGAGATGTCGGCCAGCGCCTGGGTGAAGGTGTCGCAGTCCTCCAGCCCCATCAAGCCGGCAAAGCGGTAGTCGGGCACGCCGGTGCGGGCGTGGAGCAGATCGGCCGCCTTGTAGAGCGACGGGCCGACCACCAGCGTGGCGGCTGATTCGCCCATGATCTCGATCTCCGCCCGGGGCGTGCCGCCGATGGTGAGGGAGGAGAACTCGGCGTCGGTGAGGTGGCCGTCGAGGGAGTCGCCGATGTCCGGCAGCACCACCGCGCGCAGGCCGAAGGCTTCGATCCACTCGCGGATCGCCTCGATGTCGCCGGGGGTGAGCATGCCCGAGGCGAGTACGTTCACCTGCTTGGGCCGCCGGCCGGCGCTGCGGCCTTCGGGCACCAGCACGTCGATCATCGATTCCACCGCCAGGGCGTAGCCGCTCTCCAGGCAGCCCACGTAGTCGGGCGTGTTCACCGGCACCACCGCCACCCCGGCGTACTCCGGGTGCTTCTCGCGGAAGATCCGCACCGTGCGGCGGATGTCGGTGCCCTGGGTTTCCGACAGGCCGGTGGTCACCAGCCCGATCACGTCGGGCTTGCTCTTCTCGGAGAGCACCCGCAGGCCCTCGACCACGTTGTCGTCGGCGCCCATGATCGACGCCACCTGATCCATCGCCGTGGTCTGCAGCGGGATCGGCTCGCGGAAGTGGCGCACGAAGAACACCTTGCCGAAGGCCGTGCAGCCCTGCGAGCCGTGCATCAGCGGCAGGCTCCGGCCCAGGCCCAGGAAGGCCAGCGAGGCCCCCACCGGCTGGCTCACCTTGAGCGGATTGACCGCCAGCGCCTTCTTGGAATGGACGATTTCAGCCATCTTGATCTCCTCAGGCGGCGAGCACGGAGCCGGGGCCTTGCTTGGCGGCCCACGGGGCGGGTTTGCGCACCGACGCCCACACCGGGCTGCCCATCGACAGCGCCAGCTGACGGGCCAGCTCTTCCATGCCGGCGTAACCGGCGTAGCCGAATTCCCGCTCCTGGTTGATGTCGAGGAAGGGAATCCGCGCCTTGAGGGCCGTGTAGAGGTTGCGGCCGCCGGCGATGAGGATGTCGGCCTTGTACTCGTGGTAGGTGGACAGCAGCGCCTTCGGGCTGCCGTCGTCGATCATCTTGGTGTCGTCGCCCATCAGTTCGCGGATGCGCGCCTTGTCTTCCTCGGTCGACTTCTTGGTGCCGGTGGCGACCACCTTCATGCCCAGATCCTGCAAGGCGGAAACGATGGACCACGACTTGACGCCGCCGGTGTAGAGCAGGAC
>NZ_JAYRMI010000100.1:0-10865 GCF_041904905.1 Zoogloea sp. | reverse complement strand
CTCGAAGTCTTCGTCCACGGCGCACTGTGCATCGCCTATTCCGGCCGCTGCCTGCTCTCCGGCTACTTCAACCACCGCGACCCCAACCAGGGCACCTGCACCAACTCCTGCCGCTGGGATTTCAAGACCCACGAAGCCAAGACCTGCGGCAGCGGCGACGTCTACCTCCTCGAAGAGCCCCAGAAGCGCGCCGGCGACTACATGCCCATCGAAGAGGACGAGCACGGCACCTACATCCTCAACTCCAAGGATCTGCGCGCCATCGAGCACGTCCAGCGGCTCACCGAGATCGGCATCGACTCCTTCAAGATCGAAGGCCGCACCAAGAGCCCCTACTACGTCGCCCGCACCTGCCAGGCCTACCGCCAGGCCATCGACGACGCCGTCGCCGGCCGCGCCCTCGACCCGGCGCTACTGGGCCAGCTCGAAGGCCTCGCCAACCGGGGCTACACCGACGGCTTCTACCAGCGCCACACGCCCCACGAGATGCAGAACTACCTGCGCGGCCACTCCGAATCCAACCGCAGCCTGTATGTGGGCGACGTGGTGGGCTACGACACCGCGCGCGGGCTCGCCGAAATCGCCTCGAAAAACGCGTTTTCCGTGGGCGACCGGCTGGAGCTGATCCACCCCGCCGGCAACGCCGAAGTCCGCGTCGAGCACCTGCTTGGCGCCACCGGCGAGCCCATCGACCGGGTGCCCGGCAGCGATCACCGGGCCTGGCTGCCCCTGCCGCCGGGCTGCGTCGGGGCTTTCGTTGCGCGATTTTTATAAATCTTCCCGGTTTTCTTGCCTAAGGCGCTGAAGTAGTTCAGAATGCCGTGTTTTCCGGGTGGCCAAATTCACCACCCACGTGTACTTCCCAAAGGACCAAGCGATGAAAGCCGATACCCACCCGAATTACAAAGAAGTGCAAGTGACTTGCTCCTGCGGCAACACTTTCACCACCCGCTCCACCATGGGCAAGCCCCAGTACCACGTGGAAGTCTGCTCTGCCTGCCACCCGTTCTACACCGGCAAGCAGAAGATCGTCGACACCGCGGGTCGCGTCGAGCGCTTCCGCCAGAAGTACGGCTCCGTGCAGCGTCTGGGCTAATATTCGCCCAACGCCGGCATCGTCCGAAAAAGGCAGCCGAGGCTGCCTTTTTTATTGCCGGTTGCACGCCCAACACCCCAGATCGAGCACCCATGCCCCACGACGCCCCCCGCCTCTCCCTGCCGGCGCCGCTCACCGGCTGGCCTCTGGCCGTGCTCATCGCCGTCTACCTGCTGGTCGGCACCACCGGGCACCTCCCCTGGCGGGGCGACGACCTCACCTACCTCGGCCCGATCCACGCCATCCTCACCCGCGGTAGCTGGCTGATGCCCGAGATCGCCGGCGAAGCCTTCCACGACTTCCCGCCGCTCTACTACTGGGCCGGCGCCATCCTCGCCAAGCTCCTCGGCGGCCTGCTGCCGATCCACGACGCCGCCCGCCTCGCCAGCAGCCTGTTCACCGCAGCCTTCCTCTACTGGACCGGCGTCGCCGCCCGTCGCCTGTACGGTGAAGTTGCCTTCGCTCCGGCGATCCTGCTGGGCCTGGGCGCAGTGGGCCTCGTCGTCCACGCCCACGAGACCCAACCCATCCTCGCCCAGCTCGCCGGCATGGCCCTGTGCTACGCCGGCCTCGGGCAGCTCGCCGAGCGCCCCGTCCGGGGCGGGCTCCAGGCCGGCCTGGGCAGCGGCCTGGCCTTCCTCGCCGGCGGCCTGCCCGGCGCGGTGCTTACCGTGCCGGTGCTGCTGGTGGCCCCGATGCTGTGCCCGAGCTGCCGCAACCGCTCAGTGCTTGGCGGCATCGCGATCGGCCTCGCCGGCGCCGGCCTCACCGCCGGCCCGTGGCTGGGCGCCCTGGCTCTCAGCGCGCCGGACGCCCTCGCCGCCTGGTGGGCCAACGAACTCGACACCAACACGCCCCACGCCTACCACCTGGCCGACTTCGGCAAGCTGCTCCAGCTCGCGGGCTGGTTTGCCTGGCCCCTCTGGCCCATCGCCGGCTGGGCGGTGTGGCGCAACCGTCAGGCCCTGGCCACGCCCGCCCTGGCCTTGCCCCTGATGGCCAGCCTGCTGGCGATCCTGCTGGTCGCCACCACCGGTAACCTGCGGCCGGCCAACATGCTGCCCGTGCTGCCGCCGCTGGCGCTGCTGGCCGCCCTGGGCGTTGCCAGCCTGCGCCGCGGCGCCGCCAACGCCTTCGACTGGTTCGGCATCATGGCCTTCGCCTTCTTTGCCCTGCTGGTCTGGGCTGGCTGGAGCGCCCTGCATTTCGGCTGGCCACCGGGGCTGGCCCGCTCGGTCACCAAGATGGCACCGGATTTCCCCCGCGACAGCCTGGTCGGCGGCACCCTGATCGGCGTCGCGATCACCCTCGCGCTGCTGGTGCTGCCCCTGTTCGTCCGCCGCTCGCCGGCCCGCGGCACCACCAACTGGGCCCTCGGGATCACCCTGCTGTGGTGTCTCGCGGTCACCCTGTGGCAACCCTGGTTCGCCTACACCAAGAACTACCAGCCGGTGGCTGCCGAGCTGAAGGCCGCCCTGGCTGGCCAGCCAGCGGGGTGCATCGCCCGACGCGGGCTGGGCGACACCCAGCGGGCCGCCCTCGACTATTTCGCCGGCATCCGCACCGTACCCAACGCACGGGGCGCAGACTGCAAGTTGCTGCTCACCTACGCCACCACCAGCAGCCAGGCTCAGAAGATCCGTGGCGAGGGCAAACAGATCTGGGAGCGGCGCCTTGGCGGCGGCCGCAAGGCCGAGACCTTCCGACTCTACCAACGTGACTGACCACGCCTCCTTCCGTCTCGACACGAGCGCCGCTGCCCAAGCCCTGCGGCGCCACTGCGACGCCATCGGCGACACCGGCATGCGCGATCTATTCGCGGCGGACGCCACCCGCTTCGCGCGCTTCTCGTGCAGCGCCGACGGTCTGCTCCTCGACTACGCCAAACAGCGTGTCACGTCCGAAGTCATGGCCGGCCTGCTCGCCCTTGCCGACGAAGCCGGGCTGAAGGACGGCATCGCCGCCCTCCTCGCCGGCGAAGCGGTCAATTTCACCGAAGGGCGGGCCGCCCTGCACTGCGCGGCGCGCCAGTTTGCCGCCACGCCCGCCGCCGCCCGCGCCGAGATCGCCGCCACCCGCTTGCGCCTGAACGCGTTCGTCGAGGGTGTGCACAGCGGCAGCATCTGCGGCGCCACCGGCCTGCCGATCCGCCACGTGGTGCATCTGGGCATCGGCGGCTCCGACCTCGGGCCGCGGCTGCTCGCCGAAGCCTTTGCCCCCGCAATGCCAACCCGGCTCGAGCTGTCGTTTGCCGCCAACGTGGACGACACCGAGATCCGCGCCATTCTCGACCGCGCCAACCCGGCCGAGACCCTCTTCATCGTCGCCTCGAAGAGCTTCTCCACCGCCGAAACCCTCTTCAATGCCCGCGCCGCCCGCACCTGGCTGGCCACCGCCCTTGGGCCCAATGCCGATCTCAGCCGGCATTTCGTGGCGATCAGCAACAACGTGGCCGCCGCCGTGGCCTTCGGCATCCCCCAGGAAGCCACCTTCCCGATGCCGGAGTGGGTGGGCGGGCGCTTCTCGGTGTGGTCGGCCATCGGCCTGCCGCTGATGCTGGCCTTCGGCTCCGACGTCTTCGACGATTTCCTGGCCGGCGGGCGCAGCATGGACGCCCACTTCGCCAACACCCCGTTCGCCGCCAACCTGCCGGTGATCGCCGCCCTCCTCGGCATCTGGAACGCCACCTTCCTGGGGCTCGACGGCCACGCGGTGCTGCCTTACAGCCACCGCCTGCGCAGCCTGCCGGCCTACCTGCAGCAGCTCGAGATGGAGAGCAACGGCAAGTCGGTGGACCGCCACGGCCAGCCGGTAAGCTGGCAGACCGCGCCGATCATCTTCGGCGGCCCGGGCACCGTGGGCCAACACGCCTACCACCAGCTGTTCTACCAAGGTACGCGCAAGGTCGCCTTCGACTTCGTGCTCCCCGTCGCCGCCTCGCCTTCCGCCGCCGACCGCAGTCTGGCCGGCAACGCGCTGGCCCAGTCTGCCGCGCTGATGCTCGGTCGCACCCTCGACGAAGCCCGCACCGAACTGCGCGCCCGCGGTGTGGACGAAACGGAGGTCGAGCGCCTCGCGCCCCACCTGGTATGCCCTGGCAACCAGCCAAGCACCACCCTCCTCACCCCAGCCATCACCCCCTTCGTCCTCGGGCAGATGCTCGCCCTCTACGAACACAAGGTGTTCGTTCAGGGCTGGATCTGGGGGATCAACAGCTTCGACCAATACGGCGTGGAACTGGGTAAGAACATGGCCAGGGGCATCGAGGCCGGCTCCGGCCAGCAGCGCGACAGCTCGACGGTCGGCCTGCTCGCCGCCATCGAGGCGATGACCCACCGGACGGATTGAGCCCGCGCGTACGCCCCGCCAGCCCGATCGGGCAGACGGCACCGGGAGGTGCGACGGCTTACTTCTGCTGAGGGGTCTGGACGAAGATTTCGTCCGGTTTGGTCAGGCCAAGCTCAAAGCGGGCCCGTTCTTCGACGGCTTCATAGCCGGTCTTCAGATCGCGCACCTCGGCCTCCAGGCCGGTATTGCGCTGCTCCAGCTTCCGGTTGGCGTCCTTCTGCGCCGTCAGCTGCTTCTCCACATCCCAGACACGCAGCCACCCGCCTTTGCCGACCCACAACGGGTACTGCAGGGCAAGCACGAGCAGGGCGAGGATGAGGACAGGCCAACGCATGGGCAAGGGAAGACCGAAACTGGAAATGGGGCCGACCGGGCGGCCGGCCCCAGGCTACAACTTAGCGGTTACGCAGGTTGTAGAAAGCCGACAGGCCCGGGTAGAAGGCGGTATCGCCGAGATCTTCCTCGATGCGCAGCAGCTGGTTGTACTTGGAGATGCGATCGGAACGGGACAGCGAGCCGGTCTTGATCTGCATGGCGTTCAGACCCACCGAGATGTCCGCGATGGTGGAGTCTTCGGTTTCACCGGAACGGTGGGAAATCACCGCGGTGTAACCGGCGCGCTTGGCCATCTCGACAGCAGCGAAGGTTTCGGTCAGGGTGCCGATCTGGTTGATCTTGATGAGGATCGAGTTGGCGATGCCCTTGTCGATGCCTTCCTTCAGGATGCGGGTGTTGGTCACGAAGAGGTCGTCGCCGACGATCTGCACCTTCTTGCCCAGACGGTCGGTCAGGTGCTTCCAGCCAGCCCAGTCACCTTCGGCCATGCCGTCTTCGATCGAGATGATCGGGAACTTGTCGGCCAGGGTAGCGAGGTAATCGGTGAAGCCTTCGGAAGTCAGCGACAGGCCTTCGCCGGCCAGCTCGTACTTGCCGTTCTTGTAGAACTCGGAGGCGGCGCAGTCGAGGGCCAGGACGATGTCGCGGCCCGGCTCGTAGCCGGCGTTGGCCGCGGCTTCGAGGATCATGTTGAGGGCTTCGTCGGTGCCCGAGACGTTCGGGGCAAAGCCGCCTTCGTCGCCGACGGTGGTGGGGTAGCCCTTCTTGTCGGTGAGCTTCTTGAGGTGATGGAAGATCTCGGCGCCACAGCGCAGGGCTTCGCGGAAGCTCTTCACGCCCACCGGCATGATCATGCATTCCTGGATGTCCAGGGAGTTGTTGGCGTGGGCGCCGCCGTTGATGACGTTCATCATCGGCACCGGCATGGCCATGCCGCCGGAGCCGCCGAAGTAACGGTACAGGGGCAGGCCGGCTTCTTCAGCGGCAGCCTTGGCCACGGCCATGGACACGGCCAGCAGCGCGTTGGCGCCCAGGCGCGACTTGTTGTCGGTACCGTCCAGGTCGATCAGGGTCTTGTCGATGAAGGCCTGCTCTTCGGCGTCGAGGCCGATCAGGGCTTCGGAGATTTCGGTGTTGACGTTCTCGACCGCCTGCAGCACGCCCTTGCCCAGGTAGCGGCCAGCGTCGCCGTCGCGCAGCTCGATGGCTTCGCGGGAGCCGGTGGAGGCGCCGGACGGCACCGCGGCCCGGCCCATCACGCCGGATTCCAGCAGCACATCGGCTTCGACCGTGGGATTGCCGCGGGAATCGAGGACCTCGCGGGCAATGACATCAACAATGGCGCTCATGAACTTCCTTTCTTATCACTGAATTTACATCGGCGACCTTCCGGCCGCCTCTAACGTCGAAACCGGAAAATCGCCCGCAGGCTCAAGCCTTCAGCTCTTCGAAACCCTGGCCCTTGACCAGCGCATCGATCGCCTTGAGGGTAGCCAGCAAGGATTTCAGTCTGGGCAGCGGCCACGCGTTGGGGCCGTCGGAGAAAGCCTTGGCGGGATCGGGGTGGGTTTCCATGAACAGCCCGGCGACGCCGACGGCAACCGCCGCCCGCGCCAGCACCGGCACGAACTCCCGCTGACCACCCGACACCGTGCCCTGCCCGCCCGGCAGCTGCACCGAGTGAGTGGCATCGAAGACCACCGGACAGCCGGTGTCGCGCATGATGGCCAGGGAGCGCATGTCGGACACCAGGTTGTTGTAACCGAAGGACGCACCACGCTCGCACACCATGATGGTGTCGGCACCGCCGTTGGCCTCGCGGGCCTTGTCGACGACGTTCTTCATGTCGCCCGGGGCGAGGAACTGGCCCTTCTTGATGTTCACCGGCTTGCCGGACGCCGCGACCGCGTGGATGAAGTCGGTCTGGCGGCACAGGAAGGCCGGGGTCTGCAGCACATCGACGACCGCCGCCACGTGGGGCACCTCGGCCTCGGTATGCACGTCGGTGAGGACAGGCACGCCGACCTTCTCGCGGACTTCGGCGAGGATCTCGAGGCCCTTCTCCATGCCCATGCCACGGTAGGACTTGCCGGAGCTGCGGTTGGCCTTGTCGTAGCTGGACTTGTAGATGAACGGGATGCCCAGTTCGCCACAGATGTCCTTGAGCGCCGTGGCGGTCTCGAAGGCCATCTCGCGGGACTCGATGACGCAGGGCCCGGCGATGAGGAAGAAGGGTTTGTCGATACCGACGTCGAAGCCGCAGAGTTTCATGGGGTTTCCTTTACTTGCCCTGCCGGTGGGCGAGCGCTGCCTTGACGAAGGCGGTGAACAGCGGGTGGCCGTTACGCGGGTTGGACGTGAACTCCGGATGGAACTGGCAGCCCACGAACCACGGGTGGACGTCGGCCGGCAGCTCGATCATCTCGCACAGGTCGGTGCCCGGGGCACGACCCGCAACGCGCAGGCCCTGGGCTTCGAGCTGGGTCAGCAGGGTGTTGTTCACTTCGTAGCGGTGACGATGGCGCTCGGTGATCTCGGCCTTGCCGTAGATCTCGCGGGCCAGGGAGCCTTCGGTCAGATTGCAGACCTGGCCGCCCAGACGCATGGTGCCGCCCAGATCGGAATCCTCGCCGCGCTTCTCGACCTTGCCGGAGGCGTCGTGCCATTCGGTGATGAGACCGATGACCGGGAAGCCGGTGTGCTTGTCGAACTCGGTGCTGTGGGCGCCGTTCATGCCGGCCACGTCGCGGGCGAACTCGACGACCGCCAGCTGCATGCCGAGGCAGATACCCAGATAGGGCACCTTGTTCTCGCGGGCGTAGCGGATCGCGGCGATCTTGCCTTCGGTGCCACGACGGCCAAAGCCACCGGGCACGAGGATCGCGTCCATCGACTTGAGGGCACCGCAGCCGTTCTTCTCGATGTCCTCGGAATCCAGGTAGTGGATGTTCACCTTGCTGCGGGTGTGCATCCCGGCGTGGTTGAGGGCTTCGATCAGCGACTTGTAGGATTCGGTCAGGTCGACATACTTGCCGACGAAGGCGATGTCGAGGCTGTGGTTCGGATTGTTGAGGGCGTCGAGCAGGCGTTCCCAGATCGACAGGTCGGCCGCGCGGGCGAGGATGCCCAGCTTGTGGCAGACGATCTCGTCGAGCATCTGGTCGTGCAGCATGCCCGGGATGCGGTAGATCGAGTCGGCATCGAGGCACTCGATGACGGCTTCGGGCATCACGTTGCAGAACAGCGCGATCTTGCGACGCTCGTCGGCCGGCACCGAGCGGTCGGCGCGGCACAGCAGGATGTCGGGCTGGATGCCGATCTCGCGCAGCTCCTTCACCGAGTGCTGAGTGGGCTTGGTCTTCAGCTCACCGGCGGTGGGGATGTAGGGCAGCAGCGTGAGGTGGATGAAACAGGTGCCTTGGCGGCCTTCTTCGATGCCCATCTGGCGGATGGCTTCGAGGAAGGGCAGCGACTCGATGTCGCCCACGGTGCCGCCCACTTCGACGATGGCCACGTCGGCCCCTTCGGCGCCGCGCTTCACGTAGGCCTTGATCTCGTCGGTGATGTGCGGGATGACCTGCACGGTCTTGCCGAGATACTCGCCGCGCCGCTCTTTCTTGATCACCGCCTCGTAGATCTGGCCGGTGGTGAAGTTGTTGCGCTTGCTCATCTTGGCGCTGGTGAAGCGCTCGTAATGGCCAAGGTCGAGGTCGGTTTCGGCACCGTCTTCGGTCACGAAGACTTCCCCGTGCTGGAAGGGGCTCATCGTGCCGGGGTCGACGTTGATGTAGGGGTCGAGCTTGAGGTGGGTAACCTTGATGCCGCGGGATTCGAGAATCGCCCCGAGGGAGGCGGCGGCGATGCCCTTGCCCAGAGAGGACACGACACCACCGGTAACAAAGACGTATTTGGTCATGACACGGGGGACTTCTGGAAAGGGGAATGATAGCCGATCCACCCCCCTCTCTTCAACGGGCGAAGCCCCCGGTCGTGACATCGAACCACTAGTTGTCCCGGATGAAATCCCGATTCACTTCCCGAAACAGGTCGGTGGCGCTCTCGTGAAGCCATTCGAAGGCCACCATCTCGCGGGTGACGACCTCGATGCCGTGGCTGCGCATGCGGGCCAGCGCGGCATCCCGGTCGGGCGGCTTGCGGGAGCCGACCGCGTCGGCCACCACGAAGACCTCCTTGCCCTGCCAGCGCAGCTCCAGCGCGGTCTGCAGCACGCACACGTGAGCTTCGGTGCCCACCACCACCACCTGGCGGCGGGCATCCACCGCGGTGCCCTCCAGGCAGCCATCGGCCACGCATGAGAAGTGCGTCTTGGTGACGACCGGTGCGTCGCCCACCGCCGCCAGCAGCGCATCGGCAGTACGGCCGAGCCCCTCCGGATACTGCTCGGACACCACCACCGGCACGCCAACCCGGCGCGCGACGCCGGCGAGCCACACGCAATTGCCCAGCACCGCCTCGCCATCGGCGATGGCCGGCAGCAGGCGCGCCTGCACATCGACGATCAGCAGGCTGCTCTTGTGACGATCCATCAACATAGCCGCACCTCTCCTTCGATCAGGACTGCAGCTCGGGTCGGGCGCGGAACTCGTCCAGCGCAGCCGGGTTGGCCAGCGCCTCGACGTTCTTCACGGGCTCGCCATGCACCACCGAACGTACCGCCAGTTCCACGATCTTGCCGCTCTTGGTGCGCGGGATGTCACGCACCTGCACCACCTTGGCCGGCACATGGCGCGGCGTGGTGTTGTCGCGGATGGTCTGGCGGACGCGGGCGATCAGCGCGTCGTCCAGCGCGAGGCCGTCCCGCAACTTGACGAACAGCACCACCCGCACGTCGGCCGCATCGCCCGGCGGCCACTGCTGGCCGATCACCAGGGATTCGACCACCTCCTCCAGCTTTTCCACCTGACGGTAGATCTCTGCCGTGCCGATGCGCACGCCACCTGGGTTGAGGGTGGCGTCGGAACGCCCGTAGATGATGAGCCCGTCGTGGGCGGTGATCTCCGAGTAGTCGCCGTGGCACCAGACGTTATCGAAACGCGCGAAGTAGGCCGCGCGATAGCGAGCGCCGCCCTCGTCCTTCCAGAAGCCGATGGGCATCACCGGGAAGGGCCGGGTGCACACCAGCTCGCCCTTTTCGCTGCGCACGGGGTTGCCGGTCTCGTCGAACACATCCACCGCCATGCCCAGGCCCTTGCACTGGATCTCGCCGGCGTAAACGGGCAGCGTGGGGTTACCCAGCACGAAGCAAGACACGATGTCGGTGCCGCCCGAGATCGACGACAGGCAGAGATCGGCCTTGATCTCGCGATAGACGTACTCGAAGCCCTCCGGCACCAGCGGGCTGCCGGTGGAGAACATTGCCCGCAGTGCGGTGAGTGTGTGGCTCTCGCGCGGGCAGAGGCCAGCCTTGGCGATGCCGTCGATGAACTTGGCGGAGGTGCCGAAGTGGGTCATCCGCTCGGCCTGGGCGTAATCGAAAAGGATCGCCCCGTTGCCGATCATCGGCGAGCCGTCGTAGAGCAGCACCGTGGCCCCGGCGGCCAGCCCCGAGACGAGCCAGTTCCACATCATCCAGCCGCAGGTGGTGAAGTAGAACAGCCTGTCGCCGGGCTTCACGTCGCCATGGAGCTTGAGCTCCTTGAGGTGCTGCAGCAGCACCCCGCCGGCGCAGTGCACGATGCACTTGGGCACGCCGGTGGTGCCCGACGAGTACATGATGTAGAGCGGGTGATCGAAGGGCAGCCGCACGAAGGGAATCTCCGTCTCGGCCAGGAAGGGCTTGACGAACTCCGCCAGCAGCCGGGCGTGATGTACGTGGGACAGATCGTGCCTTGCATGCACGTAAGGCACGACCACCACCCGCTTCACCGACGGCAGCCCGTCGGTGATCGCCGCGAGGCGGTCCAGGCAATCCACCATCTTGCCGTTGTAGTAGTAGCCATCCACCGCCAGCAGCACCTTGGGCTCGATCTGACCGAAGCGGTCGAGCACGCCCTGCACACCGAAATCCGGCGAGGCCGACGAGAAGATCGCCCCGATGCTGGTCGCCGCCAGCATCGCCACGACG
>NZ_JAYRMI010000137.1:0-2005 GCF_041904905.1 Zoogloea sp. | reverse complement strand
CAGCGCCGCCCACCGGCGCGCCAGCCAGCCGGCCAGGGCGCCCGGGGCCGGCGCCACGCAGATCAAGATCGGCGTGCAGGCGCCGGTGGCGCGCACCCGAACCCACCCCGCCGATTCCAGCGTCCAGTCGTCGCCCGTGCGCAGCTGCGGGCACGGCATGTGCATCGTCTCGGCCAGCCACACGGCCGGGCCTTCGAGGCGGGCGCTGCCCTCGACGACGACGATCCGGGTGCCGGCGGGCAGGCAGGCGGCCCAGGCGGTGCCCGGCTGCAGCAGGAGGCGGCGGTCGTCGCCGGGGGGCTGTGGGTGCATGGTCGGGCTCCGGGATGTGACGACGCCAGCCTACGGCGCGGCCAAAAATAGGTACAGACACAGGAAATCGCGTTCTGTATCGGTACAGTTGGCGATCTGAGCATCTGTTATGGTGCGCTTTGCGCCGATCTGTGCCTTGGGGCCGCCCGCTGGCCCGGCGATCATGGCGCGATGGATGCCGCCACCGTGGATACCCCCCTCTACCTCCAGCTTGCCGCCCACTACCGCGGGGCGATCGCCAGCGGCGTGCTCGCGCCGGGCGCGCGGATGCCGTCGGTGCGGGCGCTGACGCGCACCCACCGGGTCAGCCTGTCCACCGCGCTGCAGGCTTGCCGCAGCCTGGAGGAGGAGGGCCTGCTCGAGGCCCGGCCGCGCTCCGGCTACTTCGTGCTGGCGCCCCGGCGGGCGGTGCTCCAGCCGGTGCGGGAGCCCGAGCCCGGCGCCACGGCGGCCCCGCCAGACCCGGCGCCGTATTCCGGCATCCACGACCGCATCTCGGATTTCGTGGTGAAGTGCGAGCGCCATCCGGTGGTCACCAACCTGGCGCTGGCCTTCGGCTCGCCCGAGTGCTACCCCCAGGAAGCCCTCAAGAACGCGGCGCTGCGCGCCCTGCGGCGGCGGCCGGAGGTGCTGGTGAGCCCGGTGCCGCCCCAGGGCGACCCCGGCTTCCGGGCGGTGCTGGCGCGGCGGGCGATGGCGGCGGGGATGCGCCCGACGCCGGACGAGATCGTCGTGACCCACGGCTGCACCGAGGCCCTCAACCTGGCGTTGCGGGCGGTGGCCCAGCCCGGCGACACGGTGGCGGTGGAGTCGCCCACCTACTTTGGGCTGCTGCAGGTGATCGAGAGCCTGGGCCTCACCGCGCTGGAGATCCCCACCAGCCCCAGCCGGGGCATGTCGGTGGAGGCGCTGGAGCTGGCCCTCGCCACCCATCCGCAGATCCGCGCGGTGGTGGTGGTGCCCAACTTCCAGAACCCTCTGGGCTGCGTGATGCCCGACGAGGAGAAGGCGCGCCTGGTGGCCCTGTGCGACGCGGCGAAGGTGGCGCTGATCGAGGACGACATCTACGGCGCCCTGGGCGACGACGACCTGCCGCTACGCACCGCCAAGTCGTGGGACCGGAGCGGCAACGTGATCCACTGCGGCTCGCTGCACAAGACCCTGGCGCCGGGCATGCGCATCGGCTGGATGCTGGGCGGGCGCTGGCTGGCGCGCATCCGCATGCTCAAGCACGCCCAGAGCCGGGCCAACGACGCGCTGGCCCAGCTGGCGATTGCCGAGTTCATGGGCAGCCACGCCTACGACCGTCATCTGGTGCGCCTGCGCCGGCTGCTCAAGGCCCAGCGGGTGGCCACGGCCGAGGCCATCGCGGCGCACTTTCCGGCCGGCACGCGGCTCAACGTGCCGTCGGGCGGGATGATGCTGTGGGTGGAGATGCCGGGCGGGCGCTCGTCCGGGCAGGTGTTCGACGCGGCGCTGGCGGAGGGCATCCGCGTGGCGCCGGGGTTGATGTTCTCCAACAGCGGCCGCTTCGATCACTTTTTGCGGATCAGCTGCGGCGCGCCCTTCAACCCCAACATCGAGGCGGCGATCCGGCGTCTCGGGCAGATCGTCGCGGGGGGGGGGGGGGGGGCGGGCCCCCCCCCCCGGGGGGGCGGGGCACCCCCCCGGGGGCGCCGCCCCCGCCCCGGGG
>NZ_JAYRMI010000099.1:0-11212 GCF_041904905.1 Zoogloea sp. | reverse complement strand
CGTGCGCGGGGCGGCGAAGGGGTTTCCCCTTGCCCCGTCGACAGGCGTATATTCCGCCCCTCGCCCCACCCCAATTTGTGATCGGGACGGCTGCCGGCCGTCCCGCGCGTGAGATGCCCCTGCCCAGCTTCAACCCCGCCGACTACCCCGCCCAGCTTGCCGACAAGGTGGCGCGCTACAAGGCCGATTTCGCCCCCTTCGACCTGCCCGAGCCGGCGGTCTTCGAATCCGCGCCGGCAGCCTATCGCCTGCGGGCCGAGTTCCGCATGTGGCACGACGGGCCGCGGGTCGACTACGCCATGTTCGACCCCGCCGACCCCAAGCGCGTCCTCACCCTCGACGCCTTTCCCCCGGCCGCCGCGCCCATCGCCGCCGCCATGCCGGTGCTGCGCGAGCGCCTGATGGCCAGCGAGCCCCTCAGGCGCAAGATCTTCCAGGTGGAGTTTCTGGCCACGCTGTCGGGCGAGCTGATGATCTCGCTGGTGTACCACCGCCCCCTGGACGACACCTGGCAGGCCGCCGCCGAAGCCCTGGCCGCCGGGATGGGCGTGCAGCTTATCGGGCGCAGCCGCAAGCAGAAGATCGTCATCGGCCGCGACTGGCTGCTGGAGGAGTTCGAACTCGACGGTCGCCCGCTGAAATACAAGCAGGTCGAAGGCAGCTTCACCCAGCCCAACGGCGGCGTGAACCGCCAGATGCTGGGCTGGGCCCGCGCCCAGGCGGCCGGCATCGGCGGCGACCTGCTGGAGCTGTACTGCGGCAACGGCAACTTCACCGTCGCGCTGGCGCCGCTGTTCGGCCGGGTGCTGGCCACCGAGATGAGCAAGCCCTCGGTGCACGCCGCCCACTTCAACCTCGAGGCCAACGGCGTCGGCAACGTCACCATGGTGCGCATGGCCAGCGAGGAGATCAGCGACGCCCTGGCCGGCGGCCGCGAATACCGCCGCATGAAGGGCGTCGATCTGGCCGGGTACAACTTCTCCACGCTCTTTGTCGACCCGCCCCGGGCCGGCCTCGACGCCGGCACCGTCGCCCTGGCCCGCGGCTTCGAGCACATCCTGTACATCTCCTGCAACCCGCAAACCCTGCAGGAGAACGTCGCGGCCCTCCGCGACACCCACGAGATCGCCGCCGCCGCGGCCTTCGACCAGTTTCCCTACACCCATCACCTCGAGTGCGGCCTGCTGCTGAAGCGCCGCGCCGCCGCCAAGGAACAAGCATGAGCAGCCTGCCCAAGTGCCCCCAGTGTTCGTCCGAATTCACCTACGAGGACGGCGACAACTACGTCTGCCCCGAGTGCGCCCACGAGTGGCCGAAGGTCGCCCCGGTCGAGGAGGCCAAGGTCGTCCGCGACGCCAACGGCAACGTGCTGCAGGATGGCGACAGCGTCACCGTCATCAAGGATCTCAAGGTGAAGGGCTCGTCGTCGGTGGTGAAGGTGGGCACCAAGGTCAAGAACATCCGGCTGGTGGACGGCGACCACGACATCGACTGCAAGATCGACGGTTTCGGTGCGATGCAGCTCAAGTCGGAGTTCGTGAAGAAGGCGTGACCCCCAGCGCACCCGGCGCCACCGAGGCCACGCAGTGCGCGTGGCCTTTTGTTTGCCGGTCGCGGCCGGCCTAACGCCCGCGGCGGGCGCCGATCAGGCTGCCCAGGCCGGCCCCCAGCAGCGCCAGCCCGGCCGGCTCGGGCACCCCGTTGGGCGTCGCCGTGCTGAAGTTGGCGATCTGGGCGATCTGCCCGCCGCTGAGCCCGCTCCAGTAGGCGCCGGGGTCGGCCACCAGGGCGGTGGCCAGGGTGTTGGCGGCGGCGATCGAGGCGGTCGCGTCGTAGTAGGTGGTGGTGTTGTCGGGGCGGACCAGGATCGCGAAATGGGCCACCGAGATCGACTGCCCGGGCGCGAGGTTCAGCGTGATGTCGTCGCGGTAGTCGCCCAGCGCGATGCTGGCCGCGGTGTTGGAAAGGGCCCAGGCGTTATTGCCATTGACCAGCGCCAGCACCGGGTCGCCCGTGCCGGCGCCGATCCAGTGCTCGTAGCTCACCTTGAAGTAGCCCGTGCTGGCGCTGATGACGGTGGCGCCGTCGGAGCCCAGACTGCCGAAGAAGCGGACTTGGCCGGAGAAGGCGCTGGCGCCGGTGTTGGTGAAGGTGTCGACCCAGCGGTAGGTGTTGGCGTCGGCCAGCAGATCGACGCTGCGCTGAAGAGCGATGCCGCCTGGCAGGCCGTTGGCGTAGTAGCCAAAGGTGTCGAAGGCGTCGAAGCCCCCGTCGGCGACATAGCCGGTGAGGGGGTTGGTGCCGGTGGCGCTTGCGCTGCTGCCATTGATGTCGGCGGCTGCGCTGAAGGGGCCGGCGCTGGCCGGATGGCTGCCCAGGCCGAGCAGGGCCGCTGGCAGGGCAGAGAGGATGAATTTCTTGGTGTTCATCGATGACCGGAATGAGTATGGGTTAGCGTGATTGATTCGGAATCACTGATAGCAACCCCTGTGCCATTCGGGTTATTCGATGAATCTCCTTTTCGTTCAGTGGCTTGCCGGAAGTGCTCAAAGTGGTTTGAGCACAAGGTGCAAGAAAATGTAAATCGCCCCGACTTGGGGGGCGCGATGCGTCGGCCCGTCCCGACGGCCGCGCCGCGTGGGCGGTGGAATAAGCCTTGCGGAATGAGGCTGCCCGCTCAGGATAAAAGACAAGCGAATTGTGACGCCGGGGCGTGAACTACTTCGCGGCAGCGGGGGTGCCTGCGGTGCCCATTCTGAGGTCCGGAGTGCCCGGATCGGGCAGGCGGGGCAGGCGATCTGTCTTGCCCGTTATGGGTATTGACGACCCCTGGGCGGTGTCGAAATTCCTTACAGCGACATATTTCACACTACCCGATCAGGGTACCCAGGTTGCCTGCCCTGGGTGGACGGAAAAATGGCCGGACGCTCAAGCTTGAGCGGGCCGGCCATTGGGGGCGCGTGCTGGGCAGGAGGCGCGTCAGCGGAACACCACGGTCTTGTTGCCGTGCACCAGCACCCGGTCTTCCAGGTGGTAGCGCAGGCCGCGGGCGAGGACGGCTTTTTCGATGTCCTTGCCGTAGCGCACCATGTCCTCGACCGAATCGGAGTGGTCGATGCGGATCACGTCCTGCTCGATGATCGGGCCCTGGTCGAGTTCGGCGGTCACGTAGTGGCAGGTGGCGCCGATCAGCTTGACGCCCTTGGCGTAGGCCTGGTGGTAGGGCTTGGCGCCGACGAAGCTGGGCAGGAAGCTGTGGTGGATGTTGATGATCTTGCCCGGGTGGGCGGCGCACAGATCGGGCGAGAGGATCTGCATGTAGCGCGCCAGCACCATGGTGTCGCCGCGGGATTCCTCGAACAGGCGCTGCACCTCGGCGTAGGCCTGGAGCTTGTTGTCAGGCGTGACCGGCACGTGGTGGAAGGGGATGCCGTGCCACTCCACGAAGCCGCGGAAGGTCTCGTGGTTGGAGATCACGCACGGGATCTCGATGTCGAGTTCTTTCGACTGCCAGCGGGCCAGCAGGTCGTAGAGGCAGTGCTCCTGCTTGGAGACGAGGATCACGACGCGCTTCTTGACCGCCGAGTCGGTGATCTTCCAGTCCATGTTCAGTTCTTCGGCGATCGGGCGGAAGCGCTCGCGGAACTCGGAAAGCATGAAGGGCAGCGAGTCGGCGCGGATCTCGATGCGCATGAAGTAGCGCCCGCGGCTGTCCGCGTCGATGGCCGGTTCGGCGTGGAGGGCGGTCTCGAGGATCCAGCCCTTGTGCTCGGCGATGAAGCCGGAGACCTTGGCGACGATACCGGTGCGGTCGGGGCAGGAGGCGGAGAGGGTGTAGAAGCGTTCGCGATGCATGGCGGGTCCGGCACCGGCGGGCAGCGAGGGGCCGCCGCCGGGTGCTGTGGGGAGATCAGATGCGGGCGGAGGCGGCGCGGATCTGGGCCATCAGGCCGCTGTACTCGCGCTCGACGGGGAACTGCGGGAACTCGGCGATGACGTTGTCCGGGGCGCGGAACAGGATGCCGGCGTTGGCTTCCTTGAGCATCGCGGTGTCGTTGTAGGAGTCGCCCGCGGCGATGACCTTGAAGTTGATTTCCTTGAAGCGCTGCACGGCTTCCTTCTTCTGGTTGGCCATGCGCAGGTGGTAGTTCACCAGGTAGCCGTCGGCGTCGGCCTCGAGCTTGTGGCAGAACAGGGTGGGCATGCCCAGCTGCTGCATCAGCGGCATCGCGAATTCGTAGAAGGTGTCGGACAGGATGATGACCTGGAACTGCTGGCGCAGCGCGTCGAGGAAATCCTTGGCGCCGGGCTCGGGGCCCATCTCGGAGATGACCTTCTGGATGTCGGGCAGGCCGAGCTTGTGCTGCTTGAGCAGGTCCAGGCGGTACTTCATCAGCTTGTCGTAGTCGGGCTCGTCGCGGGTGGTGCGACGCAGCTCGGGGATGCCGGTGCGTTCGGCGAATTCGATCCAGATTTCAGGGACGAGGACACCTTCGAGGTCGAGGCAGACGAGTTGCACGGCGGGAAGCTCCAGGTTACGACGGTTGATTTGGCGAAAGGGCGATTCTAGCAAACAGACCGGCACGGCTTATGCCGAATCCGTCGCGATTGGTGACGTGGGTGGCTCAGTCGGCGGGGATGGCTTCGAGCGCCTCGTGGAGTTCGAGCCAGCGCAGTTCGGCTTCGTCGATCTTCTCGGTGAGTTCGGCCTGGCGCTTGAGGAGCTTGGGCACCTCGGCGGCGTCGGGGCCGGTGTAGAGCGCCGGATCGGCGAGGCGCTCGTCGAGCCTGGCTTTTTCGGCGTTCCAGGGGGTGAGCTTCTTGTCGAGCTGCTCCAGCTCCTTCAGCAGCGGGCGGCGGGCTTGGATGCGGGCCTGGCGGTCGGCGGCGGCGGCTTCGCGTTCGGCCTTGCGGCTGGCCTTGTCGGCGGCGCGGTCGGGGCACTGGGCGGCGGCGGCATCGGCGCTGCGCTTCTGGGCGAGCCAGGCCTTGTAGTCGTCCAGGTCGCCGTCGAAGGGTTGCAGGCGGCCGTCGTCCACCAGCAGGAAGCGGTCGCAGGTGGCGCGCAGCAGCGCCCGGTCGTGGGAGACGATGACCATCCCGCCTTCGTAATCCTGCAGCGCCAGGGTGAGGGCGTGGCGCATCTCCAGGTCGAGGTGGTTGGTGGGTTCGTCGAGCAGCAGCAGGTTGGGTTTGCCCCAGATCAGCAGCGCCAGCGCAAGGCGGGATTTCTCGCCGCCGGAGAACGGGCCGCAGGGCGTTGTTGCCATGTCACCCCGGAAGTCGAAGCCGCCGATGTAGTCGCGCAGCTCCTGCTCGCGGGTCTGCGGGTCGAGGCGCAGCATGTGCTGGAGCGGCGACTCGTCCGGCCGCAGGCTCTCCAGCGCGTGCTGGGCGAAGTAGCCCAGCTGCAGGCCCTTGCCTTCGCGGCGCTCGCCGGCGCTGGGCTTGAGGCCGCCCGAGAGCAGCTTGATGAGGGTCGACTTGCCGGCGCCGTTGCGGCCCAGGAGGCCGATGCGCTCGCCGGGGCGGATGGTGAGCTTCATCCCCGCGAGGATCGGCTTGTCGGCGTAGCCGACGGCTGCGTCCTCGATCTGCAGGAGCGGGTCGGGGGCGGCGCCGCACTCGCGGAAGCTGAAGCTGAAGGGCGTGTCGATGTGGGCGGCGGCGATGGTCTCCATTCGCTCCAGGGCCTTGATGCGGCTCTGGGCCTGGCGGGCCTTGGTGGCCTGGGCGCGGAAGCGGTCCACATATTTTTGCAGGTGGGCGCGCTCGCGCTGTTGCTTTTCAAACAGGGCTTGTTGCTGAGACAACTTCTCGGCCCGCTGACGTTCGAAATCGGAGTAGCCGCCGGTGTAGAGGGTGAGGCGCTGGAATTCGATGTGGGCGATCTGGTTGACCACCGCGTCGAGGAAGTCCCGGTCGTGGGAGATCAGCACCAGCGTGCCGCGGTAGTCGCCCAGCCACTGCTCGAGCCAGATCACGGCGTCGAGATCCAGGTGGTTGGTGGGTTCGTCGAGCAGCAGCAGGTCGGAGCGGCACATCAGCGCCTGGGCGAGGTTGAGGCGCATCCGCCAGCCGCCCGAGAAGTCGGCCACCGGGCGCTCCATGTCCGGGCCGGAGAAGCCCAGGCCGTCGAGCAGCGTGGCGGCGCGGGCGCGGGCGGCGTAACCGCCGATCTCCTGCAGGCGGCCGTGGAGGTGGCCGATCTCCTCGCCGTCGTGGGCGGCTTCGGCGGTGGCCAGCGCGGCCTCGATGCGGCGCAGCTCGGCGTCGCCGTCGAGCACGTACTCGATGGCCGGGCGGGGCAGGGCGGGGGTTTCCTGGGCCACGTGGGCGACGGTCCAGGCGGCGGGGATCTCCAGGTCGCCAGAGTCCTGGTGCAGGTCGCCGCGCAGGAGCGCGAACAGGCTCGACTTGCCGCAGCCGTTGGCGCCGGTGAGGCCGACCTTCCAGCCGGGGTGGATCTGCAGGCTGGCGCCTTCGATGAGGGTCTTCACGCCGCGGGCGAGGCGCAGGTTACGGAACTGGATCACGGGAGCGGAGGAAAGAAGGCGGCAAATCCGGTATTGTAAGCGGTCCCGTTGTCCATCGCCCTGCCGCACCATGCGCCTGCCCGTTTCCGTCGCCCTCTGTGCTCTTTTTCTAGCCGGCCCGGCCCTCGCCGTCGACGAGCCGGCCCCCGACATGGCCCGCGCCGCCGCGCTGCGCACCGAGGCGGGCACGATCCGCGACGCCGCCGAGGCGCGCTTCACCGACGAGGAGATTGGCTGCTACAAGCGCTTCCTGGTCAATCGCTGCCTCGATCAGGCCAAGGAGCGCCGCGTGCTGGAGATCCGCCGCGCCCGCCAGATTGACCTGGAAGCCGGCCGCATCGAGCTGGCCGACAAGAACCGCCGCTACGCCGAGCGCAAGGCCGAGGAGGCTGCCACCGCGCCCCAGAAGGCCGTCGAGCGCGCCGAAACCGAAGCCCGCAACCGCGCCGACACCGAGGAGCGCCTGCGCCGCCTGTCCGAGAAGGACGCCGACCGCATCCGCAACGAGCAGGAGGCCAAATCCCGCGGGATGCGCGAGGCTGAAGCGCGCAACCGCAAGGAAGCCGCCGACGCCCAGCGCCGCGCCGAAGAGGCCCAGGCCGCTGCCCAGCGCGCCGAACAGGCCCGCGGCGACAAGGCCGACTACGAGGAACGGGCGGCGAAAAACGCCGAGAAGAAGGCCGAGAAGGCCCGGAAGGCCGCCGAGCAGCAGCCGAAGTAGCCGGGCGCGTCGGCGGGTTGAAGTGGGGGGGGGCGGGGCACCTCTTGGTTTGCGGTGCCGGTCAGTGCTTTCGTTTGGGCGCTTCGGTCACATCGAGGGTGTCGATGGCGGCGAGAAAGACGGGGCTGGAGCCGGCCTTGCCAGTGCAGCGAAGGCCGACGAGTAGCTTCAGGTCTTTGTCACCGGCCGCCACCGGCAGGTATGTCTTAAGGTAGGCCTGCGGCGCGTTGCGCGCCATCAGCACCGTGCGACCGTCCGGGCCTTGAAGGCTCATCCGGCATTCGACGCCGGCAGTGCCGGTGATACTGCCGCGCAACTCTGCCAGCAACCGGGTGGGGTGGTCGGCGGTGAGTGGAGTCTGCAGGGCCAGATGGGTGGCGTCGCTGCGCTTGCCGTCGCCGTGGGCATCCACCTGAAGACCTTGGAAGATCACCGCCAGGGTGCGCTTGTCTTCGGTTTTGGTCTGGGAGATGGGGCCAGTATTGCCGTTTACGATCATCGCCGGGCCGGTCAGGACGCCGGCCGACGGTAGCTCCGCTGCGAGGGTTGGCAGGCAGGCGAGGAGGCTGAGGGTAAGGGTGAGGTTTGACGTTGCCTTCATGGCCGATTCCTCCTTGAGTTACCGGTTGCCACGTTCTTCGAAGATTTCCAGCTTGATCCAGTCCTTGTTGAAGACCGTCCAGAAATCGACGGCCAGCAAGCTGGAAACGTACTCGTAGGGCAGGTAGGCGTAGCCTGCGATACCCCAGTCCACACCCCACGAATTACGGATCAGCAGGGCGCCGCGGGTGCGCTTGGCTCCGGGGAGGCTGGTTTCCAGGTCGTCGTCGTAGCCGACTGCCAGCACCGCGTGACCACCGCGCAGCGCGTCGAGGTTGCCGGGGTTGGGGATCACATAGCGCCCCTGCACACCCACCATGTCGATGGAGCTGTAAACAGGGAAGCCGAAGACGACCGGGAAGCCGTCCTGAAGGCAGCGCTTCACCGAATCCAGGGTGGCCTTGCCGTCGCCGTAGCCGTCCAGACGGGCGTAGGTGGTCGCCTTGAAGTTCTGGGCGTAAGCAAAGTGGTAGGCCAGCGGCTCCTCGTCGTAGCGCTCGACGTTGTAGGGCCAGTCGCTCTCCGGAGGGAGGCCGAACATCGCCACGCTCTTGATGGCGGTGCGCAGGTAGGCGCCGGTGTCTCCCTCCCAGCCCAGCAGGCGACGGCTGAGTTTGTAAACGAACAGGCGGGACATGTCGTGCCCATCGCCGCCACCGGCCCGCATCAGGTATTCGATCAGGCCAACCACCGCCTGGGCGGTGCACGAACCGATCTGGCCTTGATCTTCCACCGGAGACAGATGCCCGGTCGCCCGTAGATCGCAGCGGGACGGCAGCTTGTCGATCTGGTGGAGCAGGTAGGACGGCGCGATCTCGCCGCGCTGCTGGGCTGGCGATTTGGCTTTCCTGGCGTCCTTGCTCCTTCCTTTCTCGGGCTCCT
The DNA here is from genome assembly GCF_041904905.1 of Zoogloea sp. GTDB lineage: Bacteria > Pseudomonadota > Gammaproteobacteria > Burkholderiales > Rhodocyclaceae > Zoogloea. The sequence goes on along the minus strand of NZ_JAYRMI010000099.1, from coordinate 2,473 downwards.
GCACGGCGAGCAGGTTGCCTTGCTGGACCGCCGCGATCATGTCGGCGATGGCCGTCTTCAGTTCGGCTTGCTTTGCCTTGCTCTTGTGTTCCAGCTGATAGTCCCGAAAGTCCGGCAGATCCGGCTGGTAGCCCAGGCCAACCTGTTTGGTGTAGCTGCCGTAGGGGCCGTAATTGGTACTGCTGCCGTAAGGGCCGTAATTGGTTCCTCCGTTGCTATCGTCGTCAGCGTACGGGCCAGTGTTGGTGCTCTTTCCGTAGGGCGGCCCGTAGTGGGTGCCCTGCGGAACGAAGGCGCGCCAGTCGAACGGGGCGTAAGGCTCGGCCTCCTTCGCCCAGCCGAACCCCAGGCGGCCTTTTCGATCATCGGCGTTGGGCAGATACTCGGCACCGGCGGGTGCGCGATTGACGCGGATGCGGAACGACTGCGGCATCTTGCTCATGACGGTCTCCTCGCTGAGGATGAGTGGGGGCTGCTGTGATCAGCGGGCCCTGGGGTGGCGCTCACTTTTTGGCTGTTGGTGCGGCTTTCGCGGCGTTGGCTTTGGCGGGCGCGGGCTTTGCGGCGTCGCCTGCCGGGGCGGCGGCCGCTTGCGCGGGTTTCTGTTTCTGCTGGTCCGCCTCGGCTTGCTGGCGGGCTTCTTTGAGGCGTTCGGCAGTGCAGCGCGGCAGATCGGGAACGACCATGCAAAGCGGCAGCGGCTGTTGCTGGTTGTTGCCCATCAGCTCTTCGGCGAGGGCGTTGCCGCGGGCATTGATCTGGTCGCAGACGTTTGGCGCAACACTTTTATCCTTACAGGCTTGACTGCTAAGGTAAGCCCGAGTGATCTGATCATTGAGGGCCGCGATCTCGCCATCGATCGGACCGCTAGCCGCGGCGCGTTCAGTCAGGGGGATCCAGCGTCGGGTCTGCTGTATGTAAAGGTGAGGCTCCACTACAGTTGGTGTGGCATTCGGACGCTCCGGGTCGCACTTCAGGCGCGGTCTAAGTTCTTCGTCTTCAAAGCCCAGCAAGATCAGGGTCGGGAAACTCTGGCGGACCAGGCGGTAGCCCGGCGTCGGCTTACTCGCAGAGGGGTCGGTCTGGGCCCATAGCTCCGGGCCAATCTCGTAACCAAATTGATGCCCGGTCGCGAATGCGGTGATCGGCACTTCTCGGTTGTCGGTCAGCACGTCTTTTTCGAGATCTTTCAAGTGCTCATAGAACAGCTTGGCCCCGGCGTCGAGTCCTGCGGATTGCAGTGCAAGCGCCAGTTGGAGGGCGCGTTCCTTGCGCTGTCGTTGACTGTTAGAAAGTTGTAGACGCTGGGTGTCGGTCATGGGCGACACGGCCGAGATCGCTGCGGGGGCGATGGCATTACTATCGGCGAAGTGATACTTCACTGAGTCTGTCGCCGAGTCCCTTAACTGTCCGCAGTTGGAGACCGTACCATCACCCTTTCTCAGATCGCCGAGCACGTGGCGGTTGACCTCTGCGCGGGCGGGTTCGAAGCGCAAGGTCGGCCGGATCGTCAGCCGGGCGGCAAAGTCCGAGCGGGTGTGCCAGCCCGGCGTGACCGACACCATCGCCGTAGCGAAGAGCTTCTGTTTGCCCAACAACCCTGAGGGGGTGGTGGGGCTGTGCATGGCGCGGAGGATGCCTTCCACCGCGGTGTCACCGGCCGAAACGATGAGCGCCGAGCGGTTGGTGGAGGTGACCGCCGGATTTGTGCCGAGGAGCTTGCCAGGCTCAAGGAATTTCTTGTAAGCCTCGGGAATGACATTCTGGGCTTGGGTTGCGCCTTTGCTGGCGTCGCCTTGCGCGCCCTGGGCTGCGGGCGCGTCGCCAGTGCTTGCCTTAAGCGCAGCAGCGTAGTCCTCACCGGCTTTGGCCTGGGCGTCGGCCCGCTGCTTAGGATCTTCGAGCTGTTCAGCCGCCTTGAGCGCCGTGTTGAGCCGAAGCCTGGCCGCGGCGATATTGGCAGCAGCGGCAGCCCGTTTGACGGGGTCGATAGTGGCGGAAACATTAAGGCCGAGCAGGGATACGTCCAGTTCGACGGCGGCGGCATGTGCCTGGATGTCGCTCTTGGCGTCCTCGAAATACTCTTTCGGTCCTTGCTCCGGGAGGTCGAACTCGAAGCTCTTGTCCGGGATCATGATCAGCGGCGCCGACATGCCAACTGTGCCGTACTCGTTGAGTAACGTGCCCATGCGGTCGAGGGCTTCGGCGTTGCGCTTGACCCAAGGGTCGCCATCGAAATTTCTCAGGGCGCTCGGTGGGGTGCAGCCGCCAAGAAGGGTGATGGAGCCAAAAATGGCAGCAAGCCTGATTGGACGCGGGACGGTGCTCATGATGCGCTCCTCCGTTGGGGTGGACGCGGTGCCTTTGTCATTCGGCACCTCATGAAGCAAGCGTAGATCGCAATCAGATTTTTTCCATACCTATTTCGGGTTTGGGGGGTGAGTCAGTGTCTTCAGGGGGGGCGTTTTGGACT
>NZ_JAYRMI010000136.1:0-2026 GCF_041904905.1 Zoogloea sp. | reverse complement strand
AGAGCTCCGACGCTTCGACGGCCACACCAGTCCGCTCTCCGCCTGCGCCTTCTCCCCAGACGGCCAGTTCGTCCTCACCGCCGCCTACGACCACTCCGCGCGACTCTGGGATGCCCGCTCCGGCGCTGAACTCCGACGCAGCTACCAGAGCGAAGACGGCTGGCTGACGCTGGATGTGGCAAGCGGTCGCTGGCTGGGCGAAGGCAGCGCAACCGAGGCAATCCACTACGTGGATCTTGCCGATTGCGACCCGGTGAGCGGCCAACCCCGCGACGACGCCCCCCGCTGGGCCGCCTGCGACTTACCCGAACTGCGCATGGACGCCCCAGCCGACGCCTGAGCAACAATCGCCCCCCGCCCACCCGCGGGGCCGATTAAAATGGCGGGATGCCCGCCCGCAACGCCTACCAGATCCTCGGGGTCGACGCCGACGCCACCCTCGCCGAAATCAAGCGCGCCTACAAGCGCCTCGCGATGCGCTGGCACCCGGATCGCAACCCCGACCCCCAGGCCCAGGACCAGTTCCGCCTCGTCCGCCAGGCCTTCGAACGCCTCACCCAGAAGCCCGACGACGCATCTGGCGACGACGACACCCACCCCGAACCGCCGCGCAAGTCCGCCAAGCCCAAAGGCGAGGACCGCCACCAGGAGGTTTTTGTCGATCTCCTCGATGCCGCCCGGGGCGCCACCGTCACCGTCACCGTCGACGGCCGCGAGCCCTGCAACGACTGCAACGGCAGCGGCCACCGCAGCTATGGCCGCACCAGCATGTGCAGCCACTGCCACGGCAGCGGCCGGGTGCGCAGCGGCGGCGGGCTCAAATCCTGCGCCCACTGCCACGGCAAGGGCTTCACCACCGACACCCGCTGCCCGAGCTGCGAAGGCCGCGGCTGGAACCCGGCCGACCGCCAGCTCGCCGTCACCGTCCCCCCGGCCATGCTCCCGGGCGAAGAGCTGCGTATCGGCGGCCAGGGCGGCCCCGCGCCCGACAACGGCGAACCGGGCGACCTCTACCTCACCCTGCGCACCCACCCGCACCCCCTGTTCCGCCTCGACGGCCACGACATTCACGTCACCGTGCCGGTGAGCGTGTTTCGCGTGCTGGCCGGCGGCAGCATCGACGTGCCCACCCTCGACGGCGTGCGCGAGGTGCTCCTCCCCGAAGGCGCAACCAGCCCGGAGATCCGCGTGGCCGGCGCCGGCTTCCCCGGCCGCGGCCGCCGCAAGCCCGGCGACCTGCTGGTGCGCCTCGACACCCAGCACCTGCAGTTTCTCGGCAAGGAACAAAAGGCCATGCTCGAGATGGCCGAACAGATGCTCCAGAACAACCTCAAGGCCCAGAGCCCGGTGCTCGCCCGCTGGAACGCGGTGCTCGACACCTACCGCTGACCCCCGCCAAGCCCCACGACAAGACGGCAAAAATTGCCGCCACCGGCCCCAGGCCACCCCAAGCAGAGACGCCATGCCCCGCAAGAAACCCGAACTCCTCGCCCCCGCCGGCTCCCTGGCCATGCTCGACACCGCCTTCGCCTTCGGTGCCGACGCCATCTACGCCGGCCAGCCGCGCTACTCCCTGCGCGTGCGCAACAACGATTTCGGCGACCTGCCGGTGCTGGCCGACGGCATTGCCCGCGCCCGACGCCAGGGCAAGCACTTCTACGTCGTCGCCAACATCTACCCCCACGGCGCCAAGATCAAGACCTTCGTCAAGGACATCGCCCCGGTCGTCGCCCTCAAGCCCGACGCCCTCATCATGTCCGACCCCGGCCTGATCCTGCTGGTCCGCGAGCACTTCCCCGAGATGCCCATCCACCTCTCGGTGCAGGCCAACACCGTGAATGCCGCCGCCGTACGTTTCTGGAAGATGGCCGGCATCTCTCGGGTCATCCTGTCGCGGGAACTCTCCATCGACGAGATCGCCAGCATCCGCCAGGACTGCCCCGACACCGAACTCGAAGTCTTCATCCACGGCGCCCTGTGCATCGCGTATTCCGGCCGCTGCCTGCTCTCCGGCTACTTCAACCAC
>NZ_JAYRMI010000098.1:0-11519 GCF_041904905.1 Zoogloea sp. | reverse complement strand
CGCAGGCCCAGGATCGCGAACAGGTTGGAGGTGAGCACGATGAAGGGGTCGGTGGTGATCGCGAAGATCGCCGGGATCGAATCGACCGCGAAGATCACGTCGGAGAGTTCCACCATCACCAGCACCAGGAACAGCGGCGTCGCGTAGCGCACCGCCTTGCCAGCTTCCTTGCGGGTGATGAAGAAGTTCTCGCCGTGGAGCCGGTCGGTGACCTTCATGTGATTGCGTATCCAGCGGATCACCGGGTTGTTGGCGAGATCCGGCTGGGCATCGGCGAACCACCACATCTTGACGCCGGTGACGAGCAGGAAAGCACCGAACACGTAAAGCAGCCAGTGGAACTGGGTGATGAGCCAGGCGCCGGCGAAGATCATGATCGTGCGCAGCACGATGGCGCCGAGCACGCCGAATGTGAGCACGCGCTTCTGCAGCTCGAGGGGAATGCCGAAGAAGCTGAACAGCATCAGCCACACGAAGACGTTATCGACGGCCAGGGATTTTTCGATGAGGTAGCCGGTGAGAAACTCCAGCGCCCGGGTGTTGGCCACCTCGCGCCCGGCGCTGCTGTCGAGCCAGAACCACAGGGCCGCCGCGAAGGCCAGGGTGACGCCCACCCAGATGCCCGACCAGGTAGCTGCCTCCTTGAACGAAACCCGATGCTGACGCCCGCCGCCGACGGCGAGCAGGTCGATGGCCAGCATCACCAGGACAAGGCCGAAGAAGCCCGCCCACATCCACCACGTACCGATTGATTCCATGAAAAACGTCTCCAGGTCTGGATTGCATCCGCCGTTCCACGCCACAGGGCAGAAAACGGAACGGCCCTTTGTCCAGCGAGGACGAAGGGCCGTTGAATCCAGAAAAGAGGTGCCTTCGCCATCGCGGCAAAGGTCTTGCTCGCTGCCGTCGATGACGACAACCCGGAGCGCCGGAAGGGACAGCCTGCATCCCTTCGTATTGACGACGCCGCGGCGGAAGAGCTACTCCCCCTTGGGACACATTGAGATTAAGGTATCCAAGTGAAACGGTCAACTACTTGATGCGACGCCGCCCCCGGCGAACCGGGGGCGGGTGAAGCGATATAGCTCAGGCCTTGATGACGGCGGCGATGGCGTCGGCGACGTAATCGAGGTTCTTGCTGTTGAGGGCGGCCAGGCAGATGCGGCCGGTGCCCACGGCGTAGATGCCGAACTCGTCCTTCATGCGCTCGACCTGCGCGGCGCTGAGGCCAGTGTAGGAGAACATGCCGCGCTGCTTGATGACGAAGGAGAAGTCCTGGTCGACCTTGCGGGCGGCCAGCTGCTCGACGAGGCCGGTGCGCATGGCGCGGATGCGGTCACGCATGCCGGCCAGTTCGGCTTCCCACTCGGCGCGCAGGGCGGGGGTGGACAGCACCGCGGCGACGATGGCGCCGCCGTGGATCGGCGGGTTGGAGTAGTTGGTGCGGATCACGCGCTTGAGCTGGGACAGCACGCGGGTGGATTCGTCCTTGCTTTGGGTGACGATGGACAGGGCGCCGACGCGCTCGCCATAGAGCGAGAAGCTCTTGGAGAAGGAGCTGGACACGAAGAAGGACAGGCCGGAGGCGGCAAACAGGTTGACCGCCACGGCGTCCGGCTCGATGCCGTCGGCGAAGCCCTGGTAGGCCATGTCGAGGAAGGGCACCAGGCCGCGGTTGGCACAGGCCTGGACCACTTCGGCCCACTGGGCTTCGGTGAGGTCGGCGCCGGTGGGGTTGTGGCAGCAGGCGTGCAGCACGATGATCGAGCCGGCAGGCAGGCTGTTCAGCTTGGCGATCATGGCCTCGGCGTTGGCGCCGCGGGTTTCCGGGTTGTAGTAGGGGTAGTTCTCGACCGGGAAGCCGGCTGCTTCGAACAGGGCGCGGTGGTTCTCCCAGCTCGGATCGGAGATGTAGACGGTGGCGTTGGGGACGACGCGCTTGAGCAGGTCGCCGCCGATCTTCAGGGCGCCGGTGCCCCCGAGGGCCTGGGCGGTGACGACGCGGCCGTCGCGGATCAGCGCGCTGTCGGCGCCGAACAGCAGGTTCTGTACGGCGTTGTTGTAAGCGGCCGGGCCTTCGATGGGCTGGTAGCCACGGGGCGGGGCGGCTTCGAGGCGGGCCTTCTCGGCGGTCTTGACGGCGCCGAGGAGGGGGATCTTGCCGTTGTCGTCGAAGTAGACGCCAACGCCGAGGTTGACCTTGGTGCTGCGGGTGTCCGCGTTGAAGGCTTCGTTGAGGCCGAGGATCGGATCGCGGGGGGCCAGTTCGACTGCAGCAAAGATCGAAGAGCTCATGGGTTCTCCAGAAGGGGCGAAGGGCGCGGGCGCTTTGTGACGCTCGCTGGGTGATAATACGGAGTTGCCCGCGGGGTTTGCGGGCGCCACCGTTTGACTCAAGACAGAAATTTTATCATGGCCGATCAATCAGGTAGCGGGCGCGTGGTGGTTTTCGAGGGCAGCCCGTTCCGGCTCCACCAGCCCTTTCCCCCCGGCGGCGACCAGCCGGAGGCGATCCGCAAGCTCGTCGAGGGCATCGGCGACGGCCTGATGTTCCAGACGCTGCTGGGCGTGACGGGCTCCGGCAAGACCTACACGATGGCCAACGTGATCGCCCGCTGCGGCCGGCCCGCGCTGGTGCTGGCCCACAACAAGACCCTGGCGGCGCAGCTGTATTCGGAGTTCCGCGAGTTCTTTCCCGAGAACGCGGTGGAGTACTTCGTGAGCTACTACGACTACTACCAGCCCGAAGCCTACGTGCCGTCGCGGGATCTGTTCATCGAGAAGGATTCGTCGATCAACGAGCACATCGAGCAGATGCGCCTGTCGGCCACCAAGAGCCTGATGGAGCGCCGCGACGTGGTGATCGTGGCGTCGGTGTCGTGCATCTACGGTATCGGCGATCCGGGCGACTACCACGCGATGGTGCTACACCTGCGCGAGGGCGAGCAGATGGCCCACCGGGATCTGGTGCAGCGGCTGGTGGCGATGCAGTACGACCGGGCGGACGTGGATTTCAAGCGCGGCACCTTCCGGGTGCGCGGCGACGTGATCGACATCTTCCCGGCCGAGAACGCCGAGCACGCGCTGCGGGTGGAGATGTTCGACGACGAGATCGAGCACCTCACGCTGTTCGACCCGCTCACCGGCCACCTCAAGCAGAAGATCGTCCGTTTCACGGTGTATCCGTCCAGCCACTACGTGACGCCGCGGGCCACCGTGCTGCGGGCCATCGAGGCGATCAAGGACGAACTGCGCGAGCGCATCGAGGTCTTCCAGAAGCAGGGCAAGCTGGTCGAGGCCCAGCGCATCGAGCAGCGCACCCGCTTCGATCTGGAGATGCTCAACGAGCTGGGTTTCTGCAAGGGTATCGAGAACTATTCGCGTCATCTGTCGGGCCGCGAGCCCGGCGCGGCGCCGCCCACCCTGATCGACTACCTGCCGGCGGATGGCCTGATGTTCATCGACGAATCCCACGTGTCCATCGGCCAGGTGGGGGCGATGTACAAGGGCGACCGCTCGCGCAAGGAGAACCTCGTCGAGTACGGTTTCCGGCTGCCGTCGGCGCTGGACAACCGGCCGCTCAAGTTCGAGGAGTTCGAGCGCCTGCTGCCCCAGACGGTGTTCGTCTCCGCCACGCCGGCGGCCTACGAGCAGGAGCACCAGGGCCAGGTGGTGGAGCAGGTGGTGCGCCCCACCGGCCTTGTGGACCCGATCATTGTCGTGCGGCCGGCGTCCACCCAGGTGGACGACCTGCTGGGCGAGATCAAGAAGCGCCTGGCGGTGGGCGAGCGGGTGCTGGTCACCGTGCTCACCAAGCGGCTGGCCGAGGATCTCACCGAATATCTGGCCGAGAACGGCATCCGGGTGCGCTACCTGCACTCCGACATCGACACCGTGGAGCGGGTCGAGATCATCCGCGACCTGCGCCTGGGCGAGTTCGACGTGCTGGTGGGCATCAACCTGCTGCGGGAAGGCCTCGACATCCCCGAGGTGTCGCTGGTGGCGATCCTCGACGCGGACAAGGAGGGCTTCCTGCGTTCCGAGCGCTCGCTGATCCAGACCATCGGCCGCGCCGCCCGCCACCTGCACGGCACCGCCATCCTCTACGCCGACCGGATCACCGATTCGATGAAGGCCGCCATTGGCGAGACGGAGCGCCGCCGCGCCAAGCAGATCGCCTTCAACGAGGCGAACGGGATTACGCCCAAGTCTGTGACAAAACGCATCAAAGACATCATCGACGGTGTCTATGATGCGTCATCGGAGGCTGTCACAATGTCCGCCGGGGAAGCCCGGAGCGACTACGCCGCCCTCGACGAGAAAGCACTGGCGAAGACCATCCGCCAGCTCGAGAAGGAAATGCAGGAACACGCCCGCAACCTGGAATTCGAGAAAGCCGCGGCCGCCCGCGACAAGCTCTTCCGGTTGCGCCAGCAGGCATTCGGGGCCGATGCCCACGACCTGTCCGGCGGTTCCCCACCGGACGCCACTGGCTGAGAGATTCGAAAATTGGTGCTTGCTCTTGTACGTTCCGCCCGCCGGCTGCTTAAATTACCGGTAGGAGGGACACCGATAATGAGAATACTATTCGTCTGCACCGGCAATATCTGCCGGTCGCCGACAGCAGAGGGCGTTGCGCGTCGCTGGCTGGCGATGGCCGGGTTGGAGGACGCCGTGGGCGTCGATTCGGCGGGCATTCAAGGCTATCACGCCGGCGAGGCACCCGATCCCCGCACCCAGACCGCCGCCGTGCGGCGCGGCTACGACCTTTCCCGGCTGCGCGCGCGCAAGGTCCAGCCCAAGGATTACGCCGATTTCGACCTGCTGCTGGCGATGGATCGGGATCATTTCCACTACCTGCGCGACCGTGCCCCCGAGGGCTGCAAGCACAAGGTGCGCATGTTCATGAGCTTCGCCCAGCGCCACCGGCGGGACGACGTGCCAGACCCGTATTACGGCGGCCTCACCGGCTTCGATGCGGTGCTCGACATGTGCGAAGACGCCGTGCAAGGCCTGATCGACGAGATCCGCCCCGAGGTGGAGCGGCGCCGGCAGTCGGCCGTCTGAACCGCCTGCCGAACCGTACTGCCTGGCGCGGCAGTTACAAATAAAAAGGCCAACCCCGCGGGGTTGGCCTTTTTGCTGGGTGCTGCCGGGCTTACTTCGGCCCGGTTTCCACCTGAACCAGCGGCTCGTCCGCCACCACTGCCGGCGCGCGGCGGCGACGGCCAAGGGGCTGGGCGGGGGCCTGTTCCACCTGGATGGACTTGGCCGCGTCGGAGCGGGTCTCGATCAGCACCAGCCCGCTTTCCTCCAGGGCTGCCGACAGATCGGCCGGGGCGTTGGGTGCCGGGGCGGCGACGAGCACCTCGACCGACGCCGGGACGGCTTCGGCAGGCGCCGGTGCGGCGACCGCTTCGGCCGGTGCGTCGACCGTGGGCGTGGTTTCCGCTTCACGGGCGGCCGCGGCGACCTGCTCGATCAGGCTGGCCGCTTCGGCAGCCGGTGCCGGGGCGACTTCGGCCTGCACTTCGGCGATCGCCGGCTGGGCCGCTTCGACGACGGCTTCAGCTGCCGGGGCTTCGGCCACGGCCACTGCGGCCGGTGCGGCTTCGACGACGGCGTCGGTCACTTCGGCAACCGGCGCGGCTTCGGCTGCCGGCGCGACCTCGACCACGGCGGGCGCTGCGGCGGCGACCGGTGCCTCGGTGGCTTCGGCCGGCGCGGCTTCGGTCACCGCAGGTGCGGCTTCGGCCTGAACGGCTTCGGCGGCGGGCTGGGCCTGATCGCCGATTTCCAGTTCGCCCTGGGCGGCGGCTTCGACGCTGGTGCCTTCCTCGTTGCGACGACCGCCACGACGGCCACGGCGGCCGCGACGGCTGCGCTCGGCGCCGGCTTCGCCTTCGGCGGCGGCCGGTGCTGCGGCTTCCGGTGCTGCGACGGCGGCGACCGCGGTCAGCTGCTCGGCGCTGGCAACGATGCCTTCAGCCTCGACGGCGGGCTTGGCGGCCTGGCGGCTGCGACCGCGCTCGCCCCGTTCGCCACGCTCGCCGGTGCGGCCTTCGCGCTCGGGGCGCTCGCCACGCTCCTGACGCTCGCCGCGCTCCTGGCGTTCGCCCCGCTGGCGCTGGGGCTTCTCGCGGGGCTCGGCCTGGGTTTCGGGGGCGGTGTTGTTGCGGGTGTTGTCGCGACCTTCGCGTTCGGTACGCTCGGTACGTTCGCCGCGTTCGGCACGCTCGCCACGCTCTTCGCGCTGGCCGTCGCGACGGCCGCGGCCGCCGTCCCGGCGACCGTTGCGTTCGCTGCGACCGCGGGATTCGCGGCGCTGGGGTTCCGGCTGGGCGACCGCCGGGGCCGGCGCGGGAGCGGGCTTTTCGCCTCGGAAGAAGGCGAAGATGCGGGCCAGCAGGCCGGGCTGGCTTTCGGGCACGGGCGCCGGGGTCGGCGCAGGGTCGGCCTTGGCTTCGACTACCGGGGCGGGCTGGTCGGGGGTGATGCCCTTGACGGCGGCTTCCTGGCGGGCCGGCCGGTCGGTGTTGGCCGACGGTGGGGTGTAGGTTTCGTCGGCCGGCTTGATGGCCATGCGATAGCTCGGAACCGCGCTGTCTTCCTGGTTGAGCTGGTCGTGGCGCAGGCGGACGATCTCGTGCTGCGGGGTCTCGAGATGGCGGTTGGGGATCAGCACCAGGCTGACCTTGTGGCGGATCTCGATCTTGGCGATGTCGTCGCGCTTCTCGTTGAGGAGGAAGGTGGCGACATCCACCGGCACCTGGCAGTGCAGGGCGCCGGTGTTGTCCTTCATGGCCTCTTCTTCGAGGATGCGCAGGATGTGCAGCGCGGACGACTCGGTGCTGCGGATGTGGCCGGTGCCGTTACAGCGCGGGCAGGGGATGTAGCTGGTCTCGGCGAGGGCCGGGCGAAGGCGCTGGCGGGACAGCTCGAGCAGGCCGAAGCGGCTGATCTTGCCGGTCTGGACGCGGGCGCGGTCGTAACGCAGGGCGTCGCGCAGGCGGTTCTCGACCTCGCGCTGGTTCTTCTGGGACTCCATGTCGATGAAGTCGATGACGATCAGGCCGCCCAGGTCGCGCAGGCGCAGCTGGCGGGCCACCTCGTCGGCGGCTTCGCAGTTGGTCTTGAACGCGGTTTCCTCGATGTCGGCACCGCGGGTGGCGCGGCCGGAGTTCACGTCGACGGACACCAGGGCTTCGGTGTGGTCGATCACGATGGCGCCGCCGGAGGGCAGGCTGACCTGACGGGAATAGGCCGACTCGATCTGGTGCTCGATCTGGAAGCGCGAGAACAGCGGCACGTCGTCGTGGTAGCGCTTCACGCGGTTCACGTTCTGCGGCATGACGTGGGCCATGAACTGGCGCGCCTGCTCATAGACGTCGTCGGTGTCGATCAGGATCTCGCCGATGTCGGGCTGGAAGTAGTCGCGGATCGCGCGGATCACGAGGCTGCCTTCCTGGTAGATCAGGAACGCGCCTTCCTGGGCCTGAGCGGCGCCGTCGATGGCGCGCCACAGCTGCAGGAGGTAGTTCAAGTCCCACTGCAGCTCTTCGGCGGTGCGGCCGATGGCGGCGGTGCGGGCGATCAGGCTCATGCCGCCGGGCACTTCGAGCTGGTCCATCACGTCGCGCAGTTCGGCGCGCTCGTCGCCCTCGACACGGCGCGAAACGCCGCCGCCGCGGGGGTTGTTGGGCATCAGCACAAGGTAACGGCCGGCCAGCGAGACGAAGGTGGTGAGGGCGGCACCCTTGTTGCCACGCTCGTCCTTCTCGACCTGGACGATCAGCTCCTGGCCTTCCTTCAGGGCTTCCTTGATGGACGCACGGCTGGCTTCGACGCCCGGCTGGAAGTAGGCGCGGGAGATCTCCTTGAACGGCAGGAAGCCGTGGCGCTCGGCGCCGTAGTCGACAAACGCGGCTTCGAGGCTGGGCTCGATGCGCGTGATGACGGCTTTGTAGATGTTGCTCTTGCGTTGTTCCTTGGCGGCCGATTCGATGTCGAGGTCAATGAGTTTCTGACCATCGACAATGGCAACGCGGAGTTCCTCGGCCTGCGTTGCATTGAAGAGCATTCGCTTCATTCGTCTTCTTCTCCCGCGTGGCACACGGGCAGGACGAACCGCACCACCGCTCAGTTGCGGTGATTTAGTTTGGCGTGATCGAGCCGATCCTTCATCAAAGGGAAATCAAACTAAAGTGGGTGGCGGGGTTCGTCTATCGCACCCTGAACCGCATCTGGTGCTGAGGGCGCCGGAACGCGCTGGCGGGAGTCGTCGGGCCCGGGCTTGCGGATCGCAACGCACTCTCAGTGCGCTGCCGATCTTCGGTACGGGCGCCGGTGTGTCCGGCACGATGCGTTACTGCGCCCCGGAGGCTGCGAAGAGTGCCTGCAGCTTCGCCTGGTCTCGCAAGGCCGGAGCGGCGTGCGTACGATGGGTACGACGGCGTTCAGCGTTGCGACCTCGGGCCGGCTGGCCGGGCGTGCTTCGCGGCCCCGGTTCAGGGCCGTCAATCTGCGTGTGCGCCTACGCGCAATTGGTACAAGTTTATTGTCGAATAAAGTACCATCGCCCTCTTTTTGTCCGGCGACGGACCTTCCTTTGGTTTTTCGGGAGCGGTGAGGGTGCCGGATAACTCGGCTTGGAGTCCTCTGCACAGAGTCGCTCTGGGGCGGTGCGGGCCGGTGTTGATTCACATGACAACACGCGTCTGGCCGGCGCGACGCATCAGGACCGAAAAAACCGCTCAACAGTATATTTCAAAAAGATGGCCTTGAGTAAAGCTCCCGCAGTGCGCCACGAGCGCGTCGACGACGCGAGCGCCGGTCAGCGCATCGACAACTTCCTGGTGCGCGTCTGCAAGGGCGTGCCCAAGAGCCACATCTACCGCATCCTCCGAAGTGGCGAGGTGCGGGTGAACAGCCGTCGGGTGGATCAGACCTATCGCGTGCAGATCGGCGACGAAGTGCGCATCCCGCCGATCCGTCTGGCCGAAAAGGAGAGCGTGGTGCCGGTGCCGGTGGGCAAGCCCTTCGACATCGCCTACGAGGACGACGCGCTGCTGGTGCTGGACAAGCCGGCCGGGCTGGCGGTGCATGGTGGCAGCGGGGTGAGCTTCGGGCTCATCGAGCAGCTGCGGCGTCAGCGGCCGGAGGCGAAGTTCCTCGAGCTGGTGCATCGCCTCGACCGGGAGACCTCGGGCCTGCTGATCGTTGCCAAGAAGCGCAGCGCCCTCACCGTGCTCCACGACATGATGCGCGACGGCAAGGTGCAGAAGCGCTACCTGACGCTGGTGGCCGGACGCTGGCTGAACGCCCAGCAGCACATCAAGCAGCCGCTCCTCAAATATCTGCTTGAGAACGGCGAGCGGCGGGTGAGCGTGAATCGCGAGGGCAAGCCGGCCCACAGCATCGTGCGGCTGGTGCGGCGCTGGCAGGGCTACAGCCTGCTGGAGGTGGAGCTGAAGACCGGGCGCACCCACCAGATCCGGGTGCATCTCACCCACGCGGGCTTCCCGCTGTGCGGCGACGACAAGTACGGCGACTTCGCCCTCAACAAACGGCTCGAGAAGGAAGGGCTGGGGCGGATGTTCCTGCACGCGGCGAAGCTGGCCTTCCGCCATCCGCTCACCGATCAGCCGATCGAACTTGCGGCGCCGCTGCCTGCCGAACTGGATGGCTTCCTCGCCGTCGTCGAACAAACCCGGGAGCGCGAATATGGCTAGACCGCAACGTTACGAACTCATCGTCTTCGACTGGGATGGCACGCTGATGGATTCGGCCGCCGCCATCGTCCGGGCGATCCAGGCGGCCAGCGCCGATCTGGGCCTGCCGCCGCCGTCGGATGCGCGGGCGCGCCATGTGATCGGCCTCGGCCTGCAGGATGCGCTGCACCACGCGGTGCCGGAGCTGCCCGAAGCCGACTACCCGAAGATGGTCGAGCGCTATCGCCACCATTACCTGTCCAGCGATCACGAGCTGACGCTGTTCGACGGCACTCGGGCGCTGATCGCCGATCTGCACGCCCGCGGCCATCTGCTGGCGGTGGCCACCGGCAAGAGCCGCAAGGGGCTGGACCGGGCGCTGGGCTTTTCCGGCCTGGGCGAGTATTTCCACGCCACCCGCTGCGCCGACGAGTGCTTCTCCAAGCCCCATCCGGCGATGCTTTTCGAGCTGATGGACGAGCTGGAAGTGGTGGCCGAGGCCTGCCTGATGATCGGCGACACCACCCACGATCTGCTGATGGCGAAGAACGCCGGCGTGGATGGGTTGGCGGTGAGCTTTGGTGCCCATCCGGTCGAGCAGCTGCAGGCAGCGTCGCCGCTGGCGTGCATCGACACGCCCGACGGGCTGCGGGCGTGGCTGGAGGCCAACGGGTGATCTGCGCGTCGGCCGATCTGGTGGATGGCGGCGACGGCGTGCGCTTCGCGGTGATGCGGGGCGGCCGGGAGGTGGCGGCCTTTGCGGTGCGCTTTCGCGGCCAGGTCTACGCCTACATCAACCGCTGCGCTCATGTGGCGGTGGAACTGGACTGGCAGCCGGGGCGCTTCTTCGACGGCGACGGCCTGTATCTGATCTGTGCTACCCACGGCGCCCTGTACCGGCCGGAGAGCGGCGCCTGCGTTGCCGGGCCGTGCCGGGGCGCCCGGCTGGAGCCCCTGCCGGTGGTGGAGCGCGACGGCGGCGTGTTTCTGGCCGACTGAGCGGTCAGTCGGCGAGGAGCAGGAAGACGGTGGGGCGTTTGGCGAGTTCCGGGGTGGGCGATTTCTTCCAGTCGGCGATCCGCTTGGTGACGATCCATTCATCCGCCGTGGTCAGGTCGCGGGCGACGCACAGCCGGGTCTCCGGCCCGCAGGCCTGCTTGAGCGCCTCGAACATCCGGTCGTTGCGGTAGGGCGTCTCGATGAACAGCTGGGTGCGGGAGACGCGGGCGGATTCGGCCTCAAGCTCGCGCAGGCGGCGTTTGCGGGCTTCTTCGTCGATGGGGAGGTAGCCGTGGAAGGCGAAGCTCTGGCCGTTGAGGCCGGAAGCCATCAGGCCGAGCAGCAGCGACGATGGCCCCACCATCGGCACCACCCGGACACCCGCCTCGTGGGCGCGGCGGACCAGCAGGGCGCCCGGGTCGGCCACCGCAGGGCAGCCGGCTTCGGACATCAGCCCGCAGTCGCGGCCGGCGCGGATCGGCGCCAGGAGCGCGTCGAGATCGGCCGGGCCGGGGTTTTCCGGTAGCTCGCGGATGTCGAGATCCCGTAGCGGCCTGGGGTGCGCGAAGCGCTTGAGTTCGGCGCGGGCGGTCCTGGCGTTCTCGACGACGAAGTAATCGAGGCTGCAGGCCCGCGCACCGACTTCCGCCGGCGTGGTGAGGGCGAGCGGCGCTTCGCCCAGGCTGACCGGGATCAGATAGAGCGCGCCGGCGGCGGTCGTCATGGCAGCGCGACGCCTTCGCGGCGCAGCATCCGGGCCAGGGCGATCAGCGGCAGGCCGACGAGGGCGTTGGGGTCGTCGCCGGAGAG
>NZ_JAYRMI010000135.1:0-2091 GCF_041904905.1 Zoogloea sp. | reverse complement strand
CTGGGCACCGCGACCCAGAGCGCCGACGACTACTACGGCTCGGCGCAGATGGAAGCGGCCTTCAACTGCTCGGACTGGGTCTTCCTGCTGCGGCAGAAGCCGGAATCCATCGAAATGCTCGACCGCAAGGGCCGGCTCACCATGGACGAGCCGAAGAAGCGGCTGTTGAACTCGCTGCGCACCGAGGCCGGCGTCTTCTCCGAGGTGTACATCTCTTCCCCCGTCGGCGAGGGCGTCGCCCGCAACATCCTCGATCCGGCCACCCACCTGCTCTTCTCCAACAAGCTGGAAGACAACGCGCCGATCGACGAATTGCGCGCCCAGGGCCTGTCCATCGACGAGGCGATCAGCGAACTGCTGCGGCGTCGGGGGCACGCGGTATGAAGACGACCGTTCTCCAATGGCTGGCCCAGAGCCTGGTCACCCTGTTCATGGTGGCCGCCGCCCTCGCGGCCTACGACCGCTGGGTGCTGCGGCCGGCTCTGGTCATCGGCGTGGTCGATCTGGCCGAGGTGTACCGCGCCAAGGAAGCCGAGTTCACCCAGATCCTTACCAAGAGCAACACGGAGGAAGACCGCCAGAAGGCGCTCGTCATGGCCCGGGCCTTCGCCCAGCGCCTGCCGCTCGCCCTCGATGAGTTGCCGCGGGAATGCAACTGCCTGGTGATCCTCAGGACCGCCGTGGCCGGACCGACGCCGAACACCGTCGACCTGACGGCGCAGCTGCGCAGAAAGGTGGCCACGCCATGAACGCCGATCCGGTCCAACAGGCGCTACCGCGTGCCGCGTCGAACCCCGGCAGAGGACGGCGGGTCGTCAAGCATTTTGCCGATTTCCTGCGCCATGTGCGCCGGCGCTGGGTTCTCTACCTGCCGATCTTCGCGATCTGGGGCTTGGCCTATGCCCGGCTCTTCATCGATGCGACGCCGCGGCTGCCCGTGCTCTTCAACTGGACGCCGAGCCTGCCGTATCGCATCGCCTGGCTGGTGCATGGCCCCCACCCCCTGCGGCGTGGCGACTTCATCGTCTTCTCGTTCGATGGTGAGGCGAAGGCGCGTTACCCGGGGCTGCGCGGCCAGCCCTTCTTCAAGATCGTGCGGGGCTTGCCCGGCGATGCCGTGACCGTCGCCGGTCGGCACGTGGCGATCAACGGCGAGGAGGTCGGCGTGGCCAAGCTGCAGGCCTACGACCATAGTCCGCTGGACCCGATTACGCCCACCGTCATCCCGCCCGGGCACTACTACGTGCAGGGCACCAGCCCCGACTCCTTCGACTCGCGTTACCAGGACAGCGGCCTGGTACGGGCCGAGCAGGTGGTCGGTGTCGTGGTTCCGCTGTATTGAAAGGCGCGCCATGACCAAGGCCCTTGTATTCCTCGCACTGCTCGGCCTCTTGACCCAGCCGGCCGCCCGGGGCCAGTCCAATCCGGCCCGCGGGCCGATCCACGGGACGCCGACGCCGCCAGGGATCAATGACATGCCGCTGGCCGACTATCTCGGCCTCCTGCGGCAAATCGCCCCCGCCGCCGAGGCGGGGGCCAAGGACTACCTCGCGGCCTTCGAGCGGCATTGCGGCCGGACACTCACCGCGACCGAGTTGCGCCAAGCGATGTCGGACGGTGACGGCGATCCGGTGCTGATGGGACTGATCCGTGCCAGCCACCTGCGCGATACCGCCGCCCGCGAACGACTCGCCGGACAGATCCGTTGCCCGGCCAGGGGGGCACGATGAAACGCTGCATCGTATCCGCTCCCCTGGTGCTCGGTCTGATGTTGGGCGCGGCAGGCGGCGCGCGTGCCATGGATCTGGGCGTCATCGGGCCGACCTACGAGATCAGCGAACCCCATCTGCTCCAGATGATCGAGCAGCGCCTGCGCCAGAAGGAACGTAGCGGCGAACTCGGGCGCCTGGAAGCAGAAGCCCGGAAGCGGGGCATCGCGACCGTGAAGAATCCGCCGCCGGTCACCGGCCTGCGGCCGACCAACACGGTGCGGACCTTCTACTTCGATCCGAGCTTCAGTCTGGATCGCAACATCCTCGGCCCCCAGGGCGAATTGCTGTTTGCCGCCGGCACGCGCAAGAACCCGCTGGA
>NZ_JAYRMI010000134.1:0-2103 GCF_041904905.1 Zoogloea sp. | reverse complement strand
GGTGACGCATTTGTACGAAGCCATTGCCGGCAGCACCGGGTCGGGATGGGTGCAGAAGCCGAGCGAGATGACGCGGCCGTAGGGGCGGGCGTGCATCACGGCCTTGTCTAGCATGCCTTCAACGCCGACGGCCTCGATCACCACATCGGGCAGGCCGCCAAGCGCTTCGGCCGCTTCGCCCATTTCGTTTTCGCCGAATGTGACGAAGCCATCCGCGCCCATCTGCAGGCACAGATCGCGGCGGCGGGGCGAACGGGAGGCGGCAATAACGCGTCCCGCGCCCATGCGCCGGGCCCAGTAGATCGCATAGAGTGCTACCGTGCCGCCGCCGAGCACGAGCACCGTCTCGCCCGGCATGAGTTTGCTGCGCCGCATGCCGTAAAGCCCGACCGCCAGCGGTTCGATCAGGGCGCCATCGGAAAGCGAAAGCGTCTGGGGCAGCAGCGTGCAGACGGATTCGGGCACCGCGACAAATTCGGAAAAGCCGCCAAGTGCGGGATGCGGACTGGTGCAGATGATCGGATTATCGCCGTGGTTGCACGCCGGGCAATGCCCGCAGCCCAGCGCCGGGATCACCGCGACCGTGCTGCCCATGCTCAGCCGCTGCGTCCCCTTGCCCAGCGCCACGACTTCGCCGGCGTATTCATGGCCGAACTGCCCGGGCGCATAGTCCCAGCTCTGGCCCTTGGTCATCGAGATGTCGGTGCCGCAGATGCCGCAGCGTTGCACGCGCAGCAGGACCTCGCCGGGGCCGGGTTCGGGATCGGGCAGGGTTTCGATCGTGACCGGCCCGCCGCCGCCCGGATAGATTGCGGCCCGCATCGCCCTTTACTCCGCCGCGCCGATGGTGAGGCGCACGGGTTCCAGCCCTGCGACAGCGCCTTCCAGCGCATCGCCCGGCGCAACCGCGCCTACACCGGCCGGGGTGCCGGTGTAGATCAGGTCACCGGGCGCCAGATGGTACATCCGCGAAAGATCGGCAATCAACTCGGGCAGCGACCAGACCATTTCGGTGAGCGAGGCGTCCTGTTTCCGGGTGCCATTCTGCAACAGCGTGATGCGCTGCCCGGCGATGGGGCCGAATGTTTCGGCGCGCGTGATCGGGGCAATGACAGCGGCGTTCTCGAAGTCCTTGGCGGTATCCCAGGGATAGCCCTTGTCCTTCGCCGCGTTCTGCAGGTCGCGCCGGGTCATGTCGAGGCCGCAGGCATAGCCGAGCACGACGTCCATCGCCTCGCCGGGCGAGACGCGGAACGCCGGCGCGCCGATGGCGGCGACGAATTCCATCTCGTAGTGGCAATTGGCCGTGCCCGGCGGGTAGGGGATCACTGCGCCGGTATGGCAGAGCGCAGCGGGGGCCTTGGTGAACCAGATCGGGGCTTCGCGATCGACCACGTTGCCCAGTTCGCGGGCATGGGCCTCGTAATTGCGCCCGACGCAGAAGATGCGGCGAACCGGGAAGCGGGCATCCTCGCCCTGGATGGGAATGGAGGGTGTTTCAGGCAGCGCGAACAGCAGGCTCACAGAGGCAATCTCCTTGCTAATAGGATGTGCATAGGCCGCCGGAGCGCGGCGGGGAAGCACTCTCGCGCCTGGCGGGAACGCTCTTGCCCCAGCCCGCCAAGCGCCTACATTCGGAAATGTGACCCAGGAACAATACCTCTCCGGAAGAATCCTGCTGGCCATGCCCGGCATGTTCGACCCGCGCTTCGAGCGATCGGTCAACGTGATCTGCATGCATGACGAAAACGGTGCGCTCGGTATCGGCATCGGGCATGAGCGCGATGGCGTCACTTTCCATGAAGTGCTGGAGGAACTCGGGATCGATCCCGGTGTGTCGCCCGATTGTGCGGTGCTGCACGGGGGGCCGGTCGAGCCGGGGCGCGGCTTCATCCTGCATTCCACCGATTGGGGCGGGACGGATACGCTTATGGTCCAGCCGCTCTGCGCCCTGTCCGCCTCGATGGATATCCTGCGCGCCATAGCGGCAGGAAAGGGACCAAGCCGCTGGCTGATGGCGCTCGGCTATGCGGGCTGGGGTGCCGGGCAGCTCGAAGGCGAGATGCGGCATCATGGCTGGTACGCCGCCGACGGCCATCCCGA
>NZ_JAYRMI010000097.1:0-11865 GCF_041904905.1 Zoogloea sp. | reverse complement strand
GCGGCGGAACGCTCGGCGGCGGCGTCGGACAGTTCGAAGGCCTGTTCGACCTTCAGATCCGGCAGACCTTCGATTTCGAGGATGCGGCCGGAGAAGACGTTCTTCTTGCCCTTCTTCTCGACGGTCAGGAGGCCGGCCTTGATGGCGTACAGCGGGATCGCGTTGACCAGATCGCGCAGGGTGATGCCCGGCTGCATCTGGCCCTTGAAGCGGACCAGCACGGATTCAGGCATGTCCAGCGGCATGACGCCGGTGGCGGCGGCAAACGCAACCAGACCGGAACCGGCCGGGAAGGAGATGCCGATCGGGAAGCGGGTGTGGGAGTCGCCACCGGTGCCGACGGTGTCCGGCAGCAGCAGGCGGTTCAGCCAGGAGTGGATCACGCCGTCGCCCGGGCGCAGCGCAACGCCGCCACGGGTGGAGATGAAGGACGGCAGCTCGCGGTGCATCTTGACGTCCACCAGCTTCGGGTAGGCGGCGGTGTGGCAGAAGGACTGCATCACCAGATCGGCGGAGAAGCCGAGGCAAGCCAGATCCTTCAGCTCGTCGCGGGTCATCGGGCCGGTGGTGTCCTGGGAGCCGACGGTGGTCATCTTGGGCTCGCAGTAGGTGCCCGGCAGGATGCCCTTGCCTTCCGGCAGGCCACAGGCGCGGCCAACCATCTTCTGGGCCAGGGAGTAGCCGGTGCCGGCGTCTGCCGGGTTCTGCGGCAGGCGGAACAGGGTGGAGACCGGCAGGCCGAGGAATTCACGGGCCTTGGTGGTCAGGCCACGACCGATGATCAGCGGGATACGGCCGCCAGCGCGGACTTCGTCGAGGATGACGAGGGTCTTGAGCTGGGATTCGGCGATGGTGGCGCCGTTCTTGGTGGCGGTGACCTTGCCGGTGGCGCCGTCAACCTTCAGCTCGATCTCGTCGCCCATGTCCATCTGGCCGGCGTCGATCTCGATCGGCAGCGCGCCGGCGTCTTCCATGGTGTTGAAGAAGATCGGGGCGATCTTGGAGCCCAGGCACACGCCACCGAAGCGCTTGTTCGGGACGAAGGGGATGTCTTCGCCGGTGAACCACAGCACGGAGTTGGTGGCGGACTTGCGGGAGGAGCCGGTGCCGACCACGTCGCCGACGTAGGCGATCAGGTTGCCCTTGGCGGCCAGCGCTTCGAGCTGCTTGATCGGGCCGCGGGAGCCCGGCTCGTCGGCTTCGATACCCGGACGCGGGTTCTTCAGCATGGCCAGGGCGTGCAGCGGGATGTCGGGGCGGGACCAGGCGTCCGGCGCGGGCGACAGGTCGTCGGTGTTGGTCTCGCCGGTGACCTTGAAGACGGTGAGCTTCTGGGAGGCGGGGACTTCGGGGCGGGAGGTGAACCACTCGCCGTCGGCCCAGGACTGGATCACGGCCTTGGCGTTGCCGTTACCAGCCTTGGCCAGCTCGGCCACGTCGTGGAAGTAGTCGAAGACCAGCAGGGTCTTCTTGAGGCCTTCGGCAGCGGTGGCGCCGCATTCGGCGTCGCCCAGCAGGTCGATCAGGGGCTTGACGTTGTAGCCGCCGAGCATGGTGCCCAGCAGTTCGGTGGCCTTGACCTTGGAGACCAGACCACAGGCCACTTCGCCCTTGGCGACCTTGGCCAGGAATTCTGCCTTGACCTTGGCGGCGTCATCCACGCCGGCGGGGACGCGGTAAGTCAGCAGATCTACCAGGAAAGCTTCTTCGCCGGCCGGCGGATTCTGCAGCAGTTCGACCAGAGCCTGGGTTTGCTGCTTCGACAGGGGCAGCGGCGGAATGCCGAGGGCGGCACGCTCGGCAACGTGCTGGCGGTAGGCTTCAAGCATGGGTAGATCCTTCCTAGACGATGGTTACATTACGGTGATGCTGTCTTTCGTGCGGCGCCGGGAAAACCCCGGGGCACGTCTCCCTCACAGACCGGCCTTTGGTTCTTATCAGGCAGAGCCAAGTCTTATATATATTATATTTTAAACCACGCAGATTGTGCGAACGCACAATTCAATTTTTCCAGCAAGTTCAACGGCTCCCGCACCATGCCGGTGCGTGCATCAGCGCTGGAGCGCGGTTTCGACTGCCCCCAGGGTGATCGGCTTGATGAGCAGATCGTCGAAGCCGGCGTCGATGAGGCGCTGCTTCTCTTCCGGGAGCGCATGGGCAGTATAGGCGATGACGCGCAGGCCGCCGAATCGACCGTCGGCGCGGATGCGGGCGAGCACCTCTTCGCCCGACATGCCGGGCATGCTGATGTCGAGGAACACCACGCCGAAGGGCTCCGCGTCCAGCTTGGCCAGGGCCGCGGGGCCGTCTTCGGCCTGCTCGGCCACGTAGCCCAGCCGGCTGACGAAGGCGATGGCGAGCCGTCGGTTGATCAGGTTGTCATCGACGACGAGAACCTTTTTCGGGTTTGAAGAGGCATCGCTCATGGGGAAAGCCTATCTGGACGTTGGCGCGGCGGCCGGCAGGTACAGCGTGAAGGTGGCGCCGTTGCCGGGGCTGGACTGCACGACGAGATCGCCGCCCAGCAGGTGCGCGAGCTCCTTCGCGAGGGCCAGCCCAAGGCCGGTGCCACCATGATCGCGGGTGAGGAATTGGTCCAACTGGCGGAATCTCTCGAAAATGACGCCCTGTGCTTCGAGGGGGATGCCCGGCCCGGTGTCGGTGACGGCAAACGCGATGCGCTCGCCGGCGCGACCCACGCGCAGGCCAATCCCGCCATTCTCTGTGAACTTGATCGCGTTGTTCAAGAGATTATTGAGAATCTGCCGCAGCCGCTGGACGTCCGTCCGGATCGACACCGGCAGGTCGGCCGCCAGCGCCAGGTCGAGGGACAGCCCCTTGGCCTGGGCATGGGCCCGGTGGGCGCCGATCAGCTCGTTGGCCAGGGCCGCGATGTCGTGAGGGGTCGTCTTCAGTTCGAGCCGGCCGGCCTCGATCTTGGCCAGGTCGAGCAGGTCGTTCACGATGTCCAGCAGGTGCTTGCCCGACGACTGGATCGTGGTGGCGTAGTCGAGCTGGACCGGATCGGTCAGCTCGAGCTGGAGCAGTTCCGAATAGCCCAGGATGCCGTTGAGCGGCGTGCGCAGCTCGTGGGACATGCTGGCCAGGAAGTCCGACTTGAGCTTGTTGGCCTCCTCTGCCCGGCTGCGGGCCTCCTCGGAGCGCTTGAAGGATTCCTGCACCTCGTCGGCCATGCTGTTGAAGGAGTCGGCCAGCTGCCCCATCTCGTCGTCGGAGCGGACCTTCAGCCGGTGGGACAGGTCGCCGGCCTGGAAGCGACCGAGGCCGTCGATCATGGCGGTGATCCGCCGGGTGATGAACTGGGCCATCCAGATCGCCACGACGATGACCACCACCACCATCAGCGCAGTAGAGAGCGTGAGGGCGCCGGCGGTCTGGGTCAGGTTGTCGGCGATGTCGTCCCGCAGCCCCTGCCGCTGGGCGTGGAGCGACTTGTCCATCTCGGCGATGCTGAAGCCGATCCGCCTGGCCGACTCGGTGGCGGCGCGGTGGAAGTCGTCCACGTTGGCCCCCACGGTGACGAAGCCGAAGCCCCGCGGCGACTGTCCGTACTGGCCGGTGTAGTACGGGATCGCGGCGGCGGTGGTGAGCTTCCACAGCCCCGAGAAGAAGATGGTGAAGGAGCCGGACCCGCCCTTCTCGGTAAGCTGGTTCCACCCGGCGCACTGGGGCGAGAAGTTGAGGTAGCGGCAATCCAGCCCGACGGTGCCGACCTTGACGAGGGCCGCCGCCGGCTTCTTCTTGAGCGACTGCCCGTCGAAGGGCTTCACGGTCTCGAGGAAGGCCCGCGACGACTTGCCGGACGCCTGCCACGCGTCGTAGAGCGCCTGATCCAGCCACGGCGTCACCGGCTCGCCGGTGGCGGGGTCGTAGCCCGGGATGAAGTAATCCCGCGGGTGGGAGATCGCCCGGCTGCGGTGGTCCCACATGAAGGCGTAGTTGCCGACGATGGCGTCGTTGATCGGCGTGTAGCGCGAATCGGTGGGGCTGATGTGATCGGTGAACTCGCGGATGTGGTCGTGATCCAGCGCGAGGGTGACGTAGCCCACAATCCGCCCGCCCCGCTCCACCGGCGTCGCCCACCGCACGATGCCGCGGAAGCGCTTGCCCACCGGGTTCTCGGTGCCGGCGTAGGCCGACTCCTCCGGCTTGAACTCGATGCCCGCCTTGCGTGCGCTGGCCGGCAGGTACGGCCCCACCACCCGGCTGCCCACATAGGCGCCGATCACCTCGGACACGTAAATCTCGCCGGGCTTCAGCTTCCGCAGTTCAGGCCAGTAGCGCTCGGCCTTCAGGAAGGTCTGGCCCGGGTCGCTCACGTTGCGCAGCGCGCTGGCGGTGAGATCGCCCGTCGTCACCTTCACCCGCTCGCGCCCCTGCAGATCGACGAAGCTCATCTCCACGAACAGCGGGCGCGGCTCAGGGTGGCCGATGTACTCCGGCGGACGGGCGCTGAACGACTTGGCGTTATCCGGGAGAGCCTGGGCCGGGTCGGCCGCCAGGGATTCGTCCCAGCTCTGGTTGGCGGCAGGCTCCCAGCGGGTGCCATCCTCGGCAAGCTGCCAGGGGCCGTGGCGATGGACCTTGCGCGTACGGTGAAGCAGAAAGCTGCGGTAGGCCGCCTCGGACGGCTCCACCTGAGCCGCCTGCCGCACGTCCGAATCCCGGTCGTAGAGAAAGCCGGCCACCGCCCGGGCGGTGTCGGTGGTCAGGCGCTCGATGGCCACCCGGGCCCGGTCGTCCAGCGCCCGGATCGCGTCGCCGGTGGCGCCCTCGCCCACCTGCTTCACGGTCGCCAGCATCGACTCGGCCATTGCGCTGGCCTTCGCGCTCACCGTGTCGCCAAGCCGCTGCGCCATGCCCCACGCCAACAGCGCCAACACCACCAGCGGCAGCACCTTGATGACCACGAAGATCGCGATCAGCTTGCCGCGGATACCCATTTTCCAGCGCTTCAATGCCGTCTCCCCAACTCGCAGCTACCCTTGCCCGGCCCATCGGAATGCACAGCTCGCCCAGGCTCGCCGATTATTCACCTGAAATCCCGGATCCCTGCCAGTAACGGCATCGGCGCGGGAATCTCAAGGCAAGGCACGCCGGATGTTGCGATTCCGCCCCGGCTCATTCCAGAATGCGGGCTCCGCCCTCCGCTACCCACCGTCGATGCCCCACCCCTGCCCCTGCGGAAAACCCGCCGACTACGCCGCCTGCTGCGGCCGCCACCTGGACCTGGGCGACCCGCCCCCCGATGCCGAAGCCCTGATGCGCTCCCGCTACACCGCCTTTACCCTGGGCCGGGAAGACTACCTGCTGACCACCTGGCACCCCGACTTCCGTCCGTCCGGACTGAACCTTGCCGGCGATCCGCCCACCAAGTGGCTGGGCCTCGCGGTCAAGCGCTTCGAGCTGACCGACGACAGCCACGCCGTGGTGGAATTCGTGGCCCGCTACAAGATCGGCGGGCGCGCCCACCGCCTGCACGAAACCAGCCGCTTCATCCGCGAGGACGGCCGCTGGCTGTACCTGGATGGCGACATCCACCCAAACTGAAAAAACTCGAGGAGACACCCCCATGAAGC
Source organism: Zoogloea sp. (assembly GCF_041904905.1). Taxonomy (GTDB): domain Bacteria; phylum Pseudomonadota; class Gammaproteobacteria; order Burkholderiales; family Rhodocyclaceae; genus Zoogloea. The sequence continues at coordinate 6,265 of NZ_JAYRMI010000097.1, read as the reverse complement.
TCTACTACTCCCCCGGCGCCTGCTCCCTGTCGCCCCACATCGTGCTGCGCGAAGCCGGTTTCGACGTCGCCCTCGAAAAGGTGAACCTGCGCACCAAGGAGACCGCATCCGGCGCCGACTTCGCCGCCATCAACCCCAAGGGCTACGTGCCTGCGCTGGCGCTGGACGATGGGGAGCTGCTCACCGAAGGCCCGGCCATCGTGCAGTACGTGGCCGATCTGGTGCCCGAGAAGAAGCTCGCCCCGCCCGCCGGCACCCTTGCCCGCGCCCGCCTGCAGGAGTGGCTCACCTTCATCGGCACCGAACTCCACAAGAGCTTCAGCCCACTGTTCAACCCTGCCGCCAGCGACGACATGCGCGATGCCGCCCGGGCCAACCTGGCCCGTCGCCTGCCCATCGTCGCCGCGGCCCTCGACACCAAACCCTATCTGCTGGGCGACGCGTTCTCGGTGGCCGACGCCTACCTCTTCACCGTGTTGGGCTGGACCGGCCTGGTGAAGGTGGACATCACCCCCTGGCCGAGCCTTGGCGCCTTCGCCGAGCGCGTGCGGGCCCGCCCCGCCGTGCAGGCGGCGCTGAAGGCCGAAGGCCTGCTGAAGTGATGGCGTGAAGCGAGATCAGCCGGCAGCCACCAGCTCGATGGTCTCGCCGGCAAAGTCGATGCGCTGACCCGGGCGCAGCTTGGCCCGCTTGCGGTTCTCGATCTCCCCGTCCACGCACACCGCCCCGTCGGCAACGCGCTGCTTGGCCTCGCCGCCCGACCCGCACAGGCCGGTGGCCTTGAGCAGCTGGTCGAGCTGGATGAATTCGCCTTCAACGGGGAATCGGATGGTCATGGTGGCGGGCTCCGGCGATTGCAGAAATGTTTCAGGAGCGGCGGATTGTGTCAGACCCGACTCAATCCGCCAATCCGGGCCGCCCGCCGGCAGCCCGTCAGAACACGCGCTCAGGCCGGAATGCGCAGCACCTGGCCCGGGTAGATCTTGTCCGGGTGGCCCAGCATCGGCTTGTTGGCCTCGAAGATCTTCATGTAGGCGTTGGCGTTGCCATAGAAGGCCTTGGCGATGGCAGACAGGGTGTCGCCCCGCACCACGGTGTGAAACTGGGCCGGCGGCTCGGGGTTGGTCACGCCAAGCTGGTCGTCCACCTTATCCACGCCGTCCACGTTACCGCAGCACAGCAGCACCTTCTCCTTGGTGGCCTGATCGGCCACCGTGCCGGCAACGGTGACGGTGCTGCTGGCGCCATCGAAGCTCACCGAGAGCGCGCTGGTGTCGAGCCCCTGCTTGTCGATGTAGGCCACGATCGCCGCGGCGGCCTTGCGGTTCAGCTCGGCCAGCTTGTCGGCGGCGCTGGGCTCGGCGGCGGCGGCTTCCACATCCTTGCGGCCGAACAGCTTCTCGCCCGCTTCACGTACGAAACTCAGCAAACCCATGTGCTTCTCCTGGTGGTGGTCAAACCGACAGACTAAGCCCGCGCGACAGCTTCGGCATCGCGGATTCTGTTTCTAACTGTGAAACCGCCCGTGCCGCCGGCAGGATGTCACTCGTCGAGAGGCTTCATGCCGTGCCGTCGGCGGGCCCGGGCGCAGCCCTCGTCGCCGATGCCCAGCGCCGCGAAGGGGGCGAAATCCCGGCACGGCCCGGGGCGCCGGTCGTAGATCGTGCAGCTCACCGCCTGGCCGATCTCGCCAGCCAGCGCGATGCAGCGCGGCGGGCCTTCGTCGGTGCCGCGCATCCGCGCGAGGGTGGCCGTCACCGGCACGGTGAGCGCCACCGGCACGCAGCCGCCGGGGCAGGTTTCCAGATCCGAGACGTGGAAATCGACCCGAAAACTCGCGCAGCACGCGCCACAGGTCAGGCAGGGATCGGCCACTTCGTCACTCCGTTGCAGGGCGCGCCTCGGGCGCCGTTTGTTTGAAGATCTGCTGCGCCACCTTGCGGGCGCCTTGTACCGACAGGTGATCGTCGTCGAAGTAGTCGGCCTGCCCGTCGCCCGCGGCGTAGCAGGCCTCGGCATCGCACAGCACCTCGGCCGGGTCCACCACCGCCACGCCGGGGGGCAGATCGGGCAGATGGGCGCGCACGAAAGCCTGGCGGCGATCCCACCAGCGCCGCTCCACACCGACGATCCGCGGGCCACCGTCCACCAACACCAGATCGTCGATGCCCTTGCGCAGCTCCGGCGCCTGCAGCACCGCCACCACCCGCTTGCCGGCGGCCTGCAGGCGCGACAGCAGCGCCACGTAACTTTGCCACGTGCGCGCGCGCTCGGCCTCGCCGACCGTATCCGGCAGCGCCGGGTAGACGCCTTCATGCTCGCCGAAGAGATGCAGGTTCATGCGGTACACCACCACCACCGTGTGCACCTCCGGCAGGCGCTCCAGATGGGCCAGCGCGGCGTCCGACCACTTGCGGCAGTCCGAGCCCAGGTCGGCCCGCCCGGCCACCGGGCCGCAGCCGCTGTAGCTGAGGTGCTTGAGGCCCAGGTCGTCCCGCTTCAGCCCCTCGGCCAAGGCATAGGCCAGCTCCACCGCGTGGCTGTCGCCGAAGACAGCCCAGGTCACCTTGCTGCCGAAGTAGGTGCACGCCCGGGCCGGCGGCGTGAAATCCGGCGAATCCAGGGTGTGGCAGGTATCCCGCAGCGGGCTGGGCTGGGCTGTCTTGCGCAGGGCGATGCGGTCCGCGTCGAGACGCTGGGCCTCGTAGCCGCCGGTCAGCCGCCCGCCCAGCCCCACGGCGATGAAACCCAGCAGGCACACCCCGCTGAACAGGAACACCGCCCGGCGGGGAACCGTTCGACGCTGCCGGAAGGGCCGCTCCACGAACCGCCAGCTCAGATAGGCCAGCGCCACCGACGCCACCGCCAACGCACCCATCAGGGCCTCGCTGGGCGCCCCCACGCTGCGAACCCGGGCAAAGGCCAGCAGCGGCTGGTGCCACAGATAAGCGCTGTAGCTGAGCAGGCCGATCCCCACGCAGAAGCGGTTGCCCAAGAGCGCGCCCACCGCCGTCCGGGGGCTGGCGAACAGGATCACCAGCGCCGTGCCCAATGTGGGGAGCAGCGCGTGCACCCCAGGAAAGGGCGTGTGCCGGTCGAACAGGAAGACCGACACCCCGATGGCGGCCAGCCCGGCCAGCCCCGCCAGCTGCGCAAGCCAGGGCGACGACGGCACCAGCGCGCCGTCCGCCCCCGCGCGGGCCGACAGCACCAGCGCCACCAGCGCACCGATGAGCAGCTCCCAGCCGCGGGTGTGAAGCAGGTAATAGGCTCCGGTGGGGTCGTGTCTCAGCCCCCACTCGGCCGCCAGCAGGCTGGCGACCAGCAGCGCCGCCAGCAGCACCCCGATCCGGCGCCGGCCAAGACGCCACACCGCCATCAGCAGCAGGGGGAAGAACACGTAGAACTGCTCCTCCACCGCCAGACTCCAGGTGTGGAGCAAGGGCTTCAGCTCGGCGGCGGTGTCGAAGTAGCCGCTCTCCTGCCAAAACAAAATGTTGGAGCTGAACAGCGAGACCCCGATCAGGCTGTTGCAGAACTTCCGCATCTCCGCCGGCGCCAGCCACAACCAGGCGAAGGGCAACGTCGCCAGCATCACCGCGAACAGCGCCGGCAGGATTCGCCGCGCCCGCCGCTCGTAGAAACCGACGACGGTGAAGCTGCCCGCCTGGAGTTCGGCCAGCAGGATGCTGGTAATCAGGTAGCCGCTGATGACGAAGAACACGTCCACGCCCACATAGCCACCGCCGAACAGGCCGAAGCCGGCGTGGAACAGGATCACCGGCAAGACGGCGACGGCCCGCAGGCCGTCGATCTCGCCGCGGTACTTCAGACCCACGATGCGGGCCCCCGCAGGCAGCCGCTCACTTGCCCTCGCCGCAGCACTTCTTGTACTTCTTGCCGCTGCCACAGGGGCAGGGATCGTTGCGCCCGGGGCCGCTGCGGGTGGCGGCGGTTGCCGCGCTCACCGGCACGGGCGCCGGCGCCGGCAGGCCGAGGGCGCGCCAGTTCTGGTAGAGCCGCTGCACGGCAAGGCCCTTCTCCTCCAGTTCGGCCAGCTGGGCGTCGGCATCCGGCAGCACCGAGACCTCCTCTTCGGGCCCCAGGATGGTCTCCAGCAAAGATTCGGCGATGGCGGTGTCGCTCACGGTGTCCGGCCACTCCACCGGCCACATCTCGAAGCCCTGTTCGAAACCGTTGCTCCACTCCTCGCCGATGGCCGGATCGTCGTCGCCGCCCTGGGCATAGCAGAACGGCTGCCAGCCTTCGGCCTCGCCTTCCTCGTCGCCCAGCTCGTCGCCGATCACCGCCAGGGTGTCGTTGTAGTAGCGCAGCACCAGCTCGATGGCCTTCTGCAGCACCGCGCCGGAACCGAAGCCCACCTCACCCTCGTCGGCCGTCCACACCGCCGGCAGCCACTCCTCCACCTTGATCGGCAGCGGCGAGGCGACGATGGCCGCGATGTAGCCGTCGAGCATCTCCATGTTCATGCAGTCGGCGGGCACATCGTCGGAGACCAGCAGCTCCTCGAGCTGCTCCAGTTCTTCTTCGGACAAGGGTTCGGATTGAAATTGGGTCATGACGGGTCTTCCTCCGGTCTGGGTTGGCGATCGAGCTCCACCACACACCGGTAAAGGGTCTGGCCGGAATCCCGGTACTTGCGTTCAAAAGGGGTGAGCGGCGACGGGGCCTCGAAGGGCGCCCAGCCAACCTCGCGGCCGGTCAGCAGGCCGATCGCGAGGGCGAATTCTTCCACATAAATATTCCAGTTGCTGCGACATTCCAGCCGCCCACCCAACCTTGGCACAAACGGAAACACCGGATGGGCGTGCCAGCGCCGCGCCAGGTGGCCGATCTTGGGCCAGGGGTTGGGGTAGAGGATGTAGTGCCGGTCGAGCCGGATGCCGGCGTCGGCCATCAGCCGCCAGTAGTCCACCAGATCGGCCCGCACGAAGACCATGTTCTTCGGCAGCAGCGCATCGGGGTAAGGCTTCTTGCGGGACAGCCGGTCTTCCGACTGATCGACGCCGATCACCCAGTGCTCGGGAAACGCCCGGGCGAGCTGGATGGTGCTGTGCCCAACGCCGCAGCCGGCGTCCAGGATCAGCGGCGCCTTACCGTCCCAGCCAGCCAGGCTGGCCGCGAAGGCGGCCTTGTTGTGATCGAGATAGGGTTTGCGGAACTCGGAGCGGGCGTGTTTGACGACCCGCTCGACAAGGTTTTCATGAACGCCCGGCTGGGCGCTCTCGGGGATCTTCGAATTGGCGTACATCCGCCAATTCTACGCGGCCGCCTTCAGCACCGGTACGCCGTGACAACCCAGGATATGGGCGACGACCAACGGATCTTTCTGGGCGCGCAGCTCCGCGTAGAGAATTTCGGCGCGGGGAAAGTTGCGCCGCAGCATGCCCAACCACTGCTTGAGCCGGCCCGGCGCGTGGCGCGCCTCCACCTTGGCCAGCACCCGCTGCCAGAACTCGCCGATCAGCGGCAGCAGCTCGGCCCACTCGGCGTCGCGATCCGGCGCGCCCTCGCCCCCCGCGCGGATGCGCCGCGCCAGGAAGGGGTCCGACACCGCGCCGCGGCCCAGCATCACGTCGGCGGCGCCGCTCACCGAACGGCAGCGCCGCCAGTCCGCCTCGTTCCACACCTCGCCGTTGGCCACCACCGGCACCGCCACCGCGTCGGCGATGCGCCCCACCCACTCCCAGTGGGCGGGCGGGCGGTAGCCGTCGATCTTGGTGCGGGCATGGACGACGATGTCCTCCACCCCGCCGTCGGCCAGGGCCTGGGCGCACGCCAGCGCGCGGCCGGTGTCGGCCACCCCCAGGCGCATCTTGGCGGTGAAGGGGATGTGCCGCGGCACCGCCCGGCGCACCGCGCAGGCGATGGCGTGGAGCGTCTCGGGCTCGTCGAGCAAGGCCGCGCCGCCCCCGTGACGATTGACCAGCGGCGCCGGGCAGCCGAAGTTCAGGTCGATCCCCGCCGGGTTCAGCCGCACCAGCTGGGCCGCGTTGTCGCCCATGCAGGGCGGGTCGGAGCCCAGCAGCTGCACCCGCACCGGCGTGCCGCTGCTCGTTGTGCTGCCGGCGCGAAGCTCCGGCGACACCCGCGCGAAGGCCCGCAGCGGCAGCAGCGTGCCCGACACCCGCACGAACTCCGTCACCGCGTGGTCGTAACCCGGCACGCGGGTCAGCACCTCGCGCAGCACGTCGTCGGCGAGCCCCTCCATCGGGGCGAGCAGCAGCCGGGTCATCGTCGAAAA
>NZ_JAYRMI010000011.1:0-80077 GCF_041904905.1 Zoogloea sp. | reverse complement strand
AGGAGCACCGCACCAAGATCCACAGCACCAACCCGCTCGAGCGCTTGAACGGCGAGATCAAGCGGCGCACCGACGTCGTGGGCATCTTCCCCAACGAGGCGGCCATCTACCGCCTGGTCGGCGCCTTGCTGCTTGAACAGAACGACGAATGGGCTCTGCAGCGCCGTTACATGACGCTGGAAACGCTCGCCGAAGTTGGCGACAATCCCAACGTCAGCCTGTCTGCACTCGCAGCCTGACTCGCTCTCCTGCCAAACCGGAGACGATGACCCGCCGACCGCTTCTGCTGACGCTTCTTACACCACGCACCGGGACACGATCCCCGCCCGCCGAAATGCATGCGCACCTGCCCGTCGACGAATCGGAAGCCCTCGTCCTCGCCACCACGGACGAGCCGGTTGCGTTTGTTGAAGTAATGGACGAGTTCGGTCAGGGGCACGATGGTCTCCGGGATGCAGGATGGATGGCGTTGGGGTAGATCGCCAGCTTCGCACGGTAGCGTGGCAGGCCGTGCGCGCAAACCATGAATTTAAGAAAAACTTATTACAAATCTACGTTCTAACCCCACCCACCGGCCACCCGAAGTACCCCGTTCGGGCAATCCGCTCGCATCCCGACGGCGGCGGCGAAGCGTTTCACCGCCAACCCGAACGCGCTCACCTTCAAGCTGGACCAGTTCACCTCGGACTTGAACCAGTTCACCTTGGACTTGAACTGGTTCACCCCGGACCTGAACAAGTTCAGCTCAGACCTGAACCGGTTCACCTTCAAGCTGAACTAGTTCACCTTGGACTTGAACTGGTTCACCCCGGACCCGAACTAGTTCAGCTCAGACCTGAACCGGTTCACCTTCAAGCTGAACTAGTTCACCTTGGACTTGAACTCGTTCACCCCGGACCTGAACAAGTTCGGCTCAAACCTGAACCGGTTCACCTTCAAGCTGAACCAGTTCACCTCGGACTTGAACTGGTTCACCCCGGACCTGAACAAGTTCGGCTCTGACCTGAACCGGTTCACCTTCAAGCTGAACTAGTTCACCTTGGACTTGAACTCGTTCACCCCGGACCTGAACCAGTTCACCTCAAACCCGAACCAGTCCCCCCCGGGCCCGCACCGCCCCCCTCAGCGCGGCACCTGATCCCGTGGGTAGAGCACCCACATCTCGCCCTTCTGGCGCATCCGCCCGGCCTGGGCGCCGGCTTCGGCGCCGAAGCCCCAGTAGAAGTCGCCGCGCACCCCGCCCTTGATGGCGGTGCCGGTGTCCTGGGCCAGCATCAGGCGGCGCAGGGGCTGGCTGGTGTTGGGCTGGGTGGTGGCAAGGAACACCGGCGCCCCCAGCGGAATGCTGCGCGGGTCCACCGCCAGGCTGCGCCCGTCGGTGAGGGGCTGACCCAGGGCGCCCACCGGACCGCCGGCGGTGTTGGGCACCTCGCGGAAGAACACGTAGCTGGGGTTGGCGTTGAGCATCTCCTGCAGCCGGCCGGGGTTGGCCCGCGCCCAGCTCTTGATGCCGTCCATCGACGCCTGCTCCAGGCGCAGCTCGCCCTTGTCGGCCAGCCAGCGGCCGATGGATTGATAGGGGTGGCCGTTGGTGTCGGCGTAGGCGATGCGCACGATGTTGCCGTCGGGCAGCTTCACCCGGCCCGAGCCCTGCACCTGCAGGAAGAACAGCTCCACCGCGTCGTCGGCGTAGAGGATGGCCTTGGCCGCAAACCTGTCGGCCATCCGCGCCAGCTCGGCGCGGGAGTAGTACGGCACCACCTTCCTGCCCACCAGCCGGCCGCGCAGACGCTGGCCCTTGAGGTCGGGCAACACCTCGCCCAGGTCGATGGACAGCAGATCGTCCGGCACGCCCAGCACCGGCCAGGCGTAGGCGCCGCCCTTGTGGCGGCTGCCGGTGATGAGGGGCTCGTAGTAGCCGGTGATGAGGCCCTCCTTCGTGCCGTCCGGGTTGCTCACCCGCCACGGGGTGAAGCGCGACTCGAAGAAGCTGCGCACCGCCGACGCCCCCGGCCGCTCGCCCAGCCCGCGGGCCGCCTCGCACACCGGCGCCCACACCGCCTGCCGGCCGATGGCCCGGCACGAGGCCAGGAAGGCCGGCCAGGCCTCGTCGATGGCGTCGCCGCTCCAGCCGGGCAGATCGGCCCAGGCCGCCGGCTGCAGCGGCCGGGCCAGGGGCTGGGGCGCCGAGGCGCCGCCGGTGGGCGCAGGCACCGTAACGGCCGGCGGCGTCGCCGGCGCGGCGGGCTGCGCCACCGGGGCGGACGGGCCGCTCGCCGGACGCGGCGCACCGGCGCAGGCGGCCAGCAGCAGCGCGGCGCAGGTGGCGGAAAGACGGGACAAGGCAGGCGAAGCGGGGATGGCTCGGAGGGGGCGGAGGGGGCGGAACATGGATGGGGTACACTCGCGGCTGGCAATCTTCACCCGCCCGAGTATAACCACCGGCCTGTCGGGCCGGGCCCGCAAAGGATGCGCCATGTGGCTCGTCGGCCTCGAACTCGGCCTTGTCGCGGCGCTGCTGGCCATCGTGGCCCTGGCCCTGAGAAGCCCGCCCAAGAACGACACGGATGACACCCCCGATGACTGATCTCAACCAGTTCCTCTCCCGCGCCGAGCGTCTGCTCGAACGCCTCGAACGCTTCCTGCCGGCCGACGCCGCGCCCCCCGACTGGAGCGCCGCCACCGCCTTCCGCTGGCGCAACCGCAACAAGGCCAAGGCCCTGGTGCCGGTGCCCCGCCCCCACCGGATCCGCCTCGACGACCTGCAGGACATCGAGGAGAAGAAGGAACGCATCGTCGCCAACACCCGCCAGTTCCTGGCCGGCAAGCGCGCCAACAACGTGCTGCTCACCGGCGCCCGGGGCACCGGCAAGTCGTCGCTGGTGAAGGCGCTGCTCAACGAATTCGCCGGCGCCGGGCTGCGCCTCATCGAGGTGGACAAGGACGACCTGATCGACCTGCCCGACATCGTCGAGCTGGTGCAGGACCGCCCGGAGCGCTTCATCCTGTTCACCGACGACCTCTCCTTCGAGGACGGCGAGCCCGCCTACAAGGCCCTCAAGAGCGTGCTCGACGGCTCGCTGGCGGCGGTGCCCGACAACGTGCTGATCTACGCCACCTCCAACCGCCGCCACCTGATGCCCGAGTACTTCTCGGAGAACGCCGCCACCAAGCACCTGGACGGCGAGGTGCATCCGGCCGAAGCGGTGGAGGAGAAGATCTCCCTCTCGGAGCGCTTCGGGCTGTGGATCTCCTTCTACCCCTTCAGCCAGGACGAGTACCTCGCGGTGGTCAATCACTGGCTGGGCGAGTTCGGCGTGCCGGCCGACGCGATCCCCGCCGCCCGCGGCGACGCGCTGCAGTGGGCGCTGCTGCGCGGCTCCCGCAGCGGCCGGGTGGCCTGGCAGTTCGCCCGCGACTACGCCGGACGGTTTGAATCATGAGCCAGCCCCAACGCAAGATCGTCCACGTGGCGGCGGCGGTCATCGCCCGCCCGGACGGCAGCTTCCTCCTCGGCCAGCGCGCGCCGGACACCTTCTACCCCGGCTACTGGGAATTCCCCGGCGGCAAGGTGGAGCCCGGCGAGACGCCCCGCGACGCCCTCGTCCGCGAGCTGGACGAAGAGCTGGGCATGAAGGTGGACGTGGCCTGGCCGTGGATCGTCCGCGAGCACGAGTACGAGCACGCCCACGTGAGCCTGCACTTCTTCGAGGTGCCCGCCTGGCACGGCGAGATCGACGACAAGGTACACGCGGCGCTGGCCTGGCAGCGCGCCGACGCGATGGACGTGGGCCCGATGCTCCCCGCCAACGGCCCGATCCTCAAGGCCCTGCGCCTGCCCCGCACGATGGGCATCACCCACGCCGCCGAGATCGGCATCGACGCCCAGCTGGCGCGGCTCGACGCGGCCCTGGCCGGCGGGCTGCGGCTGGTGCAGATCCGCGAGTCGGCGCTGCCTGCGGATGAACGCGACGCCTTCGCCCGCGCGGCGGTCGAACGCTGCCACGCCGCCGGCGCGCGGGTCGTGGTCAATGACGACGCCGACCTCGCCCGCACGGTGGGCGCCGACGGCCTGCACCTGCCCGCCCGGCGGCTCGCGGAGATCGACGCACGGCCCGATCTTGAATGGGTCGGCGCGTCCTGCCACGACCGCGCCGAACTGGAAAAGGCCGCCGCCCTCGGCCTGGATTACGCGCTGCTGGGCGCGGTCAAGCCAACCGAAAGCCACCCCGGCCAGCCCGGGCTGGGCTGGGAGGCGTTCGGCAAGCTCGTGGAGCGCCTGCCCCTGCCGGTGTTCGCGCTGGGCGGGCTGGCGGCGGACGACGTGACGGAAGCCAAGGCCGCCGGCGCCCACGGCATCGCCGGCATCCGGGCGATCTGGGGGTGAACGAAAAACCGGCCGCTCAGTGCGGCCGGTTGAGGGGATCGGCGTCGTTGTCGAGGGGCGTCTCGCCCGCCACCCGGTATTGATCGGTCGCCCAGGCACCCAGGTCGATCAGGCGGCAGCGATCCGAGCAGAACGGCCGCCACTTGTTCTCGGGCACCCACTCGACGGCGGTGCCGCAGGTCGGGCACTTGACCACGCGGGGCTTGCCAGGGGTCGTCATCACAGATTGCAGAAAGTCAGCTCGAAGGGCACGTCGATCTCCACCTGCCCGGGGCGGGTGACGGTTTCGGCGTGCATCAGGCGGATGTTGAGGGCGTACTTGTTGGCGCTGGTCTCCGGCACGCACATGGCGCTGCCGTTCAGGCGGATGCGGATCATCTGCACCGTGCGCCCGCCCATGGTCTGCTGGAAGGCGCCACGGTGGGCCACCTGGGATTCGGGCCGGCCGCTGGCGCGCAGGAGGCGCAGCACGATGGCGAGCCCGTCGCGGATCGGCAGCAGGGGCTGGACCCAGGCCATCAGGTCGCGGCGGCGCAGCTCGGCTTCGCGGTTGAGCCAGTGGTGATAGGACGGGAGATCGAATTCGCAGGCACCGCCGGGAATCGCCGCGCGGCTGCGGATGTTCATCAGCCATTCGTTCTCGCGCAGATACTGGCCGGTCTTGCCGGCCATGGCGAGGAGCGAGGCGGAGGCCTGCTCGATCTCGTAGAGGGCGCCGGAGAGGGCCTCTTCGGAAATCTGGGGGTTGTTGCGGAAGGACAGGAGGATCTGGCGCTGGCGTTCGAGTTCCTGCACCAGATCGACCTTCAGATCGGCGCGGCTGGCGACTTCGAGGATCTCGAACAGGGTGACGAGGGCGACGTGGTGTTCGAGGGAACCCTCCGCCCGAACGAAATGCATGACCTTCTCGAAAAGGTCTTCCAGCCTCAACAGCGTGCGGATCCTCTCGTTGAGGGGATATTCGTAAGTAATCACGCGCGCGCCTGGATAGGGAGTGGAAAATTGACGGTCAGACCCGCGCGAATCATAACACAGGCCCCTTGGCGGCGCGGGCCAGGTAGTCGCGGTGCAGCCGCGCCACCTGGGTGCGCAGGGCCTCGAGGGAGCCGGCGTTATCCACCACGTCGTCGGCCGCGGCGAGGCGGGTGGCGCGGGACGCCTGGGCGGCCATGATGGCCCGCACCTGACGGGCGTCGAGCCCGCTGCGGGCCATCACCCGCGCCACCTGCACGTCTTCGGGGCAGTCGACGACGCACAGGCGGGCCACGCGCTCGCGGTAGGCGCCGGACTCGATCAGCAGGGGCACCGCGAGGATCGCGTAGGGCGCGGTGGCGGCGCGGCACTGGCGCTCGCTCTCGTCGCGGATCATGGGGTGCAGGATGGCCTCGAGGCGCTTGCGGGCGGCGGAGTCTTCAAAGGCCAGGGCGCGCATCGCCGGGCGGTTGAGGGCGCCGTCGTCGGCCACCACGCCGGCACCGAAGGCCGCCTCGATGGCCGCCATGGCGGCGCCGCCGGGGGCGGTCAGGCGGTGGGCGATGAGGTCGGTGTCGACGATGGCGGCGCCGAGTTCATGGAAGACCGCTGCCGCGGCGCTCTTGCCGCTGCCGATGCCTCCCGTGAGCCCGACGACGTAGGGCGAACCCGGCGCGGCGCTCATGGGGCGCATTCGAGCCGGCTGGCGCCATGCAGTTTGTCGGACAGGTCGCTGGCGAGGGTGGCGAGGCTGTCGGAGGGGCCGCGCACCTCCACCTTCACGCCGCTGCCGCCGCGGGTGGCGATCTGGGCGCTGCGCACGCCTTTCTCCCGCAGGAGGGCGAGGTGCCGGCCGGCGGCGGGCTCGTTCCTGAACAGCCCGAGGGAGATCGCGAACTGATTGGGGCCGGCGTCCTGCACGATGAAGAGGTCTTCCACGCCCAGGCGGCGCAGCTCGGCCACCTTGCGATCGGCGCCTTCCTTGCTGCCCTGGCTGGGGATGTGCACCCACCAGGAGCTTGCGCCGGCACCGCGAGTCTCGGACAGCTTGAAGCCCGATCCGGTCTTGGCGACCCGCGCGGTGAGTTCGGCAGCCTGGTCGGCGCTGAGGCTGCCGAAGGCGACGCAGGCCGGCGGCGCGGTGTGCTCGGGGGCGGCGGGCCTGGCGGGAACGGGCTCGGGCGCAGGGGCCGCTTCGGCCGGCGCTTCGGCGGGGGCGATGGGCAGCGCGGCCTTGGGTGCGACCGCCACCGGCGGGGGCGACGCCGGCGCGGCGTCCACCACCAGGCGGAGCCGTTCGGGGTTGAGCTGATTGCTCAGACGCTCGGGCTCGCCGGTGGACGCACCGGCGCCCAGCCCGCCTTTCCAGACGGCCAGCGCCAGCAGGTTGGCGAGGACGAGAATCAGTACCGTTACACGTAAAGTGGCCATGACCGCAAGACTAACCCATCACAGTCGACGGGAAAAGGCACCGAATGCCCTGCAGGCGTGGCAAGGCGCGCCGTGACAATTATTGACGCATATGCGACAAGCCTTCGAGCACGAGGTTCTCGACGACCCGCAGCGGGCATTCGAGATGCGGCGCGAGGCTGGCCGCCGCCCCCCCGTTGAGCAGGCACACGGCGTCGGCCTCGCCCGCCACCAGCCGGAACATGCGCTCGATGGCGCCAAGCTGGGCGTGCAGGCAGCCGGTGACGATGGCGTCGGCGGTGCGCCGTGGCGTGGCCTCGAAGCGACCGTCGGTAAAGGGCAGCTGGGCCGTGTCGCGGGCCAGCGAGAGGCGCATCAGATCGAGCCCGGGGAGGATCGCCCCGCCCTGGAAGACGCCGGCGCCGTCGAGCACGTCGGCGGTGGTGGCGGTGCCGGAGGTGACCACCAGCGCCGCCCGCCCGTGGAGCGCCCGGGCGCCGACCAGCGCGGCCCAGCGATCGGCCCCCAGGCGCGCGGGGTCGAGGTAGGCGTTGCGCACCCCGAAGCCTTCGCTGCGAGGCCGGATCCACTCGGCCGCCACGCCATGGGCGGCCAGCATGGCCCCGAGCCGGCCGCCCACCGTGGCGCCCGCCACGTTGGCGCCCAGCATGCGCCGGACCGGCCCCAGGTCGGCGAGCACGTCGGCAAAGCCATCCAGCGCGGAGAGCAGCACCGCCCCCTGGCCGTGCCAGCGGTCTCCGTCGTGCAGCCCCCACTTGAGGCGGGTGTTGCCCACATCGAGCAGCAGATCCATCAGGCCAGCCTCAGGGAAACTTCGCCGGAGAGCACCCGGCGCACGCCGTCCGGCGTGGCCAGCAGGAGGGCGCCGTCGTCGTCGACCCCGGCGCAGGTGCCGGCGAGTTCGTGGGCTTCGCCGAGGATGCGCACCGGCAGGTCGGCAAAGGCGTTGCGCTGCTCCCAGGCCCCGCGCAGGGCCGGGAAGCCGGCGGCGGCGTAAAGCTCGAGGAAGTGGTGGAGCTGCGCCAGGAGCAGCCCAAGGAGGCGGTTGGGCCCGGGCGGCGAAGCGAGGCAGGCGGCCAGATCGGTGACGCCGATGGCGGATTCCACCTGGGCGTCGGGCGGCAGGCGCAGGTTGAGGCCGATGCCGATCACCGCCGACGGCTGGCGCCCACGGGACGACAGCTCGACGAGGATGCCGGCGAGTTTCTTGCCGTGGATGAGCACGTCGTTGGGCCACTTGAGCTGCACACCCTCGACGCCCAGCTCTTCGAGGGTGCGCGCCACCGCGAGGCCGACGACCAGCGAGAGGCCGGCCGGCATGTGGGGCGCGGGCGTGAAGCGCCAGCGCAGCGAGAAGGTGAGGCCGGCCCCCGGCCAGGACAGCCAGCTGCGGCCGCGCCGGCCGCGCCCCGCGGTCTGCCGGTCGGCCGCCAGCACGGCGATCCGCCCGTCGTCGTCCGCCGGTGCGTCGATCAGCCGGCTGTTGGTGGAGTCGCACTCCGGCATCGCCGTGAGCGAGAACTGTCCGGCCAGCTCGCCCAAGGCCGCCGCGACCGCCCCCGCATCGAGGGCTTCGAAATCGGAATGGCTCAAGAAGAATTACCTGATCGTTGAAACGAATCGGTAATTATGGCGGACAGGGGCAGAAATTGGGGAGCCCGCGGCTTCAAGCGCCAGACAAGCTCCCAAGCGAAAGGGGCGAGAAACCGTAGCGAGCCGGCCGAGGTTGCGACGAGAAGCGCAGCCGTACAGGCGTACGGCGAGCATCGCAGTTGCGGGATCGGCCGGCGCAGTAGGTTTATCGCCCCTTTCAGGCGTGGTCGGGTTCTTCTAGTCCCAGCTCCTGGATCTTGCGGGTGATGGTGTTGCGCCCGATGCCCAGCAGCTGGGCGGCCTCGATGCGCCGCCCGCCGGTGGCGGACAGGGCGCGGCGGATGAGGATGCGCTCGAAATCCCGCGAGAGCATGTCGAAGACTTCGCCCGGGTGCTGGGCGATGGCGCGGTCGGCCTCGGCCATCAGGGCGTCGCCCCAGTTGGCCGGGTGCTCGCGGGTGGGCTGGTCCTTCAGCTCGGGCGGCAGGTCGGCCACCTCGACCGTCTGGCCCGGCGCCATCACGGTGAGCCAGTGGCAGAGGTTTTCAAGCTGGCGCACGTTGCCGGGGAAATCGAGGCTCTGCAAGTACTTGAGGGTGGCGTCGGAGAGGCGCTTGGCCTCGACGCCCAGCTCCTGGGCCGACAGCGAGATGAAGTGCTTGGCGAGGGCGGGGATGTCCTCGCGGCGCTCGCGCAGGGGCGGCAGGCGCAGGCGAATCACGTTGAGGCGGTGGAACAGATCCTCGCGGAACAGCCCCTGACGCACCCGCTCTTCCATGTTCTGGTGGGTGGCGGCGATCACCCGGACGTTGGCCTTGATCGGCTGATGGCCGCCGACCCGGTAGAAGTTGCCGTCGGACAGCACCCGCAGCAGGCGGGTCTGCAGCTCGGCGGGCATGTCGCCGATTTCGTCGAGGAACAGGGTGCCGCCTTCGGCCTGCTCGAAGCGGCCGCGGCGCATGGTCTGAGCGCCGGTGAAGGCGCCACGCTCGTGGCCGAAGAGTTCGGATTCGAGCAGGTCGCGGGGGATCGCGGCGGTGTTGATGGCGATGAAGGGGGCGTCCTTGCGCGGGCTGTGGCGGTGCAGCGCACGGGCCACCAGCTCCTTGCCGGTGCCCGACTCGCCGTTGATGAGCACCGTGGCGTGGGATTGGGCAAGCCGGCCGATGGCGCGGAAGACTTCCTGCATCGCCGGGGCCTGCCCCAGTATCTCGGGTACCGAACTGAGCGCCTCGACGGCGCCGGCCTGGTGGGCGCTCTCGTCGATGGCCCGACGCACCAACTCGACCGCCTGATCCACATCGAAGGGCTTGGGCAGGTATTCGAAGGCGCCGCCCTGGAAGGCCGCGACGGCGCTTTCGAGATCCGAGTAGGCGGTCATGATGATGACCGGCATCTGAGGGAAGCGCGCCTTCACCTTGGAGAGCAGGGCCAGCCCCGATTCGCCGGGCATCCGGATGTCGGACACCAGCACCTGGGGCGGCTGGGTGGCGCTGTCGAGCGCCGACAGCACTTCGGCCGCCGTCCCGAAACTCTTGTACGGGATCTCCTCCCGGGCCAGGGCCTTTTCGAGCACCCAGCGGATGGAGCGGTCGTCGTCAACAATCCAGACAGAATTCATGTCAATCACACGCACAAAAGTGAAACAGGCAAAAGGTTCGATCGAGGGCCAGGCCGGCACAGGCCGGGAGCGACGCACCAAGACGGTGCGCTGCACGATTTTGCATCAGCTGTCCCCTTCCCGGGCAATCGGCAGGTACACCGTGAAACAGGTTCGGCCCGGGCGCGAATCGACATCGATGGCGCCCTGGTGCTGTTCGATGAAGCTCTGGGCCAGCGACAGGCCGAGGCCGCTGCCGTTCTCGCGGCCGGAGACCAGCGGGTAGAAGATCTTGTCGCGGATCTTGTCGGGGATGCCGGGGCCGTTGTCGATGATCTGCAATTGCAGTGCCAGCTTGAACCGGCGCTTCGACAAGGTGATCTGCCGGGCGGCCCGGGTACGCAGCACGATCTCGCCAACGCCGCGCAGCGCCTGGGCCGCGTTGCGCACGATGTTGAGGATGGCCTGGATGAGCTGCTCCCGGTCGCCGGTGATGTAGGGCAGGCTGGTGTCGTAGTCGCGGCGCACCTCGATGGCCGGAAATTCGGCCAGGGTGAGGCGGCGCACCCGCTCCAGCACGTCGTGCAGGTTGAGCTGGGTGGGCTGCATCATCCGGTGGGAGGTGAGCAGGCGGTTCATCAGCTCCTGCAGGCGGTCCGCCTCGGCGATGATGACCTGGGTGTATTCGCGCAGCTGGGGGTCGTCAAGCTCGCGCTCGAGCAGCTGCGCCGAACCGCGGATCCCGCCCAGCGGGTTCTTGATCTCGTGGGCGAGGTTGCGGATCAGCTCCCGGTTGGCCTGCTGCTGGTGGGCCAGCTGCTCTTCCCGCGCCACCTTGAGGTGCGCGTCCATCGGGCGGAATTCGAGCAGCAGGCGGGCTTCCGCACATTCGACAGGCGTGACCGTGCAATCCAGGTGCAGCGGCTCCAGGCCAGGGCGGACGACGGTGAGGTTATGGCCGGTGTAGCTCCAGTTGTCCCGGAGCACGTTGTTGAGCGCACTGCCCAATCCGGCAGGGTCGCCAAGCAGACGGTGCAGGGCGTAACCGACGATCTTGCGGCTGCTCACCGCAAACAGGTTTTCCGCACCGGGGTTGAGGTATCGGACGACCAGCTGGTCGTCCACCAGCACGACTGCCGATGAGAGCAGTTCGAGGCCGGCGAAGGCGGAAATCGTGGATTCGGGCTGGTCGTTTTGCATAAGAACACCTATGCAAGAAGCAGACCACTTCAGGGACGGCAGCGGCGGACGCCCCCGAAACCCGGTCAACGCAAGTTGCTGATCTCGCGCCGGAGGGCTTCGATGTTGCGCTCGTGGAGCTGGACCTTGTCCTTGTAGGGCTGCACGCGGTCAAGAACCTTCTGGTAGTTACGCTCGTTGCCGTAGCGGACCGATTCCTGCTCTTCGAGTTCCTTGCGGGCAGCCTCAAGACTCTTCTGCTCGGTGCTGAGTTCTTCCTCGAGGATGCGCCGGCGGTCGGTGTCCCGCGCCTTCTGGGTGCCGGAGTCGACCCGCGGGAAACCCCCGCCGCCAGACGATGCACCACTCTGGGGCGCAGGCACGCCTGCGGGGCGCGCAACCGGTGCGCTGCCGGGCACCGACGAGACGGCCTGATCCCGCGACAGGGTGTTGCAGCCTTTGCCAGAGGGCTTGTTGTTGGTGTAAGTGACGTGACCGGCCTCATCGACGCACTTGTAGATGTCCGCCACAGCCAGCGGCGAGCACAGGAGAGAGGCCAGCAACAGGGAGATTCGTGGATTCATGGTGGTCGATCCGGACAGCGGGTCACGACAAGTGTAGTGGCGGGGCGGGAGAACTCAAAGGGCGTCCGCCACAAAGACAAAGGGACGGGCCAAAGCCCGTCCCCAGGTAACGCACGGCCGGCCAGCACGCTGACCGGCCTCCAACCCCGAAAGGTTAGATGGCGTAATACATCTCGAACTCGACCGGGTGCACTTCGACGCGCAGACGGTTCACTTCTTCTTGCTTGAGGGCGATGAAGGAGTCGATGAAGTCGTTGCTGAACACACCGCCACGGGTCAGGAACTCGCGGTCCTTGTCGAGGGCTTCCAGAGCCTGTTCGAGGCTGGAGCAGACGGTCGGGATGAGCGCGTCTTCTTCCGGCGGCAGGTCGTACAGGTTCTTGTCGGCGGGATCGCCCGGGTGGATCTTGTTCTGGATGCCGTCGAGGCCGGCCATCATCAGCGCGGCGAAGCACAGGTAGGGGTTCGCGCCCGGATCCGGGAAACGGGTCTCGATGCGGCGGGCCTTCTCGCTGTTGACGAACGGGATCCGGATGGAAGCGGAACGGTTCTTGGCGGAGTAGGCCAGCTTGACCGGAGCTTCGTAGTGCGGAACCAGACGCTTGTAGGAGTTGGTCAGCGGGTTGGTGATGGCGTTCAGGGCGCGGGCGTGCTTGATGATGCCGCCGATGTAGTACAGGGCGGTCTCGGACAGGCCGGCGTAGCCGTTGCCAGCGAACAGGTTCTTGCCGTCCTTCCAGATGGACTGGTGCACGTGCATGCCGGAACCGTTGTCGCCAACGATGGGCTTCGGCATGAAGGTCGCGGTCTTGCCGTACTGGTGGGCGACGTTCTGGACGATGTACTTGGTGATCTGGGTCTGGTCGGCACGACGCACCAGGGTGTCGAACTTGGTGCCGATTTCGTTCTGACCGGCAGTCGCCACTTCGTGGTGATGCACTTCAACCGGCACGCCGCAGGCTTCGAGGGCCAGACACATGGCGGCACGCATGTCGTTGAAGGAGTCGACCGGCGGGACGGGGAAGTAACCACCCTTCACGGCGGGACGGTAGCCGGTGTTGCCACCTTCGAACTTCTGGTCGGACGACCAGGCACCTTCTTCGGAGAAGATCTTGTGGTAGGCGCCGGACATGCCGACCTTCCACTCGACGGAGTCGAAGATGAAGAATTCGGGTTCCGGGCCAAAGTAGGCGGTGTCGCCGATGCCGGAGGACTTCAGGTAGGCCTCGGCGCGGTTGGCGATGGAGCGCGGATCGCGGTCGTAGCCCTTGCCGTCGGCCGGGTCGATCACGTCACAGCTCAGAACCAGGGTGGTTTCGTCGAAGAACGGGTCGATGTAGGCGGTCTTGGGGTCCGGCATCAGCAGCATGTCGGAGGCCTGGATACCCTTCCAGCCGGCAATCGAGGAACCGTCGAAGGCGTGGCCGCTTTCGAACTTGTCTTCGTCGAAGGCGCTGACCGGGACGCCAACGTGCTGTTCCTTACCCTTGGTGTCGGTAAAACGGAAGTCGACAAACTTGACTTCGTTTTCCTGGACGATCTTCATGACGTCTTGCGGGGTCATATAACTCACTCCTAACGGGTTGAAGCTGCTTCGCAGTGGAAAAAGGTTTTCAGTGAAACGACAATTCAGTCAGCGAACCCAGCAAGCAGAAAACATGCCAGCACGCAAACGAAAACAGTTCATTGTGCCACAAGGTTCTGCAGCGGCGGCTCGCAAAATGCATTGCACCAAAGCAGTGCCGCGCCTGTCGATACGCACCATCATGGTGCAAACCGCCCCAGCAGTTCGATGCACCGCCAGTGGGACGAGCCGGCCACCTGCTGCTCGACACGGTGCCGGAGCGCCTCCAGCCGCACCCGGTCGGCGCACCACTCGAAGGGCAGATACACCTCCGCCTCGACCCGGTTGCCAAGATAGTGCAGCACCGCCGGCGCCGCCTGGGGCACGTCGGCGCCCAGGATCCCGGCCAGCTCGGCCACCAGCGCGGCCCGGCCGGGCAGGCTGCGCCCTCCGGTGTCGACCAGATCCTCCTCGCTATCCACGTGCACCAGCACGTCGAGCACCTCGGGATGCCCGGCCCGCACCCGCGCCCGGGCGATCTCGGCAATGCGGTGGCCTTCGGAGACGCTGATCCGCGGGTCGACCCGCACGTGGGCATCGACCAGCACCCGGTGGGCCATGCGGCGGGTGCGCAGCTCGTGCACGTCCAGCACGCCGGCGGTGGCGCCCAGGGTGTCGCGGATCTTCGCCACGTCGGCGGGATCGACCCCGGTGTCGATGAGTTCGCGCAGCGCCTCGTAGGCCAGCATCGCGCCCATCCGCAGAATCATGAAACCCACCAGCGCCGCGGCCAGCGGCTCGAGGAAGCGATAGCCGGCCAGGCTGCCACCGATCCCCACCGCCACCACCAGCGACGAGGCCGCGTCGGCCCGGGCGTGCCAGGCGTTGGCCACCAGCAGCGGGGAGCGCAGGCGCTGGGCCACCGCCAGCATGTAGCGGAACAGGCCCTCCTTGCCGGCGAGGGTGACGAGCGCCATCCAGAGCGCCGCCGGGTGAAGTTCGGGCAGGGCGTCGAGATCCTGCAGCCGGGCCGCGGCCGTCAGCAGAAAGCCGGCGCCGACGCCGGCCAGCACCAGCCCGAGCACCATCGATGCGGCGGTTTCGTAGCGCCCGTGGCCGTAGGGGTGACGCTCGTCGGCGGGATTGGCGCCGTGGCGGCTGGCGTACATCACCATGAAATCGCCGAGCAGATCGGACAGGGTGTGCATGCCGTCGGCGACGAGACTCTGGGCGTGGGCGAACAGCCCCACGGCGATCTGGCAGACGGTGAGCACGACGTTGACCGCCACGCTCACCCAGGTGGCGCGCTGGGCCTCGCGGGAGCGGCCGGAGTCGTCGTGGGGGGCGCTGGCGCCACCGGCGGAAGGGGCTTGGTGAGACATGACTTGCAGGCCGGGGGGCCGGCGGTATACTCGCAGTCCGCCATTCTAGCCGGACAGCCGCCATGGGAAAATTAAGCGAAACCCTCGCCCTCGCTCAGGAACGCGCGCGGAGCCTGAATCTTGCCTACGCCGGCGCCCTCACCCCCCGGGAAGCCTGGGAGGTGCTGCAGCTCGCGCCCGGCGCCAAGCTGGTGGATGTGCGCACCCGCGCCGAATGGGACTGGGTGGGCCGCGTGCCGGGCGCGGTCGAGATCGAGTGGATGCGCTACCCGGGCAACGAACCCAACCCCCACTTTCTGGCGCAGCTCCGGCATCAGGTCGATCCCGAGGTGCTGGTGATGTTCCTGTGCCGCAGCGGCGCGCGCTCCCACAACGCCGCCACCCTGGCCACCGGCGAGGGCTACACCAACGCCTACAACATCCTCGAAGGTTTCGAGGGCGACAAGGACGCCAACGGACACCGCAACAAGGTCGGTGGCTGGCGCCATGCCAACCTGCCCTGGACCCAGGGCTGAACGACAGGATTTCCAGATGCAAGCCGTCCCCATCAGTTTCGACCGCTTCAACGCCCTGGCCGACGCCGACGCCCACGAACGCATCCGCGCCGCCCGCGCCCGCCTGGGCGACAAGGCCGTGCTGCTGTGCCACCACTACCAGCGCGCCGACGTGTACCAGTACGCCGACCTCACCGGCGACTCCCTCAAGCTGTCGCGCCTGGCCGCCGAGACCGACGCCGAGTTCATCGTGTTCTGCGGCGTGCACTTCATGGCCGAGGTGGCGGACATCATGTCCAAGCCCCACCAGCAGGCCATCCTGCCCGATCTGGCCGCCGGCTGCTCGATGGCCGACATGGCCAACCTGGCCAAGGTCGAGCGCTGCTGGCGCGAGCTGACCGAAGTGCTCGAGACCCCCGACGCGCAGATCACCCCGGTCACCTACATCAACTCCGCGGCCGACCTCAAAGCCTTCTGCGGCGAGCACGGCGGCATCGTGTGCACCTCCACCAACGCCCCGGTGATCCTCGACTGGGCCTTCAGGCAGCGCGAGAAGGTGCTGTTCTTCCCCGACCAGCACCTGGGCCGCTGGACAGGCTTCAACAAGGGTATCCCCCTCGACGAGATGGTGGTGTGGGATCCCGACCTGGAATACGGCGGCCTCACGCCCGAGCAGATCGGGAAGGCCAAGATCCTGCTGTGGAAGGGCCACTGCTCGGTGCACCAGATGTTCCAGCCGGCGCACATCCTCAAGTTCCGCAACCAGTACCCCGAGGGCAAGGTCATCTCCCACCCCGAGAGCGCGCTGGAGGTGTGCCGCCAGTCGGATTTCGTCGGCTCCACCGAGTACATCATCAAGGTCGTCAAGGAATCCGCCCCCGGCACCCGCTGGCTGGTGGGCACCGAACTCAACCTCGTCAACCGCCTCGCCGAAGAGGTGAAGCACGAGGGCAAGATCGTCCAGTTCATGGCGCCCACCGTGTGCATGTGCTCGACCATGCAGCGCATCGACCCGCAGCACCTGGCCTGGACCCTCGAGAACCTCGCCGACGGCAACGTGGTCAACCGGATCACCGTGCCCGAACACGAGGCCGCGCTGGCCAAGGTGGCCCTGGAGCGCATGCTCGCCGTCTCCTGACGCGTGCCCGGCCCCAGCCCTCAAGACGGCGCCTGCGGGCGCCGTTTTCACGGGTGCGCCGGGCGTGCCAAAGCCGCCCCGAACGCGCAGAATGAAGAAAAACGGGAGATTCGATGAGCACCCTGCGCATCTGCACCTACAACATCCACAAGGGTTTTTCCCAGTTCAACCGGCGCCTCGCCATCCACGACCTGCGGGATCGTCTGCGCCTGCTGGGGGCCGACGTCGTCTTCCTGCAGGAAGTCCAGGGCATGCACCTGCGCCACGCCCAGCGTCACCCCAACTGGCCCGGCCAGCCCCAGCACGAATTCCTCGCCCGCGACATGTGGCACCAAACAGCCTACGGCGGCAACGCCATCTATGACCACGGCCACCACGGCAACGCCATCCTGAGCCGCCACCCCATCCTCTCCCAGGCCAACCAGGACGTCTCCGACCACCGCTTCGAGAGCCGCGGCCTGCTCCACTGCGAGATCCAGGTCGATGGCGTGGTCAGCCCCGTGCACTGCGTGTGCGTGCATCTGGGCCTCACCGCCGGCAGCCGGCGGCGCCAGATGGCGGCGCTGGTCGAGCGCCTCGACGCCCTTGCCCCCGACGGCGCGCCGATCATCATCGCCGGCGACTTCAACGACTGGCGCAACCACGCCGACGACTGCCTCACCGACCAGCTCGGCGTCACCGAAGCCTTCGTGTCGATCCGCGGCCGGCCGGCGCGCAGCTTTCCCAGCACCCTGCCGGTGCTGCGCCTGGACCGCATCTACGTGCGCGGCTTTGCGGTGGATAAGGCCGAAGTCCACTACGGCCCGCCCTGGAGCCGCATCTCCGACCACGCGGCGCTGACCGCCCAGCTGCGGCCGCAATGAACGTCGACTGGCTGCCCGGCAACGCCCTCACGCTGCTGGAGAACGGGGCAGAGTTCTTCCCCGCCCTCGAAGCCGCCATCGACGGCGCCGGGCGCGAGGTCTTCCTCGAGACCTACATCTTCGCCGACGACGAGACCGGCCACCGCATCGCCGCCGCCCTGAGCCGGGCCGCCGCCCGCGGGGTGGCCGTGCGCCTGCTGGTGGATGGCTTCGGCGGGCGCGAGTTCGTCGCCGCGCTGATGGACGACCTGGTCGCCGCCGGCGTGAACGTGCTGATCTACCGCCGCGAGATGGCCGCCCTCTCGCTCCAGCGCCACCGCCTGCGTCGGCTGCACCGCAAGCTGGCGGTGATCGACGGCCACATCGCCTTCGTCGGCGGCATCAACATCATCAGCGACTACAACCACGACGACCCCGACCTCGCCACCCCGCGCCAGGATTTCTCGGTGCGCATCCAGGGCCCGCTGCTGGGGCCCATCCACCGCACCGTCGCCCATGTGTGGGAGCTGGTCGCCTGGGCCTCGTTCCGCCGCCGCCTACGCCTCACCGGCAGCCCGCCCGCCTGCCCGCTGCCCTGCGGCGACGTGGAAGCCGGCTTCCTGATCCGCGACAACATCCGCCACCGCCACGACATCGAGGACGCCTACCTGCTGGCGCTGGCCGCCGCGCGCCGCGACGTGGTCCTCGCCAACGCCTACTTCCTGCCCGGCCGCCGCTTCCGCCAGGCGCTGCTGGCCGCCGCCCGGCGCGGGGTGAGCGTCACCCTCATCACCCAGGGCTGGACCGACCACCCGCTCCAGCAACGCGCCACCCGGGCGATGTACGGGCAACTGCTGGCCGGCGGCGTGCGGATCTTCGAATACCACCGCAGCCACCTCCACGCCAAGGTGGCGGTGATGGATGGACGCTGGGCCACCGTCGGCTCGTCCAACATCGACCCCTTCAGCTTGCTGCTGGCCCGCGAAGCCAACGTGGTGGTGCGCGACAGCCGCTTCGCCGGCGATCTCCACCGCCGCCTCGAGCGGGTGATGCGGGACGGCAGCCACGAGATCTCCGCCGCCGACTGGCAACGCGGCCCGCGCCTGCAACGGCTGGTCAACTGGCTCGCCTATGGCCTGGTGCGGCTGATGATCGGCCTCGCTGGCTACGGCGGCCGGCACTGAGCTGCGGGAAACAGGAAATAGGGCGTGGGAAGTGGGAAAATCCCCCCACTCCACTCCTCACACCCCGTCATGTACCCCGCCCCCGACTTCGAATCCAAGCTCTGCCCGCCCGACCGGCTTGCCGCCCGGGTGGCCCGCCTGCCACGGCCGCTGGTGTTCACCAACGGCTGCTTCGACATCCTGCACCGGGGCCACGTCACCTATCTGGGGCAGGCCCGCGCCCTGGGCGCCGCGATGGTGGTCGCCCTCAACAGCGACGCCTCGGTGCGCCGCCAGGGCAAGGGCGACGACCGCCCGATCAACCCCCTCGAAGACCGCCTGGCGGTGATGGCGGCCCTCGGCTGCGTCGATCTGGTCACCTGGTTCGACGAGGACACCCCCATCGCCCGCATCCTCGACTGCCAGCCCGACGTGCTGGTCAAGGGCGGCGACTGGCCGGTGGAGCGCATCGTGGGCGCCCCCGAGACCCTCGCCCGGGGCGGCAGCGTGCACTCCATCCCCTTCGAGCATCAACGCTCCACCACGGCCCTGCTCGACAAGATCCGCCGGCTCTGATCGCGACAACCCGTGCTTTGCTTATTCCAATTTCAGCTATTGACCTAGATCAATTAGTTCTAGAATTAATTAGTGATTGAACGCCATTCCGGGAAGGAGAACCACCATGCGCATCGCCAACAACGTCGCCGAGCTGGTCGGCAAGACCCCGCTGGTCAAACTCAACCGTCTGGCCCCCGCCAGCGGCGCCACCGTCGCCCTCAAGCTGGAGTTCTTCAACCCGGCCCATAGCGTGAAGGACCGCATCGCCGTGGCCATGCTCGACGCCGCCGAAGCCGCCGGCCAGATCGGGCCGGACACGGTCATCCTCGAACCCACCTCCGGCAACACCGGGATCGGCCTCGCCATGGTGTGCGCCGCCCGCGGCTACAAGTGCGCCTTCGTGATGCCCGAAACCATGAGCCGCGAACGCAAGCTGCTGCTCAAGGCCTACGGCGCCGAGCTGATCCTCACCCCCGGCCCCGAAGGCATGCCCGGCGCGGTCAAGAAGGCCGAAGAACTCGCCGCCGCCGACAGCCGCTACCTCATCCCGCAGCAGTTCGAGAACCCCGCCAACCCGGCCATCCACCGGGCCACCACCGCCGAGGAGATCTGGGCCGACACCGACGGTCAGGTGGACATCTTCGTGGCCGGCGTGGGCACCGGCGGCACCGTCACCGGCGTGGGCGAGGCCCTCAAGGCGAAGAAGCCGGGCGTCAAGGTGGTGGCTGTCGAGCCCGCCGCCAGCCCGGTGCTGTCGGGTGGCGCGCGCGGCCCGCACCCGATCCAGGGCATCGGCGCCGGCTTCGTGCCGGGCATCCTCAACACCCAGGTGTACGACGAGATCGTGCAGGCGCCCAACGACGACGCCCTCGACACCGCCCGCCGCCTGGCGAAGGAAGAGGGCCTGCTGGTGGGCATCTCTTCCGGCGCCGCCGTGTGGGCCGCCCTGCAGGTAGCCGAGCGCCCCGAGAACGCCGGCAAGCTGATCGTGGTCATCATCCCGTCCTTCGGCGAGCGCTACCTCTCCACCGTGCTGTTCCAGCACCTGGAAGTCTGAGCGCGTCGCGCATCCACCCGCGGGGGCTGGCGTTCGCGTCCGCCCCCGCGGGCCGTTTACACTGGCCCCCTTTCGTCCTCCGGCAGAACCCCGCGTGAGCACCTTCGACTTCTCCTCCGGCCCCGACCGTGCCGGCTCCGACAGCATCAAGTGGCGCCGCTACGCCGGCCGGGACGTGATCCCCATGTGGGTCGCCGACATGGATTTCGCCGCCCCGCCCCCGGTGCTCGACGCCCTGCGCACCCGCCTCGACCACGGCGTGTTCGGCTACGCCGACCCGTGGCCCTCGGTGCTCGAGGCCGTCGTCGAAGGCATCGCCCGCGACCACGGCTGGCGCATCGAGCCCGACTGGCTGGTGTGGCTGCCGGGCGTCGTCACCGGCTTCAACGTCGCCGCCCGCGCGGTGGGCCAGCCCGGCGACGGCATCTTCACCGCCACGCCGGTGTACCCGCCCTTCCTCCACGCCCCGGCCCACTCGGATCGCCGCCTCGTCACCACCCCGCTGGTACAGCACGGCCGCCGCTGGGAGTGGGACTGGTCCCGCACCGAAGCGGCCGTGGCCGACGGCGTGCGCCTCTTCATGCTGTGCAACCCGCACAACCCGGTGGGCCGCGCGTTCAGCCGGGATGAGCTGACCCGCATCGCTCAGCTGGCCGAACGCCACGACCTCGTCGTCTGCTCCGACGAGATCCACTGCGGCCTGGTGCTCGACCCGGCCACGCCCCACCTCCCCATCGCCGCGCTGGACGAGGCCGTCGCCCGGCGCACCGTCACCCTGATGGCACCCTCCAAGACCTGGAACATCCCTGCCCTCTACTGCGCCTTCGCGATCATCCCCGACGCCGCGCTCCGCGCCCGCTACAAGCGCGCCATGGCCGGCATCGTGCCCCACGTGAACGTGCTCGGTCTCACCGCCACCGAGGCCGCCTACCGGCACGCCGGCCCCTGGCGCGAGGCCCTCATCGACACCCTGCGGGCCAACGCCGCGCGGGTGGTCGAAGCAATCAATGCCCTGCCGGGCCTTTCCACCACACCGGTCGAGGCCACCTACCTCGCCTGGATCGACTGCCGGGATTTCCTCCAGGCCCGCGGCATCCCCAACGCCGCGGCGCACTTCGAGGCCCACGGCGTCGGCCTCTCCGACGGCAAGGACTTCGGCCTGCCGGGCTTCGTGCGGCTCAACTTCGGCTGCCCGCCGAGTCGGCTGGAAGAAGGCCTCGCCCGCATCGCCCGCGCGGTGGCCTGACGCGGTGAGTCCCAATCCACGCCCGGGCCTGCCCCGTGATTTCAAGCTCTACCTGCTCATCAGCGTCATCGGCGCCGTCGTCCACTTCGGGCAGGGCGTGGCGGTGGGCTGGTCGGTGTATGAGCAGACCGGCTCGCCGATGGCCCTGGGCCTCGTCGGCGTCGCCCAGTTCCTGCCGATCCTGATCTTCTTCCTGCCCGCCGGGCATGTGGCCGACCGCTTCGAGCGGCGCCGGGTGATCGTCGCCAGCCTCGTCCTCACCGCCGGCGCCACCCTGCTGCTGGCGCTGGCCGCCGGGCTGCAGTTGGGCGTGGGCTGGACCTACGCCGCGCTCGTCGTCTCCGGCTGCGCCCAGATCCTCAACCGCCCCGCGCGGGACGCGCTGATGCCCGCGCTGGTCCCTCCGGGCCAGCTCGCGCCCGGCATCGCGCTGGCGTCGTCGCTGCACCAGGTCGCATCGATGGCCGCCCCGGCGGTGGCCGGCATGGTGCTCGCCGCCTTCCATTCGGCCCTGCCGATCCACGCCGCCAACTGCGCGCTCACCCTCGTCGCCCTCGCCGCCACGCTGGCGATCCGCCAGCGCTCCCGGGGCCAGCCCGCCACCGGCGGCGCCGGACGGCTGGCCGAAGTGCTGGCCGGCTTCACCCACGTCTGGCGCACCCGCCTGCTGCTGGCGGTGATGAGCGTCGACCTGGTGGCCGTGCTGTTTGGCGGCGCGGTAGCGCTGCTCCCGATCTACGCCAAGGACATCCTGCAGGTCGGCCCCGCCGGGCTGGGCATCCTCAGCACCGCGCCCGCCGTGGGCGCCGCCACCGCCGGGCTGCTGATCGCCCGCTTCGGGGTGGCGCTGGACGCCCGGCTGTTCCTCGGCGCAGTGGGCGGCTTCGGGCTGATGACCATCGTCTTCGGGCTGTCCACGTCCTTCCCCCTGTCACTGGCGGCGCTGGCGCTCCTGGGCGGGCTCGACAGCATCAGCGTGGTGATCCGCCAGACGGTGATCCAGCAGGCCACGCCGGACGCCCTGCGCGGCCGGGTGGGCGCCGTGAATCGGGTCTTCATCAGCTCGTCCAACGAGCTGGGCGCGCTGGAATCCGGCCTCCTCGCGGCGCTGGCCGGGCCGGTGGCTGCGGTGGTCGGCGGCGGCCTCGTCACCCTCCTGGTGGCCGCCGCAAGCCCTCGCGTCTTCCCCCAGCTCCGATTGCTGCGGCGCAGCGTAAACACCTGATCCTGCAGCAACTTCTGATCTGGCTCAAACACGCCGCTCGCCCCCGGCGCATACTCGTGACGTGACTCCCGCAGGAGACGTCCGTGCCCACCTCCCCCCTCGCCGCGCCGGTCGAGCTTGACGGCGTACTGCAGCGACACCAGCACAACCCCACCCGCCTGCTGCAGATCCTCATCGACGCCCAGGACATCGACGGCTGGCTGCCGGCCCCCACCCTCACCCACATCGCCGCCGCCCTCGGCATCCCCCGCGCCCGGGTCGAAGGCGTCGCCGGCTTCTACAGCTTCCTGTACACCCGGCCGGTGGGGCGCTACCGGGTGCTGTTCTCCGACAACATCACCGACCGCATGCTTGGCAACGACGGCCTGCTCGACGCCCTGTGCCGCAAGCTGTGGGTCGAGCCCGGCAAGCTGTCGGAAGACGGTCTGGTGAGCGTGGCCACCACCTCCTGCACCGGCCTGGGCGACCAGGGCCCGGCGATGCTGGTCAATGGGCTCGCCATCGGGCAACTGAGTCACCGGCGCATCAACGAGATCGCCGAACTGATCCGCCAGCAGCGCCCGCTCGATCTGTGGCCGGCCGAATACTTCCGGGTGGACGACAACATCCGCCGCAAGGACACCCTGCTGGGCCTGCCGATGCCGCCGGGCGACGCCCTGCGCGCCGCCATCGCCCGCGGCCGCGACGGCTGGCTTGACGAGATGCGCGCCTCGCGCCTGCGCGGACGGGGCGGCGCCGGGTTTGCGACCGCGGTGAAGTGGGAGAGCGCCCGCAACGCGCCGGGCGCCGACAAGGTCATCGTGTGCAACGCCGACGAAGGCGAGCCCGGCACCTTCAAGGATCGCGTGCTCCTCAACAGCTACGCCGATCTCGTCTTCGAGGGCATGAGCCTCGCTGCCTGGGCCATCGGCGCCCGCGAAGGCTTTCTGTACCTGCGCGGCGAGTACCGCTACCTGCGCCCGCAGCTCGAAGCCGTGCTCGCCCGCCGGCGCGAGGCCGGGCTGCTCGGCACCGCCATCCTCGGCACGCCGGGCTTCGACTTCGACATCCAGATCCACCTGGGCGCCGGCGCCTACGTGTGCGGCGAAGAATCCGCGCTCATCGAATCCCTCGAAGGCAAGCGCGGCACACCCCGCATCCGCCCGCCCTTCCCGGTCACCAGGGGCTACCTGGGCCGGCCGACGGCGGTGAACAACGTCGAGACCCACGCCAAGACCTGCCTCATCGCCCTCTACGGCGGCGAAGCCTTCGCCGACACCGGCACCGCCCAATCCACCGGCACCAAGCTGCTGTCCATCTCCGGCGACTGCGCCGCGCCCGGCATCTACGAATACCCCTTCGGCGTGCCCATCGCCCGCATCCTCGAAGACTGCGGTGCCAGCGACACCCAGGCCGTGCAGGTGGGCGGTGCGGCGGGCATCTGCCTCGCCAGCTACGAGTTCCACCGCCACATCGCCTACGAAGACGTACCCACCGCCGGCGCCTTCATGATCTTCGACGGCACCCGCGATCTCTTCGACGTGGCCCGCGCCTTCGTGCACTTCTTCGCCCACGAGAGCTGCGGCTTCTGCACCCCGTGCCGCGTGGGCACCTCGCTGCTCAAGGGCTTCATGGACAAGCTGGCCGATGGCCACGGCGCCCGGGCCGACCTCAACGACATCGAATGGCTGGACCGCCTGCTCAAGAACGCCAGCCACTGCGGCCTCGGCAGCGCGGCACCGAACCCGGTGATCGACACCCTGCAGAAGTTCCGCCCGGCCTACGAACGGCGGCTGGTGTCGCTGGATTTCGAGCCGGCCTTCGATCTCGACGCCGCGCTGGCCGAAGCCCGCCAGCTCACCGCCCGGGACGACCCCGGCGCCCACCTCAAAACCCATGAGGAGGATGCGCAATGAAACAGTTTCTCCTCGACGGCCAGCCCGTGCCGTTTGACGACGGCCAGACCATCCTCGAAGCCGCCCGCACCGCCGGCCACTACATCCCCAGCCTGTGCTGGCACAAGGATTTTCCGCCCCACGGCAGCTGCAAGCTGTGCGTGGTGAAGAGCGCCGGCCGGCACGTCTCCGCCTGCGCCACGCCCGCCAAGGATGGCGCCGAGGTGGAGAGCAACACCCCCGAGATGAACGGCGAGCGCCGCGGCATCCTGCAGATGCTGTTCGTCGAAGGCAACCACTTCTGCCCGTCCTGCGAGAAGAGCGGCAACTGCGAGCTGCAGGCCCTGGGCTACGAGTACGAGATGCTCACCCCGCGCTTCCGACACTTCTTCCCGGACCGCCCGGTGGACGCCTCGCACCCGGACGTGCTGCTGGATTTCAACCGCTGCATCTTCTGCGAGCTGTGCGTGC
The DNA here is from genome assembly GCF_041904905.1 of Zoogloea sp. GTDB lineage: Bacteria > Pseudomonadota > Gammaproteobacteria > Burkholderiales > Rhodocyclaceae > Zoogloea. The sequence continues at coordinate 55,317 of NZ_JAYRMI010000011.1, read as the reverse complement.
GCGCCAGCCGCGACATGGACGGCAAGTCGGTGTTCGCCCTCACCGGCCGCGGCATCGACAAGCACCTGGTGGTCAATGCCGAATCCGGCCGCCTGGCCGACACCGATTTCAGCAAGGACGACCGCGCCGCAAACATCTGCCCGGTAGGCGTGATCCTTCCCAAGCGCACCGGCTTTGCGGTCCCCATCGGCGAACGCCGCTTCGACGGCACGCAGATCAGCGCCGAGACGCTGAAGGAGGCGCCATGACCTCGCCCCGCAAGCTGCGCGTCGCCACCACCTCGCTCGCCGGCTGCTTCGGCTGTCACATGTCCTTCCTCGACATCGACGAGCACCTGTTCGAGCTGGTGGATCTCATCGAATTCGACCGCTCGCCCCTCACCGACATCAAGGACGTGGGCCCCTGCGACATCGGCCTGATCGAAGGCGGCGTGTGCAACGCCGAGAACGTGCACGTGCTGCGCGAGTTCCGCCGCAACTGCAAGACGCTGATCGCCCTGGGCGCCTGCGCCGTCACCGGCGGCCTGCCGGCCCAGCGCAACCACCTGTCGCTGTCCGAGTGCCTGCGCGAGGTCTATCAGTTCCGCCCCGGCGTCGAGAACGGCCAGATCCCCAACGACCCGGAGCTGCCGCTACCGCTGGACAAGGTGCGACCGATCCACGAGGTGGTGCGCATCGACTACTTCATCCCCGGCTGCCCGCCCTCGGGCCCGGCGATCTGGAAGTTTCTCACCGACCTGATCGCCGGCCGCACCCCGCGGCTGACGGGCGGGTTGCTGCATTACGACTGAGGGGCAGTGAGGAGACATGAGTAAGGAGTGAGGAGGCCGCGCCCGAGCGCTTTGCGCTGACGATCGCCAGCGCACCAGGCTCAAAGAAGGCCTCCTCACTCCTCACCCCTCACTCCTCACTGCTCCGAAGGAGCCCCCCATGAGCTTCGAACTGGAAACCGCCGCCAACCGCGAAAACCTCCGCCGGGTTGCCATCGATCCCGTGTCGCGCGTCGAGGGCCACGGCAAGGTCACCCTGCTGCTGGACGACGCCGGCCACGTGAAGGAAGCGCGGCTGCACATCGTGGAATTTCGCGGCTTCGAGAAATTCATCCAGGGCCGGCCGTACTGGGAAGTCCCGGTGATGGTCCAGCGCCTGTGCGGCATCTGCCCGGTGAGCCATCACCTGGCCGCCGCCAAGGCGCTCGACCCGGTGGTGGGCGCGGCGCGGGTCACCGCCAGCGCCGACAAGATCCGCCGCCTGATGCATTACGGCCAGATCCTGCAATCCCACGCCCTGCACTTCTTCCACCTGTCGTCGCCGGACCTGTTGTTCGGGTTTGAATCGCCGGTGCAGCAGCGCAACATCGTCGGCGTGGCGGCCGCGTATCCCGAGGTGGCGCGCCAGGGCGTGCTGCTGCGCAAGTTCGGCCAGGAGGTGATCCGCATCACCGCCGGCAAGCGGGTGCATGGCACCGGCGCGATCCCCGGCGGGGTGAACCGGCTGGTGAGCCGCGAAGACCGCGATCTGCTGCGCGCCGACGCCGACCAGATCATCGCCTGGAGCCGCGACGCGGTGCACCTTGCCCGCCGGCTCCACGAAACCAACGGCTCGCTCTACGACGAGTTCGGGCTGTTCCGCAGCCACCTGCTCAGTCTGGTGCGGGCCGACGGCGCCCTCGACCTCTACGACGGCGTGCTGCGCCTGCGCGACGCCCGCGGCCTCATCGTGAAGGACGGCGTGCCCTGCGCCGACTACGACGTGCATCTGCGCGAAGAGGTGAAGCCCTGGAGCTACATGAAGTTCCCCTACGTCGAGGCCCTCGGCCCCGCCAGGGGCTGGTACAAGGTCGGCCCGCTGGCCCGGGTGCAGAACTGCGACTTCATCCCCAGCCCGCTGGCCGAAGCCGAACGCCAGGCCTTCATCGACCACGGCGAGGGCGAACCCATCCACGCCCCTCTGGCCTACCACTGGGCGCGCATGATCGAGATGCTCCACGCCGCCGAAGTGATTCGCGATCTGCTCGACGACCCCGACATCCTCACCGGCGAACGCATGGCCGAAGGCCCCCGCGGCCGCGAAGGCGTCGGCATCATCGAGGCCCCTCGCGGCACGCTGATCCACCACTACCGGGTGGGCGACGACGATCTGGTGAGCTACTGCAACCTCATCGTCTCCACCACCCACAACAACCAGGCGATGAACGAAGCCGTGCGCCAGGTGGCCCGCCGTTATCTGGACGGCCGCCAGCTCACCGAAGGGCTGCTGAACCACATCGAGGTCGCCATCCGCGCCTTCGACCCCTGCCTGTCGTGCGCCACCCACGCCCTGGGCAAGATGCCGCTGACGGTCGAGCTGCTCGATACGGACGGCACACCGGTGGATCGCGCCTCCAGCCCCCCCTGGGGCCCGCCATGGACGTCGTGATCTTCTCGGTGGGCAACCCTTCGCGCGGCGACGATGCGATAGGCCCGCAGCTCATGGCCGAACTGGAACGCACCGCGCCGCCCGGCGTGCGGCTGGTGGACGATTTTCAGCTACAGATAGAGCACGCCCTCGACCTCGACAACGCCACGCTGGCGCTCTTCATCGATGCGGGCACCGGCACCCCGGCCCCCTTCAGCTTCTCGGAGATCCAGCCCCGCGCCGGGCGCGCGGTGAGCAGCCACGCCCTCGACCCGCAGGCCGTGCTCCAGGTCTTCCAGGACATCCGGCGGACACCCCCGCCGCCGGCCTTCGTGCTGTGCGTGCGGGGCGAATCCTTCGAACTGGGCGCCCCCTTGAGCGCCCGGGCAGGCCAGCATCTGGCCGCGGCCCGACAACACCTCGCCGACTGCCTCGCCCGACCCGAACCCGACCACTGGCGCCGGCTGGCCGACGCCCCCGCGCCTACGCCCTGACCGACTGACGGCGGCAGGCGTACTCGTCCAGCAACATCGCCAGGGCGTGGTCGGCGCCCCCCGCAAGCGGCGCCGGCGCACGTAACTGTGCCAGCAACACCGCCTGCCCAAGGCCCTTGACGAAGCGCTCCCCGCGCACCAGCAGCAGGCGGTCGCAGCCCAACTCGTGCCACGCCGGGTCAAAACCGTCGATCTCCACCTCCAGCGCACCGCTGCGCGACGCCATCCAAGCGCCCATCTTGGCCGCAAAGGCCTCGCACGACACCACCCGCTCCGAATCGCCGCACCGCCCGAAGCCGCCAGACCAGGCCAGCGCCTCGCGGACGCTCATGCCCTCCGCGTCGATGAAGCCGATGGCGACCCGCTCCGCCCCCAGCGCCCGATGGATCTGACGCAAGGCCCGCAGGCTGGCGAAACGGAAATCGTCCAGGTGCCGAACCAGCGCCGCGCCGGTGATGGCTGCCTCGGTGACCGGATCGCTCGCCGCCCATCTTTCATCCCCCGCAGGAACGGGGCGCAGGCTGTCTGGCATGGACCATTGCATCTGTGCTGTGCTCAACATGTATCACCTGCCTGAAAGGGGGTCGGCCAACTGGAACATCGATCCGGACAGCGGTTCGCTACCGCGCACGAAATTTCATATTTACAAAAAACAACAATGCCTCTGCAAATTTACGCAATATCGCAAAGCGTCGACAAATTTCACATTCACCTCGATATGCGTAGAGAGAATTTATCCACGGTGACTTACGATTTAACGAAATTTTATGAAAAAGACGAATATCTACCCGTGCGTTATTGCTCGCCGCAGGCAGGCGAATCGGAAAAATGTCACATAGTGTGTCGAGATTATTCGGCGCCATGACCGCCGAGCCGACGAAACAGGCACCCTGGGCGGCAGTCTCCGCATGACGGGCGCCCAAAGAAAAAGGCCGGCATGAGCCGGCCTTTCGTTGATGCGGAACCGCTCAGGCCGCTCGACCGCGACGCTGCATCGCCATGATCTTGGCCTGGACATAGCCCTTCAGCTCACGAAAGGGCACCGGCTTGCAATAGAAGATGACATCCGGAGGCAAGCCGCCGTTCTCGAGGATCTCGTCTTCGGTGAGGCCGCTGACCACCACGATGTCGAGTTCCTGGAGTTGCGGATCGGCGCGCAGGCGACGGATCATCTCGAACCCGTCGATACCGGGCATGCGCAGGTCGGTGATGAGCAGATCGGGCGGCACCCGGCCGATCTCCAGCAGACCGTCGATCCCGCTGGATACAAGGCGGATCTGCAGCGGCAGCCCCCATGACGACAAGGTGTGCTCGTAGAGCTTCTGGAGGATGCGGTCGTCCTCGGCCACCAGCACCTGCAGGCTGTTTGCTGCGGGGCGAGGCTGATTGACGGAGTTGCCGGCCATCGAGCGGGCACGGAACTCCTCGATCGAGCTGACGCGGATTCGCCGGTGCCCGCCGGCGGTCTTCCAGCCCTCCAGCTGGCCGTTCTCGACCATCTGCTGGACGGTGCCCAAAGACAACCCCAGACGCTGGGCGGCCTCGGAAGTGCTGCAGTATTCCTTTTCAGGCGTTTCGGGTGTGACGGCCATGGGTCAGTCGAAAAAAAAGAACAAACGATTCAAGGGATGGTGATGGTTCTGTCATTCCGGATGCCTGACAAGGCCAGGCCCGGGGCCCGGATTCTGGCAGACATCCGCTTCGACCCGAAGAGTGTAAACAAACACGCGTCTTCATCAAAATCGGCAATAACACCAAACAACCAACCCGCATTAGACAAGGCTAGCAAACAAAACCGTATTTTCAACCACAACTGTTCGCTAGAAAAAACAATAAAACCTATTGCCCCCCGCGCGCGACACCGGTGAGCGGCAACGGTTCATCTATAACTAAAGTGTAGCAGCTTGGCCGGGGAGGTCGGCAAGAACCGCATGATCGCTGGCCGCGGCAAGACGGGCCGGAATGTGACAAAGTAAAACAGCGTGGCAGATCATGCCACGCTGTTTAAGAAAAGCCGGGGGCCGGATGTTCGTTCAGAACGGGATATCGTCGTCGAAATCGCCGAATCCGCCACCGCCGGCCGGCTTCTTCGGTGCCGGCGGCGCACTCGGCGCAGGTGCCCCGCCACCATAACCGCCACCGCCACCGCCACCGCCACTGCTGCCACCGTAGCCGCCGGCATCACGGTTGCTGCCACCGCCATAGTTCCCCTCGCTGCGCGACGGCGCGTCGCCGCCGCCCATGCCCTGACGGCTACCGAGCATCTTCATCTCGTCGGCGCGGATCTCGGTGGTGTAGCGATCCTGGCCGTCCTTGTCCTGCCACTTGCGGGTGCGCAGCGAGCCTTCCACATACACCTGGCTGCCCTTGCGCAGGTACTGGCCGGCGATCTCGGCGAGCTTGCCGAAGAACACCACGCGGTGCCATTCGGTGGCCTCGCGCTTCTCGCCGGTGGCCTTGTCACGCCAGTTGTCGGTGGTAGCCAGCGTGATGTTGCAGATCGCGTCGCCGCTCGGGGCGTAGCGGGTTTCGGGATCCTTGCCCAGGTTGCCGATAAGAATCACCTTGTTGACCGAAGCCATATGTCTCTCCTGAAAAATTCGGTTGGGGCGGTCAGGCCGCGGCGGCGCGCCGGGCCGGCGGCGGGGCCATGCCGCTGGCGAGGATCAGCCACGCCACGGCCAGCCCGCAGCCCAGCAGCGACACCGCGCCGGGGCCCACATGCTGGGCCAGCCAGCCGCCCAGGGCGCCGCCCAGGAACAGCCCGGCCGACTGCAGCGTGTTGTACACCCCCAGCGCCGTGCCCTTGGCGTGGGCCGGGGCGATCTTGGAAATCCACGACGGCTGGGTGGCCTCCAGCACGTTGAACGCCACGAAGAACAGCGTGAGCAGGATCGCCAGCGGCCACAGCCCGGCGCTGCCTTCCACGTACAGCCCGATCTGGACCAGCAGCAGCAGGCCGATCGCAGCGTTGAAGACCTGTTTCATCTTGCCGCGCTTCTCGGCCACGATGATCGCCGGCACCATCACCACGAAGGACAGCAGCACGGCGGGCAGATAGACCTTCCAGTGCTCGGCGATGGGCAGCCCGGCGGCCACCAGCCCGGCCGGCACCAGCACCCACATGGCGGTCTGCATCAGGTGCAGGGCGAACACGCCGAAGTTGAGGCGCATCAGCTGGCCGTTGGCGAGCACCTCGCCGAAGCGCCCCACGGCCCGCGGCACTGGCGGCGCGGCGGGCACGATGAAGAGGATGGTGAAGATTGCCGCCACGGCCAGCGCGGCGGTGAGCCAGAACAGCCCGCTCATGCCGATCAGCGCGTAGAGCAGCGGCGCGGCCACCATCGACACCGCAAACACCAGCCCGATCGACGAGCCGATCATCGCCATCACCTTGGTGCGGTGCTGGTCGCGGGTGAGGTCGGCCGCCAGCGCGGTGACGGCGGCGGAGATGGCGCCGGCGCCCTGCAGCACGCGGCCCACGACCACCGTCTGGACGTCCTGGGCCATGGCGGCCACGACGCTGCCGATCACGAACAGCAGCAGGCCGACGACGATCACCGGCTTGCGGCCGAAGCGGTCGGAGGCGGCGCCGAAGGGAATCTGCAGGAAGGCCTGGGTGAGGCCGTAGGCCCCGATGGCCATGCCGACCAGCGCGGTGTTGTCGCCGCCGGGCATGCCGTGGGCGTGGACCGCGAACACCGGCAGGATCAGGAACAGCCCGAGCATGCGTAGCGCGAAGATCGCGGCCAGCGAAAGGCCGGCGCGGCGTTCGGCCGGGCTCATCTTGTCGTTGTCGGAGGAAGCCATGAAACGTGCTGCGTGGGGAGGGGCAAGAGGCGTATATTAACAGGTTGCCCAAACCCCGAACGCTCCATGGACGCCATCCGAATCCGCGGTGCCCGCACCCACAACCTCAAGAACATCGCCCTCGACATTCCGCGCAACCGGCTCACGGTGATCACCGGCCTGTCCGGGTCGGGCAAGAGTTCGCTGGCCTTCGACACCCTCTACGCCGAGGGTCAGCGGCGTTATGTGGAATCCCTGTCGGCCTACGCCCGGCAGTTCCTCCAGCTGATGGAAAAGCCCGATGTCGATCTGATCGAGGGCCTGTCGCCGGCGATCTCCATCGAGCAGAAAGCCACCAGCCACAACCCGCGCTCCACGGTGGGCACCGTCACCGAGATCCACGACTACCTGCGCCTGCTCTACGCCCGCGCCGGCACGCCCCACTGCCCGGACCACCCCGAGCACGCACTGGAGGCCCAGAGCGTCTCCCAGATGGTCGACGCGGTGCTGGCCCTGCCGGAGGAGACCAAGCTGATGATCGTCGCGCCGGTGATCTCCGGCCGCAAGGGCGAGCAGGCCGACCTGTTCTCCGAGCTGCGCGCCCAGGGCTTCGTGCGGGTGCGCGTGGACGGCGTGGTGCACGAGATCGACGCCATGCCGGCCCTCGACAAGAACCGCCGCCACAACGTGGAGGTGGTGGTGGACCGCCTCAAGGTGCGCCAGGACCAGCGCGGGCGCATCGCCGAATCCTTCGAGACCGCCCTCACCCACGCCGAAGGCCGCGCCATCGCCGTGGAGATGGACAGCGGCAAGGAGCACCTTTTCTCCGCCAAGTTCGCCTGCCCGGTGTGCAGCTTCGCGCTGGCCGAACTCGAACCGCGGCTGTTCTCCTTCAACAACCCGATGGGCGCCTGCCCCAAGTGCGACGGCCTCGGGCAGGTGGAGTTCTTCGACCCGGACCGGGTGGTGATCCACCCGGATCTATCGCTCGCCTCCGGCGCCATCCGCGGCTGGGACCGCCGCAACCAGTTCTACTTCCAGCTCCTCGCCAGCCTCGCCGACCACTACAGCTTCGACATCGACACGCCCTTCGAGGCCCTGCCGGCGCAGATCCGCCACGTGGTGCTGCACGGCTCCGGGCGCGACAAGATCGCCTTCCGCTATCTCGCCGACGGCGGCAAGGCGGTGCTCAAGGAACACCCCTTCGAAGGCATCATCCCCAACCTCGAACGCCGCTACCGGGAAACCGATTCAATCGCCGTGCGCGAGGAACTCGCCAAGTATCGCGCCAACTGCCCCTGCCCCAGCTGCCACGGCACCCGCCTGCGCACCGAGGCGCGCTTCGTGCTGATCGGCGAGCGCAACCTCGCCGAAGTCAGCCGCCTGCCGCTGGCCCAGTGCAAGGCCTTCTTCGACGGGCTCGCCATGACCGGCCAGCGCGCCCAGGTGGCCGACAAGATCGTCAGCGAGATCTCCAGCCGGCTGCAGTTTCTCATCAACGTGGGGCTCGATTACCTCTCGCTGGACCGCTCCGCCGACACCCTCTCCGGCGGCGAAGCCCAGCGCATCCGCCTCGCCAGCCAGATCGGCTCCGGCCTCACCGGCGTGATGTACGTGCTCGACGAGCCCTCCATCGGCCTGCACCAGCGCGACAACGACCGCCTCCTCGAAACCCTGCGCCGCCTGCGCGACATGGGCAACACCGTGATCGTCGTCGAGCACGACGAGGACGCCATCCGGATGGCCGACTACGTGGTGGACATGGGCCCCGGCGCCGGCGAGCACGGCGGCCAGGTGATCGCCGAGGGCAAGCCCGAAGACGTGGCCGCCCACCCGGATTCCCTCACCGGCGCCTATCTTTCCGGCACCCGCGCCATCGCCGTGCCGGCCAGCCGCCACCCGGCCGACCCCGAGCGCGTGCTGCGCATCGAAGGCGCCACCGGCAACAACCTCAAGTCGGTCGCCGTCGACATCCCGGTGGGGCTATTCACCTGCGTCACCGGCGTCTCCGGCTCGGGCAAGAGCACCCTCATCAACGACACCCTCTACGCCCACGTGGCCCGCCACCTCAACGGCAGCAACATCGAAGCCGCGCCCTGCGCGGGCATCGAGGGGCTCGACCACTTCGACAAGATCATCAACGTCGACCAGAGCCCCATCGGCCGCACGCCCCGCTCCAACCCGGCCACCTACACCGGCCTGCTCACCCCGATCCGCGACCTGTTCTCCGGCGTGCCCGAAGCCAAGGCCCGCGGCTACGGCCCGGGGCGCTTCAGCTTCAACGTCAAGGGCGGCCGCTGCGAAGCCTGCCAGGGCGACGGCCTCATCAAGGTCGAGATGCACTTCCTGCCCGACATCTACGTGCCCTGCGACGTCTGCCACGGCAAGCGCTACAACCGCGAAACGCTCGAGATCCGCTACAAGGGCAAGACCATCTACGAGGTGCTCGAGATGACCGTCGAGCAGGCGCTGGCGTTCTTCAGCGCCGTACCGGTGGTTGCCCGCAAGCTCGACACCCTGATGCAGGTCGGGCTCGGCTACATCCGCCTCGGCCAGAGCGCCACCACCCTCTCCGGCGGCGAGGCCCAGCGGGTCAAGCTGGCGCTGGAACTCTCCAAACGCGACACCGGCCGTACCCTCTACATCCTCGACGAGCCCACCACCGGCCTGCACTTCGCCGACATCGAGATGCTCCTCACCGTCCTCCACCGCCTGCGCGACCACGGCAACACCGTGGTGGTCATCGAGCACAACCTCGACGTCATCAAGACCGCCGACTGGCTCATCGACATGGGCCCCGAAGGCGGCAACGGCGGCGGCACGGTAGTCGGCACCGGCACGCCCGAAGCCCTCGCCGCCAACCCCGCCAGCCACACCGGCCGCTACCTCGCCAAGCTCCTGGCCAAGCCCTGAAAGCCCGCCATGTCCGACATCTGGTCCGCCCTCCGCCCGCAGCTCGAAACCTTCGCCGGCAGCCTGCCGCTGGCCGCCCTCGCCGAAGCCGACGCCCACCGGGACGAACTCGCCCCGCAGCTGGTGGCCGAACTCCAGCGCATCGCCGCCGATCCCGCCGCCGCCCAGGCCGACGGCTACGTGCTGCATCTTTACGCGATGCTGCTCCTCGCCCGCTGGCGCGACAGCCGCGCCTACGCCCCACTGGCCGAACTCGGCCACCTGGACGAAGCCGCCATCGACGCCGTGTTCGGCCAGCTCGGCCACGCCAGCTACGGCCGCGCGCTGGCCTCCACCTGCGACGGCGAGATCGCCCCGCTCACCGCGCTGGCCGACGACGCCGACGCCAGCGCCTGGGCCCGCGCCGCCGCCCTCGAAGCGCTCACCCTCGCCGCCGTCGAGCACCGCGCGCCGGCCGTGCCGGTGGCCGATTTCCTCGCCGATTTCGGCGCCCGCCAGGCCGAAGCCCTGCGCGGCAACCAGGATGCCGGCGCCGACATCCAGCTCCTCGACCTGGTCGTCACCCACCTGGCCGACCTGGGCGCCACCGACTACCTGCCGGCCATTCACGAATGGTTCGCCGCCGGGCTGGTGGACGAGACCTTCGCCGACCCGGCCGACATCGAGGCCGACATCCACCGCCCCGCCGCCGAGCGCATCGCCGCCCTGCGCCGCGTGGGCCACGGGCTGATCGACGACGTGGCCGCCGAGATCGCCGACTGGCCGGACCTCTTCCACCTCCCGCCGGTGGCCCTGCGCCCGATTCCCCTGGGCGCCATCCGCGAACCGGTACGCCGCGAGGAAGCCAAGGTCGGCCGCAACGACCCCTGCCCCTGCGGCAGCGGCCGCAAGTACAAGAAGTGCCACGGCGCCACCTGACCTCCCCACCGGTGCCGTCATCGGGCCGACCCGACAGGTCGGCTATGATGGCGCCCTCGCCCGCCCCCGGAAGCCCGCCATGACCGACACCGCCACCACCGACACCTCCACCGGCTTCAACCTGGACGACTTCGAAGTCCGCGTCCTCGCCGTGCTCATCGAAAAGGCCTTCGTCACCCCCGACACCTACCCCCTGTCGGTCAATGCGCTGGTCACCGGATGCAACCAGCTCACCGGCCGCGAGCCGGTGATGAGCCTCACCGAAGCCACCATCCTCGCCACCCTCGACCGCCTCGCCGAGCGCGGCCTCGTCAGCCAGCGCCACCAGGCCGGCGCCCGCGTCGCCAAGTGGGAACACCAGATCCGCCTGCGCCACTCCCTCACCCCACCCATGCAGGCCGTGCTCGCCATCCTGATGCTGCGCGGCCCGCAAACGGTCGGCGAGATCCGCGCCCGCTGCGAGCGCATGCACGCCTTCGCCAGCCCCGCCGAAGTCGAGGACGTGCTCGAACGCCTGGGCGACAAGCAGCTCGCCATGCCCCTGCCCAAGGCCCCGGGCACCAAGGAAGTCCGCTACGCCCACCTCCTCTCGGGCGAAGCCGCCATCCCCCAGCACGCCTTCGACACCGAAGCCGCCGGCACGGCAACCCGCGGCAGCCGGGTGGGCGAGCTCGAAGAAGAAGTCCGCCGCCTGCGCCAGCAGCTCGACTGGCTCACCGGCGAGTTCGAAGCCTTCCGCAAGCAATTCCAGTAAGCGCCCGCCGGGTGGCGGGAACCCCGCCGCCGCCCTCGCGCTCTCACTGCCCGACTCCACCCGCAGCCAGTCCAGCCCATGTTCGTCCATCCCCAGTTCGACCCCATCGCCATCGCCGTCGGCCCCCTCGCGGTCCGCTGGTACGGCCTGATGTACCTGCTCGCCTTCATCCTCTTCGTGGTCCTCGGGCGCATCCACGCCCGGCGCCAGCCCGAAACGGGCTGGAGCGCCCAGCAGATCGACGACCTGCTGTTCTACGGCGTGCTCGGGGTGATCCTCGGCGGGCGGCTGGGCTACGTGCTCTTCTACAAGCCGGCCTACTACCTGGCCCACCCGGCCGAGATCCTCGCCGTGTGGCAAGGCGGCATGGCCTTCCACGGCGGCTTCCTGGGCGTGCTGGTCGCCATGTGGCTGTTCGGGCGGCGCACCGGCCGCTCGTGGCTGGCCGTCACCGACTTCATCGCCCCACTGGTGCCCCTGGGCCTGGCCGCAGGGCGGATGGGCAACTTCATCAACGGCGAACTCGTCGGCCGCGTCACCGATGTGCCTTGGGCGATGATCTTCCCGCAGGTCGATGGCCTGCCCCGCCACCCGTCGCAGCTCTATCAGTTCGCCCTCGAGGGCCTCACCCTGTTCGCGCTGCTGTGGTGGTTCTCTGCCAAGCCACGGCCCCGCGGCATGGTATCCGCGGCCTTCCTGATCGGCTACGGCGTCTTCCGCATCATCGCCGAATTCGGCCGCGAGCCCGACGACTTCCTCGGCCTGCTCACCTTCGGCATGTCGATGGGCCAGTGGCTGTCGCTGCCGATGATCCTCGCCGGCATCGCCATGGCCGCGTGGGCGCAGCGAAACAGAGCCTGACCCCACCCTCCGGGCGACACAACAAGGGCACGCATGCAAGCGGGCAACTTGATCCGGAGGACTTCTTCAAATGGGCGGCGGGAAGCTCAGCCAACCGATGATGCGATTGGCTGGCCGCTGGCTCGCTGGCAACGACCGCGTCCGTGTCGACAACACTCACCGCAGACCGGACGAGCAAACCCATACCTCAGCGGCACTCACCATGAAAACGCCTCAATACCTGCTCTGTCTGTTCAGCCAGGCTTGGCTGATGCAGCCCGCCGCGGCCTTCGAGTTCAGCGGCCCCTTTCCCGAGCGCGACTACCCCTTTCCGGTCAAGGAAAGCAGGGTCGAGGTTCAGGTCGATGAGGCGACGGTGGTCGAATGGATCGATAACGAGAAGGTCATCTTCTCCGCCCTGAAGCCCGGCGAGCCCCGACTGCAGACCCGACTCTACAACGCCGACCGCCAGGACCATTTTGCTCCGGGCCGGGTGGTGGTGTGGAACACCCGAACCGATGAGATCAAGGATCTGGGCGAGGGGAAACTGTATTGTGCCTATCATGGGTATGTGTCGTATTACTGGGAAACCCCGAATCGAGAGACAGGACAAGCTGAATCCTGGTTTAGAAAGGGACAATACGGGCAAGAAGCACTAATGCCTGGCTATCGCCCTGGAGATCCACCCAAACAACGTGACAAATTTACCTGTCAGCTACATGACGGTGATTCAAGGGCTGTCGCACCGGAATACTGGACGTACCAACTGCGAGTCCAGGATGGCGTTCTGGCACGAACCCTGAAGGAAAAATCGAACCCGGAAGACAACCCCGTGATCTGGGTGCGCCCCGACGGCAGTCGCCAGCCTTTGGATATGCGCTGGCCGGAGATGCAGGGGGCCTGGTGGGAGGATTGGGCGGGGGTTTACGTATTGCGGCAACTCGTCAACCAGAGTCCTCAGGCGGTACTCCCAGTTTTGCATCCTGATGGCACGGTTCAGCGTTTATCCCTGCCCCCTGATTTTTCGGCTGTACTCTCCTCCCGGCTGGCCGCCTTGACGAAAATCGGCATTGTCTTGACAAACGATTTCGTCTGGGAAGGGGCGCTGTTCCCCAACAAGGCGACCAGCGGTATCTATCTCGCCCGTGACGGGAAGGTGGTGCGTCTGGCTGCCTGGCTGGTCGGCAACGACCGCGCCAGCTTCGACAACACCCATCGTGGGCTGGCGGTCTCGCCGGACGGCTGCAAGATCGCCTTCAAGCATGCCACCGGCGAGCGCCTCAAGGCCCGCCACACCATCAAGATGATCGATCTCTGTCAGGGGGCATAAATCATGGATTGGACTGCCGAAACAATAAACCGTATCCGCCAACGGCCCCTGACCGCCGCCGATCTGCGCTAAACCTTGGCGCGATGGACCCGTCGGCGCAAGACCGACCGAGTTCAATCAGCCCGCCACCCTGCGCAGCCCCCACAACGCCGCCATCCCCGCCACAAAAGGCAGCCACGGGTTGCGTGAGGCGCCCGCCGCCAACACCGCGGCAATCGCCGCCCCCAGCTTGGGGTTGAACACCTCGACCGCCCCCGCCACCAGCACCACATCCGGCACCACGATGGCCGCCAGCGCGGCCGCTGGCGCATAGCGCAGGGCCCGCTGCACCACCGCGAGCACGCCGCCGGTGGCCGCCGAGACCAGCATCGGACGCATCCGCGCCATCGGCACCAGGAGCACCAGCAGCGCGATGCTCGCCATGAACGCCAGCGACCAGTTGCGCGGGATCGACCCCGCCGCCAGCACGCCCACCAGCGTGGACGTCTGCCACACCAGCGCGCACCACAACGACGGCGCCAGATAGGCCCCCAGCCGCCACGCCGGATCGGGCTCGGTGCGCAGGCGCTCGAGCATGGTGGCGAACACCCCGTCGGTAAGCAGATAGCCGCACAACCAGCGCAGGGCCGGACGGCCACCCGCCAGCGGCCGCGCCAGCGCCGCGCTGAAGATCAGGAAGCGCAGATTCACCACCAGCGCGGTGGCCACGATCAGCCCCAGGGGCGCGCCGGCAACGATCAGCGGCAGGGTGCCCAGCTGCGCGGTGGCGCCGAAGACGATCAGGCTCATGCCCATCGCCTGCACGGTGGAAAACCCCGCGCCGACCATCGCCAGCCCGGTGACCAGCGCCCACGGCACCAGCCCCACCGACACCGGCAGACAGGCCCGGAACCCCACCCGCGCCCCGGCGCGAAAACTCGGAGACATGCCCGCTCCCGGTGCATGGAAAGCGCTGAACTTAGCACGCCGGCCATTCACGCAGCCGACCTGCGACAAAGGCAGGACGCACAACTCGAATCGCGCCTAGAATCCGAAAAAAAGTGTCACGCAATAACAAGAACTCACCCCCGGAGAGCGATCCGTGAGAACCGAGAGCCTGCTGCGCCCGTTCGCCCTGCCCGTGCTGCTGACGCTGGCCGTGGCAAGCGCCCCTGGCGCCCTGGCCAGTGAAACGGCCCCTCCCGACTGTTCCCGCACCTACACCCTGGCCCTGCACGAGCACGGTCTGCTCTACTCGCGCCAGACCGGCGAGGGCATCGACAAGGACATCGCCGACGAACTCGTCCGCCGCAGCGGCTGCCGGTTCAACATCGTGGCGATGCCCCGGGCGCGGATCTGGCAGCTCATCGAATCCGGTGGCCTCGACTTCAGCCTGTCCGGCATCGCCAACCCCCAGCGGGAACGCTTCGCCGCCTTCGCCTGGTACTTCTCCAACAAGTATTACCTGCTGGTGCGGCGCGACGCGGGCATCCAGCGGGTCGCCGACTTCCCGCGCGCCCCCGGCCTGCGCCTGGGCGCCATCCGCAGCTTCCGCTACAGCCCCAGCGCCAACCGGCTGGTGGACGAGCTGGACGCCAGCCTGCGAGTGAGCTACGCCACCGGCCTCGCCCCCCTCTACGAAACCCTGCTGGCCAACCGGATCCAGGGCATGATCGTCGAGCCCTTCGACTACCCCGCCGTCGAGAGCACCCACCTGCGCCAGCAGACGACCATCCTCGAATTCGACGACCCGCCGGTGCCCCACGGGCTGATCGTCTCCCGCGCCGCCATCCCCCCCGCCGAGCAGGCCCGCTGGCGCGCCCTGATCGACCGGATGCGGGCGGACGGCACCGTCGAGCGCATCTTCGAGAAATACTTCAAACCCGATCTCGCCCGGGAGATGACCCGATTTTGAGACTCCCCGGCCACCTGAAGGAGCTGCTCCTGCCCACCGCCGTCGGGCTGTTCACCCTCACGGTGAGCGGCTGGCTGTGGTGGCACGAACGGCAGAACCTCGACGCCAGCCTGCGCGCCGACTTCGACGTGAGCGTACGTCTGGCCAGCACCCGCATCGAGCAGCGCCTGGTGAACTACGAGCAGATGCTGCGCGCGGCCCGCGGCCTGTTCGACGCCTCCGGGCAGGTGAGCCGCGACGACTTCGGCGTCTTCGTGGATGCCCTCGCCCAGGGCCCCGGCTTCTCGGGCCTGCAAGCCTTCCTGTTCACCCGCTGGCAGGGCGAAGGCCAGCCGGCCCCGATCGTGTACGTCGCCCCCGACAGCCCGGACAACCGCCCCGCCCTTGGCGCCGATCTCCTCGACAGCCCGCCCCGACGCACCGCCATGCTGCAGGCCCGGGATTCCGGCGACATCGCCGTCACCCCGCGGGTCCGACTGCTCACCGACCGGCCCGACGGCCCCCCGGCGGTGGTCATCTTCCTGGCCGTGTACGACCGGCGGCACCCCCTCGACAGCACCGCCGCCCGTCAGGCCGCCCTGCGCGGCTGGGTCCACAGCGCCTTCCGGGTGCGCGACCTGATGGCCAGCCTCTACGGCGAAGGCATTCCCGGCGTGGCGATCCGCATCCACGACGGCGCCATCGCCACCCCCGACAACCTCCTGTTCGACTCCCACCCCGGCGCCGACACGCAGCCCCCGCCACGCTTCAGCGCCACCGAGCACATCAGCTTTCCGCAGCACAGCTGGACGGTGCGGATCTTCACCACCCCCGCCTTCGACGAACGTCACAGCCGCCGCTCCGAGCGCATCATCGCGGTGGCCGGCATCTGCGGCAGCGTGCTGCTGGGGCTCTTCACCTGGCTGCTGGTCACCGCCCGCAGCCGGGCCCACGCCCGCGCCCAGGCCATGACCCGCGAACTGCGCGAGAGCGAGGAGCGGATGCGCCACATGGCCCAGCACGACCCGCTCACCCAGCTCCCCAACCGCGCCCTGTTCTCCGACCGGCTGCGCGCCGCCCTGGCCCGTGCCCGCCGCGACCGCAGCAAGGCCGGCCTGATGTTCGTCGACCTCGACCGCTTCAAGGGCGTCAACGACAGCCTCGGCCACGCCATCGGCGACCGCCTGCTGATCGCCGCCGCCGCCCGGATGCGCGACTGCCTGCGCGAATCCGACACCCTGGCCCGCATCGGCGGCGACGAGTTCGTGGTGCTGCTGCCCCACATCGACGACCGGGCGGACGCCGAACCGGTGGCCGACCGCATCCGCGCGGCCCTCGTCCAGCCCTTCGCCATCGACGGCCACACGCTGCAGATCTCCGCCTCCATCGGCATCGGCATCTTCCCCGAACACGGCGGCGACGACGTCAGCCTCATGAAGAGCGCCGACGACGCCATGTACCGGGCCAAGAGCCTCGGCCGCGACCGGCTCAAGTTTGCCGACTGACCCACCCGCCATGCCCGCCAGCGCCTTCCAGATCCCGGTCTACTTCGACTACCTGGCCACCTTCGCCTGGGCCTTGTCGGGCGCGGTGGTGGCCCTGCGCAAGCGCCACGACATCGTCGGGGTGTTCGTACTGGCGCTGCTCACCTCCATGGGCGGCAGCATCCTGCGGGACGGGGTCTTCCTGCAGCGCACCCCGCCCGTACTCACCGACCCTATCTACCTGCCCCTGATCCTCACCGCCACCCTGCTGGTCGGCGTGTTCCGGCGCAGCATCGCCCACCGGCGGGTGGTGGACAGGCTGGTGGGCACCATCGACGCCATCGGCACCCCGGCCTTCGCGGTGGTGGGCCTGCAGCTCGCCCTGGCGGCCGGCATTCCCCTGCCCGGCGTGGTGCTGGTGGGCGCCATCAGCGCAGTGGGCGGCGGCGTGCTGCGGGACATGATCGTCCGCGAGGTGCCCGCCATCCTCCAGCCCGGCCAGTTCTTCGCGCTGCTGGCGCTCCTCGCCTGCATCGCCTTCCTCACCCTCACCCTCGCCCTGCGCATCGCCCCCGAACCCGCCGGCTGGGCCACCATCGCCCTGTTCTTCGTCGCGCGGATGCTCACCCTCCGCTTCAACTGGCAGACCCGCCCGCTGCTGGACGCCGACTGAACCCTGCCCGGCGGCGGCGGTCGGATTTCACACGGCCCGCAGCCGGCGGGCAGCCACCACCAGGGAGCCCTCATGTCCGGAACGCCCGCCGTCACCGCCGTCCTCCACGACACCCCCTACCTCGTCAGCTTCACCGACGACCTCGGCCACACCTGGCAGGCCGACGAGCCACCCGACATCGGCGGCGGCAACACCGCCCCGGCCCCCGACCGGCTGATCCTCGCCGGGCTCGGCGCGTGCACCGCGATCACCATCCGCATGGTGGCCACCCGCAAGCAGATGCCCCTCACCGGCGTGCGCGTCGAGCTGGCCCTCAACCCCGCCGGCAAGCCCGCGGCCGGCAACGACATCGTCCGGCAGGTCCATCTCGAAGGCGACCTCACCGACGAGCAGCGCGCCCAACTGCTGAAGATCGCCAACGCCTGCCCGATGCACAAGCTGCTCACCGGCGAGGTGCGCGTGCTCACCACCCTCGCCTGAACCCGGCGCCGCCCCATGAGCCCCATCGAACGCATCCAGCCCCGCGCCGCCGACCTGGGCGAAGGCATGATCGTCCGCCGCGCCCTGCCCACCCGCCAGCGCCGCATGGTGGGCGCCTGGTGCTTTCTGGATCACGCCGGGCCGGTGGATTTCGCCCCCGGCAGCGGCATGCACGTGGGCGCCCACCCCCACACCTGCCTGCAGACCTTCACCTGGCTGATCGACGGCGAGGTGTTGCACCGGGACAGCCTGGGCCACGCGCAGTGGATTCGCCCCGGTCAGGTCAACCTGATGACCGCCGGCCGCGGCATCGTCCACACCGAAGACAGCGCCCCCGACGCCCGCCGGCTCCACGCCGCCCAGCTGTGGATCGCCCTGCCGCCCCAGCTCGCCGACTGCCCGCCGGCCTTCGAGCACTACCCGGACCTGCCCCGCTGGCAGGACGCCGGCTGCACCCTCACCCTGCTGGCCGGACGCTTCGGGGGCCACGCATCCCCCGCCCGCATCCACACCCCGCTGGTGGGCATGGACCTCCTCGCCAGCCGCGACGCGCAGCTCGAGCTTCCCCTCGACCCCAGCTTCGAATACGGCCTGCTGCCGCTGGAAGGCGGCATGGACATCGCCGGCCAGCACTTCGCCACCGACGAGTTCGCCTATCTGCCGCCGGGGCGCGAGCGGATCGCCCTCGACCTCACCGCCGGCAGCCGCATCCTGCTGGTGGGCGGCGAGCCTTTCGGCGAGCCGGTCATCATGTGGTGGAACTTCGTCGGCCACGACAAGGCCGCCATCGCCCGCGCCCAGCGGGATTGGGCGGGCGGCGGGGACGCGGACAACGCCCGCTTCGGGCCGGTGAAGGGCGGCGAAGACCGGCGCCTCGTCGCGCCGCCGCTGCCCTGGACAGCCTAACGCCCGGGCCAGTCCAGCCCGCCCGCGGCCTGCCAGGCCTCGTAGCCCCCGGCCAGCGCCCGCACCGAGAGATAACCTTCGCCCAGCAGGTGCCGCGCCGCCTGGATCGCCCCGGCGTCCTCGGGGCAGGCGCACAGGGTCACGACCAGCCCATCCTTCGGCCAATCCCCCAGCGCGTCCGCCAGCCTGTCGTGCTCGGCCACCCGCGCGCCGGGGATGGGGCCCAGCTCGGCCACCATCGAGGCACCGCGCAGGTCGAGAATCAGCGGACGCACCCCGTCACCGATCTGCGCCAGCAGGTCGGCGGGCGTCACCATCGGCACCTGCAGGCGGCGGAAACGGTATTTCTGCCACAGCTTCCAGCCCAGCCAGACGGCAAGCAGCCCCAGCGCCACGCCCACCGCGCGGCCCGCATTCGCCTCCAGCCCGTCGATCACGGCCTGCACCGTGTCCTTCATCAGCCAGCCGGCGCCCAACGCCAGCCCGGCCCACAAGCCCGCGCCCACCGCCGCCGCCAGCAGGAAACCCGTGCGCGCCATGCGCAGCGCCCCCGCGATCGGCGGCGCCACGGTCGAAAAGCCCGGCACGAACTTCGCCACCACCAGCGACGACAGCCCCCAGCGCACGAAGCGCGCCTCGGTCTGGCTCACGCACGAAGCCGGGTTGATCGACAGCCGGCACAGCCCGGCCAGCACCCGGTAGCCGAAGCGCCGCCCCGCCGCATACCAGATCACATCGGCGATCACCGAGGCCACGATGGCCGCCGCCAGCACCTTGCCCAGCGCCCACGGGCTGGCCGCCAGGCTGCCCGCCACCAGCAGCGTCGGCACCGCCGGCACGGGCAGGCCGATCTGCTGGAGCAGCACGTTCATGAAGACGAGGGCGAGCGCATCGTGTTCGAGGGTCTGACGGAGCTGAGCGATGTCCATCTCGCAAGCATCGCACGCGGTTCACGGCAACGCAGCTACGGAAAACCCGCGCCCGAGGCGGGCTGCGGTAAAAGCGGAGCAGGTTCAGGTTCGAGATGAACCGGTTCAGCTTCAACATGAACCCGCTCCCCTCGAACTTGAAGGTGTTCATCTCCGACCTGAGCGGGTTCATCCCGGACTTGAACCCCCTCGTCTCAAACTGGAACACGTTCATCTCTGGCTTGAACTTGTTCATCTGAAACGTGAACCGCTTCAAGTCGAAGTTGAAAAAGTTCGGCCCGGACATGAACCGGCTTCCCTTCGCGCCAAACATGTTCAAGTCAGCGCTAACCCGGTTCCGCTTGAAGACGAACCTGTCCCTGTCAGATCAGCCCTGAGCCGGGTTTTTGCGCGCTGCGCCCTTGCGCCCCACCAGCACCACCCCCGACACCACCAGCGCGCCGCCCAGGATCTGGAACAGCCCGATGGGCTCGGCGAGGATCAGCCAGCCCAGGAAGAGCGTCACCACCGGCCCCAGGGTGCCGATCAGCGACACCGGCCCGGCGCCCAGGCGGCGGATCGCCTCCGACACCATCCACACCGGCAGCACCGTGGAGAACACCGCCATCGCCACCGCCAGCCCCATCACCGGCGCCGGCTGCACCAGCAGGCCCAGGGGCCGGGTGGCGGCGAAGTGGGTGAGGCACAGCAGGCAGGCGATGGCGCTGGCCCACGCGGTGACCCGCGCCGCGCCCAGGCGCACCACCGCCTGACCGTTGCCCATCAGGTAGAGCGCGTACGACACCGCGCTGCCGAACACCAGCCCGCCGCCGATCCACACGTCCCTGGCGCTGCCGGCGATGTTCAGGTCGTGGGCCACCGCCAGGGCGATGCCGGCGTAGCACAGGGCGATGCAGGCCAGCGCCCGGCGGGTGATCGGCTTGCCCAGGAACAGCGCCGAGAACACCACCACCAGGGTGGGGTAGGCGAACAGGATGAGCCGCTCCAGCGCCGCCGAGATGTACTGCAGCCCGAGAAAATCCAGGTAACTGGCCAGGTAGTAGCCAGAAAAACCCAAGCCGGCCAGCAAGGCCAGATCCCGCCCCGACAGCTTCGCGTGCTGGCGCCGCCGGCCATCGGCAATACCCAGGGCCAGGAAGAAGGGCAGCGACAGCCCCATGCGCAGGGCGAGCAGGGTGACGGCGTCGACGCCGTAGGGGTAGGCCAGCTTGATGAGGATGGCCTTGAACGAGAAACCCACCGCCCCGAGCACCGCAAACAGCAGCCCGAAGCGATGACCGGAGGAGTTCATGGCGCCTGACTTGGGGGAAAACGCAGCCGCGCAGTGTATCCCGACGCTGCCGGCCGGTCAGGCGGATTTTGCGGCGGGCGCCACCCGGGGCAGATCGAGGGTGAAGGTGGTGCCGCCGCCCAGGGTGCTCTCCACCGAGATGCTGCCGCCCAGCACCTGCACCACCAGGTTGTGGGCGATGTGCAGGCCCAGCCCGGTGCCGCCGCGCCCCATCCGGCTGGTCACGAAGGGGTCGAAGATCCGCGGCAGCAGGCCCGGGTCGATGCCCGCGCCGTCGTCGCCGACCTGGATCGTCACCCGCCCCTCGCGCCCGGGCATGGCCACCACCCGGATGCGGCCGTCGGTGCGCTCGCCGAAGGCGTGGGTGACGGCGTTGGCGACGAGGTTGGTGAGCACCTGCCCCAGCGGGCCGGGGTAGCTGTCCAGGCTCAGGTCGGGCGGCACCTCGGTCACGATGCTGGCGTGGCCGCGCTTGAGCAGCGGCTTGAGGGTGAGCGCGATCTCGGCGGTCAGCTCCGCCAGCTCGAAGCTGCGCCGCTGGGAGCTGGTCTGGTCCGCCGCCACCTGCTTGAAGCTCGCCACCAGCTCGGCGGCCCGGGCCAGGTTGCGCCCGGCGATGTCGGTGCCGGTATCGACGGCCTCCAGCAGCTGCTCCAGGCTGGAGCGGCGCAGGCCCTGCTCGCTCTCCCGGCGGAAGGCGGTGAGCGCCCCGCGCAGGGACGACACCGCCATCACCCCGTTGCCCAGCGGCGTGTTGAGTTCATGGGCGATGCCGGCCACCAGCGCCCCCAGCGAGGCCAGCTTCTCGGCCCGCACCAGCTCGCCCAGGGTGAGCTGCAGGCGCTCCAGGGTCTCGGACAGATCCACGTTGGCCTGCCGCAACTGGTCGGTGCGCCGGGCCACGCGGGCCTCCAGCTCGGTGTTGAGATCGCGCAGCTCGGCCTCGATGCGGCGCAGCTCGGTCACGTCCCGCACCACCCAGATCGTCCGCGGCTGGCCGGCAATCGTCACGTTGCGGGTGACGATGGCGGCGAGGAATTGCCCGCCACGGCCGCGGTTCAGCCAGGCCTCGGTCTCGGCCGCGCCGTCCACGGCCAGCCGCGCGTAAAAAGCGTGGCGCGCCGCGCCTTCGGCCCACAGCCCGAGATCGGTGCCCGACCGGCCGATCAGCTGCGCCGGCGGCACCGCCAGCAGCTGGCTCACCGCCTCGTTGGCCTTCACGAAGGCGTAGTCGGCCGCCGGTTCGAGCACCCCGATGCCCACCGGCGACGCGTCGAAGATGGCCTGCAGCTCCTGCTCCCGCGCTTGCAGCACGCCGGCCATGCGCTCCAGGTCGGACGAGAGGGCGTTGAGTTCGATCGAGCGCCCCCGCGGCCACTCGCCCGGCGCCTCGCCGTCCGCCACCCGCCGGGCCCGCTCGATGATCGCCTTCACCGGCCGCAGCACGCCGGTGGCCCACAGCGGCGCGAGCAGGATGCCCAGGATCAGCGAACCCGCCAGCGCGGCCACCCCCAGGTCGAAGGTAGAGCCCACCCGCGGGTTGGCGAGGCCGCCCGGCGTTCGCACCAGGAAGTACCAGTCCAGCGCCTGGGAGTGGGCCAGCGCCGCATCGAAGGTCTGGCCGTCGAGGGCGAACTCGCCCACCGGCTCGCCGCCCTCCCGCGCCGCCAGGAACAAGGGGTCGGCGCCCAGGTTGAGGGTTCCCACCCGCACCGGCTGCTCGCTGTCGGCCAGCACCTCGCCGCGCCGGTCGAGCACCGTCACCGTCCGGGCGGTGCGGCCGGAGAGGTCGCGCACGGTTTTGAGCACGAAGGCCAGCGGCAGCTCGCCGATCAGCACATGACGCCCCACCGGCACCCCCACGCCCACCGTCGTCATGCCCGACACCGGCGAGATGTACTTGTCGCTCCAGGTGGTCTCGCCGCGGGCGCGCACCCGCTGGAGCAGCGGGTCGCGGGACAGGTCGTTGCCCACCAGCTCGGCCCCGCGCCCGGCGCCCGCCTCCCGGCCCACCACCGCCCGCACCACGGTATCGCCCGCGTCCACCTGATACACCGCCACGAAGGGCCCGCCCTCGCCCGCCATGCGCCCCATCGCGGCCCTCGCGTCGGCCTCGGGCAAGCCGGCCGCGACAACCGCCAGCAGATCGAGCTGGCCCTTCAGGGTGGCCAGGATCACCTCGGTACGGCGGGACAGGTCGGCGGCCTCGTGGGCCAGATCGGCGCGGGTCTCGGCCGAAATCTGGGGCAGCCGGACGAAGGCCAGCACCGCGCCGATCGCCACCGACGTGACCAAGGAGCTGACGCACAGCAGCCAGATCAGCCAGGTCCGCAGGTGCCAGTGGCGGGTCACGGCCTAGTCCGGCACAAACCGGCCGTCGCGCACGGTGAGGAAGTAGGCCGGGCGCTCCGCGTCGCCGTTCCGGTCGAAGCGGAGCGGCTGCTGCAGGCCGTCGAAGGGCCCGAGCCGCAGCAGCGCATCCTTCAGGGGCATGGAGGCCAGCCGGCGGCTCAGGGCGCCGGTGAGCGCGGCGCCCGCGTCGTAGCTGAGCACGCTGGCGTAGGCCGGCGCGCTGCCGAAGCGCTTGCGGTAGGCCTCGCCGAAGCGGGTGAAGCGGGGCGAGGTGTCGGCCTGGTTGTAGTTCTGGGCCAGCATCAACCCCTCCACGGCCCGCCCGCCCAGCTCGAGCAGCTGGGCAGCGCCCGCCCACTCCGCCGCCACCAGGGGCATCGACGGCGCCTGCTTGCGCACCTGCTGGGCGATCCGCGCGCTGTCGGCGGCGTTGCCCACGATGACCACCCCGTCGGGGCGCGGCGCGAGCAGGCTGCCCACCAGCCCGCCGTGGCTGCCGGCGGTGGAGTCGAACGCCGGCGCCGCCACCACCTCGCCCCCCAGGGCCACGAAGGCGCTGCGGAACTCTTCCAGCCAGCTCTGGGCGAACACCCGGTTGTTGTCGTTGACGGCCACCGCCACCCGCCGCAAGCCGCGCCGGTGGCAGTGGCGGGCGTAGTTGCGGCCGTTGTCGCGGGTCGTCCAGTTGATGCGGAAGAGCAGGTCGTCCTTGCCGTGGAGCGTCATCGCCGACGCCGTGGGGGAGATTTCCACGACCCCCGCCGCCTCGACGAGCGGCTGGACGATCTGCACGTTGTTGCTGTTCATCGGCCCGACCACCGCCACCACGCCGGCGGCCAGCAACTCGCCCACCGCCGCGCGGGTGGCCTCGGGGCTGGCGCCCACGTCGCGCACCAGCACCTCCACCGGACGCTCGTCGAACAAGCCGGCCTGCCGGGCATCCTCCACCGCCAGCAGAAAGCCGTTGCGACCGGATTCGCCGATGTCCGCCGAACGGCCCGACAGTTCGGCGATGAAGCCGATGCGCAGCGGCTCGGGCTGCCTGCAGCCCCCCAGCGCCGCGGCCGCCAGCAGCGCCAGAAGCGCGGCGCGGGCCCGGCTCATGGGCGCTGCCCGGCCAGCCAGGCGACGAAGGCGTCCTCCGTCATCGGCCGGGCGTAGAAATAACCCTGCGCCTCGGAGCAGCCCAGCTGCGCCACCTGCGCCGCCATCTCGGCGCTCTCCACGCCTTCGGCCAGCACGGTGAGCCCCAGCTCGCGCCCCAGCGCGATGATGGTGCGGGCGATGCGCCCGCCGTGCTCGCCCCGCGCCAGCCCGCGCATGAAGCTGCGGTCGATCTTCAGGCGGTCGGCCGGCAGCCGCTCCAGGTAGGACAGCGAGGAGTAGCCGGTGCCGAAGTCGTCGATGGCCACCGTCACGCCCATCTCGCGCAGGACGCGCAGGCGTCCGACGGCCGGCTCCAGTCCGCCCACCGCCACCGATTCGGTGACCTCGATCTCCAGCCGCTCGGGCGGCGTGCCGGTCTCCCGCAGCGCCTCGCACACCTGGGCGACGAAATCGGTCTGGCGCAGCTGGATCGGCGACACGTTCACCGCCATCCGCAGCGCCGGAAACCCCTCTGCCCGGAAACGCTGCAAGGCCATCAGCGCCACCTGCAGCAGCCAGCTGCCCATGCCCACGATCAGCCCGGATTGCTCCGCCACCGGGATGAAGCGGTCGGGCGGCACCTCGTCGGCCTCTTCCCGGCGCCAGCGCACCAGCGCCTCCACGCCCACCACCCGCCCCTCCGGCAACGCGATCTGCGGCTGATAGACGAGGGACAGGCGCGACTGGTCGAAGGCCAGCCGCAGGTCGCGCAGCAGCTGGGCGCGCTCCCGGGCCTCGGCCCCCAGGGCCGACGAATAGGCCACCGTCTGCCCCAGCCCCTGGGCCTTGGCGCGCTTGAGGGCGAGGTAGCTGTCCTTGAGGTACTCGATGCCGCTGCGCCCCCGGTCGTCCGCCGCCACGATCCCGGCGCACACCGACACCGGGTGACTCACCGCCTCGATCTCGAAGGGCTCCACGAAGCGCGCCTGGATTCCCGCGCCATGCACGGTGCGGGCCGGCCCCAGCACCGCGAAGGCATCGCCCGCCAGCCGCGCCACGAACACCCCGCCCTGCAGCCCGGCCAGCCGCTCGGCCGTCTGGCGCAGCAGCGCGTCGCCGTAGTCGTGGCCCAGCACGTCGTTGGCGGAGGCAAACTGGTCCACATCGACGATCGCCAGGGCGTGGGGCTCGCCGCCGGGCTCGGCCAGCCGGGCGTTGAGTTCGCACACCAGCGCGGTGCGGTTGGGCAGGCCCATCTGGCGGTCGATGAAGGCGTCGCGCCGCAGCTCGGCAACGAGATCGACGTTCTTGGCGCACAGCGCGATGTTGGTGCAGAACACCTCCAGCAGATCCCGGTCCACCTCCCGCACCGGGCGGGCGGAGTCGATGTAGGCGGCGAAGCCCTCGTCCGCCGACTTGCGGAAATACAGCGCCATGCTGCGCGGGTGGATCAGGTTGTGGCGATGCTGGAGCGCCTCGGTGAGCTGGCCGACGATCCACGGGTCGTCGATCTCCGACAGCCGGCGCTGGATGAGGTGGCTGAAGTGCCCCGCCGCGGCAATCACGCGGAACTGGGGCTGGCCGTCGGCGCCGCGGGCATCCTCGGCCGCGGCGCACACCAGCCCCTCGGGCTTGACACCCAGCAGGCCGGCAATCTGGGTGATGACGCCGTCGGCAAAGGCCTGCAAGCCCTGCTCAGCGATGAACTGGTTGCTCGCCGATACGATCTTCTCCAGCCCGCACCGGGTGGCATCGAGGCGTAGCAGCTGATCGTAGGCGCGGATGGCCGCGGTGAGGGTGGCGAAGAGCTTGTTCTGGGTAAGCTCGCCCTTGGTCTTGTAGTCGTTGATGTCGTAGCGGGTGATCGTCTCGCACTCGGGCGCGTGGCCCGGCTGGCCGGTGCGCAGGATGATCCGGGTGTGGGCCAGCCGGCGGTCGCTGCGGATCTGGTCCACCAGACGCAGCCCGGCGTCCTCGCTCTCCATCACCACGTCGAGCAGGATCACCGCGACGTTCTGCTCATTGCGCAGGATGGCCAGCGCCTCCTGCCCGGAGAAGGCATCGATCAGCGCCAGCGGGCGGCCAAGGATGCGGATGCCCGCCAGGGCAAAGCGGGTCGTCTCATGCACGTCCCGGTCGTCATCCACCACCAGGATGCGCCACGGCGGCGACGTGTCGATTTCGGCGGCATCGGCGTCGGCGTCGTCGAGAAACACCAGGGCGTCGTCGGGCGGATGCATCTACACCTCCATAACCGGGCTGTCGTTGCATCTTACCGGCAAGCCGCCCCCCTCACCACGGGCCGACGCCCTTGCTGGCAGCTAGCCCAGCGCCTCGCGGAGCCACGCCACGACGCTGCCCGGCGCGGGGATCCGCCCCGACGAGACGAGCCTGCCATTGACCACCAGCCCGGGCGTCTTCAGCACGTCCCAGGCGAGGATCGCGTCCATGTCGGTGACCTTCTCGATCTGCGCCTCGGCCCCCAACTGGGCCGCCGCCTCGCGGGCGATCTCCTCCAGCTTGCGGCAGTTGGCGCAGCCCGGCCCCAGCACCTTGATTTCCAGCATGGTCAGACTCCTTTGAGCACGTTACGGCGGCTCGCCGCCGCCAACAGCATGGCCAGCAGGCCGACAAAGGCCGCCAGCCCCAGCGCGATGGAGGCCAGCGAAAGGCCATCCACCCACGCCCCGTAGGTAAAGCCGGCCACCGCGCTGAACAGCGCCACCAGTCCCACGTAAGCCGCGGTCTTGGCCCGGCCGATGATCGCCGAGATGATGAGGATGCTCTGCAGCGACAACTCCGGGTCGGACATCAGATAGGCCAGCAGCGGGCCACGGTGCATCCCCAGGTCGAGGAACATCCGGGCGATAGGCACCTCGACCAGCGTCGGGAAGTACATGAACACCCCGAAAGCCACCCCCGCCAGGTTGCCGAGCACCGAGTTGCTGCCCGCCACCGCCTCGATCCACTCAGGCCGCACCACCACCCGCACCATCCCCACGATGAACACCCCCACCACCAGCAGCGGGAAGATCTGCTTCACGAATCGCCAGGATTCCCACAGCCAGTCCTGCAGCGCCTGCCGGTCGAGGTGGCGCCACGCCAGCACATGGATCGCCGCGAGGCACGCCGCCACGCCGAAGAACTTGCCGGTGAAGCCGATCTGCAGCACGCCCGGGGCCGGACGGATCGCCAGCGCCGCCAGCAGCAGCGTGGCCCACACCAGCGCCAGACTGGCGCGGGTCCAGCCGGTCACCCCGTCCTGGATGTTCTCCAGCCCGCGCCAGGCGGTGAAACCGATGGCGCCCAGCAGGGCGATCAGCAGCGCGCCCTGCACCGACACGCCCTCCTCGCCGCGGCTGGGATCGAAGGGCACCAGCCGGTCGAGCCCGGCCTGCCAGCCCTCCGCGGCGGGCAGGGGCAGGTCCAGGTGGAACCACGTGCCGGTGAGAAAGCCCAGCTTGAGGGTGCCCGCCAGCAGCAGCACCACCCACAACCCCAGGAAGACCCCCGCGATGGCCCCCACCCCCGCGCTGCCGGCCGCGAACATCGCGCTGCCGGCCTGCTCGTGGGCGGCGTCGTCGGCCCGGAACAGCAGGGCCATGATGAGCCCGATGCCGATCCCGAAGATCAGCGACAGCACGAAGCGCGCCCCCGCCAGATCGACCCCGATCACTCCACCGGTGTACACCAGCGCCAGGATGTTGGCCGCCGGCGCGAAGAACAGGAAGGTGATCGCCGGCCCCAGCCCGGCGCCCTTTTTATAGATGCCGGCGAACAGCGGCACGATGGTGCACGAGCACACCGCAAGCAGCGAACCGGCCGCAGCCGCGGCGGGGTAGGACACGAACCGGGGCGAGTTGCGCCCGAGATAGCGCGTGACCGCCTGCTGGGGAATCAGCGCCGACATGGCGCCGGCAATGAAGAACGCTGGCAGCAGGCACAGCAGCACGTGGGCGGCCAGGTAGGCTGCGAGGTTGCCGGCGCCGCCCCGCAGCACCGGCAACAGCCATTCCACAAAGACTTCCATACGGCCTCCGGCCCGAGCGGGCGTAACGCGATGAATTCAGTCTAGCCCCGGCCTGCCGCCGGTGCTTTGATGCGCCGCAAGCGGCGCTCAGTGGTGGTGCTTGTGATCCATCGGTGCCGGCGCGGCGGCGGTCAGGTCGCGCACCTCGGCCTTCACCTCGACGCTCTCAACCTTCTTGTCCTTGCCCTCCACCTTGAGGGTGATCGGCACGATCTCGCCCTTGGCGAGGGGCTTCTTCAGGTCGATCAGCATCACGTGGTAGCTGCCCGGCTTGAGTTCCAGCGGCTGACCGGGCTTCACCTCGAGGCGCGGCATGGCACGCATCTTCATCACGTTGTCGGCCATCGCCATCTCGTGCAGTTCCACGATGTTGGCGGCCGGGCTCTCCACGCCGACGAGGCTCACGCCGCCCTTGCTGGACAGCTGCATGAAGGCGCCGGTGGCCTTCTGGGCCGCGACGGTGCCGCGGACCCACGGGTTGGCCACTTCCAGGTCGGCGGCGAAGGCGGCGGAGGCACACAGGCCGGTCAGGGCGAGCGCGGCGGAACGGGCGAACAGGGCAAAAGACTTCACGATGGGCTCCTTGGTTTCAAGCTTGCCAGCTTAACGCGAGCGATCCGCCCGCGGCGCCTCTCCGACCCACCGTGCGACCTTTTGCCGCATGCCATTTCGGGATGTTTCGGCCCGGGCGCGAACTCACATCCGCTTACAAGATGGCCCTCACCCCGCCAGCCTCCGCGCCATCATGGGCGATGCCATTCACCTCGAAGGAGCTCTTTGCCATGTTCCGGAAACTCACCGCGCTGTACGCCCTGGTCCGCAAGGACGCACGCATCCTGTGGTACGCCCTGCGCCACCCGGCGCGGCCGGCCTGGCTGCTGCCATCGGTGGCGCTGATCGGGCTGTACCTGCTGTCGCCGATCGACCTGATCCCCGACGTGCTGCCGGTGATCGGGCTGGTGGATGATTTCGTGCTGATCCCGCTGGTGATCGCCTGGCTGGTGAGCCGCCTGCCCGCCGACCTGAAGCGCGGCTTTGCCGACGACGACCGCACCATCGACGTGGCGCCCCAGCGCCGCTGAAGGCGCCCCTCAGGTCCAGACGACGGTGGCCGCCAGCAAGTAGCCGGCACCATAAACCGTCTTGATGAGCTTGGCGTGCTGGGGGTTCTCCTCGAAGCGCCGGCGTAGCCGCGAGATGCGCAGGTCGATGCTGCGATCCAGCGCCGACACGTCACGCCCTTCGAGGAGCTGCTCGCGGGTGAGGATGTGGTTGGGGTGGGCCAGCAGCACGCCGAGCAGTTGCGCTTCGGCGGTGCTCAGGGTTTCCTGCTGGCCACCGGGGCTGGTGAGGGTGTTGCTGCCCGGCTCGAAACGCCAGCCGGCAAACTCGGCGATCCGCTGGGCCGGGTCGGCCGGCAGGGTGATCTGACCCGGGTAGCGGCGCAGGATCGAGCGCACCCGGGCGATCAGCTCGCGGGGCTCGAAGGGCTTGACCACGTAGTCGTCGGCGCCCAGTTCGAGGCCCATCACCCGGTCGTGGGTGTCGGCCCGGCCGGTGACCACCAGCAGGCCGCAGGTGTGCTTGCGGCGCAATTGCTGGAGCACCGCCATGCCGTCCATGTCGGGCAGGCCCAGGTCGAGCACCACCAGCTCCGGCACCTGGTGACGCAGCCCGTGGAAGAAGGCCTCCGCGGTGCGGAACAGCTCGGTGCGAAAGCTGAACTTCTCGAGGGTGTCGGCGATCAGGCGCGCGATGGCCGCCTCGTCTTCGACGACGTAGATCAGCTCGGGTTTGCGGGTCTGGGCCATGACAGCGAGAGCTTGGCTCAAGCCGCGAGCGGACGCAAGGCGGCCAGCAGCTTGTCCCGCGAGAAAGGCTTGGCGAGCAGCGGCAGATCGGCGTCCATGCCCAGCTCGTGCTGGGATTCGGCGAAGCCGCTCATCAGCACCACCGGCAGGTCGGGCCGAAAGCGCCGCACGAAACGCGCCAGCGCCCGGCCGTCCATCGCGCCGGGCATCACCACGTCGGAGATCACCAGCGCGATGGCCGGGATGTTCTCGACCATGTCGGCGGCCTCGGCGCCGTTCTCGGCCTCGACCACCGCGCAGCCCAGCTCCGAGAGCTGCATCCGCACCACGGTGCGCACATCCACGTCGTCCTCGGCCAGCAGCACCAGCTTGCCGGCCAGGTCGGTCTCGGCCACCTCGGCGCCCACCGGCAGGGCTTCGACCTCTTCGGCCTCGGCCAGCCGGGGCAGCAGCAGCGCCACCGTGGTGCCCCGCGCCTGCCGGCTGCGGATGCGCACCCCGCCGCCCGACTGCTTGACGAAGCCGTACACCATCGACATCCCCAGCCCGCTGCCCATGCCGAACTGCTTGGTGGTGAAGAAGGGCTCGAAGACCCGCGCCAGGGTGCTGCCGTCCATGCCCATGCCGTTGTCGGTGACGGCGATCTGCACGTAGTCGCCGGGTGGCACCTCCAGATCGGCCGCGGCGTGCACGTTGAGGTGCTCCAGCGACGACTCGATGCGCAGCTCGCCGCCGTTGGGCATGGCGTCGCGGGCGTTGAGGGCGAGGTTGAGGAGCGCGTTCTCGAGCTGGTGGGCATCGACCATCGCCACCAGACAGGGCTCGCGACTGGCGGTGCTCACCGCGATGGTGCCGGGCAGCGAACGGCGGATCAGCTTGGACATGCCCAGGATCAGCTCGTTCACCTCCACCGGGCGGGGCTCCAGGGGCTGGCGGCGGGCGAAGCCCAGTAGCCGGCGGATCAGCTCGGCGCCCCGGTTGGCGGCCTGCATCGCGGGCTCGACGAAGTTCTCGGTGAGCGGATCGTTGGGATGGTTCTCTTTCAGGGCCACCAGGTTGCCGATCACCACCGTCAGCATGTTGTTGAAGTCGTGGGCGAGGCCGCCGGTGAGCTGGCCGATGGCCTCCATCTTCTGGGCCTGGGCCAGCGCCGCCTGGGTACGCCGGCTCTCGGTGACATCCACCGAATGCACGTAGCAGCCGATCACCTCGCCGTCGGCGAGGTCGGGCACCAGGGTGCTGCGGGCCTGGGCCGGCGTGCCGTCGCGGCCGGTGAGGGTGTATTCGTACGACACCCGTTCGCCCGCCAGCGCCCGCGACACGAAGGGCGACACGATGGCGAACACATCCTGCCCCACCACGTCGCGGATCTGCCGCCCCTCCACCTCCCGCGCCGACCAGCCGAACCACTCGGCGTAGCCCTTGTTGGCGTAGCGGTAGGTCCAGTCCCGGTCGAAATACGCCACCGCGGCGGGAATCGCGTCGGTGATCTCGCGCAGGCGCTGCTCGCTGCGCCGCAGGGCGCCGGTGATGGCCTTGTTGGATTCGATGGCCGCGGTAAGCTCGGCGTTGGCGCGGGTGAGCGCCTCGGTGCGCAGGCGGATGTGTTCTTCCAGCTCGGCCTGGTGACGGGCGATCTGCGCCTGGCTGTGGCGCTGGCCGGTGATGTCGGTATAGACGGTGATGAAGCCCTGGTGCGGCAGCGGAAAGCCGCGGATCGACAGGATCTGCCCGTTGGGCCGCACCCGCTCGGTGACGTGGGGCTGGAAGCTGCGGGCGCGGGCCACCCGCTCGGCCACCTGGGCGGCCGGGTCGCCCGGGCCGTAGTCGCCGCGCTCGGCGTTGTAGCGGATGAAGTCCTCGAAATTGACGCCGGGCCGGGCCAGCCATTCGGGGAAGTCGAGCAGGCGCAGGAAGGTCGTGTTCCAGGCGACCATCCGCAAGGCCTCGTCGAACACGGTGACACCCTGATCGAGGAGGTCCAGCCCCGCGCCCAGCATCTCCCGGTATCGCCGGTCGAAGGAGGGCGGCGTGTCGGCGCCGCGCGCGTCTGCCCGATCGTCTCCCCTGTCCATCTCCTGCCCGTCCATCGCAGCTCCGCTCCAGTCACTTTCATCGATTCTAGCCAGCGTCCGGCCGACCGGAAGCGCCAGACATGATTGAGTACATTTTCACGAAAGTTCCGACAAGTTTGTCTGCGAACCTTCCGCCCGATCCTCGGCAGTCCGGCCAGGAAATTCAGCGCGAGCGCGCGAGCACAAGAACGGAGACAGGTTCCCATGAAGATTCTCGTACCCATCAAGCGGGTCGTCGATTACAACGTCAAGATCCGCGTCAAGGCCGACCAGAGCGGCGTCGAGCTGGCCAACGTGAAGATGGCCATGAACCCCTTCGACGAGATCGCCGTTGAAGAAGCCGTGCGCCTGAAGGAAGCCGGCACCGCCACCGAAGTGGTCGCCGTCTCCGCCGGTGTCGCCCAGTGCCAGGAAACCCTGCGCACCGCCATGGCCATCGGCGCCGACCGGGGCATCCTCGTCGAATCCGACGTCGACCTGCAGCCGCTCGCCGTGGCCAAGCTGCTCAAGGCCCTCGTCGACAAGGAGCAGCCCAAGCTGGTGATCCTCGGCAAGCAGGCCATCGACGACGACTCCAACCAAACCGGCCAGATGCTCGCCGCGCTCCTCGGCTGGCCCCAGGCCACCTTCGCCTCCAAGGTCGAAGTGGCCGGCGACGGCGTGCGTGTCACCCGTGAAATCGACGGCGGGCTTGAAACCCTCTCCCTCCGCCTGCCCGCCGTCATCACCACCGACCTGCGCCTGAACGAGCCACGCTACGCCACCCTGCCCAACATCATGAAGGCCAAGAAAAAGCCGCTCGACACCGTCAAGCCGGCCGATCTGGGCGTGGATGTGACCCCGCGCCTCACCACCCTCAAGGTGGTCGAGCCCGCCGCCCGCAGCGCCGGCGTGAAGGTGGCCGACGTGGCCCAGCTGGTCGAGAAGCTCAAGAACGAAGCCAAGGTGCTGTAAGCGCCTGAAGAACACGGAGACAGAAAAATGCCCATCCTCGTCATCGCCGAACACGACAACGCCGGCCTCAAGGCCGCCACCCTCAACACCGTTTCCGCCGCCGCCAAACTGGGCACCGACATCGAAGTGCTGGTCGCCGGCGCCGGTTGCGCTGGCGCAGCCCAGGCTGCCGCCCAGCTGGCCGGCGTCGCCAAGGTCAAGGTGGCCGATGCCGCCGCCTACGCCGAACAGGGCGCCGAAAACCTCGCCGCGCTGCTGGTCGACGTGGTCAAGGCCGGCGGCTACAGCCACGTGCTGGCCCCCGCCACCACCTTCGGCAAGAACGTCCTGCCCCGCGTCGCCGCGCTGCTGGATGTGGCCCAGATCTCCGACATCGTCGCGGTCGAGTCGGCCGACACCTTCGTCCGCCCGATCTACGCCGGTAACGCGCTCGCCACCGTCAAGTCGGCCGACCCGGTGAAGATCGTCACCGTGCGCACCACCGCCTTCGACGCCGCCGGCGCCGGTGGCAGCGCGGCGGTCGAAGCCATCGCCGCCGGCCCGGATCTGGCCCAGAGCAAGCTGGTCGGTCGCGAACTCACCAAGTCGGCCCGCCCCGAACTGGGCGCCGCCAAGATCATCGTCTCGGGCGGTCGCGGCCTGGGCAGCGGCGATGCCTACCGCAGCGTGCTCGAACCCCTCGCCGACAAGCTCGGCGCCGCCATGGGCGCCTCCCGCGCCGCGGTGGATGCAGGCTTCGTGCCCAACGACTACCAGGTCGGCCAGACCGGCAAGATCGTCGCCCCGCAGCTCTACGTGGCGGTCGGCATCTCCGGTGCCATCCAGCACCTGGCGGGCATGAAGGATTCCAAGGTGATCGTCGCGATCAACAAGGATCCCGAAGCCCCGATCTTCCAGGTGGCCGACTACGGCCTGGTGGCTGACCTGTTCGAGGCCGTGCCGCAGCTGGTGTCCGCGCTCTGAGCGCGCAGTCGGGCTACGGCCCGACGCCAGCCCCCGATCGCAGCAAGGGCGTCGGACGGCAGTCCGCCACGCGGGCACCCGACGCCGCACTCAACCGAATTCGCAAGGAACAACCATGAGCACGTATATCGCCCCCGTGAAGGACATGCTGTTCAACATGAACGAGCTGGCCGGTCTTGAAGAAATCGCCGGTCTGCCGGGCAACGAGGAAGTCTCCATCGATCTGGTCGAGGCCATCCTCGACGAAGCCGGCAAGTTCGCCTCCGAAGTCGTCGACCCGCTCAACGCCGTCGGCGACAAGCAGGGCAACAAGTGGAACAACGGCGTCGTCACCACCGCCGACGGCTTCAAGGAAGCCTACGCCAGCTTCTGCGAGACCGGCTGGAACGGCATGCCCGCCTCCACCGAGTTCGGCGGCCAGGGCCTGCCGGTCACCGTGTCCACCGCGGTGCTCGAAATGTGGAAGTCGGCCAGCATCTCCTTCTCCCTGTGCCAGATGCTCACGCTGGGCGCGGTCGAAGCCATCGCCCACCACGGCTCCGACGAGCTGAAGGCCACCTTCCTGCCCAACATGGTCTCCGGCAAGTGGACCGGCACCATGAACCTCACCGAGCCCCAGGCCGGCTCCGACCTCGCCGCCATCCGCAGCAAGGCCGAGCCCCGCGGCGACGGCACCTACGCCATCACCGGCACCAAGATCTTCATCACCTGGGGTGAGCACGACATGGCCGAGAACATCGTCCACCTCGTGCTGGCCCGCCTGCCGGACGCGCCCCCGGGCGTGAAGGGCATCTCCCTGTTCATCGCGCCGAAGTTCCTGGTCAACGCCGACGGCAGCCTGGGCGAGCGCAACGACCTGATCTGCGCCTCCATCGAACACAAGATGGGCATCCACGGCAGCGCTACCGCCGTGATGTCCTTCGGCGACAAGGGCGGCGCCATCGGCTACCTGGTCGGCGAAGCCAACCGCGGCCTCGAGTACATGTTCACGATGATGAACCACGCCCGCCTCAACGTGGGCCTGGAAGGCGTCGGCGTTTCCGAGCGCAGCTACCAGCACGCCCTGGCCTACGCCCGCGAGCGCATCCAGGGCAAGATCGTCGGCGACAAGTCCGGCGAGAAGAAGCCCATCCTGCACCACCCGGATGTGCGCCGCATGCTGATGGACATGAAGTCCCGCACCGAAGCCGGCCGCGCCCTGGCCTACTACGTGGCCGGCTGCATGGACCGCGCCCACAGCCACCCCGACGCCGACGTGCGCGCCGCCAACCAGCGCCGCCTCGAGCTGCTGACCCCGGTGGTCAAGGGCTGGTGCACCGAGAACGCCCAGGGCATCACTTGGAACGGCGTGCAGGTGCACGGCGGCATGGGCTTCATCGAAGAGACCGGCGCCGCCCAGTACATGCGCGACGCCCGCATCATCACCATCTACGAAGGCACCACCGCGATCCAGGCCAACGACCTCATCGGTCGCAAGACCGCCAAGGAAGGCGGCAAGAGCATGCAGCAGCTCCTCGCCGACATCGCCGAAACCGGCAGCGCCCTGCGCAACTCCGGCAACGCCCAGCTCAAAGCCATCGCCGACGCCCTGGGCAACGGCATCGCCGCCCTGGACGAAGCCACCAACTGGCTGCTCGCCAACTACGAAGCCACGCCCCAGGCCGCCCACGCCGGCTCGGTGCCCTTCCTCAAGCTCACCGGCATCGTGGTCGGCGGCTGGCTGATGGCCCGCTCCGCCGCCATCGCCGCCGAGCGCCTGGAGGCCGCCGACGGCGACTTCTACAAGGCCAAGCTGGCCACCGCCGCCTACTTCGCCCAGCACGTGATGCCGGAAGCCAACAGCTACCGCGACGCCATCGTGAATGGTGCCGAGTCGGTGCTGGCCCTGGAAGAAGCACTCTTCTGACGAAGCACGAATAAACCTACTGCGCGACCCGATCTCGCAACTGCGGTGCTCACCGTACGCATGTACGGTTGCGCTCCTCGTTGCGACCTCGGGCCGCTCGCTACGGTTTCTTCGCGCTCCGTCTGGTGAACGTACGAATTGATAGCAACAACGGAGAGCAGCAATGACGCGTGAAGCGATGGAATACGACGTGGTGATCGTCGGCGCCGGCCCCTCGGGGCTGACCGCCGCGATCCGCCTGAAGCAACTGGCCGAACAGGCCGGCCAGGAGCTTTCGGTGTGCGTCGTCGAAAAGGGCTCCGAAGTGGGCGCCCACATCCTGTCCGGTGCCGTCATCGAACCCCGCGCGCTGGCCGAACTGTTCCCCGACTGGAAGGAGCGCGGTGCGCCCCTCAACACCCCGGTCACCGAGGACCGCTTCTACTTTCTCAGCACCGACAAGGCCTACAAGCTGCCCACCCCGCCCCAGATGCACAACGAGGGCAACTACATCGTCAGCCTAGGCAACGTGGTGCGCTGGCTGGGCCAGCAGGCCGAAGAACTCGGCGTCGAGATCTACCCGGGCTTTGCCGCCGCCGAAGTGCTGTACCACGACGACGGCTCGGTAAAAGGCATCGCCACCGGCGACATGGGCGTCGAACGCAACGGCGAACCCGGCCCCAACTACCAGCCGGGCATCGAACTCCACGCCCGTCAGACCGTCTTCTCCGAAGGCTGCCGCGGCTCCCTCACCAAGAGCCTGTTCACCCGCTTCAAGCTGCGCGACGGCGCCGACCCGCAGACCTACGGCATCGGCATCAAGGAACTGTGGGAAGTGCGCCCCGAAGTGCACAAGCCGGGCTTCACCATGCACACCGTGGGCTGGCCGGTATCCACCGACGTGTACGGCGGCTCCTTCCTGTATCACCTGGAGAACAACCAGGTGGCCGTCGGCTTCGTGGTGGGCCTGGACTACAGCAACCCGTATCTCTCGCCCTACGAGGAATTCCAGCGCTTCAAGACCCACCCCGAGATCCGCAAGGTCTTCGAGGGCGGCCGGCGCATCGCCTACGGCGCCCGGGCGCTCAACGAAGGCGGCTTCCAGTCGGTGCCCAAGCTGTCCTTCCCGGGCGGCGTACTCATCGGCGACACCGCGGGCTTCCTCAACGTGCCCAAGGTCAAGGGCACCCACATGGCGATGAAGTCCGGCATCGTGGCCGCCGACGCCCTGTTCGCCCACCTCACCGCCGACGGCCAGACCGGCACCGAGTGCATCGGCTACCCCGAACAGCTCAAGCAGAGCTGGCTGTGGGACGAGCTGTACACCGTGCGCAACATCCGCCCGAGCTTCCGCTGGGGCCTG
Source organism: Zoogloea sp. (assembly GCF_041904905.1). Taxonomy (GTDB): domain Bacteria; phylum Pseudomonadota; class Gammaproteobacteria; order Burkholderiales; family Rhodocyclaceae; genus Zoogloea. Next base: position 17,728 of record NZ_JAYRMI010000011.1, on the reverse strand, counting down.
TGGGGCGGCATCGCCTACAGCGCCATCGACACCTTCCTGCTCAAGGGCCGCGCCCCGTGGACGCTGCACCACCACGACGACCACACCCAGCTCAAGAAGGCCGCCGACTGCCAGCCCATTGCTTATCCCAAGCCCGACGGCAAGATCAGCTTCGACCGCCTCTCCTCGGTGTTCATCTCGGCCACCAACCACGTGGAAGAGCAGCCCTGCCACCTGCGTCTGAAGGACGCCTCGGTGCCGGTGAGCGTGAACCTCGCCCTCTACGCCGCGCCCGAGACCCGCTACTGCCCGGCCGGCGTGTATGAAATCGTCGAAGACCCGAGCGGCCCGCGGATGCAGATCAACGCCCAGAACTGCCTGCACTGCAAGACCTGCGACATCAAGGACCCGACCCAGAACATCAACTGGGCCGTGCCCGAAGGTGGCGGCGGGCCCAACTACCCGAACATGTAAGAAGAACCCAAGGCAAGACCGGGGGAGAACAGCACTCACCCCGTAACAACAACCACAACTTTAAAAAACCGCCGCATTCAAGGAGGAATCATGTCGGCAGACATCTACAAAAAAGTCCGGGCGAACCCCAAGTTCGCCGAACTCGAAGGAAAGCGCAGCCGCTTCGCGCTACTCCTCACGGCCATCGTGATGGCCAGCTACTACGGGATGATGATGATCGTCGCCTTCGCGCCCGAGGTCATGCGCACGCCCATCTCGACGGGCTCGACCCTGACCATCGGCGTGCCCATCGGCGCCGCCATCATCATCGGCTCGTGGCTCCTGACCGGCTGGTTCGTCAATCGCTCCAACGGCGAGTTCGACGCCATCAACAACGAAATCGTCCGGGAGGCCACCAAGTGATCCAGCGCAAACACCTCCTGGCCGCCCTCGCGGCCACCCTCGTCGGTGGCGCCGCCCTGGCCGCCGACGCCGTAGGCGCAGCCCAGAAGCAGCCCCTCAACCTCACCGCCATCGGGATGTTCTTCATCTTCGTGGTGGCCACGATGGGCATCACCTACTGGGCCGCCAGCCGGACCAAATCCACCGCCGACTTCTACACCGCCGGCGGCGGCATCACCGGCTTCCAGAACGGCCTCGCGATTGCCGGCGACTACATGTCCGCCGCCACCCTGCTGGGCCTCTCGGCGATGACCTTCTCCAAGGGCCTCGACGGCTTCATCTACGCCATCGGCTTCTTCGTCGGCTGGCCGGTGATCCTGTTCCTGATGGCCGAGCGCCTGCGCAACCTGGGCAAGTTCACCTTCGCGGACATCGCCTCCTACCGTCTCGACCAGGGCACCATCCGCACCTTCGCGGCCTTCGGCTCGCTCACCGTGGTGTGCTTCTACCTGATCGTGCAGATGGTCGGCGCCGGCCAGCTCATCAAGCTGCTGTTCGGCCTCGACTACGCCACCGCGGTGGTCGTGGTGGGCGTGCTGATGGTGGTCTACGTCACCTTCGGCGGCATGATCGCCACCACCTGGGTACAGATCATCAAGGCCTGCCTGATGCTCTTCGGCGGCACCGTACTGCTCTTCCTGTCCCTCAGCCAGTTCGGTTTCAGCCTCGAAACCGCGGCCCAGAAGGCGGTTGAAGTGCACAAGGACGGCATCAAGATCATGGGCACCGGCTCGCTGATGGCCGACCCGATCACCGCCGTGTCCCTGTCGCTGGGTCTCGTGTTCGGCACCGCCGGCCTGCCCCACATCATGATGCGCTTCTTCACCGTGCCCAACGCCAAGGAAGCCCGCAAGAGCGTCTTCGTGGCCAGCGGCTGCATCGGCTACTTCTTCATGGTGGTGTGCGCCCTGGGCCTGATGGCCATCGTGATCGTCGGCCAGAACCCCGAGTTCTACGAAGGCGGCAACCTGGGCGGCAAGCTCATCGGCGGCGGCAACATGCCGGTGATGCACCTGTCCAAGGCCGTTGGCGGCAACCTGTTCCTGGGCTTCATGTCGGCGGTTGCGTTCGCCACCATCCTGGCTGTGGTCTCGGGCCTGGCCCTGGCCGGCGCCTCCTCCATCGCCCACGACATCTACGCTCGCGTGATCCGCAAGGGCACCGCCAGCGAGAGCGAAGAGATGCGCGTCTCCAAGCTGTCCACCATCGCCCTGGGCGTGGTGGCCGTGCTGCTGGGCATCATGTTCGAGAAGCAGAACATCGCCTTCCTCGTCGGCCTGACCTTCGGCATCGCCGCCTCTACCAACTTCCCGATCCTGATCCTGTCGATGTACTGGAAGGGTCTGACCACCCGCGGCGCCCTGCTGGGCGGCCTGGCTGGCCTGATCTCTGCGGTGAGCTTCGTGGTGCTGTCCAAGGCCGTGTGGGTGGTGGTGCTCGGCAACGCCGCGCCGATCTTCCCGTACGAGCAGCCTGCCCTGTTCTCGATGCCGCTGGCCTTCTTCTTCACCTGGCTGTTCTCGGTGACCGACAGCAGCGCCCGCTCCAAGATCGACAAGGCTGGCTACGACGACCAGTACGTCCGCTCCCAGACCGGCATCGGCGCCGCCTCGGCCAGCGCCCACTAAGCAAACGGCCGGGCGCTCCGCCCGGCCTCACCGAGTGTCTTCTCTTCTCCCTCCCAGGAGATCTTTACACGGCGCCCCCAGGGCGCCGTTTTTTTGACCACCGCCCGACGCCCCTCGCACACCGCGTGCCAACGCGACTTGACCGCCCGCCCTGCGCGGCGTAAACCGGTCCCGCCCCCCGACCGCGCAGAGGCCGCCATGAACCTGACGCAAACCCTCAAGCACGCCCTTGGGCGCGCCACGCAGCGCCTCACCCGCCTCGACGACCAGCCCCTCGGGCGCGCCACGCTGCTCATCGTGGTGTTTCTCGACCTCTTCATCCTCGCCTCGATCTTCGACGGGCTGGCCGCCCACACCCGCCAGCTCACCGCCCCGGACGAGTACATCCCCCACACCTGCCGCGCCCTGGTCATCGACCGGGACTGGCACCCAGCAGACCGGCTTGATCGCCTCTCCGCGCTCATCTCCACCGCCGCCAGCAGCCCTCACCGCCCCCCGGAAACCCGGCCCGACCGCCACCCCCTGTGCGCCCCCTACCTCGACCTGATCGACCGCATCCAGACCGACGCGCCCCTCGCCAGCCTCCTCGACACCTATCGCAGCCAGGAGCGGGAAGCCCGCGCGCTGCAGCAGCAGATCGACCGCCTGAAGGGCAGCTACGACACCGCCCTGCTCGAACGCATGGCCGGCGGCGCGCCCGGCGCCACCCCGACAGACGCCTCGCGGGCCGACTTCCAGGCCAAGGCCGCCGCCCTCGACGCCCTCAAGGCCCGCAGCGCCACGCTGACCGGCAGCATCGAAGCCCACGACGCCGTCCGGGCCCTGTGGGCCGCCCTGCAAAGCCCGCCGGAACCCGCGCGCCAGCAGCTCCTGGACGACCTGCGCCAGCTCAACTTCTGGTTCCCGGTGAAGCGGCTCGGCATGCAGCTGATCTTCCTGCTCCCCCTCTTCGTCGCCTTCTACGCCTGGAACGGCGCCAGCATCCGGCGGGGCCACGGCCTGCAGACCCTCGTCTCGGCCCATCTGCTGGCGGTCAGCGCCATCCCGATCCTCGCCAAGCTCATCGAAACCCTCTACCACATCGTCCCGCGCCAGCTGCTCGCCAGCCTCTTCGCGTTCCTGGAAGCCTTCAAGCTGGTGGCCCTCTGGCACTACCTCACGATGGCCGCCGCCGTGGCCGGGGCCCTGCTGCTGATCCACCTCTTCCAGAAGAAACTGTTCTCCCGCGAGCGCCTGCTCGAACGCCGCATCCAGCGCGGCGAATGCCAGCGCTGCGGGCGCCACCTGCCCGCCGAATCGGCCGCCTGCCCCTTCTGCGGCTACGCCCAGCTCCGCCCCTGCGCCCACTGCCAGCAAGCGATGCACCGTCACGCCCCGTTCTGCCGCCACTGCGGCCAGCCTGCCGAAGGCTGACCCCCACCTGCCCACCCGCGCCCCCATGCCCCACCAGCAGATCCTCAGCCTCACCACCCAGCCCCGCGCCACCCGGGACATCACCGCCGCCGTGGCCGAGGTCGTCCGCGCCGCCGGCATCGACTGCGGGCTCGCCCACGTCTTCGTGCAGCACACCAGCTGCGCCCTGCTCATCACCGAAAACGCCGACCCGGACGTACAGCGCGATCTGGAAACCGTGTTCGCCCGCCTCGCCCCCGACGGCGACCCCGCCTACCGCCACAACCTGGAAGGCGACGACGACATGGCCGCCCACGCCCGCAGCGCCCTCTCGGCGGTGAGCCTCACCGTGCCGGTGGGCGGCGGCCGCCTGCTGCTGGGCACCTGGCAGGGCATCTTCCTGTGGGAGCACCGGGCCCAACGCCACACCCGGCGGGTGGTGGTCACGGTGATGGGCTGATCGCCGCGCGCTGGCCGGCGACGCCGCCCCGGCGCATACTTTCCGGGCCGGCTTCCAGCCGCCGCCCGGACGGAGCCCAACCCATGAAACCCTCCGCAAAGCACGACACGCAATACCTGCTCGCCGCCGCCACCCTCGTCATCTTCGGCGCCATCGGCACGGCCTTCTGGTCCTGCCAGGAAGGCAGCCACGAGGCCTGCCTTTACAACATCGGCCTCACGCCGGTTCTGGCCGTCCTCTTCTACGTGGTCGTGGGCGCTCCACTGGCCCTGCTCGCCGCCTTTCTTCGCGACGAGGTCTTCGCCGACCGGCCCGACGACGACACCGCCGGCCCGCCCCCGCCCAACCGCTAGCCGCCCCACGGCGGGCTCACGGCAGCCCGCCGCCAAGTGTGACGATTGTTGGCCGAGCGCCCGATCCCCAAGCCCGTCACGGGAACAGCGCGGCGCCGATGCTATGCTCGACGGGTTGGCCGTGGCCTCTCGCGCCGCCGGCCCTTGCGTCTTCCGGAGTAGCGCTCATGAGATCCATCCCCACTTTCCCGCAGTCGATGCGCCCGCTCGTCGTGGCCACCGCCCTGGCCCTGGCCGCGCCCACCCTGCTGGCTCAGACGCCGGCGGCCAAGCCCGCCCCCACGCCGGCCGTCGCACCGCCCGCCACCGCAAAACCGGCCCCGCCCACGACCCCGGCCTCCCCCCCTGCAGCCGCGCCCGTCGCCACCGCCGGCCCCGCCGCCCCGGCCGACCCCAACGCCCCGCCCCCGGCACCGCCCCCGCCGCCCCTGTCGGACATCATCCTCACCAACGGCGACATCATCACCCTCGACGACAAGCGCCCCAGCGCCCAGGCCATCGCCATCAAGGGCACGAAGATCATCGCGGTGGGCAAGAGCAAGGACATTCTCGCCCGCTGGAAGAGCGACGGCACCGAAGTGGTGGATCTGGCCGGCAAGACCGTGGTGCCGGGCTTCGTCGACGCCTGGGGCCAGATGTCGCGCCTGGGCCTCGCCACCGTGGCGGCCCAGCTGCAGTCGCCGCCGGAAGGCACCGTGACCGACGTGAACGGCGTCCTGCGCGCCCTGCGCGACTGGAGCCGCGGCGATCTGGCCCAGCGCTTCGGCTGGATCGTCGGCGTCGGCTACGACGACAGCCGCCTGCGCGAGCAGCGCCCCCTCAACCGCAGCGACCTCGACAGCGTCTCCCGCGACAAGCCGGTGCTGATCGTCCATGCCTCGGGCCGCCAGGTGGTGGCCAACAGCGAGGCGCTCAAGCTCGCCGGCATCACCCGCGACAGCATCGACCCGCCGGGTGGCAGCATCGGCCGCTGGCCGGGCTCGAAGGAGCCCGACGGCGTGCTCGACGGCGCCGCGGCCGTCGCCCTGCTGGGCAGCCTGCCCCAGCTCTCGAAGGACGAGCGGATGGCCATGATCCAGCAGGGCCAGAGCCTCATGCTGGAAAGCGGCTACACCACCGCCGTCGAGGCCCGCGCCACGCCGGACGACCTCGCGCTGTACACCCAGGCGGCGGATGCCGGCCTCCTCAAGCTCGACGTGGCCTTCTACGCCGACCTCGCCAGCGCCGGCAGCGTGCTCAAGGGCCACAAGAGCATCGGGCCCAGGTACTACAAGAACCGCCTGCGCCTGGCCGGCGTGTCCTTCGCGCTGGATGGCGTGGCCGAAGACCGCAGCGCCTGGCTCACCCAGCCCTACCAGCTGCCGCCGCCGGGCAAGCGCACCAAGTTCGCCGGCTACCCCGGCGCGACGGATGAAGTCGCCACCGACCTCGCCACCCGCGCCTGGGCCAACGGCTGGCAGGTGGCCGTGCAGGCCAACGGCGACGCCGCCATCGACCAGTTCATCGGCGCCATCCGCGCGGCCGCCGCCAGACACCCGGCCAAAGATCGCCGCCCGCTGCTGGTGGGCGCCCAGACCCTCCGCGACGACCAGCTCGACGCCCTCAAAGAAGCCGGCGCCAGCGTAAGCTTCGCGCCCCAGCGGCTGGTGCTCTCGAAGCCCGCGCTGGCCGATTACCTGCTGGGGCCGGAGCGCACCGCCCGCTTCGCCCCGGCGGGCACCGCCCACCAGCGCGGCATCGTCACCCTGCTCCACGCCGACCCCGCCCTCACCGCCCCATCCCCCTTCGGCGCGATGGCTGCGGCGGTCAAGCGCCCGGTGGGCGAGGACCGGCAGCTCGCCCCCCTGGACGCGCTGAAGGCCCTCACCGTGCTGCCCGCCCGGCAGCTTGGCGAAGAGAAGACCAAGGGCAGCATCGCCGCCGGCAAGCTGGCGGACATCACCGTGCTGTCGGCCAACCCCCTCAAGACGCCCGCCGACAAGCTGGGCGAGATCCGCGTCACCGGCGTGGTGAAGGAAGGCGCGACGGTGTTCGGCGGCCCCGACGGCGGCGTGCCCATCACCCGCTGAACCACCCGCCAAGGCAAACGCACGGGGCGCCGCGAAGGCCCCCGTGCCCACCGGCGTCCGTCATTCACACCGGCCGAACCGGGAACGCCCGCCTCAGCCCAGACTGAGACGCACCAGCTCCGCCACGCTGCTCACCCCCAGCTTGTCCATCATCCGCGCCTTATGAACCTCGACGGTGCGCGGGCTGATCGCCAGTTCGGCGGCGATCTCCCGGTTGTGACGGCCCGCCACCACCCGCTCCATCACCTCGCGCTCGCGCGGGGTCAGCCCATCGATGAGGCGCTGCGCCTCATCCCGGCTCGCGGTCGCCACCACCGTCTGACGCTGGCGAACGAAGGCCTCCCCGATGGCCGCCAGCAGGCGCGACTCGTCGAGGGGCTTCTCCAGGAAATCCACCGCCAGCGCCCGAAACGCCGACCGCGCGGAATCCACGTCGCCATGACCGGTCATGATGACCACCGGCAGGCTCGCCCCCAGCGCCTGCAGTTTGCGCTGAAGCGTGAGCCCATCCATGCCCGGCATCCGGATGTCGAGGAGCAGACAGCCCCGCCAGTGCGCCTTGAAGGCACGCAGAAAGCTGTCCGCGTCGGCGAACAAGGCCACCCGGTGGTCGTGAATCCCCAGCAACAGCCCAAGTGCATCGCGCACCGAAGGGTCGTCGTCCACAATGAAAACAGTCAGATTGTCGGTCATGGCTACGGGGCTTCCCGGATCGGCAGGGTCAGGCGGAACAGCCCATGGTCGGCAGCTTCGGCCCACAGCCTGCCCCCATGCGCCTCGGCGATGGCCCGGCTGATCGCCAGCCCCAAGCCCATCCCGCTGGCCTTGTCGGAACAAAAGGATTCAAAGATGCATTCCAGCTTCTGCGCGTCGAGGCCCGGGCCCGAATCCTCGACACGGATACAGACCCGCTCACCCGCGAGCAGCTCGACCCCGACCGACACCCGGCGAGGGCTCACCCCGGGCGCCAGGACGGCATCGAAAGCGTTGGACAACAGGTTGCGCAACACCACCTCCAGCTGCAGCGGGTCGGCAAGGAGCCGGATGTCCGGCCCCGTCGCCACCGAAAAGACGACCTGCGCCTCCTCGGCCTTGCGCCTGTAGCGCGCGCAGGCAGCGTCGATGAGACCGGGGAGCGCCACGTCCTCCAGCCGCGTCGCTCCGGTGCGGAAGAAATCCCGCAGGCGCTGCACCACATTTCCGGCGCGGCGCGCCTCACCGCGCATGCCCTCCACGGCAGCCTCCATCCGGGCGCCGGCCTCGCCCCGCGCCTTGAGGGCGTCGTAGGCCGCTGCGTATGCCCCCAGGGCCGTGAGCGGCTGATTGAGCTCATGAGCCAGCGCCGCGGCCATCTCGCCCGCGGCGGCAAGGCGCAGGGTCTGACGCAGCTCGTCGCTAGTCCTTCGCTGTTCGTCCACGATGCCCCCGATGAGAAACCCGGTAAGAGCCATCACGAAGGCCAGCATCTGCAGCTCGGCGACTGTCACCGCGCTGAAATCGAGCCATTGCACGACAGCGATCACGCCGATCTGCAACAAGGTCGCCGACACGATGGCCCCCGCCATGCCCTGCCGGGCCGCCGCCCACGCGATCGGCACGAACAACCAGTAAAAAAGCTTGAACCCGCTCCCGCCGCCCACCCCGAACGCGACCCACAGGGCACCCAGACTGAGCAGCACATACCCCAGCGTCTCCCACCTGAACAGGGCCGCCTTGAGCAGGCGCCGGCCCTGCGCCCCCGTCAGCCACCAGGCCAAAGGCATCGCGACGGCGATGCCGACCATGTCGCCAACCCAGAACTGCAGTACGCCGCTTCGCCAGCCCCCCGCCGGAAGCAGGCCGAGCACATGCAGACCCGAGAGAAAGGCCAGGCTGTTGATGAAGGTGCCCGCCACCACCGGCACCATCCAGCCCAGCAGGGCAGCACGGTCATCGAGCAGGGACCCGGGCGACATGCGTCGCCGGAGCACCTCGCCCAGCGCCAGGTAGCCTCCCGCGAGGATCAGGGCCGACAGCAGGCTGCGCCACCACGCCAGCGGAACCCCTCGCACGAGCAGCTCGCTCGCCAGCACCGCGACAATCACCCATCCGCGCGCCCGGCGCCCCTCGCGCAGAAGAAACACCAGCGCCAAGGCAGGCGCCGGATTCCAGGGCGTGATGTTCAACCCGTGGAGCGGGTGAATGAAACTCGCCGCGTCGAGGGCGACATAGAGGGCGACGAATCCGAACGGGAGCAGACGCTGGAGCGACACAGGCAGGCAAGGGAGGGCGACAGCCGATTGTGAGGCCTCGGCCGGCGTTACGTAACAGGTGAAACCCCTACGGGCTTCGCGTACGAACTACCCGAATTTTCCCCGGCCCTATCGCCGGGTACCGTAAGCCCACCTCATCACCGCCCCCGGACCATGGCCTCCCTGGCTGCAAGCCTGCCTGAAACGGCGGCCGCCGCAATCTTTGCGGTCGCCGTCCTGCATACCTTCTCGACCCGCTTCTTCGCCAAACTGGCCCACCTCCAGCCGCGGCACGCGGGCCTCTGGCACCTGCTCGCCGAAGTGGAAGTGGTGTTCGGATTCTGGGCCTTTGTGCTGATCGCCGCGCTCTTCTGGCTGTCGGGAAAAGACGCCGCAGTGGCCTACCTCGAAGGACGCAACTTCACCGAGCCGATGTTCGTCTTCGTGGTGATGGTCATCGCCGCCAGCCGTCCCATCGTGACGACGGTGATCGATCTGGTTCGCCTGCTGGCTTCGATGATCCCGATCCCCCGGACGGTGGCGGTGTACTTTCTTTGCCTGTCGGCAGTCCCCCTGCTTGGCTCGTTCATCACCGAACCGGCGGCCATGACCTTGGCCGCGCTGATGCTTCGGGACAGCTACTTCCGGCAGGGGCTCTCCGTGCGCCTCAAGTACGCCACCCTGGGGATGCTCTTCGTCAATGTCTCCATCGGCGGCACGCTCACTCACTTCGCCGCGCCGCCGGTGTTGATGGTCGCAGCAAAGTGGCAGTGGGACACCCTGTTCATGATCTCCCATTTCGGCTGGAAGGCGGCGGTCGCGGTGTTCGCCAACGCCCTTGTCCTGACCTGGTTCTTCCGCAAGGAGATCGCCGCCCAGGGCCGGACGGATCTAGACAGCAGCCAGCCAGCGGCCCCCTTCGCCATCCGCGGCATCCACCTCGCCTTCCTGATCGGCACCGTGTTCTTCGCCCATCACCCGGTGGTGTTCATGGGCTTGTTCCTGTTCTTCCTCGGCTTCACCGAAGCCTACAAGGCCCACCAGGATCGCCTGATCCTGCGGGAGGGGCTGCTGGTTGCGTTCTTTCTTGCCGGGCTGGTGGTCCTCGGGGGGCTTCAGCAGTGGTGGCTGCAGCAGGCGCTGGTCGGCGTGGAGCCGACCTTGCTGTACTTCCTCGCCACCGCGCTGACCGCCGTCACCGACAACGCCGCCCTCACCTATCTGGCCTCGCTCGTTGACGGCGTCTCGCCCGAGTTCAAATACGCCATCGTCGCGGGTGCCGTCACCGGCGGCGGGCTCACCTTCATCGCCAACGCCCCCAATCCAGCCGGGGTGGCGATCCTGAAATCGAGTTTCGACGACGAATCGATCAGCCCGATGGGGCTCTTCCTGGCCGCCCTGCCGCCCACCTGCGTCGCGATTCTGGCCTTTCAGGCGCTGTGACCGCCGACGCCACGCTCATCGCACGCCCCCGGTGTCGCCAGTGGATTCTGGCCGGCGTGTTGCCCGGGCTGCGAGCCTGGCCCTTGGGTGCGTGGCCCGCCGCATCGACGTCGACGGCCTGGAGCGGAGGGCCATCGTCCTGAGCCCCGCGCGGGTGGCGTTGCCCTGCGCGTTCTACCTGCGACGCCGACCGTCGCAGGTAGCCCATGCCCCCCGGCCCAGCGTCACTTCAGGCTCGACAGGTAGGCCACCACCGCCTCGATGTTCTGCTCGCCCAGGCCGGTCACCGCGGCGGTCATGGGCGGGTAGATCCGCTCCGGGCCGTTTTTCAGATAGCGCTTGAGCGTCTGGCGCAGGTACTCCGGCTGCTGGCCAGCGAGGCGCGGGAAGTTCTCGCCCCCGTGCCCCGCCGCCCCGTGGCAACGGGCGCAGTGGCGGGCAAAGAGCTGGCCGCCTTCGGCCGAACGCGGCCCCGGCGTGGCAATCGACGGGTCTGCCGGCAGGTTGGCGTAGTAGAAAGCGACGCCGGCCTTCTCCTCCGGGCTCAGGGCCTTGCCCAGCCCCTGCATGAAGGGCTCGATGCGCCGGCCGACCCGGAACAGCTCGATCTGGTTGAGCAGGTACACCGGATGCTGCCCGGCCAGATTGGGCAGCTCCGCGTAACGGGCGCCGGCCTGCTCGCCGTGGCAGTTGGCGCAGAACTGGGCCACCTTGCGCCCGGCTTCGAAGGCCGCCTTCTGCTCGGCCGGCGTGGACTTCTGCATCCGCGCCAGATTGTCGCGCCCGTCCACCGGCCCAGCCGGCGTTGCCGCCGCAGCCGGCACGGCCCAGCAGGAGACGGCCAGCAGCGCCGCCGCCCAATTCGTCTTGATGGTCATTGTTCCCCCCTGACGCGGCGTTGCCAGATCGGCCGGCCGCTCAACATGGGCATTCTAGCTGCCCGCCTCGAACTACAATTGCGCCTTTGTCACCGGCGTCCGCCCCCATGCCCGCAGCGAACCCTCCGCCCCCCAGCACCGTCCGCGTCGCCATCGTCGGCGGTGGGCCGGCTGGCCTGATGGCCGCCGAAACCCTGGCGACCGCCGGCATCCACGCCGACCTCTTCGACGCCATGCCGTCGCTCGGGCGCAAGTTCCTGCTGGCCGGCAAGGGCGGGCTCAACATCACCCACGCCGAAGCCTTCGACATGTTCGTTGCCCGTTACGGCATCCGCCGTACCGAGCTTGAGCCAATGATTGCGGCATTTTCACCGCAGGCCCTGCGCGACTGGGTGGAGGCCCTGGGCGTGTCCACCTTCGTGGGCAGCTCGGGCCGGGTGTTTCCCGACGGCATGAAGGCCGCGCCCCTGATGCGGGCCTGGCTGCACCGCCTGCGCGAGGGCGGCTTGCGCATCCACGTACGTCATCGCTGGACAGGCTGGCACCCCGACGGCAGCCTCGCCTTCGACACCCCGGCCGGGCCGCTGGCGGTCAGCGCCGACGCCACCCTGCTGGCCCTGGGCGGCGGCAGCTGGGCGAAGCTCGGCTCCGACGGCGCCTGGGTGCCGTGGCTGGCGGCGCGGGGGATCGCCGTCGCGCCGCTGCGGCCCGCCAACTGCGGCTTCGCGGTGGCCTCGCCCCGCTCCGCCGCGGGGTGGAGCGAGCATCTGGCCAACCGCTTCGCCGGGCACCCCCTCAAGTCGGTGGCGATGCGCCTCGCGGGCGACCCCGCGCCCCCCCGCGTCGGCGAGGCGATGCTGACCGCCGACGGCATCGAAGGCAGCCTGATCTACGCCCTGTCGGCCGCCATCCGCGACCGCATCGAGGCCACCGGCGACGCCCTGCTGGAGATCGACCTGGCCCCTGACCGGCCGCTGGCGCGGGTCCAGACAGAGGTCTCCCACCCCCGCGGCGCCCGCTCCCTGGCCAGCCATCTGCAAAGCCGGGCGGGCATCGCCGGCCTCAAGATGGCCCTGCTGCGCGAATGCCTGCCGTCCGACGCGCTGGCCGACCCGGCCCGCCTCGCCGCCGCCATCAAGGCCCTGCCGGTGCGTCTGGTGGCGCCGCGCCCCCTCGACGAGGCCATCAGCAGCGCCGGCGGGGTGCGCTTCGACGAACTGGACGACCGCCTGATGGTGCGGCGCCAGCCCGGCCTGTTCTGCGCCGGCGAGATGCTTGACTGGGAGGCGCCCACCGGCGGCTACCTGCTCACCGCCTGCTTCGCCAGCGGCCGGCGGGCCGGCGAAGGGCTGCGCGACTGGCTTGCCGCCGGGGCGGGGCGTCACACGATTTAACGTGGCCGTCGCCGGGCGGGGGCTAGAGTGGGCGCTCCGCAGTCAACCCAAAGGATGTCCGCCATGCTCTCCACCATCGTCATCGGCCTCGTCGTCGGCCTGGTCGCCCGCCTCCTCAAGCCCGGCGACGACACCATGGGCTGGATCAAGACCATCCTGTTCGGCATCGGCGGCTCGATGGTCGCCACCTACGGCGGTCAGGCCCTGGGCCTGTATCAGGCCGGTCAGGGCGCCGGCTTCGTCGGATCGGTGGTGGGCGCCATCGTGCTGCTGATCGTCGCCGGGCGGTTTGGCCTGAAGTAAGCCGCCGCCACCGCCGGGGCAGTTTTGTTCAAGACGCCCGGCGGGCATCGCCGCTACCTTGGGGCCCGTGTCCGACCCCACCCTGCGATGCCCATGAACCTCGTCCTCTCGATGGCCGCCTTTGCCCTGGCGGCGTCCCTCTCCCCCGGCCCGGTCAATCTGGTCGCCCTCGGCGCCGGGGCCCGTCACGGCTTTCGGGCCAGCCTGCGCCACGTGACCGGCGCCACCGTCGGCTTCACCCTGCTGCTGGTGCTCACCGGCCTCGGCCTGCATCAAGTCCTGCTGCGCTGGCCGGGCCTGACCGCCGGCGTGCGCTGGGCGGGGGTGGCTTTTCTGGGGTATCTGGCGATCCGCCTGGCGGCCGACGACGGCCGGCTCTCCGCCGGCCCGGCAGGCTCCGGGCCATCGGTGCTCGCCGGCGCGGCGATGCAGTGGCTCAACCCAAAGGCCTGGCTGGCCGCGGTGGCCGGCACCGGCGCATATCTGGCCGACGGCGATCCGGCCCGGCTGTGGCTGTTCGCGGGGATCTACTTCGCGATCTGCTACCTGTCGGTGGGCTGCTGGGCCTACGCCGGCGCCCACCTGCGCCACCGCCTGGACAGCCCGGCGCGCATCCGCGCCTTCAACCGCCTGATGGCCGCCCTGCTGGCAGGCAGCGCCGTGTTCCTGCTCGACGCCTAAGCCCGGTATTGCCCCGGCGTGGCCGCCACCAGCCGCTTGAAGGCCCGGTGGAGGTGGGCCTGATCGGCAAAACCGGCGTCCGCGGCCACCTCGGCGATGGGGTGGCCGCGGCGCAGGCGCGCCCGGCTGTAGCGGATGCGCCGGTCGATGAGGTAGGCGTGGGGCGTGAGCCCGTAGCGCCGCTGGAAGGCGCGGATCAGGTAGGACTCGGACAAGCCCGCCGCCGCGCAGATGTCGCCCAGGCTGAGGGGCCGGGTGCAGTTGTCGGCGATGAACTCGGCGGCGCGGGCGAGCCGGTCGTCGGGGCCGGCGGAGACCGGCGCCGGGTCGAGGCGGGCCTGAAGGCGCGCCGCAAATTCAACCGCCGCGCTCTCCTTCTCGAGCCGGTCGGCCTGCCTGTCGTGGAGCACCGACTGCAGGCGGATCAAGCCCACGGCCAGCAGCGGGTCGCGGGTCGCCGGGGTGGCGAACGGCCGCATCTGCCGCCCGTCCCCCAAGCCCAGCGCGGCCTGCTGGCGGGCCAGCCAAGCCGTATCGAGGAACAGCATGTGGTAGGACCAGGGCTGGCCATCCACCGGATTGCAGGCATGCACGTCCTCGGGATTGACCACCACCACCGCGCCCGGCCCGACCCGTTCGCGCAGGCGCCCGTTGGCGTAGGTGCTGATGCCGCCCGTAATCACGCCGACGGAGAAGGTGTCGTGGGAGTGAGGCGCGTAGCACACCCGCCGGCCGTCGGCCACCGAGCGCAGCTCGATGAAGGGCAGCGCCGCGTCGCGCCAGAAGCGGGGCGCGGGGGCTGGGCTCTCAGCGTCCGCCGGCCACATCGAGGATGGCCCCGGTGGTGTACGAGGCCTCGTCCGAGAGCAGCCACAGCACGGCGCGGGCCACTTCGTCGGGCGTTCCGCCGCGCTGCATCGGCACGCCCGGCGCCAGCCGCGCCACCCGGCCGGGTTCGCCGCCGCTGGCGTGGATGTCGGTTTCGATGAGGCCCGGCGCCACCGCATTGACGCGGATGCCCTCGGTCGCCACCTCTCTGGCGAGGCCAAGGGTGAGGGTGTCGATGGCGGCCTTGGAGGCGGCGTAATCCACGTATTCACCCGGCGAGCCGATGCGCGCCGCCCGCGACGACAGATTGACGATGGCCCCACCGCGCCCGCCGTGGTGGATGCTCATCCGCCGCACCGCCTCCCGGGCGCACAGGAAAGCGCCGGCGATGTTGGTGGCGAAGACCCGGTTGAGGCGCGCGGCGTCCATCTCGTCCACGCGCATCTGGCGAGCCAGGATGCCGGCGTTGTTGACCAGGGCGTCGAGGGGGCCGAGGCGGGCGTCGCACTCGGCGAAAAGGCGCAGCACGTCCGCCTCGACGGCCACGTCGGCCTGCACCGCGATGGCCGTGCCGCCCTGGCCGACGATGTCGGCCACCACGGCTTCGGCGGCGCTGCGGTCGGCGCGATAGCACAGGCCCACCGCGTAGCCCCGCGCTGCCGCCAGCCGGGCGACGGCAGCGCCGATCCCACGGGAGCCGCCGGTGACGAGGAGGTTCCGGCCCACCGCAGCCCCGTCAGGCTTCGGTCTTGCGGGTGCGGCGGCGACGGGCCGGCTTGGGCTCGTCGGGTGCCGCCTCGGGCGCGGGCTCCGGGGCGGCCGGCGCGGCATCCGCCACCTTCGCACTCTTGCGGCTGGGGCTGCGTTTGCGCCGGCTGTCGGGCTTGGCGGGGGCGTCGGCCGCGGGCTCTGCCGCCGGGGCCTCGACCGCCGGCTCGGGCACGGCGGGCGCGGGCGCCGGCTCGGCGACGTCCGCAACTTCGGCGGCCTTGGCCGGCTTACGGCTGCCGGTGCGCTTGCGACGGCTTTCGGGCTTGACCGGGGCTTCGGGCGGCGTGGTCGGCTCGGCCGCCCGCTCGACCGCCGGCGCCGGGGCTTCGGCGGGCAGCTCGACCGGTGCGGGCAAAGGCTCGATCCGCGCGGCGCTGCTGCGATACACGTAGGCGCCGGATTTCTCGTCGCGGCCGAACTCCAGCAGGCCGCGGGCCTGGGCCTCTTCGAGCAGGTTGCCGAAGGCCCGGAAGCCGTAGCGGGTCTCGCTGAAATCCGGCTTGCGGCGCTTGATGGCCTCCTTCAGCACCGACGCCCAGATCTTGCCGGTGTCGCCCCGCTCGGCCACCAGCGCGTCGAAGGTCTGCACCGCGATCTCGATGCCCTTGGTGCGACGGGCCTCCACGTCCTCGCGGCGGGGTTTGTCCTCGTCGCTGCGGCGGGCGGGCTGGGCCTCCTTCGGCTCGCGGCGGGCGGCGGCGCGCTGGGTCTCGCGCACCAGGTCGTCGTAGAAGATGAACTCGTCGCAGTTGGCGATGAGGAGATCCGAGGTGGATTGCTTCACGCCCACGCCGATCACCTGCTTGGCGTTCTCGCGCAGCTTGGACACCAGCGGCGAGAAATCCGAATCGCCCGAGATGATGACGAAGGTGTTGACGTGGCTCTTGGTGTAGCACAGATCAAGCGCGTCCACAACCAGCCGGATGTCGGCGGAGTTCTTGCCCGACTGACGCACATGGGGGATTTCGATCAGCTCGAAGTTGGCCTCGTGCATGGTGGCCTTGAAACCCTTGTAGCGCTCCCAGTCGCAATAGGCCTTCTTGACGACGATGCTGCCCTTGAGCAGCAGGCGCTCGAGCACCAGCTTGATGTCGAACTTCTCGTACTTGGCGTCGCGCACGCCGAGCGCCACGTTCTCGAAATCGCAGAACAGGGCCATGCTGGTGGATTCGGGCGAAGTGGCCATGGGCGTCTCCTGTCGTTGAATGGCTCGCAGCTTACTCGCAATGGGCCACCCGTGTTAGCTTTCCCACCCCACTCAAGCAAGGCCCGCCATGAAGCGCACCCCGCCTCCGGCCGACGCCCGCGGCACCCGCGTCGCCCTGATCTTCGCCCTCGTCGCCGAGCGCCTGTCGCTGTGGTACGAGCACGGCCAGTGGCCCACCGAAGCCCAGGGCGCCACCCTCTGCGCCGACTGGCTCGGGCGCACCCAGCGCAGCCTGCCGCTCGCCGACCGGCGTCACCTGTCGGATCTGAGCGACCGGCTGGCCCGCCAGATCGCCGGCAGCCTGTCCCGCGAGGCCGGGCTGTACACCGTGCACGAGATGATGGAATCCCTCGACCCGAACCACGAATCCGAACTCGGCCAGACCCTGATGGCCGAATGCGAGCGCCTGCTGGATGCCTCGCCCCCACCGGGCGCCGACACCCCGCCGGGGTGCTAGACTCGATCAATCCCCACCCCGGAGCCACCTCATGAGCGCCAAGACCCTGGATTTCTGGTTCGAGTTCGCCAGCTCGTATTCCTACCTGTCGGTGATGCGCATCGAGCCCCTGGCCCGCGACGCCGGCGTGACGATCAACTGGCGGCCCTTCCTGCTCGGGCCGGTGTTCCTGTCGCTGGGCTGGAACGACTCCCCCTTCAACATCTACCCACCCAAGGGCCGCTACATGTGGCGCGATCTGGCCCGGCTGGCGGTGCGCTACCGCCTGCCGCTCCGGATGCCCTCCCAGTTTCCGCGCAACGGCCTGCTCGCCGCACGGGTGGCGATCCTGGGCGCCGACAAGCCGTGGATCGGCGACTTCGCCCGGGCGGCGATGAGCGCCAACTTCGCCGACGACCGGGACATCGCCGATCCGTCGGTGATCCACGCCATCCTCACCCGCCTCGGCCTGCCCGCCGACGCCCTGCTGGCCGACGCCACCGGCGAGCCCAACAAGCTCGCCCTGCGCCGCCAGACCGAACGGGCCGGCGAACTGGGCCTTTTCGGCGCCCCCAGCTTCATCACGCCAGATGGCGAGCTGTTCTGGGGCAACGACCGCCTCGAAGACGCCCTGGCCTGGGTGGCGGACGGGCCGACGATCTGAACCGCCACCATCCACATCAAGCCCATATGCCGCCGGTCGCGCGAACACCGGCGGAGTGCTCATGATCGCCTGCGCGCGCGCCCCCCGTCCCCGAGG
>NZ_JAYRMI010000133.1:0-2228 GCF_041904905.1 Zoogloea sp. | reverse complement strand
GATCTTCTGGTAATGCTCCCGGTTGTGGCGGAAGGTGCGCACCTGGGCGTCGATCACCTTGTTGCGCTGGTTCTGGGCGATGTGGTGCTCGTAGTAGGCAACGAAGGCCATGAGGTCGGCGCTGGCCGCCTCCGACGGGCGCTTCACGTTGCCGCGGTGGGCATCGCTGAGTAGCTTCTTCATCTCGGGCAGATCGCGCCAGCCGGCACCGAGAATCTGGTCGTAGTAGCGGCGCAGCGAGCTTTCGAGGACCGGCTCGATGCCGCCCTCGATGTACTTGGTGAGTTTCACCAGGTTCGGCCGCTCCTCAATCTCGACCAGGCCCTGCACGACGACGTTGACTGCATCCCAGCCGAAGGCCGAGAAGGCGCCGGCGGTATCGGGCGGCATGATGGACTGGATGCGCGAGGCGATCTCGGTGGGTTTCTGCCAGTTGAAGGTGAAGTCCAGCCTTACTCCCCGTTCCGGGAAGGCCGGATGGAATTCCATGAAGGTGTCCGGCTCGCGGTAGTCGGCGCAGGCGCGCTCGACGACCCGTTTGAGCCGCCGGCTGTTCTTCGGGTCGATGACGATCACCACGTCGCCGCGCCGGATCGCCTGGGTGATCAGGTTGGCGAGCGCCACGCCCTTGCCCGACTGGGTTGTGCCAACCAGCAGGGTGCCGCCCTCGAAGTTCTGCAGCGGCCGGTGCAAGGGGCCTTCCTTCGGTTCGACGCCGTGGATGTAGGGCAGGCCGATCTCGGCGTCCGGCTGGGGCTTGCTGTCGTGGCCCAGGATCCGCAGCAGGCGCGGCGACACGGCGAATTCCCGGTAGTCGATCTTGGCGAGCTCGTATAGCCGCTGCGAATGCACGGGTCGCCATTCGAAACCGAAGCCCAGGAAGACCGCGGCCGGATCCTCGCACCAGCCGGCCAGTTCATCGGTGCTGATGACCTCGATGCCGCGCCCGCCCAGCGAAGCCCGCAAGACGAGCATGTGCAGCGCCTGGGTCACCCGCAGCACGCCCATCGCAAAGCAGACGAGCGCCAGAGGCAGGGCCAATTGCCGGGGGAGGGCACCGGCCACGCCGACGCCGACGAAATAGACCAGCGCCAGCCCCCAGGCGATGCCGGCATAGACCTCATAGGCCCGACGCCAGGGCATCTCGTAGCGGCGGACCAGCATCTCAGCCTTCCTCCGCCGTTGGCACGGCAAAGCCTGCCAGATCGAGCCCGCTCACGCAGCACGGGTCCAGCACGATGCCGGCGGTGGGGTTGCCGTTGAAATCGCGCGACAGCGTTGGCGGGCCATCTCGATTTGGCGTGATCAGCATGTTCGCCTCTGTGAGGGCACGCATGGCCAGCGAGGGCTGGATGCCACGTCGCTCGAATTCGACCAGGGGCACGAACACCCCTTGGGCGATGGTGCACACGGTGGATGGCCCCATGCCATCGTTGAGCGTGCGAACCGCATCGGCCAGAGCATCCCGCACGACCGGATTCAGACGCATCGGGGCTTGCAGGGCGAAGGTCGCGGGGGAAGGTGGCGAGACCGGTTCAGGGGAGGAGGGCCTGGGCGTTGCCTCAAGCGGCGCCGCACTCGCTTGGTTGTCGACAGTCGGCTCGGGTGGCGGTATCAGAGATAACTGGGTGCCGCTTTTGACGGGTGGAGCAGGCGGGGGCCCGGATTCGGGCCGTTGCGGCACAGTTGGGGCGGACGCGCGCTCCGGCTTGAATTCCAGCGCCTGTGGCAGGGCGACCGGATGCGGATCGATTCCCGCGAGGAGAATGTCCGGGGCCGAGAGCTTGACCGCTTCCAGCGGAACCTTGGCGCCGGGCGGTTGGATCGACCAGATCGGGTGACCCGCCACTGCCGCCTCGAAAACGCCAGCGGCCAGCAGCAGTTCCAGCATGGTCTCCGGCGCCTTGGGGATGCCGGCCAGTTGGTCGGCCTCGAGCAACTGGTGGACATCGTCGGCGGCGCCGGGCCAGACCAGGAACAGACCGTCCTGGCCGAACCACAGGCGCGACCTCTCGCGGTTGGGCACCCAGGCCGAGTTGCCGCGGGCAAGCCGCCGCAGGGCATCGACGAGGTACCGTTCCAGGTGCGAGCCGTATTGCGGCGAACCGTAGCGGTCGGCGCTGGCGATCAGGTTGCGGTCGATGACCAGCGCCAGCGAGCGGCGGACGAGTTCGTCGAGGATGTTGTGGTCGCGATAGACCGGGATGCCGCCGATGCTGGCCAGCAGG
>NZ_JAYRMI010000132.1:0-2279 GCF_041904905.1 Zoogloea sp. | reverse complement strand
AAACACAAGCAAAGTCGGCGGAAACCCGCGAACTGCTGGAAACGATCGCCGGTCTGTCCGACAAGGTGACCGCCCGGTTCGACGGCGACAACGCCCGCAAGCCCTCTTTCACCATCGCCGCGAAGGCCCGGCCCGAAGCCGAAGTGCGCTTTGCCGGCGTGCCGATGGGTCACGAATTCACCTCGCTGGTGCTCGCCCTGCTGTGGGCGGGCGGCCATCCGCCCAAGGTCTCCGACGAGGCGCTGGAACAGATCGCCGCACTGGATGGCGACATGAATTTCGAGATGTTCTTCTCGCTGTCCTGCCACAACTGCCCCGACGTGGTGCAGGCGCTGACGCTGATCGCGCTGAAGAACCCTAAGGCCAAGGTCACGCTGATCGAAGGCGGCGCCTATCAGGCCGAAGTCGAGGAACGCGGCGTCATGGCCGTGCCCGCCACGTTCCTGAACGGCGAGATGTGGGCCTCGGGCAAGATCAGCCTCGAAGAGATCCTCGCGAAGCTCGACACCGGCGCTGCCGCCAAGGCCGCCGCCAAGCTGGCCGAAAAGAAGCCCTTCGAAGTGCTGGTGATCGGCGGGGGCCCCGCCGGGGCCTCGGCCGCGATCTACACCGCGCGCAAGGGCTTCAGCACCGGCATCGCCGCTGAACGCTTCGGCGGGCAGGTGCAGGACACCATGGGCATCGAAAACTTCATCTCGGTCCCCTATACCGAAGGCCCCAAGCTGGCGGCCGCGCTGGAAACCCACGTCAAGGAATACGAGATCGACGTGATGAACCTGCTGCGCGCCGAAAAGCTGATCCCGGCGAAGGAATTGGGCGGCTATCACGAGGTGGTGTTCGATAACGGCGCCTCGCTAAAGGCCCGCAGCCTCGTGCTCTCCACCGGCGCCCGCTGGCGCAACCTGGGCGTGCCGGGTGAGGAGCAGTACCAGACCAAGGGCGTGGCCTATTGCCCGCACTGCGACGGCCCGCTGTTCAAGGGCAAGCGAGTGGCGGTGATCGGCGGCGGCAACTCGGGCGTCGAAGCGGCGATCGACCTTGCCAATATCGTCGGCCACGTGACGCTGATCGAATTCGATCCCAAGCTGCGCGCCGATCAAGTGCTGCAGGACAAGCTGCGCTCGTTCGCCAATGTCGACATCGTGGTCTCGGCCCAGACCACCGAAGTCACCGGCGACGGCGAGAAGGTGAATGGCCTGTCCTACAAGGACCGCGAGAGCGGCGAGGAAAAGCACGTCGAACTGGAAGGCGTGTTCGTCCAGATCGGTCTGGTGCCCAACACCGAGTGGCTCAAGGACAGCGGCGTGGAACTCAGCCCGCGCGGCGAGATCGTGATCGACACCAAGGGCGCGACAAACCTGCCCGGCGTGTTCGCTGCGGGCGATGCGACCACGGTGCCCTACAAGCAGATCATCATCTCGATGGGCGAAGGCGCCAAGGCCGCGCTGTCGGCCTTCGATTACCTGATCCGCAATGAGGCCCCGGCTGAAGTGCCCGAAATGGCCTGACGACGGAGGTTCTGCTGCCAGGAACGAGATGGGCGGGCCGGTGTGTCCGCCCGTTTTCGTGTCAGGCTAATCACCCTGGCCACGCAGCAAGGCAACCCGTCCCGGCGCGCTCGACACTCTTGCTGCACTGCGGCATAAGGCAGTCATGAACTTCTTCCAGCAGTACGAAGCGGCGATCGCCTGGATCGTCCACCTGTGCCCCCAGCCCGACAAGTTCGCGCATACTTACGCGGGTCTGCTGATCTGGCTCTTGTCGGGCCTAATCCTGCGCCGTCCGCTCTGGTCGATCTGGACGCTCGTCCCCGTCGTCGTGCTGGAGCTTGCCAACGAGATGGTGGACAGGGTCGCACACGGATCGTGGACATGGCACGACACATGGCGGGACATGGCCGCGACCTGGTTCTGGCCTTTCGTGCTGGTGGCATGCCTGCAGCTGTTTCCCGCACTCACCGGCCGCAGACGGCAAGGTAAGGCGAGCCTAACGCCTTTTACGCAGCACCAGATAGAGAGCCCCCTGCCCGCCGTGGCGGCGGTGCGCGCCGCGCACGGCGACGATGTCCGAGGCGTGCTCGCTGGCGGCGAGCCAGTCTGAGATCTTGGCGCGTATGGCGCCGCGCCGGTCGCCACGGTCCATGGCATCGGCCTGCCGGGGCTTGCCAGTCACGACCAGCACCACGCGCGCGCCCAGTGCCTTGGCCTGCGTCAGCCCGTGCATCAACCGGCTATAGGCCTGATCCAGATTGGAGCCGTGCAGATCGAGACTGAAATCCG
>NZ_JAYRMI010000010.1:0-83218 GCF_041904905.1 Zoogloea sp. | reverse complement strand
CAACATCGCTGGCTGGACTGGCGAGTGCGGCGACGCACGTAAGGCGTTGGCGCTGTTCGAGGCATTGTTGCCCGACCAGCAGCGGGTACTCGGTTCCGACCATCCAAGCACACTCATCACGCGTCTCAACATCGCTCATTGGACCGGTCAGAGCGGTGATGTCGGCAAGGCGCGGGCACTGTGCGAGGCGCTGCTGCCCGACCAGCAGCGGGTACTCGGTTCCGACCATCCAAGCACACTCAGCACGCGTCTCAACATCGCTTGGTTGACTGGCGAGTGCGGCGACGCGCGTAAGGCGTTAGCACTCTGCGAGGCGCTGCTGCGCGACCGGGAGCGGGTATTTGGCCCCGACCATCCGGACACACTCACTACGCGCAACAATATTGCTCGGTGGGCCGGTGAGTGCGGCGACGCGCGTAAGGCGTTGACACTGTGCGAGGCGCTGCTGCCCGATCGGGAGCGGGTACTTGGCTCCGATCATCCAGACACACTCACCACACGCTATAACATCGCGCACTTGACCGGCGAGTGTGGCGATGTGGACAAGGCGTTGACGCTGTTCGAGGCGCTGCTGCCCGACCGGCTGCGTGCGCTCGGCTCCGACCATCCGGACACCCTCAGGACGCGCGCCAACATCGCCCACTGTACCGGCGAGAGCGGCGATGGGGGCAGGGCACTGGCGCTGTACGCGGCGCTGCTGCCCGACCGGCAGCGGGTGCTCGGCCCCGACCATCCGGAAACCCTTATTACGCGCTACAACATTGCCGTCTGGATCGGCGGGTGTGGCGACGCGGCCAAGGCGCTGGCGCTGTTCGAGGCGCTACTGCCTGACCAGCAGCGTGTGCTCGGCCCCGACCATCCAGACGCCCGTGAGACCGCAGCCGCGATTGCCTACCTCCAGCAGCGCCTGCATCCCGATCCTCACACCACCGCCGACCCGCCCAGCGAGGCTTCTTCGTCTGCCTGAAGAGCCCCATGCCCCTGCGGCTCCGGCAAGCGCTTCAAGCACTGCCACGGGCTGCGTGGGTGACTGATCGGCGGGCTGGCGGTGTCGTTTTCCCGCCGTTCCGCTGCGGCCTGCCCGCGGGGTGTGCTGCGGGGGTGGCTTCGGTGACCCGTTCCTGCGCTCGGTCTGTAGGTCGGACTTCAGTCCGACAGCATGGCTTGGGTGGGTGTTGGTGTCGGACTGAAGTCCAACCTACAGGGTGGGCGGTGAGGGAGCGTGAGGGGCGGGTGGAGGCGCAGCCCACCTGCGTCGCTCCCGATGCCTCACGCCCCTCTCCAACCCCCGCCCGCCTATCCCAAAGCCCCACGCGACTATCTCCGGGATACTCGCGACCCTCTCCCGGATAGGCGCGTCATGCCGGGAGTCCCTCGCTTGGGGCAAAAAGTCCCAGGTCTGGGGCTTGGGGATACAGGGGGTGTGTCGTCCGGATAGGCGACCTTGGTCTTTTTGTCTCTCGCGTGGGGCAAAAAGACCCAGCCTTGGGGCTTTTCGAGTGACGTGCCCTATCCGGGCGACACAAGGTCGGTGTCCCAAAGTCTCTCGCCTGGGGCTTTGGGAGTGACGCATCCATTCCCGGAGTGCCAGGTTTGGGGCTTTGAGCGGGTCGGCCGGGGCTTGGGGAGGGTCGGGCCGGGCCAGGGGATTGTGCTGCCGGTCCGGGAGCAGGGCCGGCCGGATGTTGGGCGCCTGCCCCGGGGCGCCGGGGCCGCCTCGCCGGTGGGCGAGGCGCAGGCGCGGGGCGGCGATCAGGCCGCGGGTTTGCCGGGGTCGCGGGGTTTGCGGGAGAGGCGGACCTGCATGGCCTCCTTGAGGGAATCCAGCGCGGTGCCCTTGCCGGCGATCTTGGCGAAGCGGTAGCCGTCGAGGGCGGCGCTCATGATGTCGCTGCCCAGGGCCAGCTCGGTGTCGTCGGCGCGGTCGGTGAGGGTGCGCAGGCGCTGCAGGCGCGGGCGCAGGGCGTCGAGGGCGGCCAGATCGAGGCGGTAGTCGTCCAGCGAGAAGTCGCCGGGCACCATGCCGGGGTTCTGGCGCAGCACCATCTCGGTCTGGCGGCAGAACACCTCGGATTTGTCGCCCATCTTGAGGGCTTTGTGGCGCTGTTCGGGGGTGAGCACGATGAGCCGGTCGAGCTTGGCTTCAAGCACCGCCAGGGCGCCGTCGATGGCGTCGAGATCGGCCTGGCTGAGTTCGATGGCGACGAGGTCTTGATTCATCAGATGTCTCCGGGATGTGAGTGGAAAACGGTGGCGATGACCACGGGTTGAGCCGATTGTCATCGACGGGGGTGGATGGTATCCCAATTCAATGCTTTCGGGATGGCTCCGGGCTGGGCCGGCGGCGGCGGTCCGCAGGCTGTTCGGGGGGCGCCGGTGAGCCCGTCGAGGCGGTCGAGGGCCGGTGCCCCGCGCGGGCCGGGCTTGCTGCGTCGTGCGTTGGGGTGGCGCCGGTTGTCCTGTTGGCCAGCCTTGGCCGCGGGGCCGCGGGGGCGCTGCCCGGCGCACACCGGGGCGGCAGGGGGGGGCAGAAACCCCGCTCCGGATGTGTTAAAACCCCGCCTTCCCCCGCGTTTCCGCCCGCCCGATGCCTTTCCCGCCCGCCTTGCTGCGCACCCTCGACCGTCTCCGCCCGCTGCTGGCCCGGCTGCGCTGGCCTACGGGGCGGGAGGTGGGGCGGGGGGCGCTGGGGGTGGTGCTGGCTTTCGTGCTGTGGGTGCTGGTGCTGATCCCCTTCACGCCGGGCATCGGCGACATCCGCAAGGCCAAGCTGGAGCAGCCGGCGCGGGTGCTGTCGGCGGATGGCAAGGAGCTGGCGGTGTTCAAGTGGGCCAACCGGGAGTGGGTGGGGCTGGCGGACATCTCGCCCCAGGTGACGGCGGCGCTGATCGCCACCGAGGACCACCGCTTTTACGCGCACCGCGGCATCGACTTCTACCGCCTGGGCGGGGCCATGCTGCGCACCTTCTCGGGCGACAAGCAGGGCGGCTCGACGCTCACCCAGCAGCTCGCCCGCAACCTCTTCCCGGACGAAGTGGGCCGGGCCCGCTCGATCAACCGCAAGCTGAAGGAGGCGATCACCGCGCTCAAGATCGAGGCGGTGTACTCGAAGGACGAGATCCTCGAGACCTACCTCAACACCGTGCCCTTCCTCTACAACGCCTGGGGCATCGAGATGGCGGCGCGCACCTATTTCGACAAGCCGGCCCGCCGGCTGGATGTGCTGGAGGCCGCCACCCTGGTGGGGATGCTCAAGGGCAACAGCTACTACAACCCGGTCATCAACCCCGAGCGCGCGGTGGCCCGCCGCAACACCGTGCTGGCCCAGATGGCGAAGCGCGGCAAGCTCGACGAGGCGCGGCTGGACGCCCTCCAGAAGAAGCCCCTGCGCATCGACTTCGAGCGCCAGCTGGAGGCCCCCGGCCCGGCCCCCCACTTTGCCCAGCAGGTGCGCAAGTGGCTGATCGGCTGGGCCGACCGCAACGACTACAACATCTACGCCGACGGGCTGGTGGTGCGCACCACCCTCGACGCGCGCCTGCAGGCCCAGGCCACCCAGGCGGTGATCCGCCGGGGCAACCAGCTGCAGGGGCTGGCCGACCGGGCCTGGGCCGGGCGCACGGGCTGGGCCGGCAGCCCGGCGCTGGTGTCGGCCTTCATCCGTGAAACCAAGGAATTCCGCGCCGCCGTGGCCGCCGGCCAGACGCCGGAGGAGGCCGAGGCCCGCCTCGCTGCGGACGCCGCCTTCATCGACGCCCTGCGCCGCGACAAGACCCGCGTGCAGGTGGGCTTTGTGGCCATCGACCCCCGCGGCGGGCAGGTGCGCGCCTGGGTGGGCAGCCGGGATTTCGTGCAGGACCCCTTCGACCACGTCCAGCAGGCCCGCCGCCAGCCGGGCTCCACCTTCAAGCCCTTCGTGTATGGCGCCGCCTTCGACAAGGGCCTGCGCCCGGACGACACCCTGATCGACCGGCCGGTGGACATCCCGCTCCCCAACGGCGAGCGCTGGCAGCCCACCGACGAGGCACCCCCCAGCGGCAAGCCGATGACCTTGCGCGACGGGCTGGTGTATTCCCGCAACCGCATCACCGCCCAGCTGGTGGAGCAGGTGGGCGCGGACCGGGTGGCCAAGCTCGCCCGCGCGATGGGCGTGCGCCAGAGCCCGCTGGAGGCGGTGCCGTCCCTGGCCCTGGGCACCAGCCCGGTGACGCTGCGGGAGATGGTCGCCGCCTACACCACCATCGCCAGCGGCGGCGAATACCGGGAGCCGATGTTCGTCACCCGCATCGAGGACCGGGACGGCAAGGTGCTGGCCGAGTTCGCCCCGGCCGAGCCGGAAAACGCCCTCGACCCCGCCGCGGCGTGGACGCTGCTGGACGCGATGCGCGGCGTGGTGGACCGGGGCACCGGGGCGGCGATCCGCAACCAGTTCGGGCTCTCCGCCGACCTCGCCGGCAAGACCGGCACCACCCAGGACAACACCGACGGCTGGTTCATCCTGATGCACCCGCAGCTGGTGGGCGGCGCGTGGGTGGGCTTCAACGACAACCGGATCACCCTGCGCAGCGACTACTGGGGCCAGGGCGCCAAGAGTGCGCTGCCCATCGTGGGCGACGCCTTCCACTACGCCCTGCGCAACCGGCTGGTGGATGGCAAGGCACGCTTCGTGTCGAAGGAGACGCCGGGCGTCTTCCGGCGCGGCTGGAAGTGGCTGACCGGGCTCTTCGCCAGCGCCGAACCCGAGGCGCCGCCGCCCGAGCCCCGCCGCAGCCGCCGCCCGGCCCGGCCGGAAACACCGCCCCTGCCCGAGGCGCAGCCCGCGCCGCTGGCCCCGCCCCCCGACTGGACGCCCCCCGCGCCGCCGCCGGATGAGCCTGTGCCGCCGCGGCCGGCGGGCTGATCGCCTATCATCGCCGCACCGAAGCGGTGGAGCACCCATGAGCGAAGACAGCAAAGAGCAGGCGGCGCGCTTTCGCCGCAGCGATGCCGAGAAGGACGCCCGCGTGGCTTCGGTGCGGGCGCGCCTGAATGCCGGCGAGGTGCCACGGCGGCCATCCGCCGGCCCCACCGGCTGGCTGGGCCCGGCGCTGTTCTGGACGCTGCTGCTCGCCCTCGCCGCCGCCGGGGCCAGCCTGTGGCTCGACCGGGCGCGGGGCGACACGACGCTGCGGGTGCTGCCGGGCGAGCGCCTGGCGTTGCGGCGCAGCGACGGCGGCTACCGGGTGCCCGGCGAGGTGGCGGGGCGGCCGGTGAGCTTCATCGTCGACACCGGCGCCAGCCTTACCTCGATCCCCGCCCGGCTGGGCACCGAGCTGGGCATCCGCGAATGCCCGGCGGTGGGCTTCGACACCCGCCATGCCGACGAGCCCGGCTGCTGCCGCCGCGCCAGCTTCCACACCGCCAACGGCACCGCCGAGGGCTGCGTGGCCCGGGTGCCGTCGATCCGCTTCGGCGGCTTCGAGGTGCGCAACGCCCAGGTGGCGGTGATGCCGGCGCTGGGCGAGCACGCGCTCCTGGGGATGAACGTGCTGCGCCACTTCAGCCTGGTGCAGCAGGGCGGCACCCTCAGCATCGGGCCGGGGGCGGTGCAGTGAGGGCCGGGCGCTATCCGCTGGCCATCGTCGGCGCCGGGGCGCTGGGGCTGCACTTTGCGGCCCGGCTGGCGAAGGTCGGGCCTGTGGCGCTGATCGCCCGCAGCGGCGCGCGGGCGGCAGCGCTGCGGCAGGGCGTGACGGTGGGCGGCGAACGCTTCGTCCCGGAAGCCTTCGGGCCGGACGACGCCCCGGCAGCGGATTGGGCGATCCTGCTGGTGAAGACCGGCGACACCCGCGACGCGGCGCTCACCGCCCGGGCGCTGGCGCCGCGGGGCGTGGTGTCGCTGCAGAACGGGCTGGTGGAGGACGTGCTGCGGGATGCCTGCGCCGGCCTGCCGGTGGGGCAGGGCATCACCACCGAAGGGGCGTTCCGCGATGGGCTGGCCGTGCAGCCCGCCGGCGCCGGGGACACCCTGCTGCCGCCGGGTTTCGAGGCGGTGGCCGAACTGCTGGGGGCGGCCGGGCTGCGCGCCCGGGTGGAGCCGGAGATCGCCGCGGCGCGCCTCGCCAAGCTGCTGGTGAACGTGGCCATCAACCCCCTGGCGGCGATCTTTCGGGTGCGCAACGGCGAACTGCTGGCGCCGCCCCACCGGGCGCTGCTGGACGCGCTGGTGGCCGAGGCCTGGCCGGTGCTCCGGGCCGAAGGGCTGCTGCTCGACGAGGCCGCCGCCCACGCCCGGGTGGCGGCCGTCGCCAGCGCCACCGGCGCCAATCGGGCGAGCATGCTGCAGGACGTGCTGGCGGGCCGGAAGACCGAGATCGACGCGATCACCGGCGTGCTGCTGGCGCTGGCCGACCGCCACGGCCTGCCGGCGCCCACCCACCGGGCGGTGCTGACGCTGGTGAAGCGGCTGGAGGTTTAGCCCGGGCGGCCGGGCACGGCCCGGGACAGCCACTTGAGCAGGGCCTCGAAGAGGTGGTCGGGGTCGACGGGCTTGGCGATGAAGTCGTTCATGCCGGCCTCGAAGCACAGGGCCTTGTCTTCGGCAAAGGCGTTGGCGGTCATCGCCAGGATGGGCACGAAGGCGCCGCCGGGCAGGGCGCGGATGGCCCGGGTGGCGGTGGGGCCGTCCATCACCGGCATCTGCATGTCCATCAGGATCAGGTCGTAGGCGTTGTGGCGGGCCAGCTCCACCGCCTGCTGGCCGTTCTCGGCAATATCCACCCGCAGGCGCAGGTCTTCGAGCAGGCACAGGGTCACCTCGCGGTTGACCTCTTCGTCCTCGACGATGAGGATGCGCCGCCCCCGGTGGTCGCGGATCAGGATCTCCTCGGCGGAGCGGCTCTCGCTGCGGCCGGCGGGCGCGCTGGCGCCGCCGCCGCGGCGCAGGCGGGCGGTGAACCAGAAGCGGCTGCCGGTCTCGGGGGCGCTCACCACGCCGGCCTCGCCGCCCATCAGCTGGGCGAAGCGGCGGGTGATCGCCAGCCCCAGCCCGGTGCCGCCGTAGCGGCGGGTGGTGGAGTTGTCGGCCTGCTCGAAGTTGTTGAACAGGCGCTCGGCCACCGCCGGGGCGAGGCCGATCCCGGTGTCTTCCACCTCGAAGCGCAGCAGCACGCTGTCGGCGTCTTGTTCCACCGGGAAGGCGCGCAGGGTGATGCTGCCCGAGTCGGTGAACTTGACCGCGTTGGTGGCGTAGTTGAGCAGGGCCTGTTGCAGCCGGGTGGGGTCGCCCAGCAGCGCGGCGGGCACGCCCTGGGCGTCGACCAGCAGGCGCAGCTTCTTGGCCTGGGTCTGGCTGTAGAGCAT
Organism: Zoogloea sp.; assembly: GCF_041904905.1. Taxonomy (GTDB): domain Bacteria; phylum Pseudomonadota; class Gammaproteobacteria; order Burkholderiales; family Rhodocyclaceae; genus Zoogloea. The sequence continues at coordinate 75,877 of NZ_JAYRMI010000010.1, read as the reverse complement.
GGACGAGACGTTGGCGATGATGGCGCCCACGTTCACCTCGGTCTCGTCGAGGGTGAACTTGCCGGCTTCGATCTTGGACAGGTCGAGGATGGTGTCGATGACCTCCAGCAGGTGCTGGCCGGCCACATTGATCTTGTCCAGGCGTTCGGCCTGACGGGCGGTGACGCCGTCCCGGCGCAGCAGGTGGGCCATGCCGATGATGGCGTTCATCGGGGTGCGGATCTCGTGGCTCATGTTGGCCAGGAAGGCGCTCTTGGCGATGCTGGCGGCTTCGGCGATCTCGGCCTTGCGGCGTTCGGCCAGGTTGCGCAGGATCAGCACGTGGTGGATGTCGTCCGGCTCGGACATGCGCGACACGCTCAGTTCCGCCGCAAAGCGCTGGCCGTCCTTGCGGCTGGCCTGGACTTCCGAGACCCGCCCGAGCAGCGCGTCCAGGTCGGGCAGCGGGGCCTCGCCGTCGGGGCCGGCCAGGCCGATCCGGCTGGCGGCGGGCAGGCCGATCAGCTCGCCACGCCCGTAGCCCAGCATGTCTTCGGCGGCGGCGTTGGCGGAGAGGATGTGGCCCGCCCGGTCGGTGGTGAGCATGCCTTCGGTCATGCTCTCGATCACCGCGCGAAAACGTGCCTCGTTGCGGGCGGCGGCCAGCAGGGCTTCGCTGCCGGTGCGCTGCAGGGCGTCGATGGAGGCGGCCAGCTCGTCCACCTCGTCCCGGTCGGCGCCGGGTTCGAGCAGGGGTTCGAGCAGCGGTTCGAGGGCCTTGCCGCGGGCGGCGTCGCGCAGGTCGTCGGCGGTCACCTGGCGCACCCGGCGGGCGATGGCCACCAGCCGGCGGGTGACGACGGTCTGGTAGATCAGCGCCAGCACCCCGGTGACGAGCAGGATCACCAGCCCGTTGCCGACCACGGTGGCCACCCACACCCGGGCCATCGCCGCCCGGTCGTCGCGCAGATCCTTGATGAGGGTGAGGGTGCCCAGGTTGTGGGTGCGGTCGTCCTCGTAGTAGATCACCGGGCGGACGTGCTCGTGGGTGTCGTCGGAGAGATCGCTGGCGCCAAAGCGCAGGGGCGGCTGGCCCTTGAGGTCGAGGCGCACCGCGGAGACGTCGGTGAGTTCGCTGAAGCCCACCAGCTGCAGCTCGATCTGCTCCCGGTCGAAGGCCCAGGCGCTCTTGGCCAGGGCCGGGGCGATGAACTCGCCGAGGGATTCGAGCTGGGCTTCGGTGTGCTCGATGCGCTGGCGGTAGTCGTAGATGGATTCGCCGATCGACACCGCCAGCATGCCGATGCCGCCCACCAGCACCGCCCACAGCATGAGCCGCCGGGCGACCCGGCTGGTGAGGCCAAGGCGGTCGTGGGGGGGCGTCTCGGGGGGCGGGCGGCGGTCGGTCATGACCGGATTCTAGTGGATCGCCGAGAGGATGCGGTTGTAGCTGCCGTCGGCCTTGAGGTCCCGGATCGCCTGCCCCAGCCGCGGCACCAGCGCCTGATGGCGGCGGTGGAGGTAGAGGTAGAGGTCCACGTCGCGCAGCGGCGGCGAGACCGGGGCGATGCTGGGCATGCCGAGGCTGCGCACCAGCTGCTCGCCGTCGGCGCGGGTGTACAGCACCAGGTCGACGCGGCCGTCGTCGAGCATGCGGAACATCTGCTCGGGCTTGTCCACCTTGTGCACCACCCGGGCGCCGGTGGCGTTGGCCTCGAACATCTTCCAGCCGTTGATGAAGGCGATGCGGTAGGGCTTGAGGCTGTCCCAGCCGTTGTCGAGGTTGATGGTGGCGTCCCTGGCGAAGGCCACGAAGCTGATCCGCACGAAGCGTTCGGGCACCTGCACGAGGTTGGGGTACTGGGCGCTCAGGCCGCCGATGCGCAGGCCCTCGCCGTCCACCTCGCCCAGGTTGGCGGCGATCAGCGAGCGTTCGGAGGGCAGGCTTACCACCTTGACCTCCAGCCCGAGGCGCTGGAAGCCTTCGTGGGCGATGAGTTCCAGCGCCCGCCGGTCGAGGGGCGTGCTGTTGGTGCTGATGGTGAGGGGGCCGCCCTCTGCGGCGGCGAGGCCCGGCAGCAGGGTGAGGCAGGCGGCGAGGAGGGTGGCGAGGAGGGTGGCGAGGGGGGTGGCGAGGGGGGCGCCGATGAGCGAGCGGATGGACATGGCGGGCGAGAGCGGGCGAAAGGGCGAAGACGCGTCGTGGGTGAACGGTAATACGCGCCGCCGGCGGCCGATACCCCCGCCGGACAGTGCGCGATACCCGGTCTACGGCGAGGGCGTGCCGGCCTGAAGGGCCGCACCCGCGCGGCGCTGCCCGGCGCGGGCGTTAGCCGCCGCTGCCGATCCGCAGGCCGGTCTTCTTGAGGATGGCGCTGGAGAACAGCACGTCGTGCTGGCGGCAGGCCGGGCCGAGGAGGGCGGCGATCTCGTCGATGTGGGCGAGCACGGTGGCGCGGTCGTGGCCGTGCACCATCGCGAAGAGGTTGTAGGGCCAGTCGGGCAGGGCGCGGGGGCGCTCGTAGCAGTGGGTGACGAAATCCAGCCGGCCGACGGCTTCGCCCAGCGCGGCGATGCGGGCGTCGTCCACGTCCCACACCGACATGCCGTTGGCGGTGTAGCCCAGGGCGTAGTGGTTGGGCACTGCGCCGATGCGGCGGATGCGGCCGGCGTCGAGCATGGCGGCGAGGCGCCGCTTGACCTCGTCGGGGCTCACCCCGAGCTGTTCGGCGAGCGCATCGTAGGGCCGCGGCACCAGCGGCAGGCCGGCCTGGGTGGCGATGACGAGGCGGCGGTCGAGGTCGTCGGGCGGCGGGGCGGTGCTCATGCCTTGAGCCTCATGTCCACGAAGAATTCGCGCAGCTTGGGGAAGGCGAACACGGTGAGCCCGGTGGCGGCCTCGATGCGCCGGGTGGCGTCGGCGATGCCGTCGGGCGTCTCGGTGGCGAGCACGAACCACATGTTGAGGCGGTGCTCGCGGCGGTAGTTGTGGGCGACTTCGGGCAGGGCGTTGACCCGCTCGGTGACTTCGGCGAAGCGGTCTTCGGGCACGGCCAGCGCGGCCAGCACGAAGCGCCCGCCCAGGCGTTCGATCTGGAACATCGGGCCGAAGCGGGTGAGCACCTTGCTGGCGAGCAGGCGTTCGAGCCGGGCGAGGAGTTCGGCTTCGGTGGTGCCGAGGGTTTCGGCGACCTCGCGGTAGGGCTCGTCGGTGATCGGAAAGCCGCCCTGCAGGGCGTTGACGATGCGGCGGTCGAGGTCGTCGAGGGCGGCGGGGGCGGGGCGGGCGCTCATGCGGCGAGCCCCGGCAGTGGCTGGCCCACGCGCGGCGGGGGGGCGGCATCGGGGGCGCGGTAGCGGGCGCCGCATTGCTTGTAGCAGTCGGTGGAGAACAGCACCGCGGCGGGCAGGTCGGCGAGGCCGACGGCCTGGGCGATCTCGTGGCGGCGGGCCTCGACGGCGTCGCGGCTGTGGCCGTGGATCATGCAGAACAGGGTGTAGGGCCAGTCGGGCCCGGGGCGCTTGCGGCGGTAGCACAGGCTGACGCCGTCCTGCCCGGCGAGGAGGTGGCCGAGGCGGCTGACCTGGTCGTCGGGGGCGGCCCACACGCACATGGCGTTGGCCCGGTAGCCCAGCTCGCGGTGGCGCACCACCACCCCGAAGCGGCGCATCAGCCCTTCGTCGAGCCAGCCGGCGAGGGTGGCCAGGACGTCGGTTTCGCACAGGCCGGCGGCGTCGGCCACCGCCCGGAAGGGGCGCGGCTGCCACTGCAGGCCGTCGTGGAGGGCGTGGATGAGGCGCCATTCGGCGGCGTCGAGACCGCGCCGGGTAACCGGCTGGCCCACCGCGTGGCGGGTGCGCCGGCCGCTGGCGAGGTCGAAGCCCAGGTCGATGTGGTATTCCTCGACCAGCGGGAGGCTGATCGGCGGGCAGCCGGTGGCGGTGCCCATGGTGGCCAGGAGCGCGGCGAGTTCGGCCTCGTCGGCGGCGTTGGCGACGAACCACAGGTTGTAGCGGTGCTCGCGCCGGTAGTTGTGATTGACCCCGGCGAAGGCGCTGACGATGGCCGCCACCCGCGGCAGGTCGGCGGTCGGCACGGCCATCGCGGCGAGGGTGCTGGCGCCGATGCGGTTGGGGGCGAACACCGGGCCGACCCGGCTGATCTTGCCCTGGTCGCGCAGGCTGGCGAGGTGGGCGAGCACGTCGGCGGCGCCGCAGCCGAGCCGCGCGCCGATGGCCGCCCAGGGGTCGGCGACCAGCGGAAAGCCGCGCTGGAAGTCGTTGAGGAGGCGGAATTCGAGATCGGTGGCGAGCATGTCAGAACCCGATCCGCTGGGCGCGTGAGGTGAAGAAGATGCCGGACGGCGCGTCGGCGGCGAGTTCCTTGCGGGTGGCGAAGCTGGCGGTATCCACCACCGTCACCCGGTTGCTGTCGCGGGCCGACAGCCATACCTCGTCGCCGCGGGGGCTGAACTCCATGTGCAGCACGGCCTTGCCGGGGCTGAAGGTGTGGATCACGCGCTGCTCGACGGTGTCGATGACCTGTACCCATTCGTTGTCGGGGAAGGCGAAGTTGACCCACACCTGGCGCCCGTCGGGCCGGGCCATCACGAACACCGGCTGGCCTTTGACGGGCACGCGGCCGGTCTCCTTCCAGCTGGCGGCGTCGGCGACGAGCACTTCGTGGCGGCCGATGGCGGGCAGCCAGGCCCGACCGGCGGCCAGGGACCAGCCGCGCAGGTGGGGCATCTTGAAGACGGGCAGCTTCTCTTCGCCGCGGCCGTAGCCGGCGAGGATCTTCTTCGCCCCGGCTTCGGGCTTCCACAGGTCGAGCAGCGAGATGCCGTCCTCGCCGAACAGGCCGGCCAGGAAGTAGCGCCCGTCGGGCGTCACGAGGCCGTCGTAGGGCTGGCGGCCGGCGGGGTAGCGGGTGGTGACGGGCTTCTTCGGGTTGGAGAAGTCGGTGACGCGGATCTCGTCGGCGTCGAACAGGGCGTACACGAAGCGCTGGCCGGGGATGTCGGCGAGGCCGACCACCCGGGAGAACTTGCCCGGGGCGTATTCGGCGGGCACGTCGGCGACGAGTTCGAGGGTGTCGGCGTCGAAGGCCTTGATGCCGCCGGGCTCGTAGTTCTGGGCCACCACCAGCCGGCCATCCTGAGACACCGAGCCGCCGATGGAATTGCCGGCCTGGATCACCCGCCGGTCGATGCGCCGGGCGAGCAGATCGACCTTGGTGAGCCCGCCGTCGCGACCGAACACGTAGGCGTAGCGGGCGTCCCGCGAGAAAGCGACGTGGGCATGGGAGAGGTCGCCGAGGCCGTCGACGGTGCCGAGGATGCTGTCGTGGCTGTGCTCGACCACCTTGACGCGGCCGGCGGCGCGCTCGATGACGACGCCCAGGTCGCCGGTGCCGCGCACGGCGTCGGGGGGCAGGCTGCTGCAGCCGGCAAGGGCCAGGCTGGCGAGGAGGGCGGCGGCGATGCGCTTGAGGGTGGGCATGGGGTCAGTCCAGGGTCGGGAAGCCCTGCTTGAGGCGGGCGACGATCCAGCCGGCTTCGTCTTCGGTCACGAAGCGCTGCCAGCCGGGCATGGCGGTGCCGGGGCGGCCGTGGAGGATGGTGGCGACGAGGGCGTCGTCGGGCCAGTCGGCCAGCCGCGCCGGGGTGAGGGCCGGCCCCAGGCCGCCGGCGAGGCGCATGCCGTGGCAGGAGCCGCAGTCCTGGCGCACCAGATGCACCAGCGCCTTCTGGCGGGTGGGGTCGGGCTGGGGCGGTTCGGCGGATTGGGCGGTGCTCACCGCGAGGGCGGTGAGGCCCAGCAGCACGGCAACGTGAATCAGCAGCGGACGGTCCATCGATTCGCTCCTTGAGGCAACGGGGCTCACAGTAGGGCGACACGCCGGCAGGGGCATTGATGGGTGTCAAGAAGGCCGGGCCGCGTGGGGCCGGGGGCGTCGGCGCTCAGTCGGGGAGGACGTCGACGCTGCCTTCCATCTCGGGGTGCGGACCGCAGCGGTAGGGGTGGCGGCCGGGCGTGTCGAAGCGCCGGCTCCACTGTTCGCCGGGGAAGAGGCGTTCGGATTCGAAGCTGTCGGGGCCCGTGAAGTAGATGGAGTGGCTGGTGCGGACCTCGCGGTTGGTCCAGCGCACGGTGTCGCCCACCCGGATGCGGACGGTCGACGGCGCGAAGCGGTAGTCGCGGATGTCGATGTCGATGTGCTCGGCGGCGATGCTGGGCAGCGCCGCCGCGAGCAGCAGCGGGGCGATCACGCCCCGCAGGTGCCGGCAAGCCACGGGTCGGGCTTACTTGGCGGCGGTGATGTCCGCCTTGGCGTCGATGCCCAGGGTGTAGCCCAGGGAGACGTGGTGGAAGCGTCCGCTGGCGTGGTCGTCGTGGATCGCGAAGCCGAAGTTGTAGACCTTGCCCGGTTCGAGGGTCACGTCGCCTTCGCCGCCGGCCAGCTTGCGGGTGAAGGTGACGGTCCAGGTGTCGCCCTTCAGCTCGCCCTTGGCTTCGACCAGCCCCTTGCCGCCTTCCATCACGCGCTTGTCGGCCACGTAGCCATCCACGGCCTTGTCCTTGCTGCGCCACTGGAGCAGATCGTAGAACTTGCCGCTGGCGACGGAGCCGCCGGTGACGTACTTGGTCTTGGTGTCGGCGGCGCCGGGCATGGTGCGGGCGTCGGTGTGACAGGTGGCCCAGCAGCCGGCCTGACCGGCCAGCTCGACCTTGCCGCCTTCGAGCATGAAGGCCAGCTTGACCTGGTTGTTGGCGTCCATCTTGGCGCCGCCGGTGGAGGCGGCGGGCTTCTTCCAGGTGAAGCGCATGTACAGGTTGGCGTCGTCGCGGGCGGCCTGCACGCCCACGGCGATGGACGGGGCCTTGCCGGGGATCGGAGCCGGCTCGATCTTCTGACCGCTGGCCATCTTCTTGCCCATGTCCGCCACTTCTTCTTCGTGGCAGCCGGTGCAGTTCTCGCCCTTCTTGAGGCCCTTGGCGCCGCCGTGTTCGGTGCCCTTGGTGATCCACTCGATGGGCGAGACGCCCGGGTAGAAGACGGTGATCTTCTTGGTGGGCACCTTGGCCCAGTCGGGAGCGGCGGCGGCGCTGCCGGCGCCGAAGGCGAAGACGAGGCCGGCGGCAACGGCGGTGAAACGGATGTTCATGGTGGGTACTCCTGTCAAAGTGTGGAGACGGGCGGTGGGCTCACTCGTCCTCGTCGGTCATGCCTTCCGGCTTCTTGTGGGCGATGCCTTTGTGGCAGTCGATGCAGGTTTCGTTGTTCTTCTGCGCCAGCTCGTGGGATTTCTGGGCGCGGGGCTTCTGGGCGTCGGCCTTCATGCCGTCGAAGCTGTGACAGTTGCGGCATTCGCGCGAATCGGAACCCTTCATCCGTTCCCATTCGTGGCGGGCCAGTTCGAGCCGCTTGGCTTCGAACTTCTCCTTGGTGTCGATGGTGCCCATGATCTTTCCATAGACTTCCTTGGAAGCCTGAACCTTGCGGATGATCTTGTGGGTCCAGTCCTTGGGGACGTGGCAGTCCGGGCAGGTGGCGCGGACGCCGGTGCGGTTGGAGTAGTGGATGGTCTGCTTGTACTCCTGGTACACGTTGTCGCGCATTTCGTGACAGGAGATGCAGAAGTCCATCTGGTTGGTGGCTTCCATGGCGGTGTTGAAGCCGCCCCAGAAAAGCACCCCCAGGATCATGCCCGTGGTGAGCAGGCCGATCAGTGAGTAGCGTGCGCTGGGCCGACGCAGGCGGGCCCACAGGCCGGTGCGGGGCGGTTGTTCTTGGGTGGGCGGCGTTGCCATGGTGGGTTCCCTCTTGGCGGGGAGCGTTCGGCCGGCCCCGGAGGGCCGGCCTGCGGCTCATCAGTAGATGTCGTGCTGGGTGTTGTAGACGTTGAACTTGCCGGTCGGGGTGATCATCTTCGGATCGGTAATGACCTTCTTGACCTTCAGGGTCGCGTCGTCATACACCACGATGGCGGACTGGTCGGTCTTGCCACCCCACAGGGAGATCCACACTTCCTTGCCGTCGGCGCTGTACTCCGGATGCACTGCGCGCTTGACCGCCTTGGTCTCGGGCAGGCCGGAATCCTTGGCCACGTTGAGGATGGCCTTCGGCTTGGAGAGGTCGGCCATGTCCCACACGGCGACGGACTCGGCCAGATCCTTGTCCGGGTTCTGCGGCGAGTCGGCCCAGAAGTGCTTGGACTTCGGATGGGTCTTCACGAACAGGTTGCCCGGCACGTGCTTGATCTCCTGGACCACCTTCCAGTTGTTGTCCTTGTACTTGGCGTACTGCTTCTCTTCGGACGGGGTGGAGATCAGGGTGACCACGTCGGCGCCCAGGTGGCCGGTGGCCCAGACGGGACCGAACTTGGGATGGACGAAGTTGGCGCCCCGGCCCGGGTGCGGGATCTTGGCCACATCGACCAGCGCGGCCAGCTTGCCGGTCTTGGTATCCACCGCGGCGATCTTGTTGGAGGCGTTGGCGGCCACCAGGAAGTAGCGCTTGGAGGCGTCCCAGCCGCCGTCATGCAGGAACTTGGCGGAGCCGATGGTGGTGGTCTTGAGGTTCTCGATGTCGGAGTAGTCCACCAGCAGGATCTGGCCGGTCTCCTTGATGTTGATGACCCATTCCGGCTTGGTGAAGGAGGCCACGATGGAGGCCACGCGGGGTTCCGGGTGGTACTCGCCGTCGACGGTCATGCCGCGGGTGCCAACCACCTTGCGCGGCTTGAGGGTGTCGCCGTCCATGATGACGTACTGGGGCGGCCAGTAGGAGCCGGCCACGGCGTACTTGTCTTCGAAGCCCTTGAACTTGGAGGTGTCCACCGAGCGGGCATCGAAGCCGATCTTCACTTCGGCCACGACCGCGGGTTTCTCCATCCACAGGTCGATCAGCGACAGACGGCCGTCGCGGCCGATCACGTACACGTAGCGACCGGAGGCGGACAGGCGGGAGATGTGCACCGCGTAGCCGGTCTTGACGATGCTGCGGATTTCCTTGGTATCGCCGTCGATCAGCGCAACCTCGCCGGTGTCGCGCAGCGTCACCGAGAACACGTTCTTGAGGTTGATGTTGTTCATCTGCTTCTTCGGGCGCTGCTCCACCGGCACGATGACCTTCCAGGAGTCCAGGGTCTCCTTGAAGCTGTACTCGGGCGGCACATCCGGGGTTTCCTGGATGTAGCGGGCCATCAGGTTGATCTCTTCCTTGGTCAGGATGTCGTCGAAGTTGACCATCCCGCCTTCGGTGCCGTAGCCGATGATCTTCTCGAGACGGCCGGTGCCGAGCTTGGTCGTGCCGCCCTCGAGCTTGGTGCCGTCCTTCAGGGTCTTGGTCCAGTGCGGCTCGAGGTTCTTGCCGGTGGCGCCCTTGCGCAGCACGCCGTGGCAGCCGGCGCAGCGTTCGAAGTAGATCTTCTTGGCCTGCGCCTTTTCTTCGGCGGTGAGGGCGGTGGTGCCCTGGCCGAAGGCGCTGCCGATGGTCAGCGGCAGTGCCGCGAGGGCGAAGAAGCCCGCATACCAGATTCCACGTCTCGTCATGTTCTGTCTCCCTTCAAGAAAAGGTGCGATTGATGTTCCTGCGGGGCGGATCATTGAGCGGGGGGGTGTTCGAAGTCCTTGATTGCAGTCAATTTGCCCTGGAGGGTGAAGTTGTTACAGTCCGCAGCAACGACAAGCGATTGAGGGAGCGACCATGGAACTGGAGCGTGTGACAGACTTTTACCGGATGCGCCGCCGTCCGGTTTCGCGCTATGTCGGCCCTGGATCGCTGGCGGACATCCTGGGCCGCAGCGTCGATCGGGCCCGGTCGCCCGTCGCCGGCGATGGGCCCTTCGGGCGCGCGGTCGGGGTGGCGGAGACGCCGCCGGTTCCGCGGGACGGGCAGGGCGTGGGGCGGGTTTTCCTCGTCGGGGCGGGCCCGGGCGATCCGGAACTCCTCACCTTGCGCGCCGCGCGGCTGATCGCCAGCGCCGAAGTGCTGGTGGTCGATCATCTGGTGGGCGAGGGCATCCTCGATCTGGCCCGACCGGACGCCGAGTGCATCTACGTGGGCAAGGAGGCCGGCCACCACACTCTGCCCCAGGAGGAGATCAACCGCCTGCTGGTGCGCCTGGCCCGGGAGGGCCGGCAGGTGGTGCGGCTGAAGGGCGGCGACCCCTTCATCTTCGGCCGCGGCGGCGAGGAGCTGGAAGAGCTGCTGGAGGCCGGCGTGCCCTTCGAGGTGGTGCCGGGCATCACCGCGGCCTGCGGGGCGGGCGCCTACGCGGGGATTCCCCTCACCCATCGGGATTACGCCCAGTCGGTGGTGTTTGCCACCGGCCATCGCCGGGCCGGCGAGTCGGCGCTGGACTGGGTGGCCCTCGCCCGGCCCAACCAGACCGCGGTGATCTACATGGGCGTGGGCATGCTCCAGGCCCACTGCGCGGCGCTGATCGAGCACGGGCGCGGGGCCGATACGCCCGCGGCGCTGGTGGAGAACGGCACCCGCGCCAACCAGCGGGTGGTCACCGGCACCCTTTCAACCCTGCCCGAGGTGGCGGCGGCGGCGGGCATCCGCCCCCCGGCGCTGTTGATCGTCGGCGAGGTGGTGGCGCTGGCCGACAAGCTGGCGTGGTTTAACCGGGCCGAGGCAACGGTCTGAGGGCGCAGGTTGGCAGTTTTTCTGCCAGCTTTGGCAGTCCGGGGGCTAGTGTTGGTGCTCGAAGCTCCAGCGCTTGGGGTTAAAGCGCCACTGATGCCCCTTTTTGGTGCATTCGTGGTGCGTTGACTGACAAGCTTGGCGCTCGAAGGCCCGTTCGTGGCAGTCTGGGCTCCGGGCGAGGAGGTCCGAGCCGCTGGCCCTGCCCTTTGAGGGCCCGCTCTGGCAGTCAGAGGGGCGCTGCTGGCAGTCCGACCTCCAGGCCTGGCAGTCGGACGTGCCGGATCGGTGCTTCAGCCCGCGGCGGTGAGGAAGCGCACGTCCACCGGGCAGGCCACCAGCGGGGCGGAATCCACCAGCACGGCCTTCAGGTGCGGGGTCTGCATGTGGGCGTCGATGGCGGCCTGACTGGCCCACTCCTCGACGAAGGTGAAATCGGTGGCGTCGGCGGTGTTGTTCAGCAGCTCGTAGCGGATGCAGCCGGCCTCCTTGCGGGTCGGTTCCAGCATGCCCAGCAGCAGGCTGCGCAGGGCGTCGATGGTGTCGGGCCTGGCGGTGAAGCGGGCGACGATGTGGATGCTCATGATGTTCTCCGGATGGGTTCTGGTTTTGGGACGGCCATTCTAGCCCGGCCATCCGCCGGCCCGGGTGTCCGGTTTGTCATCCGGCCGGGTGCGTCGGCGTGCCAGAATGCGGCTGTTGCCCGCATTTTCCGGAAGCCCGTCATGCCTGCCCGTTCTCTCGCCGTCCATCGCCACCCGTCCGCCTGCCCCAAGGGCCTGCCGCCCTTGCTCTTCGTCCATGGCGCCTACACCAACGCCCGCTGCTGGCAGCTGCATTTCATCCCCTTCTTGAATGAACGGGGCTTCGACTGCTACGCGCTGGATCTGTCCGGCCACGGGGAGAGCGGCGGGCATGCGCAGATCGACGCGTTCGGCCTGGACGACTACGCCGCCGATGTGGCCGAGGCGGTGGACGGCCTGCCCGCATTGCCGGTGCTGGTGGGCCATTCGATGGGCACCCAGGTGGTGGAGCGTTATCTGATCGGGGGCGGCCGGGCGGCGGGGGTGGTGCTGATGGCGCCGGTGCCACCGTCGGGCACGGGCGGGTCGGCCAGCCGGCTGGCCCTCACCCGGCCGGATTTCTTCGCCGAGTTGCCCAACGCGGTGTCGGGCCGGCCCACCGAGGCGACTTTCCGGGTGATGACCGAGGTGTACTTTTCGCCGGCGATGCCCCACCGGGAGATGGCGGAGTTCCTGCCGATGATGGAGCGCGAATCCGACCGGGCGGTGGCCGAGATGGCGGCGCTGCCCTTCCTGCGCACCGGGCGCCGGCCGTCGCTGCCCGCGCTGGTGATGGGCGGCGGGGCGGATGCGGTGTTCCCGCCGTCGATGCTGTTCTTCACCACCCTGGCGTGGCGGGCGCAGTCGGTGACGGTGCCGGGCTGCGGCCACATGCTGATGCTGGACCGGCCCTGGCCCGCGGCGGCCGAAGCCCTGGCGGGCTGGCTGGAGACGAGGTTTCAGGCCCGGTCGAGCATCGCGTAGCGCTTCTCGACGCGCTCGATCACCTCGAAGGTGCCGATGAAGCCGGCGGGGATGATGCCCGCGTCGCCGGGCCCGAACTCGCGGGCGTTGCCGGCGGTATCCACGATGCGCAGCCGGCCGCGGAGCACCTGGAAGAATTCGTGGCGCCCCGGGTGGAAGGCGATCCGCCAGGCGCCGGGCTCGCAGGCCCACTCGCCGATGGACAGGGCGCCATCTTCGGCGCGGTAGCGTTCGGCGGTGAGGCGCAGCGGCGGCGTGCCGATGGCCCGGCTGAGGGCGGGGCGGTCTTCGACAGGGTCGGGGGCGGGGTCGGAGAAATGGATGACGGACGGCATGGCGAAGCGGAATCCGGTGGGCGGGAGCGGAAAGCCGCGCAGTTTACGCCTTTGCCGCCGACATGGCGCAGGGGCCGGATTCGCTTACAAAAAAGTGCGGGGTCGCGCGACCCGACGTCGGGATACGCCCGGGCCTTGTGGCTGAAACGTAAGTAAGACCGTGGTCGAGAAGCGGTCGCGAGCGCCGCGAGGCTGCGACGAGGCGCGCAGCCGTGCAAGAGTACGGCGAGCACTGGAGTCGCAGGATCGTGGCGCGCAGTAGGCTTATCGGCTGCTGTCTAGAAGAGTTCGACGTCGTCGCCTTTGTCCTTCATTTCGGCCTTGTAGTGCTCCAGGGCCTCCTTCACGGGCATGCCCTGCATCACCGCGTTGAACATCTCCAGCTCTTCGCGGGTGGAGTACTTGGCGCGGATCTTCTCCTGCAGGGCCACCCACTCGAAGGGGTTGTAGAGCTTGCGCTGGTCGGTGACGAGGCAGCCGAGGGCTTCCAGGCTGTGGGAGACGTGGGCCAGCCGCTGGGAGAGCTTGTCGTAGAACTGGAAGGCGACGATCGAGCGCTGGACGCGGCCGGTCACTTCGCTGGCGTGACCGATCAGGGCGGCCTTGAGGTCGGCGGTGGCGGGGGTGTCGGGCAGGGATTCGAGGGCCTGGCCCATCATGCGCATGTAGCCGGCCATCGAGGTGAAGGAGTCGGTGAGCACCTCGACCGAGCTGTTGCCTTCCTTCAGCGCCGAATCGATCTGGCCGACCGCCAGCTCGAGCATGAGCACGGTTTCACGCACCTGGCTCCAGTCCAGGTCGGGGGTGAGGGCGCTGCTGCCGCGCCGTTCTTCAACTGCCATGGGAGCACTCCGTACATCGGTGAGGATGTGCGGTTTTCGGCACGGCGCTGAAAAGCTTTAGGGCGGCCATGCCGCCGGGGTGGCGGCGGGTCAGCCGCCCACGAAGACCGGCTCCGGCTCCAGATCGACCCCGAAACGGGCGCGCACGTCGGCCTGCACGGCCTTGCTGGCGGCGCGCACGTCCTCGCCCGAGGCGCCGCCGTGGTTGACCAGCACCAGCGCCTGGCGCTCGAAGCAGCCCACCGGCCCCAGGCGCTTGCCCTTCCAGCCGGCCTGCTCGATGAGCCAGCCGGCGGCGAGCTTCTGGCTGCCGTCGGGCTGCGGGTAGTGGGGCAGGCTGGGGAAATCCGCGGCGAGGCGGGCGTAGGCGTCGGCCGACACCACCGGGTTCTTGAAGAAGCTGCCGGCGTTGCCGATTTCGGCCGGGTCGGGCAGCTTGCGACGGCGGATGGCGATGACGGCGTCCGACACCTGCAGCGGGGTGGGGTTGGCGATGCCGCGGGCTTCCAGTTCGCGGGCCACGTCGGCGTAGCCGGTGCGGGGCTGCCACTTCTTGGGCAGGCGGAAGGTGACGGCGGCGATGAGATAACGCCCGGCGCCGGCCCGCTTGAAGAAGCTGTCCCGGTAGCCGAAGGCGCAGTCGCGCTTGTCGAAGCCGACCGTCTTGCCGGTTTCCAGATCGTAGGCGCGCAGGCTGTAGCAGTGCTCGGCCATCTCGATGCCGTAGGCGCCGATGTTCTGCACCGGCGCGGCGCCGACGGTGCCGGGGATGAGCGAGAGGTTCTCGAGGCCGGGCCAGCCCATGTCGAGCGTCCAGCGCACGAAGTCGTGCCAGTTCTCGCCGCCGCCGGCGCGGATGTAGAAGGCGTCGGCGTCTTCCTGCACGCGGCTCCGGCCGTGGAAGGCGACCTTCAGCACCAGGCCGGGGAAGTCGCCGGCGAGCACCAGATTCGATCCGCCGCCCAGCACGAAGCGCGGCAGGCCGGCGACGCGCGCATCGTCGAGCACGGCGCGAAGCGCGTCGGCCGACTCGACTGCGGCAAACCACGCGGCGCGGGCCGGCAGGCGCAGGGTGTTGAGGGCGTCGAGGGCGACGTCCGGCTGGAGCAGGTCGGGGGCGGTCATTGGCGGATCTCGGAGAAATCGGGCGGCGGCGGCAGATCGGGCGTGCGTCGGGCCGGGTTGATGTCGAGCCCGCCGCGACGGGTGTAGCGTGCCCACACCGACAGGCTGGTGGGCTGGCACTGGCGCATCACGTCCATGAAGATGCGCTCGACGCACTGTTCGTGGAATTCGTTGTGCTGGCGGAAGGACACGATGTAGCGCAGCAGGCCCTCGCGGTCGATGGGCGCGCCGCGGTAGCGCAGCACCACCATCGCCCAGTCCGGCTGGCCGGTGACGAGGCAGTTGGACTTGAGGAGGTGCGAATACAGGGTTTCGGCGACTTCCGGCTGGCTGGCGTCGGCGCGGAGCAGGCCGGGCGCGGGGGAATATTGGTCGATGGCGATGTCGAGTTCATCCAGCAGCACGCCCCTGGGGTAGCCCATCGGGCGCTGGGGCCGGGCGGAGAGGGGCTCGACCTTCACCGAAACCGGCGCGCCGGCGGCGGCCGACAGATCGCGGGTGAGCGTGGCGGCGAGTTCATCGACACTGGCGAGCCGGGTCTGGTTGAAGGCGTTGAGGTAGAGCTTGAAGGACTTGGATTCGACCAGATTGGGCGAATCGGCCGGCACGCGGAACTGCGCCAGCGCCACCGCCGGCTTGCCCCGGGGGCCCAGCCACGAGACTTCGTAGGCGTTCCACAGGTCTTCGCCCACAAACGGCAGCGGCCCGGCGGCCACGCCGATCTCGTCGCGCTTGCCCTGGCGGGCGATGGGGAAGAGCAGCTCGGGCGCGTAGTGCGCGGCGTAGGCGACGGGCTTGCCCAGGGGCGAGGCGTCGGGGTGGGCGGGGATGTGATCGGTCATGGTGCGGAATCAGGGCTTGCGCAGGGCGGCGAGGAGCTTCTGGCCGGCGCGGCCATCGACGGTGTGGCCGAGGCGCTGCTGCTCGGAGCGGATGGCGGCACGGCTGGCGTCGCCGAGCATGCCGTCGACGCTGCCGATGGGGTGGCCACGGGCGATCAGCAGGGTTTGCAGCTCGCGGCGTTCGGCGCGGGAGAGGCCGGCGTCGTCGGTGGGCCACGGGGTGACGAAGGCGCCGCCGCCCTTGAGGCGGTCGGCCAGGTGGGCGATGGCCAGCGCGTAGCTCTCGGCGGCGTTGTAGCCAAAGATCGCGTCGAAGTTGCGGAACACGATGAAGGCCGGGCCCTTGGGGCCGGCGGGCAGCAGCAGGGCGGCGGAATCCGGGCCGGCGTTCTGGCCAACGAGCGGGCTGCCGTCGATGCGGGTGATGCCGCGGGCGCCCCAGCTGGAAAGCGCCTGCTTGTTCTTGCGGCCGGCGCCGCTGGCGTCGAAGCCGGCGGGCAGGCGCACCTCGTAGCCCCAGGGCTCGCCCTCGCGCCAGCCGGCTTTACGCAGGAAGTTGGCGGTGGAGGCTAGCGCGTCGGGGATGCTGCCGACCAGATCGCGGCGGCCGTCGCCGTCGTAATCCACCGCCAGACGCAGGAAGGTGGAGGGCATGAACTGGGTGTGGCCGAAGGCGCCGGCCCAGGAGCCGACGAGCTGCTCCGCCTTCACGTCGCCGGCATCGACGATCTTGAGGGCGTCGAAGAACTCGCCGCGGAAGTAGGCCTGGCGGCGGCCGTAGCACGACAGGGTGGACAGCGACGTGAGCAGCGGCCGGGCGCCGAAGTTGCGGCCGAAGTTGCTCTCCACGCCCCACACCGCGACCACCGTGGCCGGGTCGACCTTGTAGCGCGCCGACACGTTGGCGAGCACTTCGGCCCATTGGGTCTGCATCGCGCGGCCGTCGGCGACGCGCTCGTCGTCCACCAGGCCGGCGAGGTAATCCCAGATCGGGGTGCGGAACTCGGGCTGGTAGTCGAGGAAGTCGAGCACCTTCATGTCCGGCGCGAGGCTGGCGGTGAGGCGGTCGTAGCTCGGGCCGGAGATGCCGCGGGCGGCGGCGTCGGCCTTGAGCCCGGCCAGGCAGGGCGCGAAGCGGGCCGGATCCGGCGCGTCGGCGGCGTGGGCGTTGGCCGCGCCAAGGAGGGCGGTGCAAAGGGTGGCGGCGAGGGTGGCGGCGAGGGTGGATTTCATCAGCGTATGAAGGATTGCATCAGGGCGAAGAAGCGCCCGTAGAACTCGGCGTCGGTGACGGTTTCTTCGCCCACCTTGACCAGGGTTTCGTTGTTGCCGCCGAAGGGCAGCGACAGGGAGCCGATGCCGGTGACGCTGAGGCCGGTGCTGGCCGAGCCGGCCTTCAGCTCCTCGCGCAGCTGGCGGACGTTGGCGAACACGGCGGCGCCGTCGCCTTCGGCCAGGCACGACAGGCTGAAGGTGAGCTGGACCTGGGTCTCGCGGTTGGGCTGGAAGAATTTGCGGGCGCGCACCTGATCGGGCTTGCTCTCGTCGATCAGGTAGCCCTGACTGAGCAGCGCCCGCCGGCCGGCCTCGCAGGCGGCGGCGGGGCCGATCTCGAAGGATTGCTCGAAGGGCGAATCGGGCGTGAAGTGCTCGAGCTTGTAGCTGTCGTCCTTCTTCTTGGACGAGAAGGTGCCGCACGCCGTCAGGGTGAAGATCAGGAGCAGCAGGGTGATGCGGTGGTACATCCGGAGGCTTTCAGGAATTGCGGAGGGCGGCCGGCACCCGGGCAGCCGCTCAGTGGGCTTCGTCCCAGTTGGCGCCGACGCCCACTTCGGCAACCAGCGGCACGGAAAGTTGCGCCACGCCGGCCATCAGCTTCGGCAGCCGGTCGCGGATCAGGTCGACCTCGTCGTCGGGCACTTCGAGCACCAGTTCGTCGTGCACCTGCAGGATGAGCTTGCTCTTCACGCCGGCCTCGCGTAGCCACGCGGAGGTGGCGATCATCGCCATCTTGATGAGGTCGGCGGCGGTGCCCTGCATGGGCGCGTTGATCGCGGCGCGTTCGGCGGCCTGGCGGCGGCCGACTTGCTGGGCGCGGATCTCCGGCAGGTGCAGGCGGCGGCCGAAGACGGTCTCGACGTAGCCGTTGGCCTTGGCTTCGGCGCGGGTGCGCTCCATGTAGGCGGCGACGCCGGGGTAGCGGGCGAAGTAGCGGTCGATGTAATTGGCGGCGGCGGCGCGTTCGATGCCCAGGTTCTTGGCGAGGCCGTGGGCGCTCATGCCGTAGATCAGCCCGAAGTTGATCACCTTGGCGTAGCGGCGTTGCTCGCTGGTGACTTCGAGCGGGGTGACGCCGAAGATCTCGCCGGCGGTGGCGCGGTGCACGTCCTCGCCCTTGGCGAAGGCGTCCAGCAGGCCGGCGTCGCCGGAGAGGTGCGCCATGATGCGCAGCTCGATCTGGGAGTAGTCCGCCGAGACGATCTTGTGGCCGGCCGGGGCGATGAAGGCGGCGCGGATGCGGCGGCCTTCGGGCGTGCGGATCGGGATGTTCTGCAGGTTGGGCTCGGTGCTGGCGAGGCGCCCGGTGACGGCCACGGCCTGGCTGAAGCTGGTGTGCACGCGGCCGGTGCGGCGATTGACCATCAGCGGCAGCTTGTCGGTGTAGGTGTTCTTGAGCTTGGCGAGGCTGCGGTGCTCGAGCAGCAGCTTGGGCAGCGGGTAGTCCTCGGCGAGCTGGGTGAGCACGTCTTCGTCGGTGGACGGCTGGCCGGTGGCGGTCTTCTTGACCACCGGCAGGCCCAGCTTGGTGAACAGGATCTCGCCGAGCTGCTTGGGCGAGCCCAGGTTGAAGGGCTGGCCGGCGAGTTCGTGGGCCTGCAGTTCGAGTTCGTGCAGGCGGCGGCCGAGTTCTTCGGAGTGCTGGGCGAGCAGGAAGTCGTCGATCAGCACGCCGTTGCGTTCCATCTCGAAGAGCACGCGGGCGGTGGGCAGCTCCACGTCGCGGTAGAGCGCGGCGAGGCGCGGCTCGGCGGCCAGCTGGGCGGACAGCGCGCGGTGCAGGCGCAGGGTGATGTCGGCGTCTTCGGCGGCGTATTCGGTGGCGCGGGCGAGTTCGACCTCGCCGAAGCCGATCTGCTTGGCGCCCTTGCCGCACACTTCGGCGTAGGTGAGGGTCTTGATGCCCAGGTGGCGGCTGGCGAGCGAATCCATGTCGTGGGACTTGTCGCTCTCGAGGATGTAGGACTCGAGCAGGGTGTCTTCCGCGATGCCGGCGAGCAGGATGCCGTGGTTGGCGAGGATGTGGGCGTCGTACTTGAGGTTCTGGCCGAGCTTGCGGTGGGCGTCGGATTCGAGCCAGGGCTTGAGCCGCGCGAGCACCTCGGCCAGCGGCAGCTGGGCCGGGGCGTCGGGGTAGGTGTGGGCGAGCGGCAGGTAGGCGGCTTCGCCGGGGGCGGTGGCGAAGGACATGCCGACGAGCTGGGCGGCCATCGGGTCGAGGCCGGTGGTTTCGGTGTCGAAGGCGGTGAGGCTGGCGGCGGAAATCCTGGCCAGCCAGGCGTCGAAGGCTTCCCAGTCGAGGAGCGTCTCGTAGCCGGTGCGGTGGGCGCCGGGCTCGGCGGCGGGTACGGGCGTGGCGGTTTCGCTGGTGGCCGGGGCGCGCGTGGCGCTGGCGCCTTCCTCCAGCTCCTTCAGCCAGCCCTTGAACTCCATGCGCCGGTAGATGGCGGCCAGGGCTTCCTTGTCGTCCTCCCGGGCGGGCAGGTCGGCCGGGCCCACCGGCAGCGGCAGATCGGTGACCACGGTGACGAGCTTGCGCCCCAGGGGCAGGAAATCCAGGTGCTTGCGCAGGTTCTCGCCGACCTTGCCGCCCACCTTGTCGGCGTTGGCGATCAGGTTGTCGAGGGTGCCGTATTCGGTGAGCCACTTCACGGCGGTCTTGGGGCCGCACTTCTCGACGCCGGGCACGTTATCCACGGTGTCGCCCACCAGGGCGAGGTAGTCGACGATGCGCTCCGGCGGTACGCCGAACTTGGCGGTCACGCCGTCCGAGTCGAGCACTTCCTCGCTCATCGTGTTCACCCAGCGCACGCCGGGCTGGACGAGCTGGGTAAGATCCTTGTCGCCGGTGGAGATGACCACCTCCCAGCCGGCCTCGACGGCGCGGCGGGTGAGGGTGCCGATCACGTCGTCGGCCTCCACGCCTTCCTCGACCAGCAGCGGCCAGCCTTCGGCCTTCACGGCTTCGTGGAGCGGCTCGATCTGCGCCCGCAGGTCGTCGGGCATGGGCGGACGGTGGGATTTGTAATCGGGGAACCAGTCGTCGCGGAAGGTCTTGCCCTTGGCGTCGAAGATGCACGCGCGATACTCCGCCTTGTAGTCGGATTCGAGCCGACGTAGCATGGACAGCACGCCGCGCACGGCACCGGTCGGTTCGCCCGCCGAATTGCGCAGGTCGGGCAGGGCATGGAAGGCGCGGTACAGATAGCTGGAACCGTCTACGAGCAACAGGGTCGGCATGGGCACGCGGGGAAGAGCAGGCGGAGCCCAGGCCCTCTCCCCTCACTCCTCAAGAAAAATGACAGCAAAAGACAAACTTCCCCGGGAGATGCCGAGCACCACGGCACAGAACTTCACCGCCCGGGAGTCGTGGCGGATTTTCGGGATTATGGCAGAGTTCGTCGAGGCCACTGAGCGCCTCAAGCCGATCCGCCCGGCGGTGTCGATCTTCGGCAGCGCCCGCACCAAACCCGATCATCCCTACTACGCCAAGACCGAGCGCATCGCCCGGCTGCTGTCGGACGCCGGCTTTTCGGTGATCTCCGGCGGTGGCCCCGGCATCATGGAGGCGGCCAACAAGGGCGCCTACTTCGGCAAGTCGCCCAGCGTGGGGCTCAACATCCAGCTGCCGATGGAGCAGCAGGCCAACCCCTATCAGGACATCTCCCAGACCTTCCAGCACTTCTTCGCGCGCAAGTTCATGTTCGTGAAGTTTGCGGTGGCCTACGTGGTGATGCCCGGCGGTTTCGGCACGCTGGACGAGCTGCTGGAGGCGATGACCCTGATCCAGACCGGCAAGAGCCGCAAGATCCCGGTGATCCTGGTCGAGTCGGCGTTCTGGAGCGGGCTGATCGACTGGTTCAAGACGCGGCTGGTCGAGGAGAAGATGATCAACCCCGAGGATCTCAATCTGGTGCAGGTGATCGACGAGCCCGAGCAGGTCGTCGACGCGATCTTCAACCACTACCAGAGCCGCGGCTTCCTGCCGCTGCCCGAAGAGCACGAGCTGATGCTCAACCTGTAAGCCCATCGCCCGCCGGCTGCACCGGCTGGCGGGTTACAATCGCGGCATAGTCAGGAGATCGCCATGCCCCGCGTCAAAGCCCACGTGAAAAATCTCGCCGCCCTGCTGTTTGCCGTCACCGCGTCGGCCTGGGCCCAGCAGCAACCGCCCAAGCTCGAGCCCCTGCCCGAGCCGCCGCCGCCGCCCCCGGGCATGGAACTCGACGCCGACCAGGAGCCCCAGGTCACCATCGTCAAGAAGGGCGAGGACACCGTGGAGGAGTTCCGCGTGAACGGCCAGCTCTACATGGTCAAGGTCACCCCGCCCGGCGGCGTGCCCTACTACCTCTACGACGACGTGGGCAACGGCGACTTCACCCGTCGCGACGCCCACGATGCCGGCGTGCGGGTGCCCAAGTGGGTCATCAAGCGCTGGTAGGCGCGCCGCGCGGCCGTCCCGCCGGCTGACCGCACAGCGCAGGGTGTTTGCCCTGCGCTTTTTTTTCGCCTCGCAGGTTCAGGGGCGCAGCGCCGGGTGCTTCAGGGCGTGGGCGGTCTCCAGCAGGTAGTGGCGGGCCTGCATCTCGTCCCGCGCCAGGCCCAGCTCGCCGTCCCGGTAGGCCATCGCCAGGGTCTGGACGGCTTCCGGGTGATCCTGTTCGGCGGCTTCGGTGTAGAGGCGCAGGGCTTCGCCCTCGTCGCGGGGCACGCCGTCGCCCGTGCGGTAGGCGTTGGCGAGCATGAACTGGGCGGCGGGCTGGCCCTGATCGGCCGCCACCCGGAACCATCGCGCTGCCTTGGCCGCATCCCGCGGCACGCCGTAGCCGTTGCGATGGGCGATGCCCAGGTGGAAGGCGGCGCCGGCGTGGCCGGCGTCGGCCGCGGCGCCCAGCCAGCGCGCGCCCCGGATGCCGTCGTCGGGGGCTCCGGCCGCGTCGCCCATCAGGGCCTTGCCGAGGAGGAAGGCGGCGTGAGGGTCGCCGGCCTGGGCAGCGAGGCGCAGCCAGGCGTGGGCTTCGGCGCGTCCTCCGGCGGCGGTGAGCAGGGTTTCGCCCAGGGCGCGGCGGGCGAGGGGGGCGTTGTCTTCGGCCAGGGCCCGCAGCCGGTCCAGCGCGGCCGCCTGCCGGCCGGGGCCGGCGAGCACCTGCAGTTGCCGCGGGTCGTCGGGCAGGTGGCTGCCCTGCGCCGCGGCGTGCCAGGCCAGGGCGGCCGCCAGGGCGAGCCCGGCGGCGAGGCTGCCGCCGATCCGGCCGCGCTTACTTCGAAAGATCGATCGCATAGAGCGCCAGATTCTTGCCGCTGCCGTCGTCGGCCTGGGCGAGGGTGACGTTGGTCAGCCCCGCCGCGGTGGCCAGGGCGAGCTTGCCCTGGGCGGAGTGGAAGACCACCGGGCCGGCCGTGGCGACCTTGACGAAGCGCCAGCTGCGGTCGGCGCCGTTGGCGGCGCGGGTGACGGTCTTGAGCGCCTTGATGTAGGCGATCAGCACGTCGCGGTTGGCGTCCGGCGAGGCGTAGAGGGTCTTGCTGCCGTCCAGGCCGGGGAAGCTGCCGCCGCCGCTGGCCCGGTAGTTGTTGGTGGCGACGATGAATTCCTTGGCCGGGTCGATGGCGGCGCCCTTGTACCTGAGGTTGACGATGCGGCTGCCCACGGGCTGGGTGACGTCGATCTCGTAGTTGAGGTCGGGGCTGGTGAACATGTCGAAGTTGTAGCCCGGGAAGCTGCCGACCAGCTCCTGTGGGGCGGTCTTCGTCGGGTCGATCCGGTTGAAGCGGCGGGCGGCGGTTTCGAGCCAGTTCCGGATGTCGGCGCCGGTCACCTTCACGGCGTGGACGGTGTTGGGGTAGAGGTAGAGGTCGGCGGCGTTGTTGATCGCCAGGTTGCCCTGGGCCACGTCGGTGTAGTCCGACCCGCCGGCGAAGCCGCTCTTGAAGGGGGCGCTCACCGACAGCACCGGCAGGCTGGCGTACTGGGGCAGGTTGGCCGCCACGTAGCGGGCCACGTAGTCGGCCTGGGCCTGGTTCACCAGCTCGATGGCGCCCGGGTCGCCCACGTCGGCGAAGTAGGACGACATCTCGAAGTCGGTGCTGCCGATGGGCGTCTTCACGTAGTCGATGGTGGCCTGGTGTTCGGCGGCGATGGCGGCGGCGACCGACGGGGTGACGGCCACGTAGGTCTTGTCGGCGTTCTGGGCCGAGCGCGCCTGGACGACCGTCTTGGTCTTGTCGACGGTCCACCGGCTGCCGTCGTAGGCGAGGCCGAGCTTGATGACCCCCAGGTGCTTGCCCCAGTAGTTGGCCATCACGGTGGGCACGCCATTCACGGTGCCGGCGGCCTTGTCCACCCCGGGCAGGTTGAACTGCGCCACGCTGCTGGTGGCGTTGGGGAAGACCTGGTGGGAGTGGCCGATCAGCATGGCGTCCACCCCAGGCACGGTGGACAGGTGGTAGCTGCCGTTTTCCATGGTCGGCGAGTAGGTGCTGTTGTCGAGGCCGCCGTGGGAGATCGCCACCACCAGGTCGGCGCCCTTGGCGCGCATCTCGGGGATGTACTTCGCGGCGGCTTCCTTGACGCCGGTGGTGTAGACCTTGCCGTCCAGCCAGCGCTTGTCCCAGCTCATGATGGCGGGCGGGGTGAAGCCGACGATGCCGACCTTGACGACGCCGGTCACCGCGCTGCCGTCGGGTGCGGTGGCGGTGACGGTCTTGTCGATGATGGCGTAGGGCTGGAACAGCGGCTGGCCGGTCTTCACGCTGTGGACGTTGGCCAGCACCAGCGGGAAGTTCGGGCCCTTGCAGACGGGCTGGGCGGCCGGCTCGGCCATCCCGGCCACGCTGAAGCGGTTGCCGGTCACCTGGCTCAGGAAGGGCAGGCCGTAGTTGAACTCGTGGTTGCCGATGCCGCCGCCGTCGTAGCCGGTGGCGTTCATCACCTTGTACATGGCCAGCGTCTCGCTGCAGGCGAGGGGTTTGACGCTGGCCTGGTAGTCCGACAGGGCGGTGCCCTGGATGGTGTCGCCGTTGTCGATCAGCAGGGTGTTGGCAAACTCCTGGCGGGCGGCGGCGATGAGGGTCGCGGTGCGCTCGAAGCCCAGCGAGGCGTCTTCGGTGAGCTTGAAGTAGTCGTAGCTCATCACGTTGGTGTGGAGATCGGTGGTCTCCAGCAGGGCCAGCGTGGCGGTGGTGCCGGTGGGCACGCTCGGGGCGGTGGTGCTGCCGCTGCTGCCGCAGCCGGCCAGGACGAGGACGGCGGCCGCGCAGGCGCCGAGGCGGAACGGAGGCATGAACATGATTCATTCGGCACGATAATCGGTGCCGGGAAGTATCATGAATGCGGGTTGCCGGGGCGTGACGGAAAAGTTGCCGAACCGGGACAATCCGGCAACATTCCGCTTACAGGCAGTGAAAGCCCCTGGCCGGCCGCCTCAGGGCGCGTCGCACAGGCAGTGCAGGTAGACGTTGCCGGGGTCGTTCCACAGGGCGAGGCCCTGCAGCTCGGTGCGCAGGCGGGCGACGGTCTGCTCCACCAGCGACTGGCTGCCGGGCTGCACGCCGTCGCTCTCCTCGCCGTTGTCGAGGAGCTTGGAGAGCAGCTGGTCGCGGGGCGACAGGGGCTTCTCGACGTAGCTCACGTCGTAGTCGGTGAGCCCGGCGCGGCCGGCGGCGGCCTTGAGGGCGGCGTCGAGCCCGCCGAGCTTGTCCACCAGCCCCTTGTCCTTCGCCTGGCTGCCCATCCACACGCGGCCCTGGGCCACCTGGTCGACGGCCTCCGGGCTCATCTTGCGGGCCTCGCCCACCACCGTGAGGAAGCGCTTGTAGCCGTGTTCGATGCTCGACTGGAGGAGCCTGCCGATCTGCGGGTCGAGGGGCCGGCGGGGGTCGAGGCCGGCGGCCAGCGGCGTGGTGCCGATGCCGTCGACGGTGAGCCCGAGCTTGGCCAGCGGGCCGGACAGATCGGGCAGCATCGCGAAGATGCCGATCGAGCCGGTGATGGTGGTGGGGCTGGCCCACACCTCGTCGGCGGCCATGGCGATCCAGTAGCCGCCGGAGGCCGCCACCGACCCCATCGACACCACCACCGGCTTGCCGGCCTTGCGGGTGAGCGCCAGCTCGCGGCGGATCACCTCGGACGCGGTGGCGCTGCCGCCGGGGCTGTCGATGCGCAGCACCACGGCCTTGATCGCGTCGTCCTCGCGGGCCTGACGGATCAGGCCGGCCACCGAGTCGCCGCCCACCACGCCGGGCGGCTGCTCGCCGTCCACGATGGCGCCCTGGGCCACCACCACGCCGATCTTCGCGGCCGGGTGGGAGGCCTCCTCGCGCACGCGGCCGATGTAGGTGGCCAGATCCACGTGCTTGAAGCCCTTGCCGTCGGCGGCCGGGCCCACCTGCTGACGCAGGAACTCGCGCCACTCGTCGGCGCTCTTGAGGCCGTCCACGAAGCCGGCGTCGAGGGCCATCTTCGCCGAATCGCCGTCGGCCGCCGCCAGCAGCTCGGGCGCCTCGCCCACGTAGCGGGCGATCTGGCCGCCGGCCTTGGGGCGGGCGGCGGCGATGTCGGCCTGGTAAGCCTGCCACGCGGCGTCGAGGTACTCGCGGGTGGCATCGCGGTCTTCCGGCGACATGTCGCTGCGGGTGTAGGGCTCGACGAAGGATTTGTAGGTGCCCACCCGGAAGACCTGCACCTTCACCCCCAGCTGGTCGAACAGCCCCTTGAAGTAGGTGGGGTAGCGCCCGAAGCCGGTGAGCAGCACGTAGCCGTCGGGGTTCAGGAAGACCTCGTCGGCGTGGGCCGCCAGGTGGTACTGGGTCTGGTTGAAGTTCTTGCCCCAGGCGTAGATCTTCTTGCCGGCCTTGCGGAAGTCGGCCATCGCCGCGCCGATCTCCTGCAGCTTGGACAGCCCGGCGCCGGCCAGGCTGTCGGGCTCGACGATGAGCACCTTGATGCGCGGGTCGGTGGCGGCGTGGCGGATGGCGTCCACCACGTCGCGCAGCAGCACCTGACGGATGCCATCGCCCCCCTGCAGCACGCTCATCGGGCTGCGCACGGTGCGCTGCTCGACGAGGGTACCGTTGGGGGCGATCACCAGCGCCGCGTCGGTGGGCAGGGGCTCGATCCGGCTCGATCCCCAGCTGGCGACGATTACCGCCACCACCGCCAGGAACAGCAGGTTGATGCTCGCCCGCCGCAGTTGGTCCACCCCGCGCCAAAAGCCCGACCACACTCTTCTCACGACTCCCGGCCGCGTACTGCGATCCATCCTGCTCTCCAATGCTTTCCTGTCATGCCGCCTGCGGTTCCCCGCAGGGTTTCGGCGCTCTGCCAATCCGGTAGAATCCGCCCATGTTTACCAATCCCCCGCCCGACCGGATCCGCAGCCTGCTGCAGGAGGTCAAGACCATCGCCGTCGTCGGCCTGTCGCCGCGTCCGGATCGCCCGAGTTACCGGGTGGCCCGCGCGATGCAGGGCTTCGGCTACCGCATCGTACCGGTTCGCCCGGCGGTTTCCGAGGTGCTCGGCGAAAAAGCCTACGCCTGCCTGTCCGACCTGCCCTTCGTGCCCGATCTCGTGGATGTCTTTCGTGCGTCCCATGAAGTCGGCCCGATCGTGGACGAGTGCATCGCCCTGGGCGTCAAGCGCATCTGGCTGCAGGACGGGGTGATCGACGAAGCGGCCGCCGCGCGTGCGCAAGCTGCCGGCATGACGGTGGTGATGGACCGCTGCGTCTGGCGGGATTACCTGGATTTTATCCCATGAGCAGAAAGCTCGCCTTTACCAAGATGCAGGGCCTTGGCAACGACTTCGTGATGATCGACGCCGTGCGCCAGCCCATCGCGCTCACCGAAGACCAGGTGCGCTTCCTGGCCGACCGTCATTTCGGCGTCGGCTGCGACCAGTTGCTGGTGGTCGAGCCGGCCCAGACCCCCGGTGTCGACTTCCGCTACCGCATCTTCAACGCCGACGGCGGCGAGGTGGAGCAGTGCGGCAACGGCGCCCGCTGCTTCGCCCGTTTCGTGTTCGACCAGGGCCTCACCGACAAGCGCGAGATCCGCGTCGAGACCAGGAAGGGCGTCATCGCGCCGCGCCTGGAGGCCGACGGCAAGGTCACCGTCGACATGGGCGTGCCGGTGCTCAACCCCGCCGACGTGCCCTTCGTCAGCGACTCCGACGCCTACGTGCAGCCCCTCGACGTGGCCGGCTCCAGCGTGGCGATCACCGCCGTCAGCATGGGCAACCCCCACGCGGTGCAGGTGGTGGCCGACGTGGACACCGCCCCGGTGGCCGAACAGGGCCCGCTCATCGAGCGTCACCCGCGCTTCCCGGCGCGGGTCAACGCCGGCTTCCTGCAGGTGGTGGACGAACATCGGGTGCGTCTGCGCGTCTTCGAACGCGGCGCTGGCGAAACCCTGGCCTGCGGCACCGGCGCCTGCGCGGCGGTGGTGGCGGGCATCCTGCGCGGCCTGGTGGCCTCGCCGGTGGCGGTCGAAACCCGCGGCGGCGAACTGACCATCGCCTGGGGCGGCGTCGGCACCCCGGTCCTCATGACCGGCCCGGCCGTCACCGTCTTCTCCGGCGAACTCACGCTCCCCTGAACCTCACCCACCCGGCCCACGCCATGAAAGCTTCCGACGTCATCCAGTTCCTGCAGGCCAACCCCGATTTCTTCGACGACAACGCCAGCCTGCTGACCGACCTGACGGTGACCCACCCCCACAACGGCCAGGCCATTTCCCTCATCGAGCGCCAGATGCTCGCCCTGCGCGAGCGCATCGCCCAGCTCGAGAACAAGTTCGCCGAGCTGCTCGAGTTCGGCGAAGAGAACGACGCCATCGGCGAGAAGGTGCATCGCCTCACCCTGTCGCTGCTTGAGGCCGAGGATTTCGAATCCATCCGCCAGGCCATCTACACCCACCTGCAGGAAGACTTCACCGTGCCCCACGTGGCCTTCCGGGTGTGGAACAGCGTGCTGTCGCGCAGCGGCCCCGAGTTCCTGCCCGTGGGCGAGGACGTGCGCTTCTTCACCGGCGACCTGACCGCGCCCTATTGCGGCACCCCGACGATCCGCGAGGTTGCCAACTGGTTCGGCGCCGCCGGCCGGCAGGTCAAGTCGGTGGCCCTGGTGCCCCTGCGCCGCGACGAGAAGACCTTCGGCCTCCTGGCCATGGGTAGCGAAGACCCGGAGCGTTTCTATCCGTCGATGGGCACGCTCTACGTCACCCGTATCGGCGAGATGGTCTCCGCCTCCCTCGTCCGCCAGCTCGGCTGAGGGGCGCATAAAGCTACTGCGCAGGCCGATCGTGCGTCTGCGATGCTCGCCGTATTCATGTACGGCTGCGCTTCTCGTCGCGACCTCGGCCTGCTCGCTACGCTTTCTGCACCCCTCAGGTTTCGGGAGCGGCGCAAGGTGTGGCCGTTGCCCCATTTCCCATTCCCCCATTTACCAATTCTCCATTCCCAATTCCTCCCATGGCCGATCTCATTCTCAAACCCGGCAAGGAACGCTCCGTGATGCGTCGTCACCCCTGGATCTTCGCCGGTTCGGTGGATCGGCTGGAGGGCCGCGCCCGGCCGGGCGATACCGTGCTGGTCAAGGACGCCGACGGCCGGGCGCTGGCGCGGGCGGCGTGGTCGCCCGAATCGCAGATCCGCGCCCGGGTGTGGACCTTCGACTGCGACCAGTCCATCGACCACGCCTTCGTCAAGCGCGCAGTGGCGGCGTCGGTGGCGCGGCGGGCGGCCCACCCGTGGCTGGCCCGGCAGGACGGCGTGCGCCTCATCCACGGCGAATCCGACGGCCTGCCCGGGGTGATCGCCGACCGCTACGGCCCGGTGGTGGTGGTGCAGCTCACCAGCGCGGGCGCCGACAAATGGCGCGACGCCATCGTCGCCGGGCTGGTCCAGGCCACCGGCTGCAGCGCGGTGTACGAGCGCTCCGATTCCGACGTGCGCAAGCTCGAGGGCCTTTGCCCGGTGAGCGGGCTGGTGTTCGGCGAGCTGCCCGAGCAGCTCACCATCGTCGAGAACGGCGTGCGGATGGAAGTGGACGTGGCCGGCGGCCATAAAACCGGCTTCTACCTCGACCAGCGAGACAACCGCCTGCTCACCGGCCAGCTGGCCGCCGGGCGCGACGTGCTCAACTGTTTCTGTTACACCGGCGGCTTCTCGCTGCAGGCCCTGGCCGGCGGCGCCAAGAGCGTGATCTCCATCGACTCCTCTGGCCCGGCGCTGGCCACCGCGGCGCGCAACGTGGCGCTCAACCCCCAGCTCGACGCCGCCCGCGCCGAGTGGCGCGAGGACGACGTCTTCCAGGCCCTGCGCACCCTCAAGGCCGATGGTCGCAAGTTCGACCTGATCGTGCTCGATCCACCCAAGTTCGCGCCCTCTGCCGCCCACGCCGACCGGGCCGCCCGCGCCTACAAGGACATCAACCTGCTGGGCTTCCGCCTGCTCAACCCTGGCGGCATCCTGATGACCTACTCCTGCTCCGGTGGGATCGGGCTGGAGCTGTTCCAGAAGATCGTGGCGGGGGCCGCGGCGGACGTGGGTGTCGAGGCACGCATTTTGCATCGGCTCGCCGCCGCGCCCGACCATCCCATCGGTCTGGCCGTTCCGGAGGGCGAATACCTTAAGGGTCTGGCCTGTCAGGTGTGAATTAGTCCATAGCCGACCCCAGTTTTTCGGGCTTTGGCAAGACAGGGGTATGTATTCTCCGGGCATTGAATGGTTAAATGATGTTACACACCATTCAGCCAGAAGCATCATGGAGAACTACATGAACACCCTGCTGCCCGCTGACCCCAAAGGGTTGGTTCCACCCGGCGACACGACCGGGGCGACCGGGCCTGAAGTCCCCCGAGAGAGGCGCCTGGCCGCCTTGCATCTTGCCCGCTACAACCTGCGCTATCTGGTCCGGCTGTACGGCGCCTTCGACGGCGACCTGCTGTTGCCCATCGTCCTCGGCGAGGTCGGGCTCTACAACATGGGTAGCCTGGCGCTGGGCGACGGCTCCAGCGTGCCCAGCAGCTGCACCGACGAGGAAACCTTCAGCCGCCTGCCGCTGCGCCCCTGCAACGCCTTCTCGATCAGTTCGTCCACCGGCATCCCGCGGGAGACCGTGCGGCGCAAGGTGAGCCACCTGATCCAGAACGGCTTCATCGACCGCGACCCGAAGGGCGGCCTGACGATCACCGCCAAGGCGGTGTCGCTATGCCTCAAGCCCTTCGACGAGGAAAACCAGAGCGATTTCCTCGGCACTGCCGACCGCATCCAGGCCGTGATGGCCAGCGCCAAGGCGTCCCGCCAGACTGCCTGACCCCCCTCCGCCCGCCGGCTGGCTGCCGGCGACGCGGATCAGCCTTCTTCCCACAGGGCCGTGCCGCCGCCCGGCGGCCTCAGCCCGAAGTGCTGCCAGATCGACGCGGTGGCCATGCGCCCCCGCGGCGTGCGCTGCAGGTAGCCCTGCTGGATGAGGTAGGGCTCCAGCACGTCCTCGATGGTGTCGGACGATTCGCCGATCGCCGCCGCCAGGTTGTCCAGTCCCACCGGGCCGCCGCCGAACTTCTCCAGCATCGCTCCCAGCAGCTTGCGGTCCATCAGGTCCAGACCCAGGTGGTCCACGTCCAGCATCGTCAGCGCCGCATCCGCCACCTGGGCGCTGATGCGGCCGTCGGCGCGCACCTCGGCGTAGTCGCGCACCCGGCGCAGCAGGCGGTTGGCGATGCGCGGCGTGCCGCGGGCGCGGCGGGCGATCTCGAAGGCGCCGGTGTCGTCGATCTCCACATCCAGCAGGCGCGACGAGCGGCTGACGATGTAGGCCAGCTCCTGCGCGGTGTAGAACTCCAGCCGCGACACGATCCCGAAGCGGTCGCGCAGCGGGTTGGTGAGCATGCCGGCGCGGGTGGTGGCGCCCACCAGCGTGAAGGGCGGCAGGTCGAGCTTCACCGAACGCGCCGCCGGCCCCTCGCCGATCATGATGTCGATCTGGAAATCCTCCAGCGCCGGGTAGAGGATCTCCTCCACCACCGGGCTCAGGCGGTGGATCTCGTCGATGAACAGCACGTCGTGGGGTTCGAGGTTGGTGAGCAGCGCCGCCAGATCGCCGGCGCGCTCCAGCACCGGGCCGGAGGTCTGGCGCAGGTTCACCCCCATCTCCGCCGCCACGATGTGGGCGAGGGTGGTCTTGCCCAGGCCCGGCGGGCCGAACAGCAGCACGTGGTCGAGGGCTTCGCCGCGCTTCCGGGCGGCCTGGATGAAGATCTCCAGCTGGTCGCGGATCTTCTGCTGGCCCACGTAATCGGCCAGCCGCTTGGGGCGCAGGGCGCGTTCGAGCGCCTCTTCCTGGTTGCTCGCCTTGCTGGCGCCGATGAGCCGGGCGGTGGCGTCGGGCTGGCCGCCCTTGATGGCATCGGTTTCGATCATTGCGCGTTGTCCGAGGTGACGGCGGGGAGGGCGGCGTCGTGGGCCGTCCATTCCCGGAACAGGGCCTGACCCAGGGCCAGGAAGGTGGGGCCGAGGAACAGCCCGATGAAACCGAAGGCCAGCACGCCGCCAAAGGCGCCCAGGGCGATCAGCAGGATCGGCAGGCTGGCGGTGCGGCTGATGAGGAAGGGCTTGAGGAAGTTATCCACCGAACTGACCGCCAGCGCGCCCCACAGCACCATGAAGATCGCCCAGCCGCTCTCGCCCTGCTGGTACAGCCAGAACGCCGCGCCGCCCCAGATCAGCGGCGGGCCCACCGGCACCAGCGACAGGAAGAAGGTGCCCGCCGCCAGCAGCAGGGCCCCCGGCACCCCGGCGATCGCGAAGCCCACCAGCGCCACCAGCGCCTGGGCCGCGGCGGTGCCGACGATGCCGATCATCACCGCCTTCACGGTGTTGGCGGCCAGATCGAGCAGCCGGTGGCCCAGCTCGCCCCCCAGCCGCTGGGCGCCGGTTTCCAGCTGGGTGTAGATGCTGGCGCCGTCCCGGTAGAAGAAGAAGCCGATGAACAACACCAGGGTGATCTGCAGCAACCCCTGGCCCAGCACGCCGCCCAGCCCCAGGGCGAATTTGCGGGCCGGCTCGACCGCCTGCAGCGCCAGCTTGCGCATCTCCTGCTGGCTGTGGGTGAGCTTGCGCACGTAGGCGTCGAGGTCGGGGCCGACCACCGGCAGCTGCTTCACCCACGCCGGCGGGCGGCCGTCGGATTGCTCGATGGCGGTGCGCGCCCACTCCACGGCCTCCATCGCCGCGTCGGTGAGGGAGGCTGCCAGCCCGATCATCGGCACCAACAGCACGGCGGTGAGCAGCAGCGTCATCGAGATCGCCCCCAGCCCGTCCCGCCGCCCCAGCCGGCGGTGCAGCCAGCGGTAGATCGGCCAGGTGGTGATGCACACCGTCCCGGCAAACAGGATCGCCGCAAAGAAGGGGCTGAGCACGAAGGCGCAGCCAAGAAGCAGAAGGGCCGTGATGGCCACCTGGGCGGTACGTCGCGGAGCCATGGAGGTGTCTCGGGTTGGGGTGGGGGGATTATCGCCGAATCGGGCGGCGCAGCGGTTCCAGGCTGGGGGCTCCGGACCGTGGGCGTACGGATTAACTCATGGTTTAATGAAAGCCGGTACATCTCCCGCTCCTGTGGTGCGAATGCAATGAGTCAGCAGCCTCCCCGTAATCTCCTCCAGGTGCTCCAGCAGCTCGACTTCGACGAAGCCATCGAGCCCAGCGATCCGCGTTTTGTGGACACCGATGTGGCGCGTGGGGCAACCGATCTGCGCAGCCGGCTGCTCACGAAGTTCGGTCTGAGCCTGGCGACGGGGGAGTTCTTCCCCACCCTCGGGCGGCATGTGCTGCTGTTCGGGCCCATCGGTTGCGGCAAGTCCACCGAGCTGATGCGCTTGCGGGCCCAGTTGCGGGATGCCGGCAATCCGGCGGGGGGCAAGCTCTACCCGATCCTGTTCAACGTGCGGGGCGAGATCGACATCAACAACCTCGAGTACGCCGACCTGTTCCTCTCCCTCGCCCATGCAGTGATGAGCGAGCTGGACAGGCTGCAGCTGCGGGTGGACGACGCACACATCGCCGGGCTGAAGCGCTGGTTCAGCGAGCACGTGCTCACCCAGGAGGCGGTCAAGGAGCTGGCGGCCCAGATCGGCACCGAAGCCGAAGCCGGTGGTGGCTGGCCGCTGCTGCTCAAGCTCACCGCGCGCTTCTCTGCGGTGTTCAAGAACAGCTCCACCTACAAGGACACCATGCGCGAGGTGGTCCGCAAGACCTTCACCGAGTTCGCGGTGGCGTTCAATCACTTCATCCGCGCCGCCGAGCAGGCCATCCAGGCCGCCGGCAAGGGCCAGCGCCTGCTGTTGCTGGTCGATGGCACCGACAAGATTCCCCTCAAGCAGGCGCAAAGCCTGTTCCTTGAAGACACCGAGCAGCTGCTGGGCATCCAGGCGCTGGTGCTCTACACCGCACCGATCACCCTCAAGTACGTGGGCACCACCCACAGCAAGCTCAACAGCGAGCTTGTGCTGCCCATCGTCAAGCTTGCCAGCCGCGATGGCCAGCGCTTCGACCCAGGCTGGCAGGCCATGCACGACCTGCTCGACCGGCGCATCGACCCCGCCGCCTTCGCCAGCCCCGACCTGCGGGACCGGCTCATCGAGATGAGCGGCGGTCACCCGCGTGAGCTGCTGCGCCTGCTGGCGCTGGCCTGCGAATCGGCCGAAGGCGCGACCATCGAGAGCGCCACCGTCGACCGGGCCATCGAACTCCTCGCGGCCGATTACCGCTACTGGCTCTCGCCCGAGGACTACACGCGGCTGGCCGAGGTGGATGCCAGCAACGGCCTGCATGTGGGCAACGACGAGCGCACCCGCAACCTGCTGTGGCGCCTCGCCCTGTTGCAGTACAACGACGGCTCCTGGCGGCGTTCGAACCCGGTCGTGCGCGAGCTGGAAGGCTATCGGCGCGCGGCGCAGGCACTGGCGGCGCCCACGCCCTGACGCCGATGATCGCACCGCTGCCGCCTGCGTCTGCGGCGATCCTGCCCGCCAACGAAGCGGGGCTGGCCCGGCTGGCCCGGCTGCTGGCGGTCAAGAAGGGCTTTCAGTTCTATGTGCTGGTCTGCCCGGCGCCCCGTGAGCGGGACCGCCTCATCGCGCGGCTGGAAGGCGAGCCCGGCCTGACGGGGCGGCCGATGCTGCGGGTCGATCTCGCCGAATACGGCCTGTCCGCCGCCGCGCCTGCCGATGTGCCCAGCCTTGAGGCGTGGCTCCACGCCGAAGCGGGCGCCGACGCCATCGTGCATCTCGTCAATGGCGACGGCTGGCTGAAGCCCGACCGCATCGCCGAACTCAACCTGCACCGCAATGCCCTTGCCGCCCAGGTGCCTGCGTCCTTGCTGTGGTGGCTGCCGGAGGCCACCGTCACCGAACTCGCCCGCGGCGCGCCGGATGTGTGGTCCTGGCGGTCTGGGGTGGTGGCGTTCGAGGGGGCGGGCGAGGTGTCCGAACCGATCGGTGTGTCACCGCCGGTTGCTCGGAGTTGGCTTGAGGTGTGGGGCATGTCCCGCGAAGAGAAGGATGCGCGGCTTGCCGAACTGGAGCAGGTGCTGGCGCACATCAAGCGTGCCGAGTTGCGGCGCGATCTGTTGCTGGAGTTGGCGGACATCCTCGTTGTCGTGGGGCGCCTCGATGAGGCCTTGCAGGTGTTGCGGCAGCAACTGCTGCCGATGCTGTCCGACGATGAGTCTGGACGGGCCTTGGTGCAGGCGCGTGTGGCGGACATCCTGCAATTTCGGGGCGAACTGGACGAAGCGCTCCGTATCCGGACCGAAGAACAACTGCCGGCCTTTGAAAAGCTGGGTGACGTGCGCTCGAAGGCGGTGACCCAGGGCAAGATCGCGGACATCCTGATGGCGCGGGGCGAACTGGACGAGGCGCTGCGCATCCTGACCGAAGAACAATTGCCGGTGTATGAAAAGCTGGGTGACGTGCGCGAGAAGGCGGTGACCCAGGGCCAGATCGCGGACATCCTGATGGCGCGGGGCGAACTGGACGAGGCGCTGCGCATCCGGACCGAAGAAGAGCTGCCGGTCTATGAAAAACTGGGTGACGTGCGCTCGAAGGCGGTGACCCAGGGCAAGATCGCGGACATCCTGATGGCGCGGGGCCAGCTCGATGAGGCGCTGCGTATCCAGACCGAAGAAGAACTGCCGGTCTATGAAAAGCTGGGTGACGTGCGCTTTATGCTGGTGGCCCGCGCCAATATCGGCATCACGCTCCTGAAGCGCAACGCCCCCGGCGACCGCGCCGAGGCCCGCCGGCTGTTCGCCCTCGCCCTCGCCGACGCCCGCCGGCTGAAGCTGCCCGGGGAAATCGCCGCCATCGAAGCCTGGCTCAAGCGCCTCGACGACCCCGCCTAAGCCGTCGGCTTCCGCCTCACATAAACCGTCTTCTCCACCGTTGCCACCACCTCGCCCTTTCGGTTGACCACGTCCACCGTGAACACCGGCTCGTGCTTGTCTCCGCCGGCGGTGGCGTGGCGGATGGCTTCGACCTGCGCCGGCGTGACGCGGAAGGTGGCGCGCACGGTGCCGCGGCCGGGGAGCTTGTAGTCGATGCGCGAGGCCTTGTCCCACACCACGTAGCCGCTGCCGAGCTGGTGCAGGACGAGCAGGGCGAAGAAGGGGTCGGTCATGGCGTACAGCGAGCCGCCGAAGTGGGTGCCCATGTGGTTGCGGTTGAAGAGCCCCAGGCGCATCCGCACCACCGCTTCGGTGTAGTCGGGCGACAGGCGCTCCACGTGGATGCCGGCGCCGATGAAGGGCGGCCACAGGTTCATGAGCAGGCGCAGGGTGCCGGCGCCGAGCTTCACGTTGCGGGTGAAGCCCTGTTGGAGTCTGCCGCTCATGCCTTGGAGAGCCCCTTGAGCGCCTGGCGGATGCCGTCCGACACGCCCACGCCGTCGGGCAGCTGCTTGACCGCGCCGAGGGCTTCCTTCTCGTTGTAGCCCAGGGCCAGCAGGGCGTTGACGATGTCGGCCCGGTCGTCGCCGGGTTGCGCGGCGGCCTGGGCGGCGAGGCCGGGGAGGGCCTTGGGCAGCTTGTCGCGTAGCTCAAGTAGCAGGCGTTCGGCGGTCTTCTTGCCGATGCCGGGGATCTTGATGAGGCGGCCGGATTCCTGCAGGGCGATGGCCTGGGCCAGATCGGTGACCGACAGCCCGGAGAGTACCGCCAGCGCGGTGCGGGCGCCGATGCCGGCCACCTTGAGGAGCTGGCGGAAGGTGGCGCGCTCGTCCTCACTGGCGAAGCCGTACAAAAAATGGCCGTCCTCGCGCACCGCGAGGTGGGTGGCGAGGCTGACCGTCTGGCCGGTGGCGGGCAGGCCGTAGAAGGTGCTCATGGGCACCTCCAGCTCGTAGCCGACGCCGTTTACGTCGACGAGGATCTGGGGTGGGTTCTTCTCGGCCAGGCGGCCGGTGATGCGTCCGATCATGGGGGCTTTCGTTCAGTCGTAGGCGGCGGCGCGGAAGGCCGGCAGGCCCTCGGCCTGGGCGGCGAGGCCGGCGAGGTGGGGGTAGTCGCTGGCGTCCACCAGGCCCGGGGCGGTGTGGTGGGTGAAGCGCCAGGCGACGGCCACGGTGATGTCGGCCTGGGTGGGGCGGTCGCCGCACAGCCAGTCGTCCTGGCCCACGTGGCGGTCGATGAGGGCGTAGGTGTCGCGGATCTGGCCGCTGACCCGCTCGATCCAGTCGGGGTGACGGGTGGCCTCGGGGCGCACCTTGGTCTCGTAGTAGCGCTGGACGCTCTTCTCGGCGGCGGCGAGGCCCCAGCCGGTGAGCTGCAGGCAGCGCAGCAGGCGGGCCGGGTCGGCGGGCAGCAGGGTCTTGCCGGGGGCGGCGGTGCGCTCGAACCAGTCGATGATGACGCTGCTGTCCACCATCACGCCGCCGTCGTCCAGCACCAGGGTGGGGGCCTTGACCAGCGGGTTGATGGCGTGGAACTCGGCGAAGTTGCGAAACACCGACAGGGACTGGTGCTCGAAGGGCACGCCGAGCATCCGGGCGCTGATGAAGGTGCGGCGGACGAAGGGCGAATCGAGCATTCCGACGAGTTTCATGGCGTGGCTCCGGTGGTGGGTTGGGCACAGCGGATGGCGGTTTCGCGCAGCCGGGCGAGCACGGCGTCGGCTTCGTCGCGGCTCTTTACCGGGATGCGGGCCTCGTGGCCGCTGCCCAGGTTGCCGCCACCGAAGGCGATCCGCACTTCGTCGGCCCGCAGGTCGACATATTGAACGATACCCAGATTGATGTGCCGCTGGGTGGCGTTGTCGGGGGGCAGGGGGAACAGGCAGAAGGCGGTGGAGCCCGGCGCGTCGGCGTGGGCCGGGGCGGCGGCGAGCAGGGCGAGGAGGGCGGTGGCGCGCAGCATGGGTCAGCCCGCGGCGAAGAAGCCGGCGAGGTCGTGGAGGCTGGCGGCTACCGGCACGCCGGCGGCGCGCACGCCGTCGGCGGGCTGGAGGAGGTCGGGCACCATCACCACCCGGGCGCCGGCGGCCAGGGCGCCGCGCACGCCGGCGTTGGAGTCTTCCAGCACCAGGCAGTGCTCGATCGGCAGGCCCAGGCGCGCGGCGGCGGCGAAGTAGATGTCGGGCGCGGGCTTGCCGCGGACGACCTCGTCGCCGCACACCATGCCGTGCACCCGCGGCAGGAGGCCCACCGCGGCGAGCTTGGGCTCGGCCCGGGAGCGGCGGGTGGAGGTGGCCACCACGCGGCCCAGGGCGCGGCGGTCGAGCTGGTCGAACAGCTCGGCGGCGCCGCCTTTCACCGGGATGCGGCCGGCGACGATGGCGGCCTCGTAGATCCGCCCGAAGGTGTCGTACAGGGCGGCGGTGGGGTAGTCGTCGCCCAGGTGGCGGCGGATCACCGCGGGGCCGTCCTTCGAGTTGAGGCCGACCATCGCCAGCCCCACCTCGTAGCGCCATTCCAGGCCCAGCTCGGCGGCGGCTTCGGCCACGGTGGCGAGGGCTACCCGCTCGCTGTCGAGGAGCAGGCCGTCCATGTCGAAGATGACGCCGCGGATTTCGGCGGGGGTGAAGGGCAGGGTGAGGTTCATGAGGTGGCTCCCGGCCAGCGGCCGAAGGCCAGCGTGGCGGCAAGGATGAGGCCGTGCAGGTGGGCGGCGGCGATGGTCAGTTTTATCGCGGGGGCGAGTTCGGCGGGCCGGTCGGCGTGGGCGAGGAGGTGGCGCGCGGCGCGGAAGGACAGGATCAGGCTGAGCGCGGCGGCCGCGGCGCCCTGGGGCAGCCGGTCGCGGCCCACCATCAGCACCAGCCAGCCGTAGGCCACGACGGTGAGCGCCAGATAGGCCCACTTGGCGGTGTGGGGCCCCAGGCGCACGACCAGCGTGCGCTTGCCGGCGGCGGCGTCGCCGCGCAGGTCGGGGAACTCGTTGATGAACAGGATCGCCGCCACCAGCAGGGCGTAGGAGAGCCCGGCCTGCAGCGGTGCCGGCGCAAAGCCGCCGCGTTGCACGAAGTCGGCGCCCACCGTGACGATCAGCCAGCCGGCCGCCACGGCCAGCTCGCCCAGCCCGCGGGACACCAGCGCCAGCGGCGGTGCGGTGTAGGCCCAGCCCAGCAGCAGCCCGGCCAGCCCGACGAGGATCAGCCCCGGCCCCGATTGCGCCGCCAGCCACAGCCCGGCCGGCACCACCGCGGCCAGCAGGGTCCAGCCCAGGCGGCCGGTTTCGGCTTCGGAGAGCACGCCGTTCTGGATGAAGCGGCTGCCGCCGGTGAAGGGAAAGAGGCGCTCGGCGTTGGCGGCGTCGGCGCCGCTGCGGGCGTCGTAGAAATCGTTGAGCACGTTGATGCCGGCGTGGGCCACCAGGGCGAACAGCACGGTGACCAGGGCCCTGGCCGGGTCGATGATCGCGCCGCCGCCGTGGGCGGTGGCCAGCCCGATGAGGCAGGCGAACAGGGTGACGCCGAGAAACGCCGGACGCGTCGCCAGCAGGCAGGCCACCAGCGGGCGCGTGCGCAGGGCCGGGGTGGGTTCGGCGGGGGCGGCAGGGGTGGGCATCGGCGGGCGGGCGTGACGGAATGCGCAATCCTGCGATGCGCCGTGACACCGGTCAAGGGTGGACGCGCGCCGGGGCCTCCGCGCTTCATTCGAATCGGTTAGCATCCCCGCTTCCTGTCGTCCCCTGCGCTGCCGATCTTGACCGCCACCGCCCACCCCTCCGCCGCTTCGCCCCGCTCCGGCCCCACTGCCCGCCTGTATGGCGGATCGGTGTTCGTGCTTGCCATCGTCGCCCTGTCGATGTGGTTCGCGTCCTACCCCCTCGACCGGGGCGTGGCCGGGGTGCTGCTGGGGGCCTATGGGCTGGCGCTGGCGATCCGCCCGGCCCTGTGGCTGGTGCTGCTGCCGGCCCTGTGGCCGGTGGTGGACCTGGCGCCGTGGGGCGGGCACATCCACTTTACCGAGAGCGACGCGCTGGCCCTGGTCACCCTGGCCGCCCTGGGGCTGCGGGAGGCCTTCGCGCCGCCGCCGCCCACCCTGG
Source organism: Zoogloea sp. (assembly GCF_041904905.1). Classification (GTDB taxonomy): domain Bacteria; phylum Pseudomonadota; class Gammaproteobacteria; order Burkholderiales; family Rhodocyclaceae; genus Zoogloea. The sequence goes on along the minus strand of NZ_JAYRMI010000010.1, from coordinate 36,737 downwards.
CCGGGCGGGCGCCCGTCAAGCTGCGGGCCGGCGCGCTGGGGGTGTTCGGGCTGCTGGCGGCGAGCGTGGCCGTCGCCGGGCTGCGGGGCGGGCTGCCGCTGCCGGCGCTCGAAGCGGGGTCGCTGATCGGCTACAACACCACGGTCAATGCGCTGCGGGTGGGCAAGGGCTTCCTGCTGGCCTTCGCGTTGATCCCCTTCCTGCAGCTGGCGGTGCGGCGCGATGGCGACGCGGCGCTGGACCGGCTGACCCTGGGCCTCACCCTGGGTTTTGCCACCTGCGCCGCCGCCGCGCTGTGGGAGCGGGTGGCCTTTCCGGGTCTCACCAACTTCGCGTCCGATTACCGCACCTCGGCCCTGTTCTGGGAGATGCACGTGGGCGGCGCGGCGCTGGATGCGTGGCTGATGCTGAGCTTCCCCTTCGCGGTGCTGAGCTTCCGGCGCGCCCACGGCGTGGTGGGTCGGGCGCTGGCGCTGGCGGTGGTGGCGGTGGGCGTCTACGCGATGTTCACCACCTTCTCGCGGATCGTCTATGGCGCGCTGTTCGTGTCGATGGCGGCGCTGGGCGTGGCCAGCCTGGGGCGCCCTGCGGCGCCGGGCACGGCAGATCGCCCGCGGCGGCATCCGGCGGTGGTGGCCGGGCTGGTGCTGGCGATGCTGGCCGGCGGGATGCTGATCTTCCCCGAGGGCGGCTACCGGGCGCTGCTGGCCTTCACCGGGCTGGCCCTGCTGGCGTGGCCGGCGGGCAGCGCGATCGCGGGGATGCGGGCCGGCGGCTTCGCCCTGGGCCTGATCGGCGGGGCGGTGCTGGCGGCGGGGGGCGCGGTGGCCATGCTGGCGCTGCCGAAGGGCATCTACCTGACTTACGCGGCCCTGTGGGGGCTGGCGGCGCTGCTCCTGGTGCTGCGGGCGCGCGGGCTGCGGGTGGGCGGCGTGGCGGTGCTGGCGCTGCTGGTGGCGCTGGCGCTGGCGACGGTGCTGGTGAGCGCCTTCTGGAGCGCGCCGACGCGCTTCATGGGCAGCCTGGGCGGCGCGCTGCTGGCGCTGGCGGTGCTGACCCGTCAGGCGCTGGGCCGGACGCCCCTGTGGCAGCCGCGGCTGCAGGACATCCAGGGCTTGCTGGTGGCGCTGGCGGTCGGCGGCATGGTGGTCACCACCCTGGGCGGCTACTACATGGGCAGCCGCCTCTCCAACACCGGCTCCGACACCGAGATCCGGCTCCGCCACACCGGGCGCAGCCTCGATTTCGTGCAGGGGCCGCTGGATGCGCTGGTCGGCCTGGGCCTCGGGCGTTATCCCGAGGTGTACTTCTGGCGGGTTGCCGATCCGGCCACGCCGGGTTCGCTGGCCCTCGTCGGCGAGCCCGGCGGCCGCGCGATGCGCCTCACCGGCCCGCGCCAGGGGCGCAGCATCGACGAGGTGGTGCTGCTCACCCAGCGCTTGCCGACCGACGTCGTCACCCCGCTGCAGCTGCGCCTGAAGGCCCGCAGCGAGGTCGACACCCAGCTGGTCGTGCAGGTGTGCCGCAAGCACCTGCTCTACGCCAACCCCTGCGCCAGCGCGATGGTGCCGCTCTCCGGCAGCAAGCACTGGACGACGGTGACCCGCGTGCTCGACGACCCGCTGATGGCCGCGGTCGGCAGCCTGCCCCGGACGACCGTGATCACCCTGGGCACCACCGGGCCCACGCCCATCGACCTGGACGACATCGAACTCACCGACGCCCAGCTCCGGCCCCTCGTCGCCAACGGCGGCTTCGAGGACGGCGGCGCGCGCTGGTTCTTCAGCTCCGACCGGGACCACCTGCCGTGGCACGCCAAGAACCTGTTCGTCCATGCCTTCGTCGAGCAAGGCGTGCTGGGGGCGGTGGCGATGCTGCTGATCCTGGCCGGCGCGCTGCTGTGCCTCGTCCGCCGGCCCACCCGTCTGCAGGCCCACGCGCCCACCCTGCTGGCGGCGCTGGTCGGGCTGGCGACGGTGGGCATGGTGGACAGCCTCCTCGACATGCCCCGGATCACCGTCTTCCTGCTGCTGCTGGCCTGGCTGGCCCTCAACCTGCGCCAGCCTCCGGCCCGCTGAGCGCACGCCCTTCCACCACTGACTTCGCGCCGACCCATGACCGCCCGCCTCGCGCTTCTCGCCCTCTCGCTCTCCTGCCTGCCGGCGCTGCCCGCCGCCGCGGCGACCATCCTCGTCGGGCCCGGCGAGTCGGTCACCCGCATCGCCGACGCCGCGCGCATCGCCAAGGACGGCGACACCGTGCTGATCCGCCCCGGCACCTACAAGGGCGACGTGGCGGTGTGGGCCCAGAAATCCCTCACCCTGCGCGGCTACGGCGGCCGCCCGGTGCTCGACGCCGACGGTCGCGACGCCGACGGCAAGGGCATCTGGGTGTTCGTCAATGGCAACTACAAGGTGGAGAACATCGAGTTCCGCGGCGCCCGGGTGGCCGACGGCAACGGCGCCGGCATCCGCTTCGAGCAGGGCAGCCTGGAGGTGCGCGACTGCGTCTTCGAGGACAACCAGAACGGCCTCATCACCGCCAACTTCGACACCGCCGAGCTGCGCATCTACAACAGCGCCTTCAGCCAGGCGCCCCGCGAGCCCGGCCGCCTGCACCACCTGCTCTACGTGGGGCACATCAAGTCCTTCGTGCTGGAGGGCAGCCGCTTCCACCAGGGCTATCTGGGGCATCTGGTCAAGAGCCGGGCCGGGCGCAACGAGATCCGCTACAACCTGCTGCTGGACGGCCCCGGCGGCATGGCCTCGTACGAGCTGGAGTTTCCCGAAGGCGGCGTGGCGCTGGTGGTGGGCAACGTGATCGGCCAGAGCGCCGACAGCGCCAACCCCATCGTGGTGGGCTACGGCGCCGAGGGCAGCCGCTGGGCCGAGAACCGCCTGCTGATGGCCCACAACACCCTCATCAACGCGGGCTGGCGGCCGGCCTGGTTCACCCGGGTGTGGTCCGACAAGCTCCCGCCGGATACCCAGGTGGTCACGCGCAACAACCTCACCGTGGGGCTGGGGGGTTTCAGTCTGGCCATGCCGGGGGATCACCGGGGCAACTTCCCGCTGCCCGGCGGCGCGCTTGCGCCGGAGGCCCTGGATTTCACGCCGCCGGCCATCCTGCGCGGGCGGGTGGATAAGCCCGACGGCCCGCTGGGCGAGCTGCTCACGCCCCAGGCCGAGTTCGCCCTGCCGGTCGGCACCCAGCCGCTGGCGCCGCCCGCCGCATGGGCGCCCGGCGCCTTCCAGAGCCGCGGGATGGTGACCCGCCTGCCGGCGCCCCGCTGACCGCCCTCAGGCCCGGCGCAGGGCCACGTGCTGGGCGATGAAGCGCTTCGCGTCCACCCGGAAGCGCTCGTCGGGGGTGCAGGCGATCCAGTGCTTGATGAGCCCGCCCACGAACAGGAAGGTGTCGTAGGCGAGCATCTCCGGGTCGGCCGGCTGGCGCAGCTGGCCCCGCGCCGCGGCCCGGCGGTAAGCCTCGCCGAGCAGCCCCAGGAAATCCATCTGCCCCGCGGTGCAGCTCTTCATCGCGCTGAACTCGCCCACGTACTCGCACTTGAAGGCGAGGATCTCGAAGGTCTCGCGGGTCTGGGCCTCGTCCACCAGAATGTGGATGATCTCCTGCAGGGCCCGCTCGATGCCGCCCAGGGGGTCGTCGGTCCCGGCGTCGAACACCACCCGGTCGAGGAAGGGCAGCACCGCGTCCTCGCGCATCGCGAAGAACAGATCGGTCTTGTTCTTGAAGTGCCAGTAAACCGCGCCCCGGGTCACCCCCGCGGCGGCAGCGATCTTCTCGAGGCTGGTGCTGCCAACCCCGCATTCCAGAAAGACCCGGCGGGCCGCCTCGATGATCTGGCGGCGCGTTTCTTCGGCTTCTTCCTTGGTCCTGCGAACCATATTGCATTAATCCCGTCGTAGAATGTTAGTGAGGGCTATTTACATACATTCGTGTTTGTATGAAACTGTGCCCCAATACAAACCAGAAATCCAGCCCTGGAGTCGATCTTGAGCGCGCACCCCCATCCCCAGCCCTTCTCGTTCCGCCTCGCCGTGCCGGCGCTGGCGGTTTCCTTTCTGCTGTTCGGCTGCTCCGGCAAGGAGCAGGGCGCCGGCGGACCGCCCGCCGGTGGCATGCCGCCGATGCCGGTGACCGCCGTCGAGATGCAGCCCACCCGGGCCGAGACCAGCGTCGAGGCCGTCGCCCAGACCGAAGGCGCGCGGGAGGTTGAAGTGCGTGCGCGGGTCGGCGGCATCCTCATGAAGCGCGTGTACGAAGAAGGCGCCACCGTGAAGGCCGGCCAGACCCTCTTCCAGATCGACCGGGAGCCCCTCGACGTGGCCGTGGCCCAGGCCAGGGCCCAACTGGCCGAGGCCAAGGCCAAGGTCGAACAGACCCAGCGCGAGGCGGCCCGCCTCAAGGCGCTGCTGGCCCAGCAGGCCATCAGCCAGCGCGAGTACGACACCGCCAGCTCCGACAACAGCGTGGCCCTGGCTGCGGTGCAGGCCGCCCAGGCCGCGCTGCGCCAGGCCGAGCTGAACCTTTCCTATGCCAATGTTACCGCGCCGGTGTCCGGCGTGACAGGCCGCGCTCAGGTATCGGAGGGCACGCTGGTGGCCAGCGGTGCCGGCACCCTGCTCACCACCATCGTCCAGGTGAACCCGATCTGGGTGCGCTTCTCGGTGTCCGACACCGAACTCACCGCCGCCTCGCCGGACGGCCGCTTCAACCCGAAGGCCATCCGCGGCGTCGAGGTGGTTCTGCCGGATGGCAGCACCTACGCCCAGCGCGGCCGGCTCAACTTTGCCGCCAGCCAGATCGACCCCCGCTTGGGCACCCTGCAGTTCCGCGGCGAGTTTCCCAACCCCGACGGCAAGCTGCTGCCGGGCCAGTTCGTGAAGGCGCGCCTCATCACCGGCGAGCGCGAGGGCGTGTTCAAGGTGCCCCAGGCGGCGGTGATGCAGACCGACGGCGGCCCGGTGGTGATGACCGTCGGTCCCGACAACAAGGTCGCCCCGCGCCCGGTCAAGACCGGCCAGTGGAGCGGCAAGGAGTGGGTCATCCTGGGTGGCCTGAAGGCTGGCGACAAGGTGATCGTGGACAACCTCATCAAGCTCCGTCCGGGCGCCACCGTGGCCCCGCACGGGCCGGGCGAAGGCCCGGGTGCCGGCGGCAAGCCGGGCGCCGCCCCGGCCGCTGCGCCGGCCAAGGGTTGAGGGGGCGCCATCCATGTCACGCTTCTTCATCAGTCGCCCGATCTTCGCGTCGGTCATCTCGATCGTCATCGTGATCGCCGGCCTCATGGCCTCGCTCACGCTGCCGGTCGCCCAGTACCCCGAGATCACCCCGCCGACGGTCATCATCACCGCCAGCTTCCCCGGCGCCAACGCCGAAACCCTCTCCAAGACCGTCGCCGCGCCCATCGAGGAGCAGCTGTCGGGCGTCGAAGGCCTGATCTACTACAACTCCACCAGCAACTCGGCCGGGGTGGTCACCATCACCGCCACCTTCGAGGTGGGCACCAACCCCGACAACGCGCTGATCGCCGTCAATAACCGGGTGAAGGTGGCCGAGCCGCGCCTGCCCGACGACGTGCGGCGCACCGGCGTGCTGGTGCAGAAGCGCTCCAACAACATCCTGATGTTCGCGGCCCTGCGCTCGCCCGAAGGCACCCACGACGCCCTGTTCCTCTCCAACTACGTGAATACCAACGTGGTCGAGGAGATCCGCCGTATCCCCGGCGTGGGCGACGCCCAGCAGTTCGACCCGATCTACGCCATGCGCCTGTGGCTCAAGCCCGACGTGATGGCCAAGCTGGGCGTGACCACCTCCGAGGTGGCCGCCGCGATCCGGGTGCAGAACACCCAGAACGCCGCCGGCAAGATCGGCGCCGAGCCGATGGTCAATGGCCAGCAGCTCACCTACACCGTCACCGCCAAGGGCCGCCTGCTCACCACCGACGAGTTCGGCAACATCATCCTGCGGGCCGACGGCCCCAACGGGGTGGTGCGCCTGCGTGATGTGGCGCGCATCGAACTGGGCGCCGACAGCTACGACCGCAGCACCACCGTGAATGGCGCGCCGGTGTCGGGCATGGGCATCTACCTGCAGTCCGGCGCCAACGCCCTCAACACCGCCAAGGCGGTGCGGGCGCGCCTGGACGAGATGCAGAAGCGCTTCCCGAAGGGCGTCGAGTACATCATCCCCTACGACACCACCCGCTTCATCCAGGAATCCGCCAAGGAGGTGCTCAAGACCCTCGCCGAGGCGGTCATCCTGGTGATCGCGGTGGTTTACCTCTTCCTCCAGAACTGGCGCGCCACGCTGATCCCGATCATCGCGGTGCCGGTGTCGCTGATCGGCACCTTCGCCGGCATGTGGCTGTTCGGCTTCTCGATCAACACCCTCACCCTGTTCGCGATGGTGCTGGCGATCGGCATCGTGGTGGATGACGCGATCGTCGTGCTCGAGAACGTCGAGCGCCTGATGAACGAGCAGAAGCTCTCGCCCAGGGACGCCGCCATCGAGGCCATGCGCGAGGTGTCCGGCGCGGTGGTCGCCATCGTGCTGGTGCTGTGCGCCGTGTTCGTGCCGGTGGCCTTCCTGGGGGGCATCGCCGGCGTGCTGTACAAGCAGTTCGCGGTCACCGTGGCGGTGGCGGTGGTGATCTCCGGCATCGTCGCCCTCACCCTCACCCCGGCCCTGTGCGCCCTGCTGCTCAAGCCGACCCACGAGGAGAAGCCGCTGTTCAAGCCCTTCAACCGGCTGTTCGAGCGCTTCACCAACAGCTACACCGGCACCGTCAGCCTCACCCTGCGCCACGGCATCATCGGCACCCTGGTGTTCCTGCTGACCATCGGCGCCGCGGCCTTCCTGCTGCGCACCGTGCCGGGCAGCTTCGTGCCGGCCGAAGACCAGGGCTACCTGTTCGGCTTCGTCACCCTCACCGACGGCGCCTCCGCCCAGCGCACCAACGTCGCCACCGACCAGATGCGCCAGCGCATCATGTCCGACGACATCGAGAACATCTTCTTCGTGAAGGGGGTCGATTTCATCACCGGCAACAACCGGCCCAGCGTCGCCACCACCTTCATCATCTTCAAGCCGTGGGAGGCGCGCACCGTCACTACCGACGCCATGGCCGGCAAGTTCACCGGCCTGGGCATGAGCCTGCCCGACGGCATGGGGCTGGTGTTCAACCCGCCGCCCATCCAGGGCCTGGGCACCGCCGGCGGCTTCGAGGTGTATCTGCAGAACCGTGCCGACGGCGACGCCCGCAGCCTGGCGGCGGTCACCGGCCAGCTCGTCGAGGCCCTCAAGAAGCGTCCGGAGCTGGCCGGCATCAACAGCTTCTTCCGGGTGGGCGCGCCCCAGCTCTTCGTCGAGGTGGACGAACCCAAGGCCATGTCGATGGGCATCTCGCTGGATTCCATCTACGCCACCCTGCAGGCCACCACCGGCACGCTGTACGTCAATGACTTCAACCGCGGCGGCAAGACCTACAAGGTCCAGCTGCAGGCCGAAGCCGCCAACCGCGCCAAGCCGGAAGACATCCTCAAGTCCTACGTCAAGGCGGCTGGCGGGGCCATGGTGCCGCTCTCCGCGGTCGCCACCGTCAAGACCATCACCGGCCCCGAGATGATCGAGCGCTTCAACGGCTTCGTCGCCGCCAAGGTGATGGGCGGTGCCGCGCCGGGCTACAGCTCGGGCGACGCCATCAAGGCCGTCGAGGAAGTCTCCGCCGAAGTGCTGCCGGAAGGCTATCGCACCGAATGGGTCGGCCAGGCCTTCCAGGAGAAGCGCACCGGCAACGCCTCGGTGATCGCCTTCACCTTCGGCATCGTGATGGTCTTCCTGATCCTCGCCGCCCAGTACGAAAAATGGTCGCTGCCGCTGGCGGTCATCATGGCGGTGCCCTTCGCCATGTTCGGCGCCCTGCTGGCCGTGCTCCTGCGCGGCATGCCCAACGACATCTACTTCCAGATCGGCCTGGTGGTGCTGGTGGGGCTGGCGGCCAAGAACGCGATCCTGATCGTCGAGTTCGCGGCCCAGAAGCAGGCCGAAGGCATGGGCATCGTCGAGGCCGCGGTGGAAGCCGCGCGGCTGCGCTTCCGCCCCATCGTGATGACCTCGCTGGCCTTCGTGCTGGGCGTGCTGCCGCTGGCCATCTCCACCGGCGCCGGCGCTGCCGCCCGCCGCTCGATGGGCACCGGCGTGGTCGGCGGGATGCTCGCCGCCACCTTCATCGCCACCCTCTTCGTGCCCCTGTTCTTCAAGTGGTTGAGCCGCGGCAAGACCCGCCACCCGGCCGGCGATCTGCCCCAGGCCCACACCCCGGAGGTGAAGCAATGATCCGCACCCTTCCCGCCCTGCTGGCGCTGGGTTTTGCCGGCGCCCTCACGGGCTGCGCCATCGGCCCCGACTACGCCCGCCCCGACGCCCGGCTCCAGCTGCCGGCGCAATACGCCGCCGCGCCGGTGTCGGCCGCGCCGGCCATCGCCAGCAACTGGTGGACCCTCTTCGGCGACGCCACCCTCGACGATCTGGTCCGCCAGGCCTTTGCCAGCAGCCCCGACGCCCTGATTGCCGCCGCCCGCATCGAAGAAGCCGACGCCGTGCTGCGTCAGGTGGATGCGGCCCTCTTGCCCCAGGTGGACGGCACCGTTGCCGGCACCCGCAACCGGATCAGCCAGACCACCGCCACGCCCATCCCGTCCACCGCGCCGATCACCCGCAGCAACGTGAAGATGGCCCTGTCCACCTCCTTCGAGCTGGACGTGTGGGGCCGGCTGCGGCGCGCCTCCGAGGCCGCCCGCGCCCAGGCCCTGGGCACCCGCTACGCCAGCGAGACGGTGTCCCTCAGCCTCGCCGCGTCGGTGGTGCAGGCCTACCTCAGCCTGCGCGCGCTGGACGCCCAGATCCTGGTCAACACCGATTCGGTCACCAGCCAGGCGAAGAGCGCCCAGCTCACCCGCACCCGCTTCGAGGGCGGCATCGCCTCCCAGCTCGACGTGCAGCAGGCCGAAGGCCAGCTCGCCACCTACACGGCGGCCCAGGTGCAGCTCGAGAAGAACCGCGCGCTGGCCGAAAACCTCATCGGCCTGCTGGTGGGCCAGCCCGGGCTCAAGCTCGCCCCGGCCGACCTGCGCAGCCTGCCGGTGCCGCCGGTGCCGCCCGCCGGCCTGCCGTCGGCGCTGCTCGAAGGCCGCCCCGACGTGCGCAAGGCCGAGACCGACCTGATCGCCGCCAACGCCAGGATCGGCGTCGCCAAGGCCGCGCTGTTCCCCAGCATCACCCTCACCGGCAACTTCGGCCGCGAGAGCAAGGATCTGTCCCAGCTGTTCAGTGCCCCGTCGGCCATCTGGTCGCTGGGCGCCGGCATCACCCAGCCCATCTTTGAAGGCGGCCGTCTGCGCGCCCAGGTGGATCAGGTGAGCGCCCAGCAGGCTCAAACCCTCGAAACCTACCGCAAGACGGTGCAGACCGCCTTCCGCGAGGTGAACGACGCGCTCGTCACCGTGCGCCAGAACGCCGAAGCCGAAGACGCCTACACCACCGCCATGACCGCCGCCCAGCGCGCCCTCAAGCTCGCCCAGGCCCGCTACGACGGCGGCTACTCGCCCTACCTCGAAGTGCTCACCGCCCAGCGCACCGCCAACGACGCCACCCTCGCCTGGGTGCAGAACCGTCAGGCCCGCCTCAGCGCCTCGGTCGATCTCTTCAAGGCCCTGGGCGGGGGCTGGAAGGGCAGCTGAGGGCCGCCGGCTCTCCGCCGGGCATCTGCCGGGGCCGCGCCGCGAGGGGCGGCCCCTTTCGCTGGGGCTTAATGCTCGCGCACCGCGAGGCGGACGGCCGCCACCCCGAACACCGCCGCAAAGCCCAGGCGCTGCACCCGCGCCGCCCGCGGCGACGCCCCCAGCCACGCCGCCAGCCGGCCGGCCAGCAGCACGTAGCACAGGTCGAAGGCGAAGCCGATGCCCACCAGCACCAGGCCCAGCACCAGATACTGGGCCGCCAGGCTGCCCTGCTCCCGATGCACGAACTGGGGCAGCAGCAGGGCGCAGAACATCAGCGCCTTCGGGTTGACCAGGTTGGTCAGCACGCCCCGCCGGGCGGCGTCCCAGGCCGGGGCGTCGGCCGTCTCGCCGTCGAGCGCCAGCTGGCCGCTGGACATCGCCACCTTCCACGCCAGCCACAGCAGATAGGCCGCACCCACCCAGCGGACCGCGGCGAACAGATCCGGATGGGCGGCGAGCAAGGCGGCCAGCCCCGCCCCCGCGAGGCTCACGTGGATCGCCCGCGAGGCCGCCAGCCCGGCCGCCGCCGCCAGCCCGTGGCGCGTGCCCCGTGAGATCGCCGTGGACATCGCGAGGGCCATGTCGGGCCCCGGCAACAGGTACACCGCCACCAGCGCGGCAACGAACAGGGAAAGATCGGACACGCCGGGCATCGCGGCTCCTCGGTCAAAAGCAGCACCTATCTTCCCGTGGAACGCCGGGAGCGGGATTGCTATTTATTTCCGGGCTGTGGTGTTTTCGGGCAGATAATTGCCGGTAAGCCACCGAACGGAAAAAATTCTTTCATGGATGCCCTCGACAGCACCGACATCGCCATCCTGCGCGCCCTGCAGCGGGACGGCCGGCTCACCAACGCCCGCCTGGCCGAGCAGGTGGCGCTCTCCGAAACCCCCTGCTGGCGCCGGCTCAAGCGCCTGGAGGCCGACGGCTACATCGCCGCCTACCGGGCGGAGCTGAACCGCCGCAAGCTGGGCTACGGCGTGGTGGCCTTCGTGCAGATCACCCTGGGCGACCACGCCGGCGACGCCCCGCTGCAGTTCGAGCAGCGGGTGGCGGCCATGCCCGAGGTGCTGTTCTGCCATAACGTCACCGGCGAGTCGGACTACCTGCTGCAGGTCGTCGCCGCGGATCTGGACGCCTACGGCATTTTCGTCCGCGACACCCTGCGTCGCCTGCCCGGCGTGAGCGCGATCCGCTCGAACCTCTCGCTCCGCGAGATCAAGGCCGATCACTCGCTGCCCTTGTAGGGCACCCGCGATGTTCAGGGCGCTTGGCGGCAGGTAGAATCTATGACATGCGTGAATGCCCGGCGGATTCGGGGATGCGTCGCGGCGAAGCCTGCCGGTCGCGCCGATCCCGCCGGTCAAGTCTCCCCCAACCGCCCCCGAACCCCATGCGCCTCCAGACCCCTCAAACCCTTGTCCTGCTGGCAGCGCCGCTGCTTCTGGCCGGCCTGGCCGCCGCCCAGTCCCTGCCGTCGCCATCCCGTAACGTCTTCAAGTGCGACGAAGGGGGGCGGGTGGTGTATTCCGACGTCCCTTGCATGGGCGCGAAGAAGGTCGAGGTGGAGCCCACCCGCGGCGTCAGCAAGCTGTCGGGCAAGGAGCGGGTCGGCGACGACGTGCGCCGCGAGGTGTTCCGGGAGCAGGTTGCCGAAGCGCTGCGGCCGATCGGCGGCATGAACCCCCGCCAGCACGACACCTTCGCCCAGCGGGTGCGGCTCTCACCCGAGGCCCAGCGGGAGTGCCGGCAACTCGACAGCCAGCTGCCGGCGCTGGAGCAGATCGAGAGGCAGGCCAGCGGGGCCGAGCTGACCGCGGTGCAGCGGCGCCTGTTCGCGCTGCGCAGCCGCTTCCGGGAGCTGGGCTGCTGAGATGGCGTGAGCGGCTGTCCTTCACCGCCGGGCCCGCGCCTCCGCGCCGGTCAGGCCCCTCCTTCGTCTGCAGCCGGCGGGTTGGCGCTCACCCGGTGCTCCGCCGCGCGCAGCCAGCGATGCGCGGGGTCGCCGTCGAAGCGCGGGTGCTACAGCATCGAAACGGTGATCTCCGGCAGCGCTACCGGCAGCGCACAGCGGTGCAGCCCCTCCCGCAGACGGCCGGTGTGGCGTTCGGGCACGCTGGCGATCAGGGCGGCGTTGCGCACCAGCGCCAGCGCGGTGGCGAAGCCGCCCTCCGTGGCCACCGCCTGACGCGCCAGCCCCAGGGCCGTGAGATCGTCGTCCACCGGCCCCCGGTCCACCCCCTTGCAGGCCACTCGCACGTGCCGTCCGGCGGCGTAGCGGGCGGCGGTGATCTCTCCCTCTCACAGGGCGTGACCCGCGGCCACCACTCCCACGAGGCGGTCGCGGAAGAGGGCCTGCACCCGCAGCTCCGGCGCGGTGTGCTTGCCGATCGCGCCGGTCTCCAGGTCGACCCGTCCGTCGCGCAGCCGTCCTGCGGCGCCGGCCATGCTGCCTTCGGCAAGCAGCGCATCGAGGGTGACGAGGAGGTTCAGGTCGGGCGTGCTCATCGCTGCCCTTAGCGCTGCCGACGGCTCCATACAGGGCGGGGTATGCATGGACTAAGTACGTTTCGTGCGTCTTCCGCCATGCCACGGTGCCGACCCTCACCGACCGCCATTTGCCTCAGGACGGACGCGGGCCGGGGCGCTCGCTGTCGGCCTTCGACTTCCCCGGCATGTCGGTGCTGGCCGTCAGCCCGGGGGCCGGGGGTGGCCTGGACGGCGCTGGCATAGCGTCGGGTGCCCCGCGGTGGCCGTTAAGGGTGGCTTAAGCCCCGATGCCCATAATCGCCGCATGGCTTCTCTTCAGGGGAGCATTCAACCCACAGCACCAACCAGCACAAGGGGAGTCTCCATGCAGATGTGTCCTTCGTTCGCCCGGCTTCCGTGGGCGGGGATCGTGGCCAGCGCACTTGCCGCGGCCTTGACGGCCTGCGGCGGTGGCGGCGGGTCCGGTACCGCCGCGCCGGCCTCGAGCAGTCTGTCCGGCTCCGCCGTCGACGGCTATCTGAAAGGCGCCACCGTCTTTCTGGATGTGAACGGCAACGGCCTGGCCGACGCCGGAGAGCCCACCGCGACCACCGACGATGTCGGCCGCTATCGCCTGGATTACGCAACCCTGTCCGTGCCGGTTGCCGGCCTGCGGGTGATCGTCAGCGGCGGTATCGACACCGACACCGGCTACGCCTTCGCCGGCCGCCTGAGCACCCGGGCGGACGGCGCCGCCACCGGCCAGCTCGTCTCGCCCCTGACCAGCCTCGTCGATGCCCTGGTGGCCCAGGGGCTCACCCTGGACGCCGCCCGCGCCCGGGTGGCGGCGGCGCTCGGATTGAACGTGGCCGACCTGAGCACCGATCCGCTGGCCGTGCTCGCCAGCCAGCCGGCCCTGTACACCCGCCAGCTCGCCCTGCAGCGGGCGGTGCAGTTGCTTGCCAGCGCCAACGCCGGCAGCGCCGAGACGGCCCACGCGGCCCAGGAGCGCATGCTCCGCGCCCTCGCCGACGTGGTGGTGGCCCAGCGCGGCTCCGCCACGGTAGGCGAGCTGGTTGCGCGGGTGAGCGCCAGCGAGAGCGCGTCGGCCAAGGCCCTGGCCGACGCGGTCGAATCCGCGGTGGATGCCGCGCTGCGAAGCCCCGGCGGGCAGACCAGCGCCAGGGCGGTGATGAAGGCCATGGACCAGCTGCGCAGCGAGATGGAGGGCAGCCGCGACTACGGCCTCGCCCGCGCCGCCGCCCGGCTGGACGAGCGCAACCGGCTCAGCGTCTACACCCAGATCGCCAGCAGCGCCGGCAAGCACGACGCGATCAACACCCTGACCCGCCGCTCCGGCGGCACCGCCACCGTCAGCCAGCCGGCCAGTACCGCCGGGCGCCTGCTGGCGTCCAACTGCTTCCAGTGCCACGGCACCGGCGGCGTGGGCGGTTTCGACCGGATCCGCGGTTCGGAGGCCGCCGAGGTCAAGGACTACCTGGGCAAGCCCGCCCGCGGCGACATCATGGCCGCCCACGCCCAGGGCTACACCAGCGCCCAGCTCGACGCGATCGTCGCCTACCTCAAGCAGTAAGCACCGGAGACCCCCATGACCAAAGCCATCAATCCCTCCCGGCGTCGCCTGCTGCTGCTTGCGGGGGCCGCCCTTGGCAGCGGCGCCATCGGTGGCCTCGCCCACTTTGCCCACGCCGATTCCGACAGCGACGACAACGACGAACACTTCGAGGACAGCGCCAACACCAGTTTCACCCTCGCCAGCACCGGCCTCGTGGCCCGGGTGGTGGTGGTGGGCGGCGGCATGGCCGGCGCCACCGCGGCCAAGTACCTGCGCCTGTGGGGCGGCAGTGGCCTGCAGGTCACGCTGGTCGAGCCGAACGCCCGGTACACCTCCAACATCATGAGCAACCTGGTGCTGAACGGCAGCCGCAGCATCGCCTCCCTCGGCTACACCTACGACAACCTCGCCGCCAAGTATGGGGTGACGGTGAAGGCTGCCCGCCTCACCGCCATCGACAGCGCCGCCCGCAGCCTCACCCTGTCGGACGGCAGCCGCCTTGCCTACGACCGGCTGATCCTCGCCCCGGGCGTCGAGTTCTCCGACGCCTACGGCCTCACCCAGGCCGACTACGCCAGCCGCACGCCCCACGCCTGGCAGGCCGGCCCCCAGACCGCGCTCCTGGCCAGCCAGCTCGCCGCCATGCAGGACGGCACCTTCGTGATGACCATCCCCAAGGCGCCCTACCGCTGTCCGCCCGGGCCCTACGAGCGGGCCTGTCTGGTGGCGGATTATCTCAAGACCTACCGGGGCGCCGGCTCGCGGGTGGTGGTGCTCGATGAGAACGCCACCATCCAGGCCGAGCGCGAGACCTTCACCCATGCGTTCGGCGTCACCCACGCCGGCGTCATCGGCTATGAGGCGGGCGTCACCGGCATCGCCATCGACCCGCTGACCCGCCGGGTGAGCTACGTGGACGCGGTCGGCACGCCCCGCACGATCGACGCCCAGGCGGTCAGCCCGATTCCGCCCCACCGGGCCAGCGGCTCGGGGGCGGGTGGCTGGCTCGCCGCTGCCGGGCTCAACAACAGCGCCGACGGGCGCTGGTGCGTGGTGGATGTGCTGAGCTACCAATTCACTGCGGTGGCTGGCATCCACGTGATCGGCGACGCCGCCAGCTGCGGCATGCCCAAGGCCGGCCACGTGGCCAACCAGGAGGCCAAAATCTGCGCCGACGCGATCATCCGCCTCCTCGCCGGCCAGCAGCCCGACCCGGCGCCGGTGGCCAACTCGGCCTGCTACTCGCCGATTACCGCCACCACCGCCTCGTGGCTCACCGCGGTTTACCAGTACGACAGCGCCGGCCGGAAGATGGTGCTGGCCGCCAACGGCGGCAACCCGGTGGGGGCCACCGCCATCGAGGCGGCCTCGGTCAGCAACGGCAACTTCCGCCAGATGGGCACCTGGTTCAACACCCTGATGGGCGACAGCTTCGGCTGACCCCGCCCCGGCGCCGTTCAGCGTGCGTTCATGGGCCGGGTGCCACACTGTTTCTGGCGTTGCCATCCGGCGCGACGATCAAGCTCAGGAGTTTCACCCATGAAATCGCTGCCAGCCACCCAGCCCGTCCGCGTGTGGGATCCGTTTGTCCGCTTCTTCCACTGGAGCCTGGTGGGCTGCGTGCTCCTCAACTTTGTCGTGGAGGAGGGCGAGGCGCTCCACCGGGCCCTGGGCTACGCCGCCAGCGGGCTGGTGGGGGCGCGCATCCTGTGGGGCTTCGTCGGCACCCGGTACGCGCGCTTCGCGGATTTCTTCCCTACCCCCGCCCGGCTGCGCCGGCACTTTGCCAACCTGCTCGCCGGCCGCGAGACGCCCTACGTGGGCCACAACCCTGCCGGCGCGGCGATGATGCTGGCGCTGATGACCTGCGTGCTGCTGCTGGGGCTCACCGGCCACCTCCAGACGACCGAGTCGCTCGGGGACAGCGAGGCCCTGGAGGAGGTGCACGAGGCCCTCGCCTCCGGGCTGCTGGGGCTGGCTGGCCTGCATGCCGCCGCGGCCCTGGTCATGGGCTGGCTGGAGGGCACCAACCTGATCGGTGCCATGATTACCGGCGTCAAGCGGCGCAAGGTGCGCTGACGTCCCCGCGCCTCACCCCCACCAGCCTGCCTCGCAAGGAGTCCCCCGATGAAGTTCCTGTCCCTCGGCCTGGCGGCCGCAGTGGCCGCCGCCAGCGTATCCCTCGCCGCCCGGGCCGGTGACCCGGCCCGGGCCGAGGACGTCCGCAAGCTGCGCGAGAGCGGCAAGATCCTCCCGGCTGAAGACATCATCGTGCGCGCCCGCAAGATCCAGCCCGGCCAGCTCGTGGGGCTCGAGCTGGAGCGCGAGGCCGGCCGGATGATCTACGAACTCAAGCTGATCGATAGCGCCAACAAGCTCCACAAGCTCGAACTCGACGCCGCCACCGGCGCGCTGCTGAGTCGCAAGGAGAAGTAAGCCGTGCGGCTGCTCATCGTGGAGGACGAGGCCAGCCTTGGCCAGAGCCTGCTCGCCCGCTTTGCCGGGCTGGGCTACGCGGTGGATCTGGCCGTAAACGGCATCGACGGGGCCCACCTGGGCGCCACCGAACCCTACGATGCGGCGATCCTCGATCTGGGCCTGCCAGGCAAGCCGGGGCTCGCGGTGCTGCGGGAATGGCGCGCCGCCGGCAAGCAGCTGCCGGTGCTCATCCTCACCGCCCGGGACGGCTGGGCCGAGCGGGTCGAGGGGCTGCAGGCCGGCGCCGACGACTACCTGGGCAAGCCTTTCCACATCGAGGAGCTGATCGCCCGCATCCAGGCCCTGCTGCGGCGCGCCGCCCCGGTGCAGGCCCCTCAGCTCCAGGTGGGCCCCTGGCGGCTCGACGAGGGCAGTCAGTGCCTGGTGGATGGAGACGGCCGGCAGACGACGCTTACCGCCACCGAGTTCCGTCTGCTGCGCTACTTCATGCGTCACCCGGACGCGGTGCTCTCCAAAACCCACCTGGCCGAGCACGTATACGACTACGACGGCGAGCGCGACAGCAACGTGATCGAGGTGTACGTGTGCCGTCTGCGCGCCCTGCTGGGCAACGCCCGTATCGAAACCCGGCGCGGGCAGGGCTACCTCTTCCGCAGCCAGCCCTGAAGCCCGCCCGCCGATGATCTCCCTGCGCCGCCGGCTCTCCCTCACCCTGGCCCTGGTGCTGATCGCCGCCGGGGTGCTGCTGGCCGTGGGCCTGCAGGATTTTCCGCGGCGGCTGGTGGAGCGCCACGTGGCCGGCCGCCTCGGTCACGACGCCGACCTGATCTACGTGCGGCTGGCGGACGCCCTGGCCGTGGCCGGGCCAGACGCCGGCGGCCTCGACCCCACCCGGCTGGCCAGCGCCGGGCCGGTGTACGAGCTGCCCTTGTCCGGGCATTACTTCCTGATCGAGCGGGGCGGGCAGCAGATCCGCTCCCGCTCCATGTGGGACGAGGCCATCCCGCTGGCCGACGCAGCGGCTGCGCCCGGCACCGTCCGCCGTGCCGACGGCCCTGCCGGGCAGGCGCTGTTGGTGGTGAGCAAGCGCTTTCCCGGGCTGGGCGGCGACGCGCCGGTGACCGTCACCGTAGCCGAGGACCTGGCGGCGCTGGACGCAGCCATTGCCGATTTTCGCCTCAAGACCCTAGCCGTGCTGGCGCTGGCCCTGAGCCTGCTGCTGATCCTCCAGCGCCGCCTGCTGCTCAAGGGGCTGGCGCCGCTGGACGCCGCGGTGGCGGCGTGTCGGCGGCTGGAGTGCGGCGAGTCGGCCGAACTCGATGCCACCGCCCCGGCCGAAGTCCAGCCCATGCTCGACGCTGTGCGTCGCTTTGCCCGCCACCACAGCCAGCGCCTTGGGCGTATCCGTCACGCGGTAGCTAACCTCTCCCACGCCCTCAAGACGCCCCTCGCCGTGCTCGCCCAGCAGGTCGATCGGGTTGAGGTGCAGGGCGACGCCGAGCTGGCCCGGACCATGCGCGTGCAGCTCGACGCCATGGGCGGCACCATCGAGCGGGAGCTGCGGCGGGCGCGGCTGGCCGGAGGCGGCTCGACCGGCGCCCACTTCGACGCCCGGGCCCAGCTCCGGCTGCTGGCGGACGTGCTCGGGCGCCTGCACGGCGAGGGCCGCATTGCGGTGGAGATCGACGCGCCGGCGCAGGGCTTTGCAGCGGATCGGGAGGACATGCTGGAGCTGTTCGGCAACCTGCTCGACAACGCCTTCAAGTGGGCGCGCGCGCGGGTGCGGGTGACGGTGGCGCCGGACACCGCCGGCAGCGTGCTGGCCTTCAGCGTGGAGGACGACGGCCCCGGCGTGCCCGCCGAGGTGCTGGCTCGGTTGGGGGCACCCGGCCTGCGCACCGACGAAGCCCGCCCCGGTCACGGGCTGGGGCTGGCAATCGCCAGCGACATCGTGGCCCAGTACGGCGGGGCGATCGGCTTCGGCAGGGGGAGCCTGCTGGGTGGCCTGCGGGTGGATGTCCGCCTGCCGCTGACGGCCTGAGCTACTTCTTCCCGGCGCTCTGGCGGGCCAGCCATTCGGCTTCGGGCATCACCGTGACGCGCACCTCCGGCGCCTGGGCGAGGCCGCCGAGGATGACGCCGCGCAGGGGCGACACATCCTGGAAGTCGCGCCCCCAGCCCAGGGTGACGTGGCGCAGGTCGGGCTGGATGCCGTTGGTGGGGTCGTATTCCACCCAGTCGTTCTCGGGGCACCACACCGCCACCCAGGCGTGGGAGGCGTCGGCGCCGACGAGGCGCGGCTTGCCCGGCGGCGGGTCGGTGAGCAGATAGCCCGACATGTAGCGCGCCGGCAGGCCGATGGAGCGCAGCGCGGCGATCATCAGGTGGGCAAAATCCTGGCACACGCCGCGCTTGCGGGTGAGCACCTCGTGCACCGGGGTGCCCACTTCGGTGGCCTTGGCGTCGAAGGTGAAGGTCTTGTAGATCAGGTCCATCAGCGCCTGGGCGCCGGCCAGCACGGGCACGCCGGGCTTGAAGGCCTGGCGGGCGAAGTCGGCGAGGGCGGCGTCGCAGGGCACCCGCGGCGAGGCGTAGAGGTAGCGCTGGGCGTCGAGGACGTTGGCCTCGCAGGGCTCGGGCCGGTAGCGGAAACGCTCGCGCACCGCTTCCCAGGGGGGCGAGCCGGCGGGCTTGGGCAGCTCGCGGCCGATCACCGTGACGTGGCTTTCGGCGCGCACCAGCAGGCCGTCGTGGGGGGTGTCGAGGGACAGCCAGGCCACCGGGTTGCCGAACACGTCCTCGCCTTCGATGAGGCGCGACAGGTCGGGGTCGATGACGATCTCGCCCGAGCGGCGGGTCTGCCAGGGCAGGTCGCGGGGGATCAGGTGCAGCAGGTGTTGGGCCAGCGACACCGGCACGCCGCAGGGCGGGTACTCGGTCTCGTGGATGACGATGTAGTCGGTGCTTCGGGTCATGGGGGCCTCGTCACGCCGCGAAGGTGGCCTGGGCGGTGCGCCCGGTGTGGCTGAAGAAGCGCATCGCCAGCAGGTCGGACAGCTGGCGGCCGGCCGCGGCGAGGCTGTCGAAGTGCCCGGCCAGGGTGAGGCAGGCGGCGTCGCGCACGTCGTCGGCCACGCTGTCTTCGAGCTGCTGCCAGGGGAAATCCCGCAGGGCCTGGAAGGCGCTTTCGAGCCCGGCCACGCCCAGGCCGCCGCTCTCGCCGTCGAAGCGCGCCAGGTAGTTGCTGAGCATCCGCACCTGGAAGGACAGGGCGTGGGGGTTGGCCTCGTCCATGCACAGCAGGTGCAGGGCCGGCAGCAGGGCCGGCTGGGCGCGGTAGCGGGTGCGGTAGGTGATGATGGAGTCGCACAGCTCCAGCAGCGCCTCCACGGCCAGCTCGCGGTGCAGGGCGGCGGCGGTTTCGGTGTGGGCGCGCAGGAAGGTGGACAGCTGCGAGGCGAGGTTGTCGAGGCGTTCGATGCGCCGCCCCACGATGTGCAGGCGCCAGCCCATGTCGCGGGTCATGTTGTCCATCGCAAAGCCCGACAGGGACACGAAGGTGGTGAGGGCTTCGTCGAGGAAGTCGAGCAGCCCCGGCACGTCGGAGACGCGCTTGCGGCAGGTCTCGATGTCGGCCGACAGGCGCTTGAGGGCGTGCCAGTGATCCAGCGACAGGTGCTCGCGGGCCTGCCCGGCGCACCAGGTGAGGCGCTGCAGGTTGGCGGCGAGGCCGTTCTCGGCCTGACGGTCGAGCACTGCGCGGAAGAGGTCGAGTTCGGCCTTGGCCAGCGGGGCGTCGATCACTTCGGGTTCGATCAGCCCGGCGCCGGCGGCCAGTTCGAGCAGGGCGGCGAGGGAGCCGGCGCGTTGGGCCTGACGGCCCTCGGAGAGCCGGGCCAGGGCCAGCCGGGCGAGGCGGGCGGTGGCGTCGCAGCGCTCGGAGTAGCGGCCGAACCAGAACAGGTTTTCGGCCAGCCGGGACGACAGGGTGCCGGTTTCCTTGATGAGGTCGGCCACGCCGATGGTGCTGTGGAGCAGGCTGAAGGTGGACACCGGGCCGTCGGCGCGCACCCAGGTGTCCTTGCTGCTGCCGCCCTTCTGGAGGGTGAGGATGCGGGTGTTCTCGACGCCCGCCACCCGCGCCAGCCCGCCGGGCAGCACGGTGTAGCCCTCGGGGGTGAGGGCGGCGTACACCCGCAGGCCCATGGCCCGGGAGCGCAGCTTGCGCCGCTGGCCGTCGATCCACACCGGGGCGCGGGAGAGCTTGACGAGTTCCTGGGCGACGAAGGCGGAGGGGTCGGATTCGATGCGGGCGGCCACTGCGGCGAGCTGGTCCTCGCCCAGCCGGTCGCCGAAGACGATCTCGTTGAAGGCGCCGGGGAAGGTGGATTTGAGCACCAGCTTGCGCAGATTGGCGATGACCTCCTTGCGGGCGGGCGCCTCGCCGCACCACCAGGTGGCGACGGAGGGCATGGCCAGCTCCTCGCCCAGCAGGTGGCGGCAGATGCCCGGCAGGAAGCCGGGCAGGGCGGCCGATTCGAGCAGGCCCGAGCCCAGCGCGTTGGCCACCAGCACCCGCCCGGCGCGCACGGCGCCGAGCAGGCCGGGCACGCCCAGGGCCGAGTCGGCGCGCAGCTCGACCGGGTCGCAGAAGTCGTCGTCCAGCCGGCGCAGGATGGCGTGCACCCGCTCCAGGCCGGAGACGGTCTTGAGGTAGACGGTGTCGTTGCGCACCGTGAGATCCTGGCCCTCGACCAGCGGGAAGCCCAGGTAGCGGGCGAGGTAGACGTGCTCGAAATAGGTTTCGTTGAACGGCCCCGGGGTGAGCAGCACCGTGAGCGGCGGTTCGCCGTCGGTGGGGGCCTGGCTGGCGAGGGTGCTCTGCAGGCTGCGGAAGAAGCGCGCGAGGGTCTGCACCTGCATGTCGCGGAACAGGTCGGGAAACGCGCGGGACACCAGCAGGCGGTTCTCCAGCGCGTAGCCGGCGCCGGACGGGGCCTGGGTGCGGTCGGCGATCACCCACCAGCGGCCGTCGGGGGAGCGGGCCAGATCGGCGGCGTAGAGGTGGAGGTAGTTGCCGCCCACCGGCTTGATGCCCTGGCACGGCCACAGGAAGCGCTTCTGGCCGAACACCAGCTCGGGCGGCAGCAGGCCCTTGGCGAGGGTGGTCTGGGGGCCGTAGAGGTCGCCCAGCAGGGTGTTGAGCAGGCGCGCGCGCTGGCCGATGGCGGTGGCGATGCCGCGCCATTCGTCGGCGGGCAGGATCAGGGGCAGCAGGTCGAGGGACCACGGGCGGCTCACCCCGCGCGGGTCGGCATAGACGTTGTAGGTGACGCCGTTCTGCTGGATGCCCCGTTCGAGCTGGGCCGCGCGGGCCTTGAGCACGTCGCTGCCGGATTCGTCCAGGTGGTCGATGAACTGCTGCCAGTGCGGGCGCACCCCGTCCTCGCCGCGCAGTTCGTCGTATACGTCGGGGCGGTACGTGTAATGGGCGAGGAGTGGGCTTGTCATGCGGTCGCGGCTGGTATCGGGTAGGGCGGAGGTAAAACGGGCCGACGCTCCCGGAAGGAGATCGGCCCCGCTCCACGAACCCCGTAGGCTACTGACATTTCAGGGGCGGCGTAAAGGGTGAAGTGCACGGCGAGGGTGTCGCCGGGCACTTCACGGGGCGGCTTTACGGGCCGCGAGACGCCTAGCGGCGCAGGTCGAGGGTGAAGGGGAACTCCTTCTCCACCGGCGAGGCCTTCACCTTCGGTTCGCCCGGGGTGTGGCCCATCCGGAAGAAGCGCGCCAGGCGGCGGCTCTCGGCCTCGAAGGCGTTGATCGGGAAGGTTTCGAAGCTGCGACCGCCCGGGTGCGCCACGTGGTACTGGCAGCCGCCCAGGGAGCGTTCGCTCCAGGTGTCCACCAGATCGAAGGTGAGCGGCGCGTGGGGCGGGATGGTGGGGTGCAGGCACGAGGGCGGCTGCCAGGCGCGGTAGCGCACGCCGGCCACGTACTCGCCCACGGTGCCGGTGGGCTGCAGGGGCACCGTGCGGCCATTGACGGCCAGCACGAAGCGGTCGTCGGACATGCCGGTCACCTTCACCTGCAGGCGCTCGACGGACGAATCCACGAAGCGCACCGTGCCACCGATGGCGCCTTCCTCGCCCATCACGTGCCAGGGTTCGAGGGCGTTGCGCAGCTCCACGTCGATGCCGCGCACCGCGAAGTCGCCGATCTTGGGGAAGCGGAACTCCAGGTGCGGGGCGAACCATTCCTTCTTGAAGCCGAGGCCGTGGGCCTGCATGTCCTCGATCACGTCGGCAAAATCCTGCTCGACGAAGTGCGGCAGCAGGAAGCGGTCGTGCAGCTCGGTGCCCCAGCGCACCAGGCGTTCCGGCGCGTAGGGGGTCTCCCAGAAGCGGGCCAGCAGGCCGCGCAGCAGGAGCTGCTGGGCCAGCGACATGCGCGCGTGGGGCGGCATCTCGAAGGCGCGCATCTCGACGAGGCCGAGCCGCCCGGTGGGGCCGTCCGGCGAGTACAGCTTGTCGATGCAGAACTCGGAGCGGTGGGTGTTGCCGGTCACGTCGATCAGCAGGTTGCGCAGCAGCCGGTCGATCAGCCAGGGCGGCACGTTCTCGCCCTGCTTGGGGAACTGGCGGAAGGCCGTCTCGATTTCATACACCGAGTCGTTGCGGGCCTCGTCGATCCGCGGGGCCTGGCTGGTGGGGCCGATGAACAGGCCCGAGAACAGGTAGGACAGGCTCGGGTGGTTGTGCCAGTAGGAGATCAGGCTGCGCAGCACGTCCGGCCGGCGCAGGAAGGGCGAATCCGCCGGGGTGGCGCCGCCCAGCACGAAGTGGTTGCCGCCGCCGGTGCCGGTGTGGCGGCCATCCACCATGAACTTCTCGGTGGTGAGGCGCGCGTAGTGGGCCGCTTCGTAGAGGTGGGTGGTGCGCTCCACCAGCTCTTCCCAGTTGCTGGCCGGGTGGATGTTCACCTCGATCACGCCGGGGTCGGGGGTGATGCGGAAGTGGGTGAGGCGAGGGTCCTGCGGCGGCTCGTAGCCTTCCAGCACCACCGGCATGCCCAGGTCGGCGGCGGTGGCTTCGATGGCGGCCACCAGCTCCAGGTACTTCTCGAGGCTGGCGAGCGGCGGCATGAAGATGTGCATCGTGCCGTTGCGCGGTTCGGCGCACATGGCGGTGCGCACGATCCAGTCGGCCGACTCGAAGGGCTGGGGCTGGCGGTCGGTGGGGCTCAGTTTTTCGGCGGCGCGGGCGGCCTTGAGGGCTTCGGCGGCGCGGGCTGCGGCCGAGGTGCCAAAGCCGCTGGCGTCGTCGGTGAGGGCGTTGAGCACCGCGGTCTGGCCGCCGGGCAGCTGGCGGCGGATCGCCGAGTGGGAGGGCAGCGGCGGGAAGGTCTGGTGGCTGTCCACCGGGTTCACGTAGGGGTAGTCGCCCTTGGCGGCCCAGGGCTGGGAATCCAGCGGCAGGCGGTAGCCCACCGGCGAATCGCCGGGGATCAGGTAGCAGCGCTCGTCGCGCAGGAACCACGGCCCGGTCTGCCACGCGCCGGTGTAGGCGTTGAGGGAGATCGGCAGCACGTAGCCCACCGGGTTGGGCAGGCCGTGCTCGTACACGCGGCGGATGCGGTCGCGCTCCAGGGGGTCGTCCAGGCGGGCGTCGAACGGGTCCACGTTGCCCGGCAGGCGGCGCTCGCGCCACAGGTAGTAGAAGGCATCCTCATAGGCCGGGAAGACTCGGCGCTGGTCCACGGCGAGGCGCTGCGCCACGCCGGCGAGGAAGGTGTGGGCCTTGTCGACCTTGACGTTGCCGGGGGTGGCCGAATCGCCGATCAGGTCGGCGCGGGTCCAGATCGGCTCGCCGTCCTTGCGCCAGAAGCAGGTGAGCGACCAGCGCGGCAGCTGCTCGCCCGGATACCACTTGCCCTGCCCGAAGTGGGCGAGGCCCTGGGGGGCGTACTTGTCGCGCAGGCGGTGGTAGAGGTCTTCGGCGCGGATGCGCTTGTTGGGGCCCATCGCCTCGGTGTTCCACTCGGCGCCGTCGGGGTCGTCGATGGATACGAAGGTGGGCTCGCCGCCCATGGTGAGGCGCATGTCGTGGGCTTCCAGGTCCACGTCGATGAGGTGGCCCAGGGCTTCGATCTCGGCCCATTGTTCTTCGGTGTAGGGCTTGGTGACCCGCGGCGCTTCCTTCACACGGGTGACCGCCATGCGGTGCTCGAACTCGCACTCGCACTCGTCGATGAGGCCGGAGATCGGCGCGGCGGACGAGGGATCGGGCGAGCAGGCCAGCGGGATGTGACCTTCACCGGCGAAGAGGCCGGAGGTCGGGTCGAGGCCCACCCAGCCGGCACCGGGCAGGTAGACCTCGGTCCAGGCGTGCAGGTCGGTGAAGTCGACGTCGGTGCCGGAGGGGCCGTCCAGGGCCTTCACGTCGGCCTTGAGCTGGATGAGGTAGCCGGACACGAAGCGCGCGGCCAGGCCCATGTGGCGCAGCAGCTGCACCAGCAGCCAGGCGGAATCCCGGCACGAGCCGGTGCGCTTGACGAGGGTCTCTTCGGGCGTCTGCACGCCGGGCTCCATCCGGATCACGTAGCCGATGTGCTGCTGCAGGTCGGCGTTCACCTTCACCAGGAAGTCGACGCTGCGCATCTTCTCGCGGGGCAGGGTGGCGAGGTAGTCGGCAAAGGCGGGGGTGGCCTCTTCCTTCAGCAGGAAGGGCGCCAGCTCGTGGGCGAGGGTCTTGTCGTAGGCGAAGGGGAAGTTTTCGGCCTCGGGCTCCAGGAAGAAGTCGAAGGGGTTGATGACCGACATCTCGGCCACCAGATCGACCTCGACGCTGAACTCGGTCACCTTCTCCGGGAACACCAGCCGCGCGAGGTAGTTCGACTGCGGGTCCTGCTGCCAGTTGATGAAGTGCGGCTTGGGCAGCACCCGCAGCGAGTAGGACAGGATGCGGGTGCGGCTGTGGGGCGCCGGGCGCAGGCGCACGACCTGCGGGCCGACGTTGATCGGGCGGTCGTACTTGTAGGAAGTCAGGTGATTGAGGGCAACGTGAATGGTCACGGTAGACTCCGTTCGTGGGGCTGCAGGGTTCGGACTGGTCTTCTGTGTTAGCAAGCTTCAAGCCAGCCTGTTTACCCTGCGGGCATTGCGCCACGATGGCGGCCGCGCGGCACCCGAACGGGCGGCCGCCTGCGCGAAGGGATGACCCCCCTCCGCCGGGCGGGCGATTTTGCGCGTCAAACCGCCCGCCGGGTGGGCGCAGGCGCCCCGACCGCGCCGGTGCGCGAGGCCCGGACGCACCACAACGGGGCCGGTGGGCGGCACCGATTTGGTGCGCCACCCCGGTTTCATCTGCCCGTAACGGGGCCCGCCCTGCCTTGGGGCTGGCGCCCGCCCCGTTCAGGCGGTGTTGCCCTGGGCCTCACGCATGGCCCGCTTGTTGAGCTTGCCCACGCTGGTGCGCGCCAGGGCCTCGACGAACTCCACCTGCAGCAGCACGCCGTAACGGCTCACCCCGGTGGATTCGATGAGCCGGGCGGCGAAGTTGCGGATCTCGTGTTCGGTGACCTTGCCCACCTGATCGGGCTTGAGGGTGACCTTGGCCAGCGGGCGTTCGCCCCACTTGGCGTCGGGCACGCCGATCACCGCCACGTCGGCCACCGCCGGGTGCTGGGCCACCACGTCCTCAAGTTGCAGGGACGAGGTCCATTCGCCGCCGGTCTTGATGACATCCTTGATGCGGTCGGTGATCTGCAGCCAGCCATCGGCCGCGATGTGGCCAATGTCGCCGGTGTGCAGCACCCCGCCCTGCCACAGGGCCGCCGACGCCTCGGGGTCGTGCAGGTAGCCCTGGGTGAGCCACGGGCTCCTCACCACCACCTCGCCCACGCTGCGCCCGTCGCGGGGCAGGTCGGCGCCGTCCTGCCCCTGCACGCGCACATCCACCAGCGGCAGCGGCAGCCCGGTGCGGGCGCGCAGCACCGCCTGATCGGCCGGCGGCGCATCCAGCGCGGTGCGCGGCAGCAAGGCCACGGTGAGGATCGGGCAGGTCTCGGACATGCCATAGCCGGCAAACACGTCGATGCCCCGCTCCTGGGCCACCCGGGCCTGGGCCTGCGACATGGCCGACCCGCCGATGATGAGCTTCCAGCGGGAGAGGTCGATCACCTTGGACAGCGGATGCACCAGCAGCATGTGCAGGATGGTGGGCACGCAGTGGGAGAAGGTCACCCCCTCGTCGCGCACCAGCTTGAGCAGCGTCTCGGGCACGTAGCGGCCCGGATACACCTGCTTGAGCCCCAGCAGGGTGGCCACATAAGGCAGGCCCCAGGCGTGCACGTGGAACATGGGGGTGATGGGCATGTACACATCGTCCCGATCCAGCCGGCCCTGACCGGTGGCCCCGCCCAGCCCCGCCGCCACCGCCAGGGTGTGCAGCACCAGCTGCCGGTGGCTGAAATACACCCCCTTGGGCAGCCCGGTGGTGCCGGTGGTGTAAAAGGTGGTGGCCTTGGCGTTCTCGTCGAAATCCGGAAAGTCGTAATCCGGCGACGCGGCGGCCAGCAGCGCCTCGTATTCCCCCGCAAAATCCACCGGCGGCGGCGTATCGGCCGGCGCATCCTCGATCAGCACGAAACGCCGCACGGTGGTGAGCCGCGGGGCGATGGCGGCCAGGATCGGGAAGAACTCCGCATTCACCAGCACCACATCCGCCTGGGCGTGGTTGAGGGTGTAGAGGATCTGCTCCGGCGTGAGGCGCACATTCACCGTCTGCAGGATGGCGCCCATCATCGGCACCGCAAAGAAGCACTCCAGGTAGCGGTGGCTGTCCCAGTCCATCATCGCCACCGTGTCGCCCGCATCCACCCCCAGCCCGGCCAGCGCGCTGGCCAGCCGCCCGATGCGCGCCCGCATCGTGCGGTAGCTGTGCCGCCGCCCGCCCATGTAGGTGATCTCCCGATCCGGCGCAATGGCCAGCGGGGTGTGCAGAAGCTGCTTGATGAGCAGCGGATAGCCGTACGCCTCCGGCGTGCGGTCGATGAGTTTGACGGGCATGGCGATACTCCCAACGCTGTTATGGTTTTGTGACGGGGAGATTAACAGGTGCGGGGCGGAGGTGGGGTGGCGGGGTTGGGCTGCGGGGTGGGGGCGAGGCCTCTGCCGCTCCGCCTGCAGAGGACGCCCCAGCCATCCACGCGCCCCCCGCATCGATCACACGTCGCCCGGCACATCCTGGCCGACGGCTTCTGGCAGATCGCGCGCGTCGGCCAACATCTGCCCGCCCCCCTGCAAACAGTGCACGACGCGGTGCACTGTTTGCAGGGCATCGCGCAAACCTTGCCAGCTGCCCGTGAGCCCTTGCCGGATGCCGGGCAATCATTCACCGGCATCCGGCAAGGGCTGCCCGACGTCCGTGAATGATTGCCAGACATCCGGCGATAGTTGCCAGACATCCGGCAGCCTGTGCATGGCGTCGGGCAACTATCGCCCGACGTCATGCAAGGTTTGCCCGACGCCCTGCAGCCATTGCAGGACGTCGTGGAACAATTGCCGGACATCGGGCAATGATTCCAGCACGTCGGGCAACCGTTGCCGGAGATCGCGAAAAGCGGTCGGCATAAGGCGCAAGCGCCCCGAAAGCCGCGCGGGGGCTGGGTTTTTGGGGGGGCGGTGGGCATCTGGCCCCAATGCCGGTGTGCGGCGCCCGCAATCGGCTGGTATCCTCTCCCCGCCCTACGGAAAGACGCCAGAACCGACATCGCCATGACCGCACATCTCGACCGCCTCCTCTTTGCTCAGGGTGGGCAGTGCTTCTTCTGCCGCAAACCGCTTCCGAAGGCAGAGGCGTCGGTAGAGCATCTGGTGGCCACTGCCAACGGCGGCACCAATGACGAAGGCAACTGCGTGGCCTGCTGCAAGACGCTCAACCATCTGCTTGGCGCCAAATCGATCCGCGAGAAGATGCAGGTCGTGCTGAATCAGCGAGGCAACTTCCAGTGCCCGGCGGTGCTGGCCCAGGCGTCGTGCCCTGCACCATTAGCTTCTGCTTCTCCTGCAAACGCAGTGACGCCCAAGCCCACTCCGCCGCACGCCAGCGCCAACAGCACCCAAACTGCCTTTGATCTTGTGGTGTCAGACCTCAAGAAACGCGGTGCTTCCCGGCCCCGGAAAGTGGCGACCCTATCGAGCACCATCAAGGCGCTACTGAAAAGCCTGCAGCGCGCCCACTCGGATGCGGACGTGGATGCTGTGATCAAGGAACTTCAGCGATGGGGGCAGTTGGTGGTGGAGGAAACGAAGGTGGCTTATAAGTTGGGGGGAGGGGGCGCCGGGTTGCCGGCCTTTGCGGTCATTCACGCTCTGAGATAGGAGTGCCTGCTTTCGGACAGTCAGCTACCGTTCAACGCGCTCTAATTTTGAACGGCAGTCTTCCCAGCCGATAACTGACAAGAGCCGCACCAGAGCCCCCTACGCATTGCTTGCAAAACCTTGGTCGGATTATTTGTCATAAGGCGTCTATCAAACGATGGCATCGATTGCCGCGACGACTTGAAAGATAAAATTACGAACAGTCTGTAGGTCTTCCTGACAGATTGGCCAAGGCTGGCGAGGAACTGATGGTTGCATATCGCCTTCATGTGCAATCTTATTACGTCGTTCCACAATTATCGACAATTGTCGGCGCAGCGCTTTTGCCTGCTTTGTGACATCAGCCGGTGCTGCCCCGTGGAAAGCTGCCACTCCGTTCCATAATTCAACTGACGAAATCATTCGTACACCATCGGCAATTGATTCGGCACTTTGATAAGTAATAAACCCCAGTTGCCGACGAACCTCAAGATCAAAAGCAGCCCTTGCGTCGTCTGGAGTTGGTGCAGAACGAATGCGCGCAACTGTCTCATTCGGCAACATGAACTTCTTGTAGGAATCAGTTGCTGGACAACGTCCCTCAAAAATCTCCACTAGGCGTTGTGCAACCAACTCGTGTATGTATAGGTCAAGTGCCGCCACACGTGCAACCCACTCGGCCCTGAGAATCTCTTCTGTGTGTAGCGCTTTTGTCGTTGCTTTGGCGAGATAAGCGTACATTGAGGAAAGCATGTCACAACGGAGCCATGCATCATTAAAAAGGTCGTGCGGAGAAGCCATAAGCTCAATCAGTTAGGGAGAATACGCTGTCAGCACATTTGCTAAATGCCGTCTCAAAGACATTCATGCTTTCCCGCGTCTGGTCCCATACGGCACCTTGCTGATTTGCTTGTTGTTCAGTTAATTCATAAACTGGAACTTGAAACTCTTGCGACAACGCAATGATGCTATTGAAGTCGGCGACTTCCATTATGGGAGTCCAAGGGTTCGTGCCCGTCTTGTCGAAATAGGCTGCTCGATCAAGCATGCCAGCCCCCTCCAGTGCCGGCACCAGCCTTTGCTGAATTCCTTCCTGCAATCGATCGATCCATTGCTGAAACGCCTTCGAGGCCCTGCCGTTTCGCGGTCGATACTTTTGAATAATCGCCCCAATGAATTGAGTTTTTGGCTCAGGAAATGGATAGTCAGCTTTCACTAGCACATCTAATCCATGAGCCATTTTTGCCCATGCTTGCCACTTAGGAAGGGTCTGGGCAAGCGAACTAAGCGCCATTGAAGAGAAGTAATCCGGATGCAGAGGAACGATGAAATAATCAGATGTGGCTAAAAGATTTTGATTCAATGGGCCAAGGCTTGGACTCATGTCAACTAAGACATAATCGATTTCGTACTTAGCTGCCGTTTCATCTAAAAGAAAGCGAATCGCACCCGGAAGATTTCGCAGAGGCAGCAGCGAACCAGATAACTCTTGAGCTACACCCAATGTGGTTTCATACTCTGATAGCGCAATGTGACCTGGTAGCAATCTGAGGTTTTGATTCCCCGCAACTTCAGCGCACTCAGCTGCTGTTATTATGCGAGGCTGTGACTCAAATGCAGGCGCCAATGCATCTTTGACGTTGTTTGCGGGATTGGGCTTGTAAACTGCTTCTAACTCTTCGACTCCCGCAAAACCCATCACCATTCCAGTGAGATTGCATTGAGGATCAAAATCAGCAAGCAATACCTTCTTCCCCTTTCTTGCCATCATCCAGCCAAGGTTAAACGCGGTGGTCGTCTTGCTAACACCGCCTTTGTGGTTAAAAAGACAAATTACTTTGGCCATAAGATTCTCGATTTATCAATTGTATTGAGTTGGTGCTGCCGATTGGGCGCAATTCAAATTTCGGGCTGATCCTTTGTGAAAATAAAGGGCCGCTTAGGTCTGAGCTACCTGCTGCTAAGTTAGGGCTAGATCTGGCGACAACAGGGTCTGCTCTTGAATTTATAGTTGTCATTCTAGCGCATAAGCATGATCGTTCGCACCGGCCGATATGCAGCCATTCACCTTAACTACCGTCTCTTGGCATGTGTTTCGCACATCAATACATAACGCGCCAAATGTTAGCCTTTCTGCCACCTCTTGCCCATATGCCATAAGTTATAGAGTCATCCCGTCCTCAGAACTTGACCCACAACAGGGCGCCCCCCACCCCTCGCCGCTATAGTCATCGCCGCATCCCCGCCCTGCGGTAGCATCACCCGCATGGCCGGGCGTGGGCTCGGGGATTCGAGGAGAGATCGGATGGCGGTTCTGGCAGGCAGGCGGGCGGTGGTTACGGGTTCCACTTCGGGGATTGGCCTTGCGGTGGCGCGGGCGCTGGCCCAGGCGGGGGCGCGGGTGATGCTCAACGGCTCGCGGGTGGCGGCGGATGCGGAGTCGGTTCGCGCGGCGCTGGCCGCCGAGACGGGCGCGGAGATCGCCTACACGCCGGCCAATCTGGCCGACCCGGCTTCGGCTCGGGGGCTGGTGGAGGCGACCATCGCGGCCTTTGGCGGGGTGGACATCCTCGTCAACAACGCGGGCATCCAGCATGTGGCGGCGGTGGATGCCTTTCCCGACGACACCTGGGATCAGCTGCTGGCGATCAACCTGTCGTCGGTGTTTCACACCACCAAGGCGGCGCTGCCGGGGATGAAGGCGCAGGGCTGGGGGCGGATCGTCAATATCGCGTCGGCCCACGGGCTGGTGGCTTCGCCGTTCAAGGCGCCCTACACGGCCAGCAAGCATGCGGTGGTGGGTTTCAGCAAGGCGGTGGCGCTGGAGGTGGCGGAGCAGGGCATCACCTGCAACGCGCTGTGCCCGGGCTATGTGCGCACGCCGCTGGTCGACAAGCAGGTGGTGGATCAGGCCAAGGTGCACAACCTGCCGGAGGAGCGGGTGATCCGCGAGGTGATCCTCGCCGCCCAGCCTACCAGACAGTTTGTCGAGGCCGAGGAGGTGGCGGCGTATGCGGTGTTCCTGTGCTCGGATGCGGCCAGGTCGGTCACCGGGTCGGCGCAGTTGATCGATGGCGGGTGGACGGCGCGCTAGGCGGCTGCCGGCGGCGTGTCTGTTCAACGCGCGATGGGCGGCTGAGGTCGCCCCAACAGAGCGGGGCGGCTGGCCCCGGGTAGGATCATGGAAGAGTTCATCGGCGGTCTGTGGCACAAGTTCATCACCCGGGCGGCGACGCGCAGTTATCCGGACGCCGCCGTGCGGCTGGACGACATCGAGCGCACCGCGGGCATCCTGTTCCGGGCGCTGGGGGGCGACCCCGGCCTGCGGGTGGCGCCGGCGGCCGAGATCGAGCACGGGGCCCGGCGCAACTGGCTGCAGCGCATCGCCCATGTGGGGGAGAAGGCCGCCCACGCCGCGCGGGACGCCGAAACCCTGCGCCTGCCGGCGAGCATCGAGTTCTTTCCCGAGCGCAGCCTCAACCGCGATCTGTACCTGTGGCTGATCGCCCAGGGCGCGGCGCTGCCCGATGGCGGGCTGGACGCCGACGCCTGGATCGCCGCCAACCAGGCTGCCAGCCGCGCCACGCTGGCGGCCTTCCCCGGTTTTGCGGCGCGCTACCGCCGGCTGGTGGCGGCGGTGATCGCCGAGCGGCCCGACCCGGCCAAGCTGCCGGCCGACGAGGCCGCCGCCGAGCGGGCGATCCGCCAGGCGCTGCAGGAGCCGGGCAGCGTGGCCGGCCTGCCCGCCGCCAGGCGCCCGCCCATGCCGGTGGCGCTGTGGCTCTACCCGGCGCCGGTGACCATCGACCGCCGCGAGCAATCCAACCCGCCCACCCCGGCCGACCGGCGCGAAGACGGCAGCAAGGCGGCGGATGCCACCGACCGCCGCCGTCAGGCCCAGCGCGAGGACATGCCCGACGGCAAGAACGGCCTGATCCTGAACTTCCGGGCCGAGAGCCTGCTGTCGTTTGCCGAGTTCGTGAAGGTGAATCGCGGCCAGGACGACGACGCCGAGGACGACCCGGCCCGCGCCGCCGCCGACATGGACCGGATCTCGGTGGCCCAGGACGGCAGCGACACCGCCTCCAAGGTGCGCTTCGACCTGGACCTGCCCTCTGCCGCCCAGGACGACACGCCCCTCGAGTCCGGCATCCTGCTGCCCGAGTGGGACTGGAAGAAGCAGCAGCTCAAGCGCGACGTGTGCAGCCTCACCGTGCTCGACCCGCGGGACGCCCAGCCCTGCGCGCTGCCCTCGCACCTGCTGCGCCCGGCGCGGCGCCTGCGCCACCAGTTCGAGGCCCTCACCCCGGCCCGGCGCTGGCTCAAGAACCAGCCCGACGGCCCCGAGCTTGATCTGGACGCCGTGGTGCGCGCCTTTGCCGACCGGAAAACCGGCCACGTCACCGGCGACACCGGCGGCTACCTGTCGTGCGAGCGCCGCGAGCGCGACCTGTGCTGCCTGGTGCTGGCCGATCTGTCGCTCTCGACCGACACCTGGGTGAGCGACGAGCAGCGGGTGATCGACGTGATCCGCGACAGCCTGTGGCTGTTCTCCGAGGCGCTGGGCGCCACCGGCGACCCGTTCGGGTTGTACGGGTTCTCGTCGCGCAAGCGGGATCACATCCGCTTTCACCGCATCAAGGATTTCGACGAACCCGCCGACGACCGCATCCGCGGCCGCATCGGCGCCCTCAAGCCGGGCTTCTACACCCGCATCGGCGCGGCGATCCGCTACGCCACCCAGCTCCTCGCCAAGCGCCCCGAAGCCCTGCGCCTGCTGCTGATCCTCTCCGACGGCAAGCCCAACGACGTGGATCACTACGAGGGCCGCTACGGCATCGAAGACACCCGGATGAGCCTCAACGCCGCCCGCCAGGAGGGCGTGCGCCCCTTCTGCGTGACCATCGACAAGGAAGGCCAGGGCTACCTGCCCCACCTCTTCGGGCCGGCGGGCTACACCATCCTGCGCAACCCGGCCGAGCTGCCGGCACGGCTGCCCTTGCTCTACGCGCAGCTCACCGGCGGGTGACCTTTCCGGATCTGTAGGTCGGGTTAGCCCGCAGAGCGTAACCCGACATCCGGTGATCGAATCACGTCACGTCAGTCGTGGAAATGCATGTCGGGTTACGCTGCGCTAACCCCGACCTACAGGTGGGCGAGGGCTTCAGCGTTCGAAGGCGGTGGTGACGATGGCGCTGTAGGTGTCGGTGGTGAGATAGGCCGGGGTGTAGGTCACGCCCTGCTGGGCGAGGGCCTGCACGAAGGCACGCAGGTGGTTGCGCGAGCCCTTCAGCAGGTTGCCGTACACCAGCCGGATGTCCTGGTTGTCGATGGTGGGGAGCGCCGTCTCCAGGTCGACGATGTCGATCTCCTCGATGGTGGCGCCCACCTGCAGCGCGGCGATGAGCGACGTGGCGCCCTGGGCGACGAGGTCGTGGTAGAGCTGCTGCAGCACGGGCACGGTGAACAGCCCCGCGCTGAGGTTGGCGGCCGGATCGGTCAGGGTGTAGCGCACCAGTAGCTGCCGCACCGCCTCGGTGTGGGTGGCCTCGCTTTGGGCAATGTTGGCAAAGATCGGCAGCTGCCGGCCCCACATCGCGTCGAGACGCGAATAGACGTCGTAGGCCAGCTTCTCCTCCTCGCGCATGTAGGCGAGGGACGCCGCCTCGGCCGCGCTGAGGGCTTCGACCGGCAGGGCGGCCAGCGTGCTGCCCAGCGCCGCGGCGGCAAAGGCCGAACTGCCGTCGGCGCTCACCGTGAAGGGCGGCCCGCCCTGGGGGGTTCCGTCGCCCCCGCCGCCGCAGGCGGCCAGGAGGCCCGCGCCGAGGGCGGCGACGGCAATCTTGCGAAGGGTCTGTTTCATTGCGATTTCTCCGGCGTGGATGGGGCGGGGGCGAGCCTTCAGCGGGCGCCGCGGGGGCCCATGCCGGCAGCCCGGCGGTTGGCGCCGGCGCCACGGGCGGGCGGCGTTTCGGGCAACCGGGCGCCCTGTTCCTGGGCGCGGGCTTGCATCCGCTCGTGCTGCTGGCTGCGGTAGGCCTCGCGCGCCGCGTCGGTCTGCCGGCTGCGCAGGGCGTTGCGGTGCTCGATCCGCTCCTGGGGCGTCATGAGCTGGCTGCCGTAGGTTGTCTCCCCGGCAGCGGCGGCGGCGCCGGACAGCAGGCACAGGGCGGCGCCGGCGACAGCCAGAAGGGTGCGGGATGTCATCGCGATCTCCTCAAGGGCCAACCCCGGCTTGGGGCGGGCGGGCTTGGGGATGCGGCCGGCGGTGGGCGTGTGGGGGGGATTGCCCGCCTCACTGCCAGCATAGCCTTTGAATATTAGATTCTGCTTATGTGCGGCAATATGCCGCGGCCCGCCGCCGTGGCGCTGGGCCTACGGCTGGCCGAGGAAGGCGCCCCGGTTGTCGGCAAACTGCGCGGCCAGCCAATCCGCCACGGCCACCACGCGCGGCTGCTGCCGGGCGTCGGGGTGGATGAGCAGCCACAGCTCCCGCGTCACTGCCGGCGCGGGGGCGCGCTGGCGCTGCAGGGCGGGGTTGGGGTCGGCGATGAAGCAGGGCAGCACGGCCTGGCCGATGCCGGCGGCGACCGCGCGGACGAGGCAGTCCACCTCGTTGCTGCGCAGGCGCACCCGGCCGGTGGCCAGGTGGGGGGCGAGCCAGCGCATCTCGGGGGTGTGGGCCAGGTCGTCGTCGTAGCACACCCAGGCGTCGGGCGGCGTGCCGGCGGCGGGGGCGTATACCGCGAAGCCCACGTCGGCCAGCTTGCGGATCAGGAAGTCGCCGTGCTCGGGGCGGGCCAGGCGGATGGCGATGTCGGCCTCCCGGCGGGAGACGCTGAGGTTGTCGTTGCTGGCCACCAGCTCGACGGCGAGCCCGGGGTGGCGGTCGAGCAGGGCCGGCAGGCGCGGGGTGATCCAGTGGGCGAGGATCGAGCCGACGGAGGTGATGCGCACGCTGCCGGCGATCTCGGGGTGGGCGGCGTCGGCCACCCGCAGCAGGCCCGCCACGTCCTCCTCGACGCGGGCGGCGCGCTCCAGCACCCGCAGCCCCACCGCGGTGGGCTGCCAGCGCCCCGACGCGCCGCGGCCGAACACGCGCACGCCGAGGCGGTCTTCCAGCGCCCGCAGGCGGCGGGCCACGGTGGTCTGATCCAGCTTCAGGCGGCGGGCGGCGCCGGCGATGCTGCCGGCCCGGCCGATCTCGACGAGAACGCGCAGGTCGTCCCAGTTCATGGTGGGGGCTCCGGGGATGAGGGCATGCAATTTTGCAGCATTGTGCTGCATGTATATGCATTTACGCCAGCCTGCGCGGGCCCTAAGCTGCAGCCATCCCAACCCACCCGAGGAGATCGACGATGACCGCCCCCTTCACCATCCGCCAGCTGGCCGGCAAGCCCGCCACCCCGGCGCCCCTGTCCGAATCCGTGCTGATCGTCGTGGATGCGCAGAACACCTATCTGGACGGGCCGCTCCGCCTCGACGGGGTGGAGGCCGCGCTGGACGAATGCGCGGCGCTGCTGGCCCGGGCGCGGACGGTGGGCGCGCCGGTGATCCACATTCAGCACGACAGCGGGCCCGGTTCGCTGTTCGACATCCGCGCCGAGATCGGTGCCATCGCCGTCCGGGTGGCTCCGGTGGAGGGCGAGGCGGTGGTGGTGAAGCGCCTCGCCAACGGCTTTGTCGGCACCGAGCTGGAGGCGCGCCTGAAGGCGTTGGGCAAGGTGCGCCAGTTGGTGATCTGCGGTTTCATGACCCACAACTGCGTCAACTCCACCGCCCGCGGGGCGGTGAACCTGGGCTGGCCGGTGTGCGTGCCGGCGGCAGCCACCGCCACCCGCGCGCTGCCGGCGCCGGACGGCGGCACGGTGCCCGCGGCGGAGGTGCAGCGGGCCAATCTGGCGGGCTTGTCGGACGTGTTCGCGCTGGTGGTGGCGAACGGCGCGGCGATTGCGGACGCGTAGGGCTGCGCCGCGACGGCATCGGCAATCCGGCGCGGGCGCGGGGGGGGGGGGGGGGGGCGGGCGCGGGGGGGGCCCCCCCCGCCCCGGGCCAGCACCGCGCGCCCCCCCCCCCCCCACGAAAACGC
>NZ_JAYRMI010000096.1:0-13085 GCF_041904905.1 Zoogloea sp. | reverse complement strand
AAGCGGGCCGCCTTGGCGCGGCCCATCAAACCGGAGCGGGCGATCTCGCGCTCCGAATCGCCCTGACGCAAACGCATCAGGGCCTGGCGGTACTCGTGCATCTCGATGCTCCTGCGGGCCACCGGCTTCCTCCTGCCAAACCCGGCAGGGTAGCGGTGGGCCGCGAAAGGTCGAGACGTCCGTCAGAGTGAGACTGGCTCCATTACGCCGATCACGGGGTGGCTCCAATGTGCCGGTCACGCCCTGGCTCCATTGTGCCGATCATCAAGTGGCTCCTATGTGCCGGTCGGTGACACAAGGGTAAGCCCGTGTCCCTGGAAGCCTTTGATGCTGCCGTACGCGCCGCCCTGGCGCGCTTGGGCGAGGGTAAGCCGCACGAGGAGCAGGGAGGGGCGGAAGGCATCGCCGGCACGGCGCCTGCATGGGTGAAGGCTCAGGGCGCGGGCAGCATCATCGAGGCCGCGCCGCAGGCCCGCCAGCACACTCTGGAAGAGGTGGAAGCGGCCCTCGCCCACATTGACCCCAGCTGCGACCGCGCCACGTGGTTCAAGGTGCTGGGCGCCTTGGCCCATGAGTTCGGCGAAGCTGCCCGTGATCTGGGCCGCCGGTGGAGTGCGGGAACCCTCGAGAAAGGCGGTGCAGCATGAACGCCCCATGCTCGAAGTTCAACCCGGAAGAGTACGAGCGCACCTTTACCAGCCTGATGGAGCGCGAGAGCGCGGGCGCGGTGAGCAACCCCGCCGGCTTGGGCACCGTGTTCGACCTCGCCAAGCGTGCGGGCTGGAAGCCTACGCCGCACGGCACCGCGGGGCAGATGGAAGCCGGCACCGCCAGCAACGACGAAGGGGGCGCCCTTGGCGACATCCGCGCAGGCCGACTGTTCGCCAAGGCCAAGCGCGGCAAACTGCAGCATGTGGCACCCGCCGGCCGCTGGCTTGAGTGGAACGGCAGCGTGTGGGAATGGTGCAGCAAGGGCGAAGAGGTGAAAGCCGCCAAATGGGTTGCGGACAAGATCCTTGACCATGTGAGCGCGCAATTCAAGGCGGACCCGGAGCGCCACCGTAAGGCCTTGGCCTGGGCGATGGGGCTGCAGGGTATCAAGCGCCTGGAAGCCATGATCGAGCTTGCCAAGTCCGAAGACGAGATGACGGTGGGCCACATGGCCGAACTCGACGCTGACCCCTGGCTGCTGGGCGTGCGCAATGGGGTGATAGACCTGAAAACCGGCACCCTGCTTGCGCCTGACCCCGCGATGCTGATCACCCGGCAATGCAACGCCGAATATCATCCGGATGCGAAATGCCCGCGCTGGCTGAAGTTCCTGAGTGACGTGTTCGAGGATGACACCGAGACGGTGCGTTATCTGCTGCGCCTGCTGGGATACATGCTGACCGGCACGACCACCGAAGAGGTGCTCGCCATCTGCTTCGGCCACGGTGCGAACGGCAAAAGCGTGTTCTCCAACGTGGTGACCGCGATCATGGGCGGCTACGCGATGGCCGCGCCGCCCTCGCTGCTGACGATCCGCCAAGCGGGTGACGCAGGCCCGCGTAACGACATCGCCCGCCTGTGCGGTGCTCGCTACCTGGGAATCAACGAGACGGGGCAAGGCGATCGCCTGGACGAGCAAGTCGTGAAGATGCTGGCGGGCCGTGAAACCCTGAGCGCGCGCTTCCTGCACAAGGAGTTCTTCGACTTCCAGCCGACCGCCAAACCCTGGCTTCGGACGAATCACCGCCCCATCGTGACCGGTGAAGACGACGGCATCTGGCGCCGCCTGCACCTGATTCCCTTCCGCCGCCAGTTTGCCGAGCACGAGCGTGATCCGTGGCTGGAATCGAAACTGCTGGAGGAGCGCGACGGCATCCTTGCATGGATGGTGGCGGGCTGCCTGGAGTGGCAACGCATCGGCCTGAAGCCTTCCGCGACGGTGCGCACCGAGTCCGCGGGCTACCGCAAGGAATCGGACCTGCTGGGCGAGTTCCTCGAGGACAAGACCCTGCGCGGCCCGGATGCACGAGTGGAGCAAGCAAAACTGTACGCGGCGTGGCGCGCCTGGAACGAGAGCAACGGCACCCGCGCAGGCGCGAAGGCGAGCTTCTCCCGCAAGCTGAATGAACGAGGGCACGGCGAGACGAAGAGCAACGGCGCCCGCTTCTACGCTGGCCTGAGCTTGCGAGGTGAGGGCATGTAGGAAGGCGGTGCGCGTCTTGCGCGGGTTCTGGGGCCGCTTCGGTATTTTCTCTCTATGTTTTTCTTTGAGGGCAAATGGTGAAACAGATAAGAAACCCGCGCAAGACGCGCAAATTTGGACCCGACACCCTACTTCGTGCCTCACAAACGCCCCGGAAGGCCACCGAACCCACGACCTACATGGACTCGACACCTATGAACCAAACCCCGACCCGTGCGAGCACCTTCATGGCGCGCCTGCTGGCGATGAAAGCCAACCCCGCGAACCGCCAGCAGCAAGTTAACGCCAAGCCTGCCAAGCGCCCCGCACCGCCCGCCCTGGTGGATCAGATCCGCGCAGTCTTGGCGAGCTGGCCCGAGAGTCAGCGCCGAAAGATCAGCGCCCTCGTGCTGCTGCCGCACCTCCAAGGCAAGTACCGCGATCACACCCACCTGCGCATGCTGGGCGCCGCGCTGCGCCAGCTGGGATACAAGCAAGCCCCCCGCACTTGGGGCAAGGATAACCCGGACTTTGGCCGCCGCTTCTGGGTGCTGGACGAAACGAACTGACCACGAAAGGAATGACCATGACCAACAACACGAACGAACGCACCACCGCCCCCGGCATCAACGCCAAGCCCTCCGAATGGTTCGCCCATGGGCTGGCCGACTGGACCACGACCCGCGCCCAAGAACTGACCGCCCCCGAGGGCCCGAGTTACGCCTATTACCTCGACTCGTTCGAGGACCACATGAAAGCCCTGATGCGTGACCACGCCGGGGCGTCTGCCGCAACCCTGGCCGAACTTGACGGTGAGGACACACCGTACTCGTTCAAGGCCACCAAGACCGGCCTAACGGCGATCCTGGGTGGTATCGCATACCAACTGGGCTGGCGCATCGTGCCAGCTGCGAAGATGGCCGCGGCGAAGAACAAGGACGGCGAACTGTTGGCCCGCGTTGAGGACGAGTGCAACCAGTGGGTGCACATGGCTAACGCGATCCGGGATGGTATCCGCGCAGCGCCGAGCACGAGGGACGAACTGGCTCAAGCCAACTTCCTTGTCCGTGGGCAGTGCAAGACAGCCGCCGAGATCGTGGCCCGCCTGCGGGCTGACCTGGGCAAGACGAAGATTTGATGAACGAGGCCGGGGAAACCCGGCCTATCTTTTGCGCCCCATCCCGGGCGCGCCACCCTGGACCTCAAGCCAGTGGCGTTTGATCCCAGTCGTGTAATGATGCGCAACAAAATCCTTGGGCCGATAGACTCGAAAACGAAGGGTTTCTGCCGTAGATGGAAAGACGCCATGCACGACCTTGTAATGGCGAACCAACGCACGAACCGATGGCTCGAGAATCTCGCCGCAGCGCGGACACGGGGGAGTGCTGTAAGCGACCGTCAGCCCGATTGGCTTCCTTCGGGGTTTAGGCGTGGGACGGATCACCGCACCACCTCGAACTTCCACTTGTACGAGGAGTACAGAAATTCTCCCTCGCCCTGTCGGTCTGTGAGCTTCGCCAGAATCTTGAAGCGAGTCCCCACGGGGTAATCGGTGATGAGCCGCTTCGAGCACTCGACACGAAGGGACTGTGGGAACGGTTGCCCTGCTGCCGGGCGAACGTGAATACCCGTGATGCCGCCGCCTTCACGGTAAGTTTCGACTATGACCTCTTTGTAAGCACCGTGCTGCGCCATATGCCCTCCACGTAGGATAGGCACAGGCTACCGAGAGCGGCGCAATCAAGTCAACGGCATAAATGAATGCTTGCCGGGCCTGGACAGACCAGCAAGTTAACAAACCTCAAAATCGGCCCAAAATGCGCGCGAACCACCTAGTAGGGGGCCAGGGGGGTACCCCTGTTGGTCCCACCCCCGGGGGCTACCCGCACCGGCACGGACGGAACGCGGCCCACGACACGGAGCCCTCGTGCCGGCCTGATCCACGCGCTCAGGGCGCGCCCTCGTACCTGACTGCCCCCTCTCCTGCGCGCAGGACTTACCTAACGAGCTAACACGTTAGCCTGCAACTAATTGAATTTAAATGATTTTTTGTGAATCACAACGCAACGCGGTGGTATAATGCGTGCATGCCTGACACGAGGCAGAAGCGGCGAAGCCGATAGCGCCAACTACCGGCCCGCCTGGATCACACCGACTTATTGAGGAAGCCGACATGACCTGCACCAATCTTACCGCCACGCAGCACGAAGCCGAAGTCCTTGGAAACCTCGTACGAGGCATGAGCGCGGAGCACTTCACCAGCTATATGGAAATCAACGGGGTACTGTGGGACGAGGCACAGCGGGCGTGCATCCGCGCCATGCACCGGTTCGCCAACCTCGCCACGCAGGATGAACTGGACGAAGCGATCGAAGCATGGGAGCGCAACAGCGACCGAATCTTGGGCGGTGACGAGGTGTTGCCCGAACTGACGAGGGAACTGTACGCCCGGGCGGACGCCATGTACGAAGTCGCCATGTGTGACGAGACGCTGGCGGAGGTTTGACGCTGCGCCCCATGTGACAGGGGCAAACCTTGTCACCCTGCTGTCACCCGAGACAGCGTAACCAAGGAAGGCCGCACGAAGAGAGATGGAACGCCACAAACGAAAAACCCCCTGATTTCTCAGAGGGTTTTCGTTGAAACTTTGGGGCGACATACCGGGATCGAACCGGTGACACCTGGAATCACAATCCAGTGCTCTACCAACTGAGCTAATGCCGCCACTGAAGGTCATCGACTTGCGTCGCCAACCTGAAACCAAATTTTTGAGCCTGCCCGACAGGAATCGAACCTGTAACCCCCGGCTTAGAAGGCCGGTGCTCTATCCAGTTGAGCTACGGGCAGATTGCCGCGGGCACCGGGGTCAAGCTTTGGTCGGGGTGGAGAGATTCGAACTCCCGACATCTTGCTCCCAAAGCAAGCGCGCTACCGGACTGCGCTACACCCCGAGAGGCGCGAATAATACATAGTCCCTTCCTATCAGTCAAACACAAAATCAAAATATTTCTGAAACCGGCGGGGGCCGCCTATCCTTGCTTCAGCGCCACCGGGAAAATTTCATCCGCACCGTGTAAGGCCGCATGATCCCGGGCAGTTTGGGTACAAGAAATGCATTCGCGCCATAGATAATATGTATTGATGCTCTCCCGTTCCGCCGCCTCGCTGCGCCGTCTGGCAGCTTTTTCCGTTCTGCTCTGTGGCGGAGGCTTCGGCGCGCCCCTCGCGCTGGCGGCGACGGGCGAAGCCGGCGACCCGGGAATCCAGACCTCCCTGCCCTATCTGCTGGTGGCCGGAGGCGGTCTGGCGGCGGGCCTGCTGCTCGGCCGGATCGCCCGCCCCCGCGCCAACCCGCCGCCGCCCCAGGCACCGGCCCCCACCCAGGCGCCGCTGTCGGTATCCGGCGCGGCCCCCTTGTCGGCGATGCCGGCACGGCCGGCGCCTCCGGGCGCGCCGCTCACCCCCTGGCGGGATTTCGTCGAGATCTCCGCCGACTGGCCGTGGGAGACCGACGCCGCGATGTGCTTCGTGCCGGTGCCCGACGCACCGCCGCCGCCGAGCATCATCCCCCCCGACACCCTGGGCCGCAGCTGGGACGACGTGATCGTCCCCGAGCTGCCGCCCGACTTCGCCATCGCCCACCAGGAGAGCCTGCTCCGGCACAGCCCGATCGCCGTCACCCTCACCCGCCGCAGCGCCACCGGCGAGGTGCGCTACCTCGAGATGCGCGGCCGGCCGATCTTCGACGCCGCCGGGCAGTTCCAGGGCTACCGCGGCATCGGCCGCGAGGTCACCGACCGGGCCCGCCTGTCGGCCAACCTCGAACGCAACGAAGAGCGCATCCACGCCCTCATCGCCTACAGCACCGACGGCTACTGGGAGCAGGACGCCAACCTGCGCTACACCGCCATCACCGCCAGCTCCGGCCACCTGGCCGACCTGGCCGCCGAAGACGCCATCGGCAACCGGCGCTGGGAGCTGCCCGGCGAATCCCCGGACGAAGCCCCGTGGGCCGAGCACATCGCCCAGCTCAAGCAGATCGAGCCCTTCTCCAACCTGGTGTTCTGCCGCCGCGACCGCAACGGCCGGGCGGTCTGGCTCAGCGAATCGGGGATTCCGGTGTTCGACAACCGGGGCGTCTTCGCCGGCTATTGCGGCACCACCCGCAACATCACCGAGCGGGTCGTCGCCCAGGAACAGCTGGAGCGGGACGAGGCCCTGTTCCGCGCCCTCTTCGAGCAGGCGCCGGCCAACTTCGGGCGGATCTCGGTGGACGACCGCTGGCTG
Organism: Zoogloea sp.; assembly: GCF_041904905.1. Lineage (GTDB taxonomy): Bacteria > Pseudomonadota > Gammaproteobacteria > Burkholderiales > Rhodocyclaceae > Zoogloea. The sequence continues at coordinate 6,625 of NZ_JAYRMI010000096.1, read as the reverse complement.
CAGGCGAACCCCGCCCTCGCCGCCTTCGTCGGCCAGCCCGCCGACGCCCTGGTCGGCGCCCCCATCGACTGCGTGATGAGCACCGAAGACGCCGCCGCCGGCAAGGCCCTGCGGGCCCGCTGCCTGGCCGGCGAGATCGACCGCTACAGCCGCGACGTGCGCTACCACTGCGCCAACGACACCATGCTGTGGTGCCGCGAGTCGGCCCGGCTGATCCCCGCCCGGGACGACATCCCGCCCTCCTTCGCGGTGGTGGTCGAGGACATCTCCTCGGTGCGCGACACCCTCGACACCCGCCGCGCCGGCGAGGAGCGCTACCGCCAGCTGTTCGAACTCTCGCCCGAGGCCACCCTGGTCTGCATCGACGGGCGCATCCACCTCTCCAACGCCGCCAGCCGCCGGATGTTCGGCGCCGACGCCACCCGCGTGCTCGAAGGCGTCGAGATGCTGTCCCTGGTCCACCCCGACGACCGGGCGATGGAAGCCGCCCGCCTCCAGCAATTTGCCGCCAACCCCGAGCAGACCGGCCTCGCCCCACTGCCGCTGCGCTACCAGCGCCTCGACGGCGAGAGCATCAACGCCGAAGCCACCGGCGTGCGGATGCGCTTCGACGGCCACCCGGCGGTGCTCTTCGTGCTGCGCGACGTGGCCCGCTGGCTGTCCGCCGAGCAGGTGCTGCGGGAAAGCCGGGCGATGTACCGGGACGTGGTCGAGTCGGTCAACGAGATCCTCTTCCAGACCGACAGCGAAGGCCGGGTAACCTTCCTCAACCGCGCCTGGCGTCACACCACCGGCTTCGACGGCCGGCTCTCCATCGGCCAGAGCCTGCTCGACTTCGTCGCCGACGACGACCGCGGGCTGGTCGAACAGCACCTGCGCAGCATCCGCGAAGGCTACGAGGACATCGCCCAGTTCGAGTTCCGCCTGCGCACCCACTCCGACGGCCCGCGCTGGGTCGAGGCCACCATCCGCCCCCTGCGCGACACCTACGATCACGTGGTAGGCAGCTCCGGCACCCTCGACGACATCACCGCCCGCAAGGAAGCCGAGCAATCCCAGCGCGACCTCAACCGCGAACTCGAAGCCCGCGTGCGGGTGCGCACCGCCGAACTGGAAGCCTCCAACCGGGAACTCGAAGCCTTCTCGTACTCGGTCTCCCACGACTTGCGGGCGCCACTCAGGGCCATCGACGGCTTCGCCCAGATCGTCGCCGAGGACTACGCCCCGCGCCTGGACGAAACCGGCCGCGAATACCTCCACCGCATCCGCATCGCCACCCAGAAGATGGCCCGCCTGATCGACGACCTGATCGATCTGGCCCGCCTCACTCGCCAGGCGATGAAGCGCGAGCAGGTCAACCTGAGCCAGATCGTCGAGCAGATCCTCTCCGAGCTGCGCCAGGAAGACCCCACCCGCGCCATCGAGATCCACGTCGAACCCAACCTGGTGGCCGCCGCCGACCGGGCGCTGATCCGGGTGGCCCTGGAGAACCTCCTGCGCAACGCCTGGAAGTTCACCAGCCGCCGCGAAGTGGCCCAGATCCGCTTCCACGCCGAGATGCGCGACCGGCAGATCGTCTACTGTGTATCCGACAACGGCGCGGGCTTCGACATGACCTTCGCCTCCAAGCTCTTCCTCCCCTTCCACCGCCTGCACGGCATCAGCGAGTTCGCCGGCACCGGCATCGGCCTCGCCACCGTCCAGCGCGTCATCCAGCGCCACGAAGGGCGCGTCTGGGCCCAGTCCACCCCCGACCAGGGCGCCAGCTTCTACTTCACCCTCAGCCACTAGGCGCCGGCCGGTCGGCGTTGCGCCGCCCCCAAACCGTTGCTGCCGCGCAACAGTCTGAATTCAAAAGCGTTGATATAAGTCACAAGTCAGCTTGTGCATCGCAATACATCGGCACTTTTACCAATGTCCGGCCGCATTCTTGCGGGTTAAAATCGCGGCAATAACTGACGATAAGAATAGTTGCGGCTACGGCAAGGGTCATGGTCGCCCCCTCAGACCGATCGAATTGCACTAACCGAGCATCCATCATGAACGAACGACACTACCTCACCCCCCTCTTCGAACCCCGATCCGTGGCCGTCATCGGCGCCACCGAGCGGGAAAACTCCCTCGGCAACGTGGTTGTCCGCAACATGCTGGAGGCGGGTTTCAAGGGCAAGTTGTTCGCCGTCAATCCCAAGTACGAAGAAGTCCTGGGCGTGCCCTGCTACAAGACGGTCGAGGACATCCCCCAGCGGCTCGACCTCGCGATCATCACCACCAAGGCCGACCGCGTGCCGGCCATCGTCGACGCCTGTGGTCGCGCCGGCACCAAGTCGGTGGTCGTGATCCCGTCCGGCTTCTCCGACGCCGGCCCCCGCGGCAAGATGCTCGAGAAGAACACCATCGAGAACGCCCGCCGTCACCGCATCCGCCTGCTCGGCCCCAACTGCCTGGGCGTGCTGCGCCCCGAACTGGGCCTCAACGCCAGCTTCGCCCACGGCGGCGCCACCAAGGGCTCCATCGGCCTCATCTCCCAGTCCGGCGCCCTCTGTTCCGCGATCCTCGACTGGGCCCGGCCCAACAACGTCGGCTTCTCGTCGGTGGTGTCCCTGGGCACCTCGGTGGACATCGACTTCGGCGAAGTCCTCGAATACATGGTGTCGGATTCCCGCACCGAGAGCATCTTCCTCTACGTTGAAGGCATCAAGGACGCCCGCCGCTTCGTGAGCGCCCTGCGCGCCGCCGCCCGGGTCAAGCCGGTGTTGCTCATCAAGGTCGGCCGCCACCCGGTCGGCTCCCACGCCGCGCTGCTGCACTCCGGCGCCATGGTGGGCGAAGACGCGGTGTTCGACGCCGCCCTGCGCCGCGCCGGCGTGATCCGCCTGTACAACCTGGGCCAGCTCTTCGCCGCCGCCAACGCGCTGTTCTCCCACTTCCGTCCGCGCGGCAACCGCCTCGCCATCATCACCAACGGCGGCGGGCCGGGCGTGATGGCCGCCGACCGCGCCGCCGACCTGCGCATCCCGCTGGCCACCCTGTCCGACGCCACCGTCGCCAAGCTCAACGAGATCCTGCCGGCCACCTGGTCGCACACCAACCCCATCGACATCATCGGCGACGCCGACGCCGAGCGTTACCGCAAGTGCCTCGAGATCGTCCTGGCCGACGAGCACGTCGAAGGCGTGCTCACCATGCTCTGCCCGCAGGCCATGTGCTCGCCCACCGAAGTCGCCCAGCAGATCATCGACGTCGAACGCAACGCCGACAAACCCGTGTTCACCTGCTGGATGGGCGAAGAGCAGGTGCGCGAAGGCCGCCACCTCTTCGAAGCCGCCGGCATTCCCACCTTCCGCACGCCGGAGCCCGCCGTCGAACTGTTCGGCCACATCTCCGCCTACTACCGCAACCAGAAGCTGCTGGTGCAGACGCCCTCGTCCCTGTCGTCCGACCTCAACCCGCCGTCCGTCGAAAGCGCCCGGCTGGTCATCGAGACCGCCCTCTCCGAGCGCCGCAAGAACCTCAACGAGATGGAATCCAAGGCCCTGCTGGCGGCCTTCCGCATCCCCATCGCGCAAACCGTCGTCGCCCGCTCCGCCACCGAAGCCATGGTGCTCGCCGAAGAACTCGGCCTGCCGGTGGCCATGAAGATCGACTCCCCGTCCATCACCCACAAGGCCGACACCGGCGGCGTGCGGCTCAACCTCAACGGCCTCGCCGCGGTGCGCTCCGCCTACCAGGAAATCCTCGAGGACGTGAAGCGCAAGCGCCCCGACGCCATCATCAACGGCGTCGCCATCGAGCCGATGGTGGTCAAGCCCTACGGCCGCGAGCTGATGGTCGGCGCCTTCCGCGACCCGATCTTCGGGCCGGTCATCACCTTCGGCGAAGGCGGCGCCCACGTCGAGATCCAGGCCGACCGTGCCGTCGCCCTGCCGCCGCTCAACAGCTATCTGGTTCAGGATCTGATCAAGTCCACCCGCGTGGCCACCCTGCTCGGCGAATACCGCAACATGCCGCCGATCAACATGGAGTCGCTGGAGTTCGTGCTGCTGCGCATCTCCGAGATGGTCTGCGAGCTGCCCTGGATCCGCGAGATGGACATCAACCCGCTGATCGTCGACGAGAACGGCGCCGTGGCGGTGGACGCCCGCATCGTGGTGGACAACATCGCCCCCACCGCCGATCGCTACGACCACATGGCGATCCACCCCTACCCGTCCCACCTCATCACCCGCATCTCGATGCCCGAAGGCGAGATCACCATCCGCCCGATCAAGCCCGAAGACGCCGAACTCGAGATCGAGTTCGTCCGCAAGCTGTCGCCCGAGACCAAGTTCCTGCGCTTCATGAACACCATGCGCGAACTGCCCCCGGCGATGGTCGCCCGCCTCACCCAGATCGACTACGACCGGGAGATGGCCTTCGTCGCCACCATCGAAGAAGAAGGCGCCGAGATGGAGATCGGGGTGGCCCGTTACGCGGTGAACCCCGACGGCGAGACCTGCGAGTTCGCCATCGTGGTGGCCGAAGACTGGCAGCACCGCGGCCTTGCCCGCCGGCTGATGGGCGTGCTCATCGAGACCGCCCGCAACCGCGGCCTGCACGCCATGACCGGCATCTTCCTGTCCAACAACGACCGGATGCTCAAGTTCGTCGCCAGCCTGGGCTTCGTGCTGTCCAACGACCCCGAGGACAACACCATCAAGCACGGCATCCTCAACCTGCAAGGCTGATGGCTGCCGACACACCCCTCGTCCGATGCGCCTGGTGCGGGGCCGACCCCCTGTACCAGGCCTATCACGACACCGAATGGGGCGTGCTGCTGCACGACGACCGGGCGCTCTTCGAACTCCTCACCCTCGAAGGCGCCCAGGCCGGGTTGTCGTGGCTCACCGTTCTCAAGAAGCGCGAAGGCTATCGCAAGGCCTTCGCCAACTTCGACCCCGCCGTCGTCGCCCGCTTCACCGACGCCGACCAGGCCCGCCTGCTGGCCGACCCCGGCATCGTCCGCAACCGGCTCAAGGTCTCCTCCACCATCGACAACGCCCGCGCCTTCCTCGCCATCCAGGCCGAGTTCGGCAGCTTCGACGCATGGCTGTGGCGCTTCGTGGATGGCCGGCCCATCGTCAACTCGCCCGCCACCATTGCCGACGTACCCGCCCGCACCGCGCTCTCCGACACCCTCAGCAAGGCCCTCAAGCAACGCGGCTTCCGCTTCGTCGGCACCACCATCTGCTACGCCTTCATGCAGGCCGCCGGGCTGGTGAACGACCACACCGCCGACTGCTTCCGCCATCCCGGCTAGGCCGCGCTATCATCGCGCCCTCAGCAACATCTCCCGGGCCCCGGCAGGGCCCCGCAGAACCATGACCGACCAGATCGAAACCGCCGAACTCCACGGCCAGCCCGTCCTCAAGCTGCAGACGCCCGACGGCGCCGTCGCCCTCGTCAGCCTCCACGGCGCCCAGGTGCTGTCGTGGACGCCCGCCGGCGGCGAAGACCGCCTCTACCTCAGCCCCAAGGCCGTGTTCGACGGCCACACCGCCATCCGCGGCGGCGTGCCGGTGTGCTTCCCGCAGTTTGCCGGCCGCGGCCCGCTCAAGGCCCACGGCTTTGCCCGCAACCGCCGCTGGCAGGTCACCAACCAGCGCGCCGGCAAGGATTACGTGGTCGTCACCCTGCGCCTCGACGACGACGCCGACACCCGCGCCCTGTGGCCCCATGCCTTCGCCGCCGAGATGAGCATCTCCATCGGCGGCGGACGGCTCGACATGGAACTGGAAATCGCCAACACCGGCGATGCCCCCTTCAGCTTCACCGCCGCGCTGCACACCTACCTCAAGGTGCGCGAGGTGGAAGCCCTGCGCATCGAGGGCCTGCGCGGGCTCGATTACTCCGACAGCGCCGACGGCGGCGCGCTCAAGAAGGAGACCGGCGTGGGCGTGATGGTCGACGACGAGGTCGACCGCATCTATCACAAGGCCCCGGCCACGATCCTCGTGCGCGAGGACGACCGCGCCATGGGCATCCACGCCGAGAACTTCCCCGACGTGGTGGTGTGGAACCCGTGGGTGGACAAGTGCGCCAGGCTCGCCGACATGCCGGACGACGGCTTCCGGCGGATGCTGTGCGTCGAAGCCGCGGCGGTGCGCGAGCCCGTCGTGCTCGCCCCCGGCGCCGACTGGTGGGGGCGCCAGTCGCTCGTCGCCATGTAAAACAAACGGGGCCGCAAGGCCCCGTTGTTCATCTGGCGTACCGGCCGGCTGGCCGGCGCGCAACGCGTCAGTGCGTGCCCTTCACGGTGTCGGCCACGTTGCGGCCATTCACCCGCACCACTGCCACGGTGTGGCCCGAACCATCCACCTCCACCGGCTCCACCACCAGATTGCCCGCATCCAGCGCCCGCTGCAGGCGCTGGGTGGCGTGCTCCGAACTCATCCCCGGATCGCGGGCATCCAGCCCCTGCACCCGGTACTTGCGGCCGCTCTGGTAGAAGGTCGCGCCATCCATCGCATAGGCCCGGGCCACGCCACGGACGGGGCGCTGAGGCTGGCTAGAGGGCGAAGCCAGCGGCGGCGACGCCGGGCTCGGGGCTGCCGCGGCCGGCTGCGGCGACGGCGCCACCGGCGCC